>NZ_BOSJ01000002.1 GCF_018403285.1 Paenibacillus sp. J45TS6 | reverse complement strand
TCGACTCCGCTCGACTTGCATGTATTAGGCACGCCGCCAGCGTTCGTCCTGAGCCAGGATCAAACTCTCCAATAAAGTTATTGAAAAGAGCGATAAGCTCATTTAGAAAATGCTGACGAGAACTTAACGTTCTCTATTCAATTTGTTATGACCAACAAATTAAATTTGTATTGATTCACTCACGAGTTTTACTTACATAAAACTCCTCGTTGTTCAGTTTTCAAAGATCAATCTCGCTAACAACTCTCGACGTCAGCAACTTTTATATCATATCATGTCCGGTTCAGAAATGCAAGATTTTTTTCAAAGTATTTCAACTTCGTTTTATGAAACTTGGTTATTCAGTGTGTTGCTTACTGGCTAACTTCTTGGCCGGAATTAGAATATACCATGCTGATAAAAATTATGCAAGTCTTTTTTTGAGAAAAAATTTTGATTCTATTTAGACTTCTTTTTAGATTAGAAAACCCCTGCTATTATACAACCGAAAAGCAGGGGTTTTCTATAATATTTATTTTTGTATTAACTCTCTAATATATAGCTGCCTCTGCGCTACTAGGTTAACAATCGTTCCTTCTACAGAAACCATAGGACGAGTTGGATGATCTCGATCTGTAAAAATGATTTCACCTATTCTTTCATCACTTAGGCGCACGATCGTTCCTTGATGGAACTGTGTTGCTCTCCGAATAAAAATCTGTACGATTTTGGGGTCAAGTTTTCCAAATGACTCAAGTAATATCTGTTCTAATACCAAATATGGTGACTGTGATTCTTTATATGGCTTATCCAAAGTCATAGCATGAAAGATATCAGCCACAGCTACAATTCTAGCATAAAGATGAATTTGTTCACCAACCAGTTTAAGTGGATAGCCAGATCCGTCTATCTTCTCATGATGCTGCAGGGCAGTAAGTTTTACCCCATCATTAATTGCCTTTACTTGCTTAAGGATATTGTATCCGTATGTTGTATGTTTGCGTACCTCTTCTTCCTCTAAATTAGATAAGAGATTAGGACTCATTATTAATGATTGATCGATTTTACTATTACCTATGTTGTGCAGCAGACCCGCAAGAGCTACTTGGACCCAATCTTTTGAGGGCAACTTACACCACTGAGCTAATAAGTAGGATGTTAAAGCGGTGAGTACTCCATTGTGAAACATATATTCTTCTTTCTTAATAGAAGAAGGTACAAAATAAAGAACTTGGTATTTCTTAATATGTAAAATCAAAATTTCTAGTTGGGTACGAAGCTCGAATATCGGAATATCAAATGCTCCAGCTCCATTAAAAGCTTTCTTAATTAGTGTTATCATTTTATCGTATTCTTCATCAAATGATGTGAGTTCAGCTGATCGTACAATTTCTTCGAACTGAGCGTCTTCTTCCCTCTTCTGTTCTATTTCTTGTTTCTTACTATCTTGGGGTGGTGAAGAATTGTTTTGTTTAGTCTGATTACTATCGATATCTACCGTCTGAATGAGAAAAGCACGCAATATATCTAGATCACGCGGAAGTATTACTTTTCCTTTGGGAAGCAGCAATCCCCCTAAAGGTGTATGAACATCTTTAACTAATTTAGCTCCTGGTTTTAAATCGATGATCGACATCAACGCCATTTTTACTACCGCTCCGTTCTTATTACTTTAAAATTATAATGTTTTTACATTATATACCTTTTTTGTTGGTGTGTATATTGGTATTACAAAGATGGTTATTGCTCTCTCCCTGCTCTATATGAAAAAAGAGCCTCCCATGACAGGAGACTCTTTTCCAATTATTCTTCTTCGGATTCTTCTTCCGATTCCACACTGCTCGTGTCTATATCCGTTTGATCCGTTACATTCTCTTCTGCATCCGTATCTGTATCAGACATTTCACCTGCTCCAGCAATGTTACCCTCGTTATCGAATTCACCGTCTTCTTCATCATTCTCTTCAGACTTATCTGTTCGACAAACTGTCGCTACAGAATCATTATCACGAGTATGAATCAGCTTAACCCCTTGAGTATAACGTCCCATTGTAGAGACACCTTCCATACTCATGCGAATCAGTGTACCGCTGGTTGTAATAATCATGAGATCCTCTTCTGTTTTTACAACTTTGAGGCTCACAACAGGACCATTCTTCTCCGTAACATTGATCGTCTTGATCCCTTTACCGCCACGAGTCTGAATACGATAGTCACCAACTGGTGTACGCTTACCATAACCATTAGCCGTAACAATCAACACTTCTTGATCTGGATCAATGATATCCATACCAATAACCATGTCGTCAGGATCAAGAGTAATCCCCTTCACGCCAGTAGCACTTCTGCCCATGGAGCGAACATCACTCTCAGAGAAATGAATAGACATCCCTTGTGCTGTACCCATGATCATTTCTTGTTTTCCATCCGTCAGTTTTACCTCAATAAGCGAGTCATCTTCACGAAGATGAATAGCAATTAGGCCGCCCTTACGTATGTTTATATAATCCTCAAGCGGTGTCTTTTTCACTACCCCTTGCTTCGTAGCAAAGAACAGATATTTATCGCTCTCGAACTCTTCAACCTCAATAACGGCATTCACCGTTTCTCCCTGTTCAATCTGAATCAGGTTAATAATTGGGGTTCCTCTTGCTGTACGTCCTAATTCAGGGATCTCATAAGCTTTGAGACGGTATACTTTCCCCTTGTCCGTAAAGAACATGAGATAGTTATGGGTATTCGATACGAAAAGATGTTCAACAAAATCTTGATCCTTCGTATCCATACCAACAACGCCGCGTCCTCCCCGTCTCTGAGATCGATAAGTCGATACCGGCAAGCGCTTGATGTACCCTGTATGAGTGATTGTAACGATCACATCTTCACGAGGAATAAGATCCTCATCAAGAATGCTCTCCTCGCCAACCGTAATTTCGGTACGACGCTCATCAGCAAACCGATCCTTAATCTCCTGCAGCTCATCACTGATGATTTGAAGAACAAGATGCTCATTCGCCAAAATCTCTTTAAACTCCGTGATCTTAGCTAGAAGCTCATTATATTCATTCTCGATCTTCTCGCGTTCCAGTCCAGTGAGTCGTTGCAGACGCATATCGAGAATTGCCTGCGCTTGATCATGGCTTAATTCGAAACGATTAATCAGGCTTTCTCTTGCTGCTTCCGTCGTTGCCGAAGCACGAATAAGTGCAATAATCTCGTCGATATGATCAAGAGCAATTCGTAGACCTTCGAGAATATGCGCACGAGCCTCTGCTTTACGCAATTCAAACTCTGTACGGCGGCGAATAACAACAATCTGATGCTGCAAGTAGTGATACAACACTTCGCGCAAATTCAGTATTTTCGGCTCGTTATTTACGATAGCCAGCATATTGATACCAAAATTAGACTGCATGGAAGTATGCTTGTATAAATTGTTCAGTACTACATTCGGATTTACATCACGGCGAAGTTCAATAACAATCCGCATGCCGCTGCGATCTGATTCATCTCGAAGATCTGTAATACCTTCGATTCTTTTGTCACGAACGAGTTCTGCAATTTTTTCTACAAGTCGTGCTTTATTAACTTGATAAGGAATTTCATGCACAATAATTCGTGCTTTATTATTCACTTCTTCAATCGTTGTTTTAGCTCGCATTGTGACAGAACCGCGGCCTGTCTGATAAGCCTGTCTGATACCCGATCTACCCAGGATATATCCTGCAGTTGGGAAGTCTGGTCCATGAATATAATCCATCAGTTCCAGAGATGTAATCTCTGGATTTTTGATCATTGCTTGTACGCCATCAATAACCTCACCCAAATTATGCGGAGGAATATTGGTAGCCATACCTACGGCTATACCACCTACCCCATTTACCAGAAGGTTCGGATATCTGGCCGGAAGTACGATAGGTTCATGTTCCTCACCGTCATAGTTTGGCTGAAAATCAATGGTATCTTTATTGATATCACGAAGCATCTCCATTGCGATCTTGGAAAGACGTGCTTCCGTGTAACGCATAGCTGCCGCCATATCTCCATCAATGGAACCGAAGTTACCGTGTCCATCAACGAGCATATAACGTAGCGAGAAATCTTGAGCCATCCGCACCATTGTTTCATATACAGCAGAGTCACCATGAGGATGGTACTTACCGATAACCTCACCGACGATCCTTGCAGATTTCTTATAAGGTTTATCCGGTGCCATGCCGAGCTCTGACATTGCATACAAAATACGTCTGTGAACCGGCTTAAGCCCGTCCCTAACGTCAGGCAAAGCACGGCTGACGATGATACTCATCGCATAGTCCATAAAGGACTCACGCATCTCCACGCCTATATCACGGTCTTTAATTTGCGAGTTATTTTGATCCGCCATGCTGGACCTCCTTCTAGTCTATCAAAACCACATTGTTAAGCTGCCTTACGTTTAATCTTTATATAACTATAGCCTAACACGACTGTAGTACTCCTAAATTGACATCTATCCTATTACATAAGCCTTTACAAAAAGAGCATTATTAAACCTGCTCTATTTCTACATATCCATGCCGCTCCTAGGGAAGTGCCCTTCCTATTTCACAGCTAAGGAATACATTGTATTAATGCAGATGCCACCATTTCCTACAGGATTTCACCTGAGTCCACAGGAATCGCCATATTCCTCTATTATACCACTGTTTTTAGTCCTTGTCCTATGGATTTCCCTCAGTACTCTAACGCGCAAATCAATTTTATGTGGAAGTGGAAATGAATGAAGTGTTCACAGTAGAGGAGGTTTTTTGTGAGTATCCAGAAAGTTTCAAGTAAGTGGAAAAAGATGATGGTCCTTTTGAAAGATAAATATATTGCCCCCTTCCATCCTGAAACGAGAAAATATAGTCTTACTGCATTAGAACAAATGTGCCAAATCTACCGAACAGTTTATATTAAGCCAGAACAGGGTACCCATGGAAAAGGAATTATGAGGATTGAACGTACTTCTGAAGCTACGGACAACACGGATGAGCCAAGCAGTGAAGATGTAACTAAGGCGCCATATAAACTTCATTATGTAAAAAAGAAAGAGCTGTATTGCTCTATCGCTGACCTGCATAAAGCAATTCTTAAACGAACCTTGGGAAAATCTTATCTTGTCCAAAGAGGAATCCCCCTCCTGAAATATCAGCAACGCCCTTTTGACTTACGAGTGATGGTCCAGCGTAATTTGAGCGGAAATTGGGAAGCTACAGGAATAATAGGTAAAGTAGCAGCAAAAGGAAAAATTATAACCAATATCAATGGCGGGGGACGCATCGTATCTTTTGAGCAACTAATGATGCCCTATCTCACCAAAGCTCAGACGGCAAATTTAAAAAAAGAACTTTTTGTGCTAGGGGTACGAACAGCAAAATGTATGGAAAAGACCTACCCGCGCATTAAAGAAATTGGACTAGATATTGCTCTTGATGGCCAAGTTAAACCATGGATTCTTGAAGTGAATACTTCTCCAGGTCTCTATGTGTTTGGTTATCTGCCCGATAAAAGCATCTATCGTAAAATCAAAAAGTACGCCATTGCCTATGGCAGACTTAAGCCAGCACCCAAATCGAAATCAACAAAATAGATATAAAAAAGAGGCCAAACTGGCCTCTTCTCTTTTTATTAGATACTATACGTCAAGGTTCTTAACGTATCTAGCATTTTCTTGGATAAAGTCACGACGTGGTTCAACGTTATCACCCATAAGGGTATCAAACATTGTATCAGCTAACATAGCATCGCCTATGGATACTTGCAACATCGTACGGCTTTCTGGATCCATTGTCGTTTCCCAAAGCTGTGTTGCATTCATCTCTCCAAGACCTTTATAGCGCTGCACGTTAACTTTTGCATTTTCGCCGAACTCACGAATAATGGCATCACGTTCTGCTTCTGAACCTGCATAACGGATCGTTTTATTACGCTCTACTTTGAAAAGCGGCGGCTGAGCAATATATACGTATCCTGCTTCGATAATTTTACGCATATAGCGGTAAAAGAAAGTTAGCAGGAGTGTACGAATATGAGCACCATCGACATCAGCATCTGTCATAATAATGACTTTGTGATAACGTGCTTTTTCAATATCGAAATCATCGCCAATCCCTGTTCCAAGAGCAGTGATAATAGCGCGAATCTCCGCATTAGACAAGATACGATCCAGTCTTGCTTTCTCTACGTTTAGAATCTTACCACGCAGCGGCAAAATCGCCTGGAAGTGACGATCCCGTCCTTGCTTTGCAGATCCCCCCGCAGAGTCACCCTCTACAATATACAGTTCGCTGATGGAAGCATCTTTGGAAGAGCAGTCGGCCAGTTTACCTGGCAGAGAGCTTACTTCTAGTACGCTTTTACGGCGAGTCATCTCTCTTGCTTTCCGAGCCGCTTCACGTGCTCGGGATGCTTGGAGCGCTTTATCTAGAATACGGCGGGCAGTAGAAGGATTCTCAATCAGGAACTCCTGCAGTTTTTCTGCGAATAAGGATTCCACGACGCCCCGAACTTCACTATTACCAAGTTTCGTTTTGGTCTGTCCTTCAAACTGAGGTTCAGGAATCTTAACCGAGATAATCGCTGTGAGTCCCTCACGTACATCATCACCAGTAAGATTGCTGTTATTGTCCTTAATAATACCGGTCTTCCGCGCATAATCATTGATTACGCGTGTCAAGGCACTCTTAAATCCAGACTCATGAGTACCGCCTTCATGTGTATTAATGTTATTAGCAAAAGAGTAGATATTCTCGGCGTAGCTGTCATTGTACTGTAATGCTACTTCCACCTGAATACTCTCTCTCTGTCCTTCTACATAGATCGGCTGTTCATGGAGTACTTCTCTTTTATTATTCAGATATTGAACGTACTCCTTAATTCCGCCTTCGTAATGAAAAGAGTTAGAAACTCCTGTACGTTCATCGGTAATTCGAAGCCCAATTCCTTTGTTAAGAAATGCAAGTTCACGAATCCGAGTGAGCAACGTATTGTAATCATATTCAGTGGTTTCTGTAAAAATTTCATGATCGGGATAGAAGGTAGTCGTTGTTCCTGTTTCTTCTGTATCTCCGATTACTTTCACATCATACTGAGGAACACCGCGTTGATATTCTTGTCTGTAGACGTGCCCGTCTCTTTTTACGGTAACCACGACTTTACTCGACAATGCATTCACGACAGAAATACCTACCCCGTGAAGACCACCCGAGACTTTGTATCCTCCGCCGCCAAACTTACCGCCAGCATGAAGTACGGTCATTACGACCTCAAGCGCTGACTTTTTCATTTTGGCCTGTTCACTTACGGGAATTCCCCGTCCGTTATCAACAACGGTAATGCTGTTATCTTCATGAATGGTAACATCAATCTGATCGCAAAAACCCGCTAGTGCTTCATCGATACTATTGTCCACGACTTCCCACACGAGGTGATGCAAGCCTTTTGCGCTGGTAGAGCCGATATACATCCCTGGACGTTTTCTGACAGCTTCAAGTCCCTCAAGGACCTGAATCTCATCTGCATCATATGCCGGTTGATTCATAGACATGCCTTTCACCTACTTCTCAAGATTAGAGTGTATCCAAGTGATGCTGATATGAGTGTATAAAATAAAAAAACTGACTGCGATATAAAAGTACCGCCTCCTTACTAACGGTTAGCAAGGTGACGATACTCGTGGGATAATTGCTTTTATATTTCAGATAATACGTTCGCTCTTTTTTTGAGTGTAGCAGAGGATATTGGAGAATAGTAAACTGTGCTTTTAGTTACAACAATCGACTTGGCTTCCTCTTCACCAATCTGTTCGATATTCTTCTCCTGTTTCGCGTACGTAACATACTGTTTGGAAATCTTCGAAGATTTCTCAATAGAGATATCAAAAATGGCTACGAGTTCAGAAGAGCGGATAATCTTGTCACCGCCCAGGTGAATATACATTGTCCGATCCTCTCCTTAACGTTCCACATGACCAGCGTCAACTTGATAGATGTATGCATCCTTCAGTTTGCTGGTATTGAGTGTCTCTATGCCTGTTGCGGTAATAAAGGTCTGCACCTTGCTCTGAAATGTTTCGATGAGCTGGGTCTGACGATACGGATCCAGTTCAGAAAGTACATCATCCAGAAGCAAAACAGGATATTCCCCTATTTCTTCCCGGATCAGTTCAATCTCTGCAAGCTTCAGGGATAATGCAGTTGTACGCTGCTGCCCCTGTGAGCCATAGGTTTGCACTTCACGTCCGTTGATGAAGAAGGATAAATCATCCCGGTGTGGTCCGGTAAGGGACATCCCCCGCCGAATCTCCTGATCCTTCGTTTGTGATAATTTTATCATAAACCGATCCAATAAGACAGCTTCATCTTCTTCCATAGGGTCTGCAAAGGAAGGCACATAGGCAAGTTCAAGCTTTTCCTTCCCCCCTGTGATCCCCTCATGAATCGTTTCCGCCCACTTTTGCAGCTTCTTTATGAATTGTTTCCTTTTTTTTACGATTTTAACACCATGTTCTGCAAGCTGATCATTCCATACGGTCAGCATCACTTGCTGTGACTCGCCAGCACCGTATAATTGTTTGAGCAAATTATTACGCTGAACAAGAATTTTCTGATACTGCTGAAGATGATAAATGTATCCTGGAGCAACCTGACCGATCTCCATGTCAAGGAACCGGCGGCGAACCCCCGGTGTCCCTTTTACAATCTCGAGATCTTCTGGTGCAAACATAACTACATTCAAACTTCCAACAAAATCACTTAACTTTCGCTGTTCTAGTCCGTTAATCTTTGCTTTCTTTCCTTGTTGGGAAAGAGCAAGTTCAAGCTGAATCTTGCCATATTTTTTATCCACATGTGCACGGATGTTTGCACTGCCAGACTCAAAGCGAATTAATTCCTTATCTTTTGATGTACGGTGACTTTTCGTAAGAGCCAGTGCATAAATGGCTTCAACAAGATTTGTCTTCCCTTGCGCGTTTTGTCCTATGATGAGATTGACTGGACCAAAAGAGTCTAGTTTCAAATACTCATAGTTGCGGAATTGTTTTAGTTCGATATCAGTCACAAACACGCTCTATATCCTCCCTTGCCCCTCGCCCCTTTGAGGAAGCAGCGGGTGTTCACATCCTACTGCTGCCTATGCCTTTGCTTCTACCTCAAATGAGCCAGACCCTTCAACTTCAATCTGATCTCCAGGGTAAAGCTTGCGACCGCGACGTTCTTCAATTTCACCATTCACTTTGATCGCTTGATCTTGAAGAAGTGCTTTAGCCATACCTCCTGTGGATACACATTCAGACAGCTTAAGAAACTGGTCGAGCTTAATATATTCACTGTGGATAACTATTTTTTTCACGATAAACTTCCTCTCATGTGCATAACTTTTGCCTTAATTGGTTGTACGGTAAGGCAAAATAACATAAAGACTATTGCTGTTGTCTATAGGTTTCAGAATAATCGGACTCATGACTCCTGTAAAGGAAATCATCAGTTCTTCACTTTCAACGACTTTAAGAACATCCAGCATATATTTGGAGTTGAAAGAAATTTTCAGAGGTTCCCCTTTAAATTCTTTGAGCTCGAGTTCCTCACGTACCTTACCGAGTTCAGATGAACTGGACGAAATTTCAATATCGCCGCTTTCAAGTGTTTGCATGCGGACAATATTCGTTTTTTCCTCACGAGACAGCAAATAAGCCCGGTCAATCGACTCGCTTAGTTTTTTTGTATTCAAAACCAGTTCTGTTTTAAACGTCGTTGGAATAATTCTAGAAGTATCAGGATAAGTTCCATCCAGAATACGAGTGTAGAACAATACACGGTCAATTTTGAATAACACTTGATTATCAGCAACGACAATATCAACGAGTGTATTTTGATCAGGTACGATTTTACTGAGTTCATTCAGTGTTTTGCCGGAGATAACCACGTTGTGGAATTTAATCTCATCTGCTCCTTCGATGTGAGCGGAGCGTGTAGCAAGACGGTGACGGTCTGTTGCCACAAATTTGAACTCATTATCAGCAAGACTCCAAAGAACTCCTGTCAAAATAGGCGTTGTTTCGTGCGTGGAAATAGAGAACACCGTTTGTTTAATCATATTTTTAAGCAAATCTCCAGGAATAGAGACGGTTTGGTTCTCTTCAATGCTTGGTAGTACAGGGAATTCCTCTGGATCAAGGCCGACCAGCTGAATTTCTGTTGCTCCAGCGGAGATGTAGGTGTTGAAGTTCTCTTTCACTTCCATTTTGACTTCTTGAGAAGGCAGCTTCTTAATAATTTCGACAAAAAACTTAGCAGGTAAAACAACACTTCCTGCTTGTTCGACAGTAACTACACTTTTTCCATCCTCTTCAAGAGGGATAAAAGACTGAATTGAAATATCAGTATCACTTGCCGTAAGTGTAACGCCTTGATAGTTAACGTCAAACTTAATACCGCTCAGGATCGGAATTGTTGTTCTGCTAGAAATGGCTTTAGATACTTGCTGAATGGCATCATTCAGATAACTTTTCATTATGCTGATTTTCATAGTTACACTCCTTGGAAAAATGAATTCTTTTTTTTGAAGAGAGGTTTGAAGCTCTGGAACTTGCGATTAAATGATTCAAACTTAAAAAGTTGGTTATAAAAAAAGCTATACCGGCATAAATTAATTCATCGGTTTTTTAAAAATAGAGACTTTAAAACTAAGCTTTTTTGCAGTTCAATTTGTTGAGCTGAAAGCTTAGTTTATTTGGTGTAGTAATCTTTTAAAAAGAGTAGTAATAGTAATAGGGGCACTGAATATGTGGATAAGTGCCTTAAATGACATAAAATTAAGCCTATCCACATGTGTACAGATTGTGCATAGGCTTTGTACTTGTTCAAGTTGGGTTTTTAACTTTTTCGATAATACTGTTGATAACTTTAAAGAGCTCCTGATCGGTTTTAATGAGCTGTGATATCTTCTCGTGAGCATGGATGACCGTTGTATGGTCTCTTCCCCCAAATGCCTCTCCGATCTTCGGTAAAGAATAATCTGTCAGTTCTCTTGAAAGGTACATGGCAATCTGCCTTGGAAAAGCAACGGCCTTTGTCCGTTTTCTCGCCTTAAAATCCTCCATCTTCAAGTTGTAGTATTCTCCAACTTTCTGCTGAATATCTTGAATCGTAATAATTTTAGGCCGACTTGACGGAATGATGTCCTTTAGAGCTTCTGCAGCTAAATGAGTTGTGACATCTTGGTTCGTTAGAGAAGAGTAGGCTACCACACGTATTAGTGCTCCTTCAAGTTCTCTGATGTTTGTATCGATTTGATTCGCAATATACATCATGGCTTCGTTTGGAATATCCAAATTCTCTGCTCTCGCCTTTTTGCGTAAAATGGCTATTCTTGTCTCCAAATCCGGAGGCTGTATATCCGTAATAAGTCCCCATTCAAATCTTGAACGCAATCGTTCTTCTAGTGTTGGGATCTCTTTTGGAGGCCGGTCACTTGAAATAATGATTTGCTTACGTTCTTCATGCAGTGCATTGAACGTATGGAAAAACTCTTCTTGTGTTGATTCTTTCCCAGCTAAAAACTGAATATCATCGATCAGCAATATGTCTACGTTACGGTATTTATTCCGAAAATTCTCACCACGGTTGTCCCGGATGGAATTAATGAATTCATTCGTGAATTTCTCCGAGGAGAGGTAAACAACCTTACTACTGGGGTTGTGCTCCAAAATGTAGTGCCCAATGGCATGCATGAGGTGTGTCTTGCCGAGTCCAACTCCACCGTACAGGAAGAGAGGATTGTATGCTTTGGCCGGTGCTTCTGCTACGGCAAGTGAGGCTGCATGTGCAAACCTATTGCCAGGGCCAATGACAAACGTGTCAAAAGTGTACTTCGGATTAAGCATGTGAGACACAGCTTCCTCTTGAGTTACTGGAGGAGGAGTGAATACTTGCTGCGGATCCGGCTCAGCCGTCTTGTCTTCTTCTATAACAAATTTTACGTCCACTTGCTTTCCGAGCAGTTCGTATACAGTCGAACCGACAAGTTTCGTATAGCGGCTTTCCAGCCATTCTACAGCAAAGGTGGTTGGCGCTGAAATCACAATAGTTTGGTCAGTCAGTTTCGTCGCCTTCGTTGCTTTAAACCAAGTGTCGTAACTAGGCTTGCTTAGCTTCGTTTGTATGATCGATAGTATTTGCTGCCATAATTCGGAAGTATGGCTGTCCACAGACTGTCACTCCTTTTAATCTTCCAAATGTGGCCCAGTGCCATGAGTGGAATGTCGAAAAAAAATTTATATTGTAGAATTTATCCCCAATGTCCATAGGACGCTAAACAAAAAAAGAAGGAACAACGGAAAATTGTTCACAACTTTATCCACAGGCTGTTGATAATATTATGGATTGAAACATCTATTCACATCCAAAAGCAATATAATCATAGCAAAAGAAGTCTTATATTTCAACGTATCTCAGGATTTTATCCACAAATTCAATAACTTGTGTATAATTTTTAATCACAACACTACATATTGTTTATAAATTGTTTAGTTTTCGACAAGATCATTAAAAATCTGAAATCATTTATTCACAGGTTGTGCTTATAAATGATCAGTTGATGTTGGATAAGAGGGAAGATTAAGAGTCACTTGAGGCTTCTTTTCTCTGTGGATAACTGAAAATCGTAATAAAAGGAATTGTAAATGGGGGTGAAAGTTGACCCTAACCAGCAATACTAAATGTGGCGACATTTTATTTACGAACAGACAAAAAAGAGCCGGTCAAAATGACCGGCTCCTTGATTTTTATATAAATAAAGGAGAACTTAGCTGGTAGTAGAGATATATTTGCGCTGAAACTTGGCCAGGTCCTCATACTCTTCTGTAAGCTTACGAGAGATACGGATAAAAATCGGAAGCAGCTCTTGATAGATATCGACCTGATCTTGATTAGGAGAGTGAGCATGTGTTGTTCCAACCATGCTCGAAACGACTTCAAGAGAATCTGCATGGCCTGTTGCATATAGTCCAAGCACCACCGCACCCAGACAAGAGCTTTCGAAGCTCTCTGGCACAACAACTTCCTGATCAAAAATATCGGCCATCATTTGCCGCCATAGCGGAGAACGAGCAAATCCGCCAGTAGCTAAAATTCGGCTTGGTTGTCCCATTTGTTCTTTCATGGCAAGCAGAACGGTATAGAGATTAAAAATAACACCTTCTAATACAGCGCGGATCATGTGTTCTTTCTTATGTTGCAGCGTAAGACCGAAGAAGGATCCTTTTGCATCTGGATTCCACAGTGGAGCTCTTTCACCTGATAAATAGGGGTGGAAAAGGAGTCCGTCTGCTCCTGGGGCTACTCGCTCAGCAATACGGGTGAGTACATCATAGGAGCTGATTCCAAGTCTTTTTGCCGTTTCTACTTCTGACGCGGCCATTTCATCACGTACCCAACGGAAGATCATGCCCCCGTTATTCACAGGTCCTCCGACAACCCAGTGATTCTCAGTCAAGGCATAGCAGAAGGTACGGCCCTTTACATCCGTGACCGGCTTATCTACAACGGTACGGATTGCACCGCTTGTACCGATCGTAGCTGCTACCTCTCCCGGGTGGATTGCCCCTACACCAAGATTGGAGAGTACACCATCACTTGCTCCTACAACAAAAGGAGTAGAAGGGCTTAGTCCCATTTCTTTTGCATAATGAGGATCAAGGCCTGTCAGCACATGTGTAGTAGGAACAAGCTGAGATAATTGTTCGGGAGTGATGCCGGCTATTTCCAGTGCTTCTTGGTCCCAATCCAGCTGCTGCAAATTAAACAGTCCGGTAGCGGAAGCAATAGAATGGTCTACAACATATTGATTGAACAGTCTTAAAGTGACGTATTCCCGAATAGATATGAATTTGGCTGCTTGATCAAAAATACTTTTTTGGTCATTTTTTAGCCAGATGAGCTTAGATAAAGGGGACATGGGATGAATGGGTGTTCCTGTTCTACGATATATTTCATGTCCATTCAGTTCTTCTTTTAATTTTCGTGCCCATACATTACTTCGATTATCCGCCCATGTAATACATGGTGTCAGAGGAAGTCCGCTTGCATCCATAGCAATTAGGCTGTGCATAGCAGAGCTAAAAGAGGCGAACAAAACCTGCTCTGGTAAGATCCCGCTTTCTGACATCACCGCTTTGACCGTATGGATTACAGCAGACAAGATTTCATCTGGATTCTGAACAGCCGAGTCAGGAACAGGCGTGAGAAGAGGATACTCCTCACTCGCCTTTGCTATAACCATTCCATTTTTCTCGAAAAGCACTGCTTTTGTACTTGTCGTTCCAATATCAATGCCGATCATATATGAGTTCATATTTGGAGGCCTTCTTTCTATAAGCTATTACCAATAATAGAGGTAAGAGTAGCAGTTAAATAACGATACTTAACAATAAAATCAGAACAAGTGCGACGACAGAAAGTAAACTTTCCATGACAGACCATGTCTTAAGGGTTTGAGGTACCGTCATATTGAAAAATTCTTTAATCATCCAAAATCCCGCATCATTCACATGGGAAAGGAAAACGGATCCTGCTCCAGTAGCGAGAACCACAAGTTCTACACTAGCACCTGGTGAAAGTGCGAGGACAGGAGCAACAATACCAGCAGCAGTGGTCATCGCGACAGTAGCTGATCCTGTTGCTACACGAATTAGAGCGGCAACAAGCCAAGCAAATAATATGATATTGATATTCATACTTGTAGCGAGTTCTGCAATAGCTGCACCGACACCACTATTAATAAGTACTTGTTTAAAAGCACCGCCGGCACCGATGATCAGAATAATGCTTGCAGTCGGCGCAAGACATTCACTTGTAAACTTGGAAATTTCATTTTTGTTGAATCCCCGAGCAAACCCAAGAGAAAAGAGAGCGAATACGACAGAAATAAGAAGGGCGATAACCTCATTACCAATAAACTCTAGAAAATGAGAGAAACCATGAACACCTTCCGGATCTACAATCAGTGCGATGGATCCAGCTAGCATCAGGATAACAGGCAGTAAAATCGTAAGCAATGTAATACCGAAACCAGGAAGTTCACGTTCACTTTTTAATGAAAATTGCTCTGCAAGTTCGGTTGGCGGAGCTACATCGACTCTCTTGCTAATAAAATTAGCAAATACAGGACCTGCAATAGCTGCAGTCGGCAGTCCCACTAAGAGAGAATACATAATGGTTTGTCCTAAGTTAGCACCGAATGCTTCAATAGCAATCATAGGCGCAGGGTGAGGAGGGACAAGTCCATGTACAGTAGAAAGACCCGCCAAAATTGGGATCCCAATCTTCAGAATAGATAAACCTGTTTTTCTTGCTACCGTGAATACAATCGGGATAAGAAGAATCAGACCAACTTCAAAAAATACAGGAATACCAACAATAAAACCAACAATCATCATGGCCCAGTGGACCCGTTTTAATCCAAAACGATCAACGAGAGTAGTGGCGATTCGTTCTGCCCCGCCGGACTCTGCCATCATTTTGCCTAGCATTGTACCCAGCCCGATCACAATTGCAATCGTGCCGAGCGTTCCGCCAACTCCGCTTGTAATAGATGTTACAACATCTTGTGTATTCATGCCTGTGAGAAGGCCCAAAATTAATGCGGCAATCAAAAGTGATACAAACGGATTCCATCGGTATTTGGAAATAAGTACAACTAAAAATACGATAGTGAGAAGAGTCCATACCAGCATTGTTGCTGTATGACTAAGGCCAAAGATGCTTTCCATGATGAATGTTCTCCTTTTTGATGGGATTTATAGTAGAGGAGGAATCCTCTATTTAGAAATAAGTGCGCTTACAAAAATCTCTGTCATTCGACATATCGCCAATTTGTATACTTGTCGACAACTTTTAGGAGAGAAAAAGCACATATTCTGCACCTGTCTCTTGAATATAAGCTGCATGAATAATCAATTTCATAACTCATAAAAACGATAAATTTGGAACTATATAGACAAATAGAATCATTTTGATCTATATATCGTCTTGATGAAAGCAACTAAAGGTATTATGAAATTGATTTGCATTAAAAAACATTCCTAAAAAGTTTTATGCAGTGTTTGTCGTGAATCTGTAAAGTAGATCCTGACTTCATTTGCTACGATTTCGGGGTCTTTGGATGCAAGACCTTTCATTAACTTATGGTGTTTTTGAATGACAGCTTTGATACGTTCTTCGCCATGGGAGAAAATCTCTTCGGTTGTAAGTAAAAGCAACGTCATAATAATCTGCCGAATACTTTTCCAAAGATGTAGAATTCGAGAATGATTTGCTTCAATAATAATTGTCTCATGAAACTGGAAATCAAGATAAGCAAATTCAATAAAATCGGAATGTCTCATTGCAAGTTCCATTTTATCGATGATTTGCTGCAGTTTTGTTAACAGATCATAAGGCAGTTGCTTCGCTAAATTCTCTTGAACGAAACTTTCAATCAGGTACCTTACATCATAAAGCTCGTCCTTATCTTTTGAGCTTAGTCCAAGAACTACGGCACCCATCCGCTCTAAGCTAATTAAGCCCTCGTTTGAAAGCGTTTTAAACGCTTCTCTCACAGGGGAACGACTACTTTTAAACTGAGCAGCAATTTTATTCTCGGATAAGATTTCTCCCCTTGCGATCGTACCATCAATAATTTGCAAACGTAAATCGCTTACAATTAACTCTCCTAAAGAATTGCCTTCAAGCCAAGCAGAAGGATAACGCATCATATAACTCTCCTATTCATACACTAAACTTCTTTTATCTTCATGATAACGAACAATAGTGTTAGTCGGCAATAAATGAGGAAAACTTCATCCATGTATACTTGTATACAAGTTATTGATACCACTATCCTACCTCAACTGTGAACATTTTGTAAACGATTAGTTGAAGGATCTGCTTTAACAGAGGGCATGTATTTTATACATATAAACATAAGGAACAAATTGAATCACTGTTAATATAGAAGCACCAGTTATCAATTGGTGTTCAAATTAAGTATATATCAGTCATATAGTAGAAGAAAAAAGATGAAATGAACTAAATCCGTCTATCCACATGTGTATAACTTGCGAGAAGATACAACCATTTATTAAAAATGTGGACAAATGAATCAAAAGATATGGATTTGGGATATAATGTAGTTCAGTTGACTTTTTGACTTGTACGTGGTTAAATATATAAAGGCATTTTCTGTGTTGATGAAAATGATTAAATTAAGATATCGTTATAGATTGCGCTATGCAAATAAACAGTTTATATGTACTACTAGGTAGTTCAATCTGTACAGGATTCCTTTTAAGGGGGTGCAATACATGAGACCAACATTTAGACCGAATGTTAGCAAACGTAAGAAGAACCATGGTTTCCGGAAAAGAATGAGCACGAAAAACGGCCGTAAAGTTCTGGCAGCCCGCCGTCTTAAAGGCAGAAAAGTACTCAGTGCGTAATGCGTGCATGAAGACCACTACGGTGGTCTTTTTTTCTTAAACAAGAAAGTTTTATTTTAAATAGGGGAGCGTTTATAGCTTCCTACGATCGTCCATACTTAAATTTAGGATGTAACAATGCGTTTATTATATAGAGACGCGTTTTAGCAAGGAGAAGAGATCATTGCATAAAAGATTACGTTTACGAAACCGTGCCGACTTTAGTCGCGTATACCGTTATGGTAAGTCTCAAGCAAACTATCAGTTTGTGGTATATGGATTGCGTCGCAAGGATGTCGAGCAGTTTCGTGTCGGCGTATCTTGCAGCAAAAAAATAGGAAATGCGGTTGTCCGCAATCGCATGCGAAGAATGATTAAAGAAATTATTCGACATCATGAAGCCGAAATTGTTGAAAATATGGATCTCATATTTATCGTAAGAAAGGGAGCAGTTTCGATGAGCTACAAAGAGATGGAGAAAAGCATACTTCATGTCTTGCGTAAAGCTTCGCTGCTCAAGGCAGAAAGGCGCTCGAATTAGCGTTTCTTTGTTCTTCTACTTATGGTATTATTTACGGTGGAATGGATAGGTTAAGAGAGGGGTTATCAAGTGTCTCGACTCAAGTCAATGAAGGGGAAAAAGTGGATTCTCCTGATCGCTGTTATTGCTTTAGTTGCTGTACTATCGGGTTGTACATCTGCTAATACAACTCATGTTACCACAGAAGACCTCAAAAACAGTGGATCTTTTTGGAAAAGCAACGTTGTTTATTGGTTCTCATTATCTTTAGACTCATTAGCTAAGCTGTTTGGTGGAGAATATGGATTGGCAATTCTCGTACTGGTAATTATCGTTCGTACGTTAATCCTTCCACTTACTATTAAACAAGTTAAAAGTTCAAGAAACATGCAAAAGATTCAACCGCTTATTAAGGAAATCCAAACGAAATATAAGGATACCCCTGAAAAAATTCAAGCGGAAACGATGAAGCTATTCCAAGAGCATAAAGTCAATCCGATGGCGGGTTGTTTGCCTCTGATTATCCAGATGCCTATTTATATCGCTCTTTATAACTCGATTCTCTATAACTCAAATATTAATCAGCACACTTTCTTATGGATGGAACTTGGTTCCCCAGATAAATTGTTTATACTTCCTGTGCTTGTTGCCGTATCTATGTTCTTCCAAACATGGTACATGATGAAGCAAAATCCATCACAGCAGCAAGGACCTATGCAGTTTATGCTTTGGGTATATCCAATCCTGATGTTTATCATGTCCTACCAGTTTGCTTCGGCATTGCCGCTCTACTGGTTCTACTCGAACATCTATACCATCATTCAAAACTTCTTCCTCTATCGCAACAACGACAAGCTTGTAGCTGCTACGAATGTTGAAGGAACAAAGAGCTCCTCTAAAAAGAGACAAGCTGGAATGGCTACTACTAATGGCGTAGGATCTCAAGCGAAGAAGAAAAAGAAAAAGAAGAAAAAATAATATAAATAATTCATTGTCCGGTTTATCAGATCAGTAAGTGGCAAAGGAGGCACGGCGTTCCATATGACCACCGTCATTGTGACAGGTAAAACGATAGAAGATGCTGTAGATCAAGGACTGACACAACTTGGTGTCAGTCGAGATTTAGTTACGTTAAACGTCTTAGAACAGCCATCCAGAGGTTTTTTAGGTCTCATTGGTGTTAAGCCAGCCAAAGTAGAATTGACACTTAAGCCAAAACAGGCAGAAGAATCTTTTCATAACGAGCCCGATTCTGCTCTGATCCGTACTTCTGAGCTTACATCTTCAAGATCAACTGAGTTAGATACCAATATATCTAATGATATAGATCCATATGTTGAAGCGAGCAATTTCGTGAAAGAAGCAGCTGCGGGTATGGGTCTTGATGTTGAGATTGAGATCAAAAAAAGCAGGGATGGTAAGATATTCAATATTACCGGAGAAGACCTTGGTCTTATTATTGGACGTAGAGGCCAGACTTTAGATGCTTTGCAATATTTAACGAATATTGTGGCAAACAAACACTCAAGCAGTTTCGTACGGATTATTCTCGATGCGGAGAATTTTAGATTAAGACGCCGCAAGACACTCGAAGAACTTGCAGACCGATTGGCTTCACAGGTGATTCGCACGGGAAAAGAAGTGGTCCTTGAACCCATGCCTTCCCAGGAACGCAAAGTGATTCATGCTAAACTTCAGAATCATCGTCAGGTGAATACAATTAGCAAGGGCGAAGAGCCTAACCGTAGAGTGGTAATTACACTTAAATAAGCTTAATGTGATTTCATGCGATTACGCAATGGCTTCCTGCCCCGTGCAGAAGCCATTGCTTTTTTCGTAATCAGGGTACGTATAATGAATATAACAATCTTGATAACTTGAATATAGATCGTAAGCATTGATACGGGAAGGTGGATATAGATGATTAGTGATACAATAGCAGCTATTTCTACAGCTGTAGGCGAAGCGGGGATTGCTGTCATTAGGGTCAGTGGTCCAGATGCAATCAAAGAAGTAGGTAAGATTGTAAAAAGTAAAACACCACTTGAACAAGCAGAATCTCATACCGTTCATTATGGACATATAATCAACCCACAGACAGAAGAAAAAGTGGAAGAGGTACTTGTCACAGTGATGAGAGCCCCACGTTCCTTCACAACAGAAGATGTTGTAGAGATTAGCTCACACGGTGGTGTTATTTCCGTTAAACGAATTATGGATTTACTGCTTATGCTGGATATCCGAGTGGCAGAACCAGGCGAGTTTACCAAAAGAGCCTTTTTGAATGGAAGAATTGACTTATCTCAAGCCGAAGGTGTTATGGATCTCATTCGTTCTAAGTCAGATCGTGCTTTTTCTGTTGCTTTAAAACAAGTAGGGGGAGCTCTCTCTGCAAAAATACGTGATCTTCGTTATACACTTGTGGAAACAATGGCACATATTGAAGTGAATATTGATTATCCAGAGCATGACGTAGAATCACTCACTTCTGAATTCATCAAAGAAAAATCGTCTCATGTTATGAATGAAATCGATAAGCTGTTAAAAACAGCAGAACAAGGGAAAATATTAAGAGAAGGAATTACAACAGCCATCGTTGGAAGACCTAATGTAGGTAAATCTTCGCTCCTTAATACACTGGCTCAAGATAACCGTGCGATTGTCACAGATATTCCAGGGACAACTCGCGATGTCATTGAAGAGTTTGTAACCATCAATAATATTCCTTTAAAACTGCTGGATACGGCGGGTATTCGGGAAACAATGGATGTTGTTGAGAAGATTGGTGTGGAACGATCTCGGACTGCTTTTACAGAAGCAGATCTGATTCTAATGGTAGTAAATGCGGGAGAACCGCTGCATGAGGATGAGCTCGAACTTTTGGAGCAAATTAAAGGCAGACAGGCCATTGTTATTTTAAATAAAATGGATTTACCAACGAAGATTGACCGGGACATATTAGAACGATATATTGATCCAGAATTAATCGTACCGATGTCTGTAAAAGCGGAAGAAGGTATTGACCTGCTTGAAGAAGCAATATCGAAATTATTCTTTAGCGGGCAATTAGAATCAGCAGATCTAACTTATGTAAGTAATGTACGACATATCTCTCTTCTGAAAAAAGCGAAGCAATCTTTACAGGATGCTTATGAAGCTGCGGAGCAGTTCATTCCGATTGATATGATCCAAATTGATGTGAGATTAGCTTGGGAGCAGCTCGGTGAGATCGTCGGCGATACTGCGCATGATGCTCTAATTGATCAGATATTCTCCCAGTTCTGTTTAGGAAAATAAGGAAGTTATTTATAGACTCACGGGATTCATTATAATCCTTATCATTCCAAATGATTTGAATCAACTCTTATGGAATCCCCGTGTTTTTTGATATAATGAAGTTTAGTGCTTTGTATAAGCACACGGAAATGAACTTGATAAGAAATCTAGAACAGTGAGGTTCTGATTTCGTTTCAATACAGCAGTATAAATTACAGGGAATTATCCCTGAAACAAGGAGGAAGGCACGATGGGATTTGATGGCGGTACATTCGATGTTATTGTCGTTGGTGCAGGTCATGCTGGTGTCGAATCAGCTCTTGCCGCCGCTCGTATGGGCTGCAAAACGCTGATGGTCACTATTAATCTGGATATGGTCGCATTTATGCCATGTAATCCATCGATCGGGGGACCAGCAAAAGGCCATGTAGTCCGTGAAATTGACGCCCTAGGTGGAGAAATGGGCCGCAATACAGACCGAACATTTATTCAAATGAGAATGCTCAATACAGGTAAAGGTCCCGCAGTACATGCGCTTCGAGCGCAGGCAGATAAATTTTCTTACCAGCACACCATGAAAGAAACGTTGGAAATGGAACCGAATCTTACGATGCGCCAAGGCATGGTAGAGCGTTTAATTGTGGAAAATGGAGAGTGTGTCGGTGTCGTTACACAGACAGGATCAGAATACCGTGCTAAATCAGTTGTACTTACAACAGGAACCTACTTACGCGGTAAAGTAATTATGGGTGAACTGATGTATGAGAGCGGGCCAAACAATCAGCAGCCTTCGATTAAGTTATCTGATCATCTTAAAGAGCTTGGTTTTGAACTTGTACGTTTCAAGACAGGGACTCCACCTCGGGTGCATAAGGATACCATCGATTTCAGTAAAACAGAAATTCAACCAGGAGACGATATTCCTAAGTTTTTCTCCTATGAGACGGAAAGCTCAGACAATGAACAATTGCCATGCTGGTTAACGTATACTTCAGCTGAAACACATCAGATTATTACTGATAACCTGCATCGTGCTCCGATGTTCTCGGGTGTGATTGAAGGTACGGGACCACGTTATTGTCCTTCCATTGAAGACAAGATTGTTCGTTTTAGTGATAAACCAAAACATCAAATTTTCCTAGAACCCGAAGGAAAAAACACCAAAGAATATTATGTTCAAGGTTTGTCTACCAGCTTACCTGAAGATGTACAATTAGAAGTATTGCGCTCCGTTCCGGGACTTGAGAATGTACAGATGATGCGTAACGGCTATGCAATCGAATATGATGCTATGGTACCGACGCAGCTTCTTCCTTCGCTTGAGACCAAGCGTCTTCCAGGTTTGTTTACTGCAGGACAAATTAACGGAACTTCTGGTTATGAAGAAGCAGCTGGCCAAGGAATTATGGCCGGAATCAATGCAGCTCGTAAAGCACAAGGGAAAGAAGCGGTTGTTCTAGATCGTTCGCAAGGGTACATTGGTGTTCTTATTGATGATCTGGTGACGAAAGGTACGAATGAGCCATACCGTCTTCTTACTTCGCGGGCTGAGTATCGACTGCTTTTGCGTCATGACAATGCAGACATGAGACTTACTCCACTTGGACACGAGATTGGACTTGTGACGGATGAACGTTATGCTAAATTCCTTAATAAAAAGGAAAAAGTAGAACAGGAGATTGAACGTTTGCGCACTACTCGTACTCGCCCATCAGAAGTAAATGAACTTCTAGCAAGTATAGAGTCAACACCTTTGCAAGATGGAATTTCCCTTCTTACTTTAATGAGACGTCCTGAAGTGAATTATTCATTTATCGAGAGAATCTCACCTTCTCCTTATGATTTAAATGAAGAGATGAAGGAACAAGTGGAAATCCAAATTAAGTATGCGGGTTATATTGAGAAGCAACTCACTCATGTAGAACGTCTGCTGAAAATGGAGAAAAAGAAAATTCCAGATACCATCAATTACAATGAGATTCATGGTCTGGCAATGGAAGCGAAACAAAAGCTAGAAAAAATTCGTCCAATTTCTATCGGTCAAGCTTCCCGGATCTCGGGTGTAACACCGGCAGATATTTCGATATTGCTCGTTTATTTGGAACATTATAATCGGGTTACTGCATCTAGGGGGTAACAATGGATCATATACAGAAGGAATTGCAAGAACGCTTAGCAAAACATCAAATTGAGCTTAGCGAGAAGCAGTTAGAACAATTTGAGATTTATTACAAAGAGCTCGTATCTTGGAATGAGAAAATGAATCTAACCGGTATTACAGAAAGAGAGCAAGTATATACAAAACACTTTTATGATTCTGTGTCACTTGCTTTCTATGTAGGGATGGACGAAGTGAATACCATTGCGGATATTGGGTCTGGAGCTGGTTTCCCTGGTATTCCGCTGAAGATTTGTTTTCCTCATTTGAAGCTGACGATTATTGATTCTTTGAATAAACGGATTAATTTTTTACAGCATCTTGTTGACGCTCTTGGACTTGAAAATGTGGAGCTTATTCATGGGCGAGCCGAGGAAATCGGAAGAAAAGCGGGTTACCGGGATCATTATGACCTTGTTACTGCTCGTGCTGTTGCCAGGCTTGCGGTACTTAATGAATTTTGTTTACCTTTTGTCCGTAAAGACGGAATGTTTGCAGCAATGAAGGGTAGCGATCCTACTGCAGAATTGACAGAAGCGGCATACAGTTTAAAGGAGTTAAAAGGTAAACTCATAGAGACTCATGCTTTCCAATTACCCGTGGAAGAGTCAGCAAGGCATATGATTTTAATCCGTAAGATAGCAAACACGCCGAAGATGTATCCTAGAAAACCAGGAACACCATTAAAGACACCACTTGTTAAATAAAAAAAAGGGAATGTTTCACGTGAAACATTCCCTTTTTTTGTTTTTTTTCAAGCAATCTACCTTCCCAGAAGAAGAAATAATACCATATTTTAACTGTATAAAAACATGGCTCAAAAGCAACAAACACTATGAAAATGATAGAAGTCAATTTTCCTTAAAATGAGATAAAATTCACTGCCAAACAATAGGATTATGGAAGAAAAAGTGATAGAATAGAGGGAGTAGTTTCTTCGTACAGATAGAGTCTAAACGTCATAGAACATAATCCTATACATAAAGAAGACGGCTTAGCCTAGTTGCAACACGGAATCGAAGAGAGAACAGTCAATGAAGTGCCTAAAGCGGCACTATTTTGAATTTAGGTGGTAATCTACGGAATGAAAGAACAATTTTCGAAGTTGTTTGGTTTGACGGAACGCAGTAACGGGGAAGAAGTAAAACAAATTCCGATCGACGAAATTGTGAGCAGCCCGTATCAGCCCCGTACGATTTTTGATGACGAGAAGATTGAAGAATTATGCCAAACGATTAAAACCCATGGCGTTATTCAGCCGATTGTGGTTCGCGTTCGGAACGGCCAATATGAAATCATTGCTGGGGAGAGACGCTGGCGTGCCGTTAGGAAACTGGGCATGGAACATATCCCTGCTATTGTACGTGAATTTAATGATTCCCAAGCAGCTTCAATAGCACTTATTGAAAATCTACAGCGTGAAGGGCTGACAGCGATTGAAGAAGCAGTGGCATATCAAAAGCTGATTGACTTGCACCAGTTAACACAAGAAAGTCTGGCGCAGCGCCTTGGAAAAAGCCAATCCACAATAGCAAACAAAATTCGCTTGCTGCATTTACCTGAAGAAGTGAAGTTGGCTCTTATGGAACGGAAAATATCAGAGCGACATGCGAGAGCACTACTTTCCCTAGATCGTTTGGAGATCCAATTAAAAATTCTCGAAGAAATCATCACTAAAGAATTGAATGTAAAACAAACGGAAGCAAGGGTTGCTTTCTACAAAGAATCTTCTAAGATTAAGAAGTCAAAACGGATTTCTTTTACAAAAGATGTTAGACTCGCTTTGAACACAATTAGACAATCCATTGATATGGTGTCAGACTCGGGCCTCGACATCAAAACAAAAGAATCTGATCATGAAGATCATTATGAAATAGTAATTCAAATTCCGAAACGTAAATAATGAACATACAGCGGCTCAAGTGCCGCTTTTTCTATCTAGTTCATTCTAGCTTTTGCGCCGATATCTATTATCTCGTACCCCTAAGGAATGACTCCTATACTGAGGTGAACAAAGTGTCAAAGATTATTGCCGTAGCAAACCAGAAGGGCGGAGTAGGTAAAACAACGTCTTCTGTTAATCTGGGTGCAGGATTGGCTTCACTTGGCAAGCGTGTACTTCTTGTAGATATAGATCCCCAAGGCAACACAACTAGCGGTGTGGGTGTTAATAAAGCAGATGTTGCTTATTGTATCTACGATGTGCTCATTGAAGAGATACATCCTAGAGAAGCAATTGTCGAAACGAATATCCCGGGACTTCATCTGATTCCCGCAACAATTCAGCTCGCTGGAGCTGAAATTGAACTTGTATCTACCATTTCTCGTGAAGTTCGTCTGAAGAAATCTCTGCAGATGATTAAACATGAGTATGACTATATCTTGATTGATTGTCCTCCTTCACTTGGGATGCTTACAATTAACTCACTGACTGCATCCGATTCTGTTATTATTCCAATTCAGTGTGAATATTACGCCCTCGAAGGTTTAAGTCAGCTCCTAAATACGGTTAGGCTTGTACAAAAGCATCTGAATACTTCTCTCCAAATTGAAGGTGTGCTGCTTACAATGTTTGATGCTCGCACTAACTTAGGGATTCAAGTTATAGAAGAAGTCAAAAAGTATTTTCAACAAAAAGTTTATAGAACGATTATTCCGCGCAATATTAGACTTAGTGAAGCACCATCACATGGACAGTCTATTATTACGTATGATCCTCGCTCAAGAGGAGCTGAAGTTTATCTAGAGTTGGCAAAGGAAGTGATTTCATATGAGTAAGCGTTTAGGTAAAGGCTTGGATGCACTTCTACCTTCGCTTTCGATCAACGATGATGACAAAGTTGTGGAGATACCACTCAGCCAGCTTCGCGCAAATCCTTATCAGCCTAGAAAAACATTTGATGAAGAGTCCATAAAAGAACTGGCTGAATCTATTCGCCAGCACGGAGTTATTCAACCGATTATTGTTCGCAGTGTGCTTAAAGGGTATGAAATTATAGCTGGTGAGAGGCGTTTTCGTGCATCTCAATATTGCGGTAAATCAACAGTTCCAGCGGTAGTTCGCAACTTTTCAGAACAGCAAGTCATGGAAATTGCACTTATTGAAAACCTGCAACGTGAAAACCTAAATGCAATGGAAGTGGCTGTAGCTTATCAAGGTCTTATGGATCAGTTTTCTCTAACTCAAGAAGAACTGTCTATGAAAGTTGGTAAATCAAGATCTCATATTGCTAACTTTCTGCGGTTGTTAACTTTACCGGAGGAAGTAAAAGATTATGTTTCACGTGGAACATTATCCATGGGCCATGCAAGGGCTATTGTTGGTCTGAAGGATCAAAAGGTAATAAAGGAACTAGCAGAGGAATGTATCCAGAAGCAATGGAGCGTTAGAGAACTTGAAGAAGCTGTTCAACAATTGGATCGTAAGGGAAACGAAAGTAAATCTAAGCCTAAGCAGAAGAGAAGAGACCCTTATATTGAAACAGTTGAGGAAAGTCTGCGTGATCGTTTCAAGACAACGGTAAAGATTAAGGATCATAAGGAAAAAGGAAAGATCGAACTAAATTATTACAGCAAACAAGATTTAGAGAGACTTTTAGAATTACTTCAATAAATGGACTTCTCGAATGATCTACATGTCTAACCTATCATCAATACACATGAATATGAGGGTAATGGGTAAGTAAGTCTTTAGTGTAATGACATATCGTCCTCTTACCTCAGGTAGGAAGAAAAGATATGTCATTTTCTTTTGTAGAGGAGTAGGGGAATGAAAAAAATCATATATTTGGATCACGCTGCTACCTCATGGCCGAAGCCAGAAACAGTAAAAGAAGCGATGATTCAGGCAATGGAAACAGCAGGCGCAAACCCAGGCAGGGGAAGTCATCAAATGTCTGTTAACGCAAGTCGGGTATTATTTAATACTCGCCGTGCTATTGCAAAGCTGTTTAGGATTCATAATCCAAATGATATCGTACTTACTTCTAATACTACAATGAGTTTAAATTTAGCTATAAGAGGAATTTTGGAACCAGGCGATCATGTAATTACAACAATGATGGAACATAATTCTGTAAGAAGACCTTTAGAATACTTAAAATCTCTCGGGCAGATTGAAGTGGATTATCTTCCGCTTACGGATGAAGGTCAAATATCTATCGATATGCTCGAGAGCCGAATTCGTCCTCATACCAAATTAGTAGCAGTAACTCATAGTTCTAATCTGCTAGGAAGTATTCTTCCATTGCAAGAAATCAGTGCTGTTACTCGGAAATACGGGATCCCTTTGCTCGTCGATGCCGCTCAGAGTGCGGGAGTGCTGCATATTGATGTAGAGAAGATGGGTATTGATATGTTGGCTTTTCCAGGACATAAAGGTTTGCTTGGGCCGCAAGGAACAGGTGGTCTTTACATTCATCCTGATCTCGACGTGAAGCCACTGCTTTACGGAGGGACAGGCAGCCAATCGGAAGTAATAGGCCAACCGACGGTTAGACCTGACCGTTATGAATCAGGTACACCAAATGTGGTGGGTTATGCTGGTTTAATGGCAGGAATAGAGCAAGTATTATCCTTGACGATAGATTATATCTATGAACATGAGTGGTCATTATCTCAATATCTAATAGAGGGATTAGAAAAGGTACCGGGAGCACATATTCTTGGTCCAAGAAAAGGGTGCCCAAGAAGCGGACTTGTATCTTTTAATATAGAAAACGTGGATTCTGCCGAATTAGCTTTCCGGCTTGACCGGGAATACAGTATCGCAGTACGCTCGGGATATCACTGTACCCCGCTAGCACATGAAAGTGCAGGAACTTTAGATCGAGGAGCAGTAAGAGCTAGTTTTGGTGTAAACTCAACCGAGGCAGAAGTGTCGGCGCTGCTCGCAGCTGTCCACCATCTTGCCAGTAGATCTTAATTAATAGAGGAGTAGGAACAATAAATGACAGATATGAATGAACTGATCCTGGAACAATTGCCTATTATTATTTTTGGTATTTTGTTAATTGTTCTTGTTCTTTTAATCATGATGATTGTCCAAACTGTAAAAATGCGTAGACTTCGTAAAAATTACGATAACTTAATGTCTAGTACAGGAGTGGAAGATTTAGAGTCCTTACTTTTTCAGCTTAAAGTTCAGATGGATTCCATTGAGGATATGCAGGCTGAGAACAAAGATGAAATTACAAAGGCACTAACGAAATTGAATCAAGTTCAAGGGAAAATAGGGGTAAAACGTTATAATGCTTATGGAGAGCGGGGGACGGATTTGAGTTTCTCTGTCGCCATGCTGAATGAACAGAGCGATGGACTTGTGTTAACAGGGTTATATAATCGGGATGGTTCTTATGTATATGCAAAGCCCCTAAAAGGGGGAGAATCAACGTATTCCTTATCAAACGAGGAAAAAGAAGCTATTGTTCTTGCACAGCAAGAAGCGTAACACGTTTATGCCATTCTGTAAGTGCATCATATAAACTGTGGGAGATCACCTCTGCCATGCGAACGACAAGACTAAGCCGAGTATTCTGAAGTACGAAATACTCCATAAAGCCGCCGACGTTAACGATACCCGTCAAATGGATATCGCCAACCGGCGGTAATTCTTTATTTACACCTGCTCCTGGGCGAAGCGGTCCTGCGGATACTTGGATGCAGCCTACACTAGAAGATTGTCCAAGACAGGCATCGATACCAATGACATAGGGGTCAGCGTGTGTGGAATAAATTACATCAAGCGTATCTTGCAGATTCATTGCATGAACGGGTTCCTCTAGTGTACCGTATAGGTGGTAAATGGAACTCTTTAGCTTGGATAGAGAAGTACCCACGAGAGGACCAAGACAATCCCCTGTTGAGCGATCCGTTCCAATACAAACGATGACAATTTCTTTATGGGCAGGTGCCTGAAATAGATGGAATAGTAAGCGGTGGACAATGGCTGATGCAATACCTGGATCCGTATGGGGTATTTTCAGGCCAGGCATGTCCTGTGAAGATAAAGCTTTTGGATTACGATTCATAGTCGCACTATCTTCCTTTCGTGCTTGGAATAGTAGTACTAGTATATGGAAGAATGCTGGTTTTTATACTTCAATTCACTAGACCATCATAGATAAGGAGTATTCGAATGGATACGTGGCTTACGATTGCTTTTGACTCAACACAGCAAGCGATCTATGCAGAAATGCTGCTAGAGTATGCGGAAGTTGAGATCGATACCTATCCTACCCCGAAAGAGATAACTGCAGGCTGTGCTTTATCAATTCAGTTCCCTGAGCAATTTCTGGACAAAGTAAAGTATGTTATCATGACAGAGAAAGTTGAAATACGCGGTATTTTTCGAAAAGAAGGCACCGGGTATATAGAAATTATATAGAGATCGTTTACTAAAGAGGTGAATAAAGAGTGGATTGGCCGTTAATGTTATTGACTGGTGCAACAAATGCACCGAAAGAACCAGATACTGGAAAAGTTGAAGAAACGGTTGAGGAAGCCGTGAGCTGGGTTCAGAAAATTACAGATGGTATATGGAATTGGTTCACCGACGCAGATATGTGGATTGGCTACGCGGGTGTACTGTTACAGATTATTATTGTATTTGTTTTAACACGGATTGCTATTAAATTACTGCATGGAATTATTGATAGATCTTTACTGAATAATGACGCTGATAGAAGAATAAGACTGAATACGCGAAGAGTAAATACGGTTGGAGAACTTTTGAAAAATGTAGTCTCCATGGTATGTAACTTTATACTGGTACTGCTTATTCTTAGTCAGATGGGTGTCAATCTTGGACCTGTGTTAGCTAGTGCTGGGGTACTTGGACTCGCCATTGGTTTTGGTGCACAAAGTTTAGTCAAAGACGTGATCACTGGATTCTTCATTATATTTGAAGATCAATTTGCGGTTGGTGATGTCATTCAAACAGGGACCTTAAAAGGTACGGTGGAGATGATTGGACTAAGAACAACCAAGATTGTTAGTTTTACTGGCGAGGTTCATATCATTCCTAACGGAGGAATTACCACAGTTACTAACTTCTCCATGGCTAACTCAAGAGCGGTTGTAGATATTCCGATGAAAGGGGAAGAACGACTCGGGGAAGCAATGCGGCTTGTAAAAGAGGCTGTACGCGATCTGCCAGAACGTAATACAAATGTACTGACTGTTCCTGAGGTTGTTGGGATTCAGTCTATGACAACATCTGAGTATGTGATCCGTGTTGTAGCTGAGTGTCTACCGAATATGAACAATGCTGTGCAGCGTGACATTCAGATGGATGTGAAGGAAGCTCTCGAATATCAAGAAACCGTTCGTATGGCTGAGTTAGAGAGTGCCGCATCAAGGGAAGATGATGAGACAGGAGATGGATCAGGTGGAGCGTAAAATTTATGGTCTTGGAGACATCGTGCAGATGAAGAAACCACACCCTTGCGGAAGCAATGAGATGGAGATCATACGTATGGGAATGGATATCCGTATTAAGTGTGTTGGATGTAAGCATAGTGTGCTTGTTCCTAGAGCAAAATTCGAAAAAAACTTCAAAAAAGTACTTCGCTCATCTGAAGAGCCTCAGTCAGAATAAGAAGCAGACTGGGGCAATCTCTTCTTGCTATTAGAAGACTTTTTTGATATAATGAATCTTGCTGCGGAAAGGTACCCAAGAGGTTATAAGGGGACTGACTCGAAATCAGTTAGGCGCCTTGCGGCGTGCGAGGGTTCGAATCCCTCTCTTTCCGCCATTTAACTAAATGATTGAACCTAACCTAAAAATACGGACGCACCTCTTACGTTTACAACGTAAGAGGTTTTTTCGTGTATGTGGATTTTTGCTGCTATTCGTTACAGATGCTTAGTTTCGAAGATGCTTAATTTAGAGAAACCAAAAAAGGACCCTAAAAGGGTCCTTCTCGGAAGGCAGTACGTTATGGTAAAGAAAACATCTTCACGTAACAATTCGTAAGAAACTCGGTGTACTGCCAGGCAATACCAGTGCATCTGAATCCATTTATTTCATCTTCCGCACATTACCTTCCGCTTCTATTTGCCACGATCAAGACCCTCCTCTAAGCGAATGTCCGGCTCGGTTTTCAAATCATCCAACGGAACCACACCTCTCCTTGAGCACTGCCTTAACTGTATTATGTCCGGTAATGAGAAAAATAAACGTGAGTTACAAATGATTTTGTTTAGTTATTAATGATTAATGAACCCGGGCTTTGGTAAGCTTCTTCCATTTACGATCTTTATTCGTTGTTTCCGGGAACGCCTCGCCCTTTTTCAGCTTAACTCGTTTGGGGTTATTGATCTCTGTGTGAAAACTGGCCTCCCCAACCTCAGTATATTCGCCGTCATTTGGTGCTTTGTCTCCTGGTTCGAATTCAGTTCTTTCACCCATTCGTATCCCTCCTTATATTGTAGTGCTTAATTATTGTGTGCAGATTCCATTACAATCATGTTGGGGAATCTGATGGTAAAAGAGAACATGTGCTTGCACTCATATGATGAAAATGTTATATTGGAGTGGTGCGAGTTTATTCTCGTTCCTTGCTCTCAGCTAAGCTAGAGGGCCTTATGTCCATAAGGAGGTGTATAGTTATGCGCAAATACGAAGTGATGTACATTATTCGTCCTGATATTGAACAAGAAGCTGTTCAAGCTGCAGTCGAAAAATTCCAAGGCATCATCTCCAATGGCGGGGAAATTACAAAACATGATGTTTTGGGTAAACGCCGTCTTGCGTATGAGATTAAGAAATTCCGTGATGGTCACTATGTGTTGGTTAACTTCAACGCTGAACCAGCTGTCGTTTCCGAGTTGGAACGTCTCATGAAAATTTCTGACGAAGTAATTCGTTATCTCATCACGAACGATGTTGCTTAATCCGTAAAACATGATTTTTGTAATAATTACGCTCAGAAGGAGGGGATTAGATTGTTGAACCGAGTCATTCTGATTGGCCGGTTAACCCGTGACCCTGAATTACGTTATACTCCTGCTGGAGTAGCCGTGACTCAATTCACACTTGCTGTAGACCGTCCGTTTACAAGTCAAGGTGGAGAACGGGAAGCTGATTTTATACCGGTCGTTACCTGGAGACAGCTAGCGGAAACTTGTGCAAATTATTTGCGTAAAGGCCGTCTAACAGCCGTCGAGGGACGCATTCAAGTACGTAATTATGAGAATAACGAAGGTAAACGTGTATACGTTACTGAAGTTATCGCTGATAATGTTCGTTTCTTGGAATCTAGCCGTGATGGTGGCAACACAAATAGCGGTGGAACTGTGCGTGAAGAGCCTTCATTCGGAGGCAGCGGCAACGGTAACCGAGGGAACAACAATTTCTCACGGAACAATCAGGATCCTTTTTCGGATGACGGTAAACCGATTGATATTTCGGATGATGATTTGCCATTTTAATTAGGAAGGACTGAATAGCATGGGCTTCAAACAAAGAGAAGGCGGAGACGATAAAAGACCAGCACGCCGTGGTGGCCGTAATAAACGTCGTAAAGTTTGTTTCTTCACTGTTAACAAAATTACTCACATTGACTATAAAGATACGGACCTGCTTCGTAAATTTATCAGTGAACGCGGAAAAATTTTGCCACGTCGTGTTACTGGCACGAGTGCAAAATACCAACGCATGCTGACGATTGCAATCAAACGCTCCCGTCAAATCGCATTGCTTCCGTACACAACTGAATAGTTTCAGGTTCAGTGATCGAAACAACCTGCTGTTTACAGCAGGTTGTTTTTTTTGTTTAATAATTACATACAATTCTCTGTTCTATTGATATAAAGTGACTATTAACTATGGAATGTTGGAACAACGTTGTGATCTTCCTATTACACGAAATATAATGATAGGATAGATAGAATATAGGAGTGGTTATGAGAAGGCAAACACATCAAAGACGCGGGACTTCAGGACGTTTATTGTTAATGCTGTTGCTCTTGGGACTTGTATATTATATTTCGCAGTCGGACACTTTCCGTATTCATTGGAGCCTTCCTTTTTTTAGAGAGGTTGAAGAAGAGCAGTTTGAAGTAACTGGATTACATCCAGTTGTCGCTGAAAAGCAAAATCAGTTAGTAGAACGGGCAAGAAAGAGCGGAATAAAGATCATTATTACAGAAGGATACCGGAGTGAAGAGAGGCAGGATGAACTCTTTGAACAAGGACGATCCACAGCAGGGCAAATTGTAACTTCTGCTAGAGGCGGGGAATCTTATCATAATTATGGACTAGCCATTGATTTTGCGATTAGGGTCTCCGCAGACAAAGTAATATGGGATATGGACTATGATGGAAATGGAAATGGGAAATCAGATTGGATGGAGATTGTAGAGATCGCTAAAGAACTCGGGTTTGAATGGGGAGGTGATTGGGCCAGTTTTCCAGACTATCCTCATCTTCAGTATGATTTTGGCTATAGTATAGCTGAGCTGCAGCGCGGTAAAAGACCACCAGGTTATGAACTAAATGCTAAAGATCTAGAAGCAAGTGAAGATTAAATCAAAAATAGCATAAAAAGATATTAGTAATTTATCTTATATTATATCTGGTCCTGCCAAAGCAGGGCCTTTTTTTATTTTCTGAAATCTTTCACAAGATGTTTACAATTCATTGCAGATTCCACTTGAAATAACGAAGTAGAATTGTATAATAGGAAAAAAGTTCTAAAAAAGAAGTTGTTTAGCCCCGATTGATTAACACCAACAAAAAGTTGTCCTCTACTGAACGATAACGCTAAAACATACCTGATGTTCACTCTTTAATGCGTTACGTTTACTTACACCAATATTCCTTTCTTATTTTATGTGTAATATATATGTTATATATATGCAATGGTTTCATGAAATATAACAATATACTGTCATCTATTAAACAACACATATGGCCCAAAAAATTAGCACTTACCCCTAATAAATAAAAATGAACGTTAAATATCAATAAAATGTAAAAAAACATTGACGTTAGTAAAATTTACACGTATCATTACAATAAATTATTTAATACCAATTAATAGGATGATATTACATTTATTGACCGATGGTCTAAAAGTATGCATCTCTAGTACTACATTTCTGCCAATTCTATTTATATTTAAAACCTCACATCAAGAATATTCTACATATATAGATTCATATACATCTATATTTACCACTCATTATTTCAATTCTACTCACTTTGTTTCCCTAGCATCATGGTCAGTCTTTCTTAGTAACTCTGTAATTATTCATGGATAATTTTCATATATTTTATCCTGATAATTTATAAACATTATGAATTTTACGAGGAGGATTTTCATGAGAAAGAGATTTTCGCTAATGCTAGTGATCATGCTTATGCTGGTAACGGTACTTGCAGCATGCGCTGGCGGACAAACGGCAGAACCAACTCCGGGGGAAACACCAACACCACCAGCAGAGACACCAGAGACACCTGCTGAAGATGCTACACAAAACGATGGTTTGTTTGAAGCATTAGACATGTCATTAAATCCACCAACGGCCACAGAACGTAAAGATACGTTGATTGTAGGGGTAACTTCTCCTAAGGGTGTATTTAACCCACTTTTCCAAGATTCTGCTTATGATGATATGGTTAACATTATTCTATTTGATTTCTTCCAAACCATGAACGGTGATGGAACATATTCTCTTCATTTAGCAGACAGCATTGATGTTAGTGAAGATGGTTTGAAATATACTTTCAAACTAAAACCAGGTGTGACTTATACAGATGGAACACCAGTAACGGTTAATGATTTCTATTTTTCTCTAAAAGTTCTTCATGACAAGAGTTATGATGGACCGTCCGATGCATTGTCTTACAAGATTAAAGGCGGACAAGACTATTACGACGGTAAAGCTAGCGAAATCTCTGGCGTGACGATCGTAGATGAGAACACTGTAGAAGTAGAAGTTACTGAAGTTACAGCTCTTACTAAAGACTTCTTAGGCTCGGTTCCTTTCCTTCCAGAAGCTTACTACGGTAAAGACTATAAACAAGGTAACGTGGAATCTGTAAAAGCATTGAATGACAAGCCACTAGGTTCGGGTCAGTATATTATGAAATCCTTCCAACCAGGTCAACAAGTTATATTTGAGGCGAATGAGAACTACTTTGCTGGTGCACCGAAAATCAAAAATGTAATTTACAAATCGACTACAGATGAAACTAAACTTGCTATGCTTAACACAGGCGAGATCGATATGGACATGGTAACTGTAAATGAAGATAACATTGAGGAACTTCAATCCTATGGTTTCTTGAACATTAATGTCTTCCCTACTAACGGTTATGGATATGTAGGTATCAACCATGAAAAAGAAAAATTTAAAGACCCTGCAGTTCGTCAAGCATTGGTATATGGTTTGAATCGTGCTGAAATTGTAGAAGCTGTTTACGGTAAATTTGCAGACGTCATTAATATTCCACAGTCCAAACAATCTTGGGCTTATACTGACGAAGGAATTGAAGCTTATGCATTTGACACAGAAAAAGCAAAATCATTGTTAGATGAAGCGGGCTGGACAGTAGGTGCAGACGGTATTCGTGAAAAAGATGGAGAGAAATTTGAAATTGATTTCTCTGGTACTGCTGAAAACCCAGTAGTTGATGCTATCTTGCCAATAATGACCGCTAACTATCAAGATCTTGGAATTAAGTTAAATGCAGAAAAACTTGATTTCAATGCGATCTTAGATAAAACAGATAAGGGCGATTTCGATATGTTCTTCATGGCATGGGGACTTACTCCAGATCCAGATGGAACAGTATACACAACGGGCGGAGCACAAAACCGAGTGAAATACTCTAACGAAGCTTATGATGCGTTGATGAAACAAGGTAAAAAAGAACTTGATCAAGCGAAACGTAAAGAAATCTACGCACAGGCTTACCAAGAACTTAACAAAGATATCCCTGATATTCTGATGTACCAAAGAAGAGATGCTTGGGCTGTTAATGGTCGTGTAACTGGACTTGAGATTACTCCTTATAAAGACTTCACATATTCTCTTTATCAAGCGGAACTGGCACAATAATTTAACTGCATGATTATGATAAGCTCAGCTCATTAAAGAGCTGAGCTTATCCAATTATAATCCGGGAGGAATATTATGAAGCAGTACATTATCCGGAGGCTGCTGCAGATGATTCCGACGATGATCGGAATCAGCATAATTGTTTTTGCAATTACAGCACTCATTCCAGGAGACTATATTACAGCTCAGCAAAATCCGAATATGACTGCGGAAAAGGCTCAGCAATTACGAGAGATATATGGTCTCGATAAAGGTGTCGTTGATAGGTACTTTACATGGGTAGGACATATGATTACCGGCAATATGGGGGACTCACTTCAACATAAAAGACCCGTTACTGATGTCATTGGAGATTATGTGTGGAATTCATTTATCATTGCATTTTTCAGTCTAATGTTTAGTTGGATTATAGCTATTTTTACAGGAGTTCTATCAGCCAAATTTCAATATTCATTCTTCGATAAGATTGTTACACTCTTTGTATTCTTATGTATGTCACTACCCTCCTTTTTCTTAGGACTCGTTTTAATTAAGTTCCTAGCTGTTGATTTAAAACTATTCCCTGTAGGAGGAATGACAACCGCAGGCCAGCCAGGTTCTACATGGGATTATATTTTAGATGTAGCTAATCATATGTTTATGCCTGTTCTTGTGCTCACCATGCTCAGTACTGGATCACTAACGCGTTATTTCAGAACGAGTATGCTTGAGGTGATACGTCAGGATTATATTCGTACAGCCCGTGCAAAAGGTCTGAAGGAAAGAACGGTAATTTTCAAACACGCACTTCGAAATGCAATGCTTCCTGCGATTACGTTAATGGGTCTAGAACTTCCAGGATTATTTGGAGGAGCAATCATATTAGAGAAGATTTTTGTTTGGCCTGGTGTAGGACAAGTTTATCTGGAATCGATTACGATGAGAGATTATCCATTTATGCTTGGATTCACTATATTCTTAGCGGTTCTTACATTACTCGGAACTTTGCTATCCGATGTTCTCTATGGAGTTGCTGATCCTAGAATACGTTTAAAGTAGGAGGAGATTTCATTGTCAATAGAGGCTGCACCATTAAATACGAATGTTCAAGCTCCAGTTAAGCAGCCAGATTCCCCATGGCGTGTAGCAGTACGCCGTTTTACCCGTAATCGGCTTGCTGTAGGTGGACTTTTTATTCTAGTACTAATGATCATTCTTTGTATATTTGGTCCCATGATTTCACCATATAGTTTAAATGATTACAAGGTAATCGACAAAAATAAAGCTCCGTATGCGGAGCACTGGTTAGGGACTGATAAGCTCGGAAGAGACATTCTGCTTCGTGTAATGTTAGCAGGACGTGTATCTATTATGGTAGGTATTATTGCTACTGCAATCACTGTAATTTTAGGTTCGATCATGGGTGCATTAGCTGGTTTTTACAGAAATGTTGTGGATACGATTATTATGCGTGTTTGTGAGATTTTTATGTCTTTGCCGTCCTTGCCGCTTCTTATTATCTTAGGGGCAGTTCTTTCTGATATGAAAGTTGATCCTAAGGATCGAATTTATTATCTAATGCTTATTATGGGGATTCTCGCATGGCCGTATCTGGCTCGCTTGGTCCGTGGTCAGATTCTGACGCTGCGAGAGCAGGAATTTATGCAGGCTACTGAAGCACTCGGGCTTCGTGATCGTCGCAAAATTTTTAAACATCTACTGCCTAATACCATTCCAATTATTATCGTATCAGCAACGCTTGGAGTCGCAGGTGCCATTATATCTGAGTCTACCCTTAGTTATCTAGGACTTGGTGTTGTTCCACCAACCCCATCTTGGGGCAATATGATCTCTGAAGCAAATGGACTGATTGAGTTCCGAAAGAGACCTTGGGTCTGGATTCCACCAGGTATGTGTATTCTGATTACCGTAGTATCTATTAACTTGATTGGTGACGGGCTACGCGATGCGCTCGATCCTAAAATGAAAAAGTAGGAGATGCGAAGATGGCAAAAGACTTAGTAGAATTCCGTAACTTAAAAACGCATTTTCATACATCCGCAGGGGTCGTGAAGGCGGTTGATGACGTGAGTTTTACGATTCGCGAAGGCGAAACCGTATGCGTCGTTGGTGAATCTGGATGCGGAAAAAGCGTAACGGCAATGTCACTGATGCGTTTATTAGAGGTAGATCCGGCCGGGGGACAGATTTTATTTGAAGGTAAAGATCTTCTTAAGCTGAATAAAAGAGATATGGGCCGAATTCGGGGTAATGACATCTCCATTATTTTTCAAGAACCGATGTCTTCCTTAAACCCTGTACTTACCATTGGAGAGCAGATCAGTGAACCACTAATGATTCACCTGCTGCTCGATAGGAAGAAAGCTCGTAAGAGAGCGATTGAACTGATTAGCCTGGTTGGAATTTCTCGTCCAGAGAAAATTGTAGACTCATTTCCACATGAACTCAGCGGTGGTATGCGTCAGCGGATTATGATCGCCATTGCGTTAAGCTGTAATCCAAAGCTGCTCATTGCTGATGAGCCTACGACTGCACTTGATGTAACCATTCAAGCACAGATCCTTGATCTGATGCGTGATATTAAAGAAAAATTTAATACCTCCATCATGCTCATTACCCATGATCTGGGTGTCGTTGCGGAAATGGCTGATTACGTGGTGGTTATGTATGCAGGCAAAGTGATTGAGGAAGCCTCGGTATTCGAATTGTTCAAAGCACCGAAGCATCCATATACAAAGGGTCTCCTTAAGGCCAAGCCCATTATCAATCAAAGACAGGAACGTCTATATTCGATTCCAGGCCAAGTGCCAAACCCAGTTGAACTCGGGCAGAATTGTCATTTCCACGATCGCTGTGAGTCTTGCATGAGCATATGCCGCGAGAAAGAGCCTCCACTGCGTAAAGATGAACAAGGACATAAAGTCGCATGTTGGCTCTATGAGGAGGAGGCAATGGTACGATGACAGAAGCGCTGATTGAAGTACAGAATCTAAAGAAATACTTTCCGATTACGGGCGGTGTGTTCCAGCGCCGTGTTGGTGATGTAAAAGCAGTAGATGATGTATCGTTTACCATCTATAAAGGAGAGTCATTCGGACTTGTAGGAGAGTCTGGCTGTGGTAAGAGTACCATTGGCCGAACCATTCTTAGACTGAATGATAAAACGTCGGGTAAGGTTATTTTTAAAGGACAGGATCTTCACAAGTTATCTAAAGAGAAGCTTCGCTCGATTCGGCCGGAAATGCAGATTGTATTTCAAGATCCTTTCAGTTCACTGAATCCTCGGATCAAAGTAGGCGATGCGATTGGTGAAGCACTGCTGGATCATAAGCTGATTCCTAAAAAGATGGTACGAGCTACCGTAGAAGAAACTTTGCGTATATGCGGTCTTTCTGCGTATCATTATGATCGGTATCCGCATGAATTCTCAGGCGGGCAGCGTCAGCGGATTGGAATCGCACGTGCACTGATTCTGAACCCAGACTTTATTGTGGCAGATGAGCCGGTTTCTGCACTTGATGTATCCATTCAGGCTCAGATCATCAACTTGCTTAGTGATTTGCAAGCTGAAAAACAGCTGACGTATTTGTTTATCTCTCATGATCTCAGTGTAGTAGAGCATCTCTGTACAAGAATTGGTGTTATGTACCTTGGTTCCATGGTAGAAATGGCTAGTAAGGATGAATTGTTCCGCAATCCGCTTCATCCCTATACAAAGGCTCTGCTATCAGCAGTACCTATTCCAGATCCAACGCTGAAAAGAGAACGCATTGTCCTTAAGGGTGATATCCCGAGTCCAGCAAATCCACCTTCAGGTTGTAAATTTCATACTCGCTGTCCTATTGCTTCGGATCGTTGTAAGCAAGAGATTCCGGAGTACCGTAATGTAGGTTCAGATCACTACGTTGCATGTCACTATGCATAAGTGACTTTAAAATACGAGTGGAGTTATGGATTGGGGTCCTACACTCATGAACGGTGTTTTGCAATGATTGTTTCTAATTGAATGTTGAGCGCAGTTTTTTTACACTAATGCCGTGTGAAAAGCTGTGCTTTTTTGTTATGAATGCCGGCTAAAGATTTATTTAGTGAACGAAAAAATATTTTTTTGAAAAAAATATAAAGAAATGCAGACAAAATCCACATTTCTTACGTCTATATATATAGATTGGTTTAATAGAGTAATAGAGACAGTTATTTTAGTCGGTAAATAAATTTTAATTACATATAGTAGATACGAATTTTGAATCAAATTTGAAGAACGGGGGAATAGAGATGAAGAAATGGATCCTACGAAGCAGTACACTGGTTGTTCTCATCGCTGTCATATTTATAGGTGTAAGGCCAGAAAGCTTAGTAGGAAAACCATCTATTCAATCTAGTGCCGCCCTGCTCATGGACGCTTCTTCAGGTGAAGTCATTGTTAGTTCTAATGGAGATCATCCCTTACCTGCAGCAAGCTTATCAAAATTAATGACTCAGCTTATCATCCTGGACGAAATGGATGCAGGACATATTTCTGGGAATGACACCGTAAAGATCAGCAAACATGCTGCTAAAGCAGCTGGTATTAATGTATCCCTAAATGAAAATGATCAATTTACAGTCAACGAACTATTCAAGGTAATCTCCGTTTATTCGGCGAATGATGCAACGATTGCCCTTGCAGAGCATGCGTTTGGCTCTGAGGAACGTTTTGTAGAAGAAATGAATATAAGAGCGAAGTCCATTGGACTGTCCGTACATACAAAATATAATAATGCGACGGGTTCTTCATCTTTATCTGGCGGCCCCTCTGAAAATTATATGACGGCAAAAGATGTCGCAAAATTGTCCGCTCACCTCATTAAACAACATCCTGAAATTTTAAAACTTTCAAGCCAGACTCAAGTTGAATTAAGAAACAAAGGGTTATATATGAGCAATACAAACTGGATGCTGGACAATGTAAAGGGTCCATATGCATACAGCGGTGCAGACGGTCTTAAAACAGGATATACAAAAGATGCAGGATATTGCTTATCAAGTACGGTGAAAAAGAACGGCCAACGATTGATTGCTATTGTAATGGGAGCAGAAACTAAAGAACAGCGTTTTGAAGAAGCTAAACAATTGTTTGACTATGGATTTGCTCACTCCTATAGTGCAAAAGAGTGGACACAAAACTGGGCTTCAACATGGCTTCAAGTTATTCAAAGACCCTCTATTTAATTCAAATTGTTTTGAAACCTCTTCTCTATTTCCTAGAAATAAACCAAAAAGGTTACAAAAAACGGAGAAATATGACAATTTGCATGGTGCCGTCATACAGATTAATATGGTAATATAGCAAAATGTACAAGTTGCACGATAAAAAATAATAGGACATTATAAAGTGAGGCATTTTTATTTAGAAAGAATCATTACGAATTATTTGTCTCCTGTGACCTCCAATGCCTACTAAAATAGAAAATAGGATTTGTTGTCCCCATACTAAGAGAAGGAATGAACCAATGAGATCTAGATCAAGAAGAAAGCAACGCAATAAAAAAAAGGGTTTACTGATCACGCTTGTAACCCTTGTTGTATTAGTCGCGGTAGCCTATCCTTTTAGACAAAAAATAGCTCTTGCAGCATTTGATTTGTTCTTATCAGATACAATTAAAAATCAGCTTGAAAGATCATATAGAGGGGAAGCTAATGCCGAGCCTATAGTATATCAAGAGAAACCATTCTCTGTTCTATTACTAGGAACGGATGCAAGGCCCTATGAGAAAACGCGAGGTCGTTCGGATACCGTTATTTATTCGGTGGTTCGTCCTAAAGAATCAAAAGTCCTGCTTGTCTCGATTCCCCGGGATACGTATGTACAAATTATAGGGCATGATTCAAACAATGACGGTGAAGATGATTATGATAAACTCACTCATGCTTTTGCCTTTGGGGAAGAGGAAATGTCAATTAACACCGTAGAAAATTTCCTAGAGAAGGAAATTGATTACTATGCAACGGTTAACTTTACAGCCATTCAGGAAGTTGTCGACGCAATTGGCGGTATTGAACTTCCGATTGAAGAAGATATCGTCAACAAAAATCCAAATCACGTACAGTTTACGATTGAAGGCGGTAAGCCGCTGTATAGTGGAGAGGAAGCACTTTATTACATTCGTTATCGCGAAGACAGTGACTTCAACCGGACAAAGCGTCAGCAGATCTTTTTAAATGCAGTTGCCAACAAAATGCTGAGTCTTAGCCAAATTTCGAATATACCTAAACTGTTTGATATTATGGGAGATAACTTCCAAACCAATATGCAGCCTTCTTTTATTATCGACCTAGCTAAACAAGTTCTTACGCAGAGCAACCCTGAAATTTCTAGTTTCACTATTATGGGTGAAGGGGTAAGAAAGAATGGAATCTTCTATGATGACGTAGATGAAGATTATCTGGCGTATGCTAAAGAGCTGATTAATAACTGGCTCGATCCAAATACGACTGCAGAGACGTTAATGAAACCGAACACGGACGATATAAAGAGTGAAGATACAGAATAGGTGGACAGAAGATCAGCACTGGACGATTATTTCTTTAAGTCTGGTGCTGATTTTGTTGTGTTATGAGAATATAATGGTAGTAAGTAAGAAGTAAACCCGCAATATGTAAGAGATACAAATACTTAACTATTGCCTTAACATAAGGAGGAAGTGTTTAGTTATGAATATTGCTTTTTTCTTGCTGCCCAAACAGGAGGTAGCAACAGTTACCTCGGATGCAACGCTGAGACAGACCCTTGAACGGATGGAATATCACCGCTTTACTGCAGTCCCTATTTTGACCAAAGACGGAAAGTATAAAGGTACGGTAACAGAGGGAGATCTTCTATGGCATATGAAGAATTCCAAGGGAGAGATTACATTTGAAAACGCTTCAAAATTTTACCTTAAGGATGTGCCCCTCCGAGTAAATATAAAACCGGTTTCCATTAATGCGAACATGGGTGACTTAATTAATCTCGCAAAAGCGCAAAACTTCGTACCGGTCGTCGATGATATGGATCGGTTTATCGGGATTGTACGTCGCAGTCAAATTATTGAATATTGTGAAAATATGGTGGAGAAAGAATCGCTTAATACGAATTCAGGTTAAAATAGAGGAAAAGGTCTCATTATTGATACAGGAGATTCCGAGCAGTCCTTTTTATGGATATTCCCTTTTATGCTATAATGGAGAATAAAGCTTTTCACGGGAGTGTGACGATCATGAGCATGCCAAAAGAACTGGATGTAGCGAAACGCGCGAAAGTGATTGAATGGCTTAAAACTGAAATGCTGGATCAAGTGTCACGTTTGTTTAAAGCGCTTTGGGAAGGAAGCACAGCGCGAATCAGCGATAGTCTTGCAAGTCTCATCATGAGCAGTTACATCCTGGGGAGAAGGCTTGGGATTTCTTTTAAAGATATGGATGATCTGCTCATCGAGAAGCTGAAAAAACACAAACAGGAAGGTCACCAGCTTGAAGACTGGTATAAAGATATTTCTGCTCTCGAAGATCATATGCGTAAGAGGTGAAAACATTTGAAATTTCGCTGGTCAACAGCTATATGGAGTTTAGTATATCTTGTGCTTTTGTTATCATTACTGACTCCGCCGCTGACAGCTATTAGTGTATTTTTAATTATTTTGCCTGGGGTGATTCTGTATAGCTCACTGAGCTTAAAAGCTTTCTGCTGGCACATTATCCCCGTGGCTCTGATTGCTTTCATTGTAGAGCCTTTTTATTTGCTGTTATCAATCTTCTTTTTGATACCAGCGATTGTAATGGGACATTTCTACAAAAATAAAAAGCCGGCACTGAATACACTTATGGCGGGTACGGGTACGATCCTTGCTGAATTTTTGTTGTTGCTGCTGATTAGCACCACCATTTTTCAGTTTGATTTTCAAGGATATATGAAGGATGTAGTTACACTCACACTCACTCCGGTGACCGAAGCCGGTGGTAACAATGCACTCACCAATGGACTCGTGATAGATGAAGAAATGGCAGAGCGTATTAAAACGACAACGGTACAGATGATTCCGTTTGCTCTGATTGTCACTTCCTTTATTATGGCATCCATAACACATGCTATTGCTCGTCCGGTGCTTAGTCGACTTGGCGTTCATGTACCAAGACTAAAGCCCGCACGAGAGTGGAGATTACCAAAAGCTTTAATTTGGTATTATTTTATAGGTATTATTCTACAACTTGTTGCAGATGGCTCGGGATCTAGCTTTATGACGATGATTGCTCTTAATTTCGTTCCGCTGATTAATTTCTGTTTTATGATTCAAGCCGTCGGCTTCTTCTTCTATGTTGCTCATACAAAAAAATGGCATCCTATACTGCCCTTCTTGCTTGCAGTAGCGACGGTTCTGATTGGACCCATGCGGATTATCGGGATTATTGACCTTGCTTTTCCACTCCGTGAAGCCATTTCCAGACCAAAACGATAGGATGAATTTTAATGCCTAAATTTCTTTTAAAACGCTGGCACGGATACCAGACCGTCTGGGCGTTTGCTCTATTACTCATTCTGGATGCATTTCTCGTTGCCTATAATTGGCCGCTTGGTCTTGTTTGTCTTGTCCTTGTGGCGATTCTTGGTTTCGTAATGGTCAAAGCTGAACTTGATTTCAGGAGAGAACTGAATCAATATATTGGCGGATTGAACTTACGCATTAAAAGGGTAGAAGGAGAAGTTGTCAGTAACTTGCCGCTTGGGATTGTACTATACAGCGAGGACCGCTCTATAGAGTGGAATAATCGCTTTGTCTCCCGTATGTTTGGCGAAAAAACGCTGATCGGCAATGATCTGATGACCCTTTTTCCACAGCTTCCCTTTAAGGTGAAAGAAAAGAAAGATCATCATAAGGATCATCCTCATGATATTCAATTTGAATATCGGATGAATGAACAAGTATATGATCTAAGACATTATCCAGAAGAGCGACTGATCTACATTTATGAGACAACTGAACTTGCAACACTTCGGGATAAATATGAGAAAGAAAAAATAGCGCTTGGTATTATCATGTTGGATAATCTGGATGAAGCGTCTCAAGGAATGGATGACCAGCAGCGCACTGCTTTAATCGCTCGTGCAGCAAGTGAGATTACTTCCTGGGCAAAGGACTTCAATATCTATCTGAGACGGTTATCATCAGAACGTTATTTAATGATCCTGAACCATAACTCCTTGCAGGATCTTGAGATGAGCCGTTTTATTATTCTCGATGATATTCGGGAGATGACAGCAGATTTAAAAGTTCCGATGACGCTCAGTATTGGCCTTGCCTACGGTTCGGACAGTATACGTGAACTTGGGGAACTCGCTCAATCGAGTCTGGATATGGCGCTTGGGCGGGGCGGGGATCAGGCAGCAGTTAAAGCGGGTCAGCGACTTTCTTTTTATGGCGGAAAAACGAATGCCGTAGAAAAAAGAACCCGTGTGAGAGCAAGGGTTATTGCTCATGCGCTGCGTGATCTCATGCAAGAAAGTGACCAGGTCTTCATTATGGGGCACAAAATCCCAGATATGGATGCGATCGGCGCTTCCATTGGGATATGGAAAGCTGCTAATCTATATCATGTGGATGCATACATTGTGCTCGATGAATCCAATCCTTCGATTGAACGCTTAATGGATCAGGTGTATAAGGACGAGGAGATCGGTGCTTCGTTTATTACATCGGAAGAAGCGCAGCAGATGATCACAGAGCACAGTTTGCTTGTCGTCGTCGATACACACAAAGCATCCATGACGATCGAACCTAGACTTGTACAAGAGGCTTCTCGTGTAGTGGTGGTCGACCATCACCGCAGAGGAGAAGAATTTATTAATGACGCAGTGCTGATCTATTTGGAGCCGTATGCCTCCTCAGCCGCTGAACTCGTCACAGAACTATTACAGTATATTCATGATAAATTACAGCTCAGACCACTTGAAGCCACGGCACTGCTGGCAGGTATCACGGTGGATACGAAACATTTTGCAATGCATACAGGTTCAAGAACGTTTGAGGCCGCAGGTTACTTAAGACGATCTGGTGCGGATTCCATTCTAGTGCAACGTTTGCTCAAAGAGGATCTCCAGGAATATATTGCGAAAGCAGAAATCATAAAACATGCTAAAATGATTCATGGGCATATTGCAGTAGCTGTTACGGAAGAAGGACAGATTATTTCACAGCTGCTCATTGCACAGGTGGCAGACTCATTACTTAATATGACCGATGTCGTTGCTTCTTTCGTTGTTAGTGAACGTCCGGATGGATTAATTGGCATCAGTGCCCGTTCTCTTGGTAAAATGAATGTTCAAGTTGTTATGGAACGACTTGGAGGCGGCGGTCATTTAACGAATGCAGCTGTTCAGCTAGACATGCCGATTAAAGAGGCAGAATCACGTTTGTTAGATGTACTTTCTGAAATCGAGAAGGAAGAGGGGTTGTTCGAATGAAAGTCATTTTTATAAAAGATGTAAAAGGTCAAGGGAAAAAAGGTCAAGTTAAAGAGGTGTCTGAAGGTTACGCATCAAACTTCTTGCTGCCAAGAGGACTTGCACGTCCGGCAACAGAAGGTAATGTAAAAGTTTTGGAAAACCAAAATGCTGCGGAAGAGAAACGTAAACAGCAAGAAAAAGAAGAAGCTGTAGCACTCGGTAAAAAGCTGGAGACTTTAACGGTGGAACTGAAAGCAAAAGCGGGTGAAGGCGGTAAATTGTTTGGTGCCATTACAAGCAAACAGATCGCGGAAGCACTGGGCAAGCAAGGTTATAAGATTGATAAACGGAAAATCGAGCTGGATGAACCGATTCGTACCCTTGGGGTTACAAAGATGAGTGTCAAACTCCATCCGGATGTCAAAGCCACGCTCAAGGTCCAAGTGACGGAGGAATAAGATGGGCGGCGAGATTTATTTCGACCGGGTTCCACCGCAAAACCTTGAAGCAGAGCAGGCCGTTCTAGGTGCTATTCTTTTACAAGCAGAGGCTTTGATTACCGCTATGGAGCGGGTATCGACTGAAGATTTCTACGACAAGTCTCATCAGTTAATCTATGAATCCATGATTCAGCTTAGTGAAGATAACCAGCCAATTGACCTTATTACGCTCACCTCGCTTATGCAGGATAAAGGGCAGCTTGAGGATATCGGCGGGGTAAGTTACCTTGCAAAATTGGCTCAAGCTGTTCCAACAGCGGCTAACGTGGATTATTATGCGCAGATTATTGAAGAAAAATCGATGCTCCGCAGACTGATTCGAACAGCGACTACCATTGTAAGTGAAGGGTATGCTGGCGGAGAAGATGTGTCAGGAATGCTTAGTGATGCCGAACGGAAAATCCTTGAGATTTCCAATCGCCGTTCTAGCAGCGGCTTTATCGCCATTAGAGATGTGCTCATGGAAGTGTTTGATAAAGTAGAGACCCTTTATCAGAACAAGGGGAATACAACAGGGATTCCTTCCGGCTTTGTGGATTTGGACAAAATGACGAGTGGTTTTCAGCGAAATGACCTCATCATCGTTGCGGCACGTCCTTCTGTAGGGAAGACGGCATTTGCCCTCAACATCGCACAGAACGTAGCGGTAAGAGCAAATGAGACGGTAGCTATCTTTAGTCTCGAGATGTCAGCCGCTCAGCTGGTACAGCGGATGATCTGTGCAGAAGCTAACCTCGATGCGAATGTCATGCGTAACGGGGAGTTTAAAGGTGACGACGATTGGTCCAAGCTGACAATGGGGATTGCTGCTTTATCAGAAGCAGAGATTTACATTGATGATACACCAGGAATCACCGTTGCGGATATTCGGGCTAAATGTCGCCGTCTTAAAAAGGAAAAGGGCCTCGGTATGATTGTGATCGATTACCTCCAGCTGATTCAGGGGCGCGGCAAGAGCGGCGAGAACCGTCAGCAGGAAGTATCCGAAATCTCTCGTACACTAAAGCAAATTGCTCGTGAACTAGACGTTCCTGTTATTGCGCTCTCGCAGCTTAGCCGTGGTGTAGAGCAGCGGCAGGATAAACGTCCGATGATGAGTGACCTTCGTGAATCAGGTTCCATCGAGCAAGATGCTGATATTGTTGCCTTTTTGTATCGTGATGATTACTATAATCAGGATACTGAGAAGAAAAATATTATCGAGATCATTATTGCTAAACAGCGTAATGGTCCGGTGGGAACCGTTGAACTCGTATTCTTGAAAAACTTTAATAAGTTCGTAAACTATGAGCGAGTTCATGCGGATGCCTTTGCTGGGTAATCCATTTGGATTTGTAAGATAGATGGATAAGAGATCCACTGACTAGTGTTATTTTGCACTGGACAGTGGATTTTTTTTGGACAACCACTCCTATTCCCGAACAATATATTTAAGTTATGTATAATTGTTCGTTTTTATGTTTGACTTTGCTTTGGGCGACTGGTAAACTTGAATTGCTGCTTTTAGCAGCAAGCGTACAGATTTAATGATCTGTAACGTGAAGAATGAAGTAACGCAGGTTTTTTACTACTCTGACGTTTTATGAATTGTTCATGGACAGCTACGAATACTATGAATGAAGACACCAATGCCAAGTGAATATAATAAACAAAGTTTGTAATTTACATTTACGGGGGAATGAATATGTCAACAGTAGTCGTTGTGGGGACACAATGGGGAGACGAAGGCAAAGGCAAAATTACCGATTATTTGGCGGAAAGTGCGGAAGTTGTAGCTCGCTACCAAGGAGGTAATAATGCAGGTCATACAATCCTGATTGACGATAAGAAATATAAGCTCAGCTTAATTCCATCCGGTGTTTTCTATGAAGATAAAACATGTGTCATTGGGAACGGTATGGTTGTAAACCCGGAGGCGCTAATTAAAGAAATTACGTATATACATGATAATGGATTCTCTACGAAGAACTTAGTTATTAGTGATCGTGCTCATGTCATCTTGCCATATCATATGGTTCTCGATGAACTTGAGGAAGAGCGTAAAGGTCCAAATAAAATTGGTACGACGCGTAAAGGGATCGGTCCGGCTTACATGGACAAAGCAGCTCGTAACGGGATCCGAATTGCGGACCTCATGGATGCAGAGGAATTTGAACTGAAACTGCGTCATATGGTCAAAGAGAAAAACCAAGTAATTCAGCAAGTGTACGGTGCAGAGCCGCTTGATGTAGAAGAAATTCTGAAGCAATACCTCGAGTATGCTGAATTTATTCGTCCTTATGTGACCGATACATCCGTTGTTCTTAACAATGCTATTGATGAGAATAAACGGGTATTGTTTGAAGGTGCACAAGGGGTAATGCTCGATATCGACCAAGGTACCTATCCATACGTAACCTCTTCTAACCCGTCTGCAGGCGGTGTATGTATTGGTTCAGGCGTTGGACCATCTAAGATTAAAGAGGTTATTGGTGTTGCTAAATCGTATACAACTCGTGTTGGCGATGGACCTTTCCCAACCGAACTTAATAACGAAGTCGGCGACTATATTCGTGAAAAAGGTCATGAGTATGGTACGGTAACAGGTCGTGCACGCCGTGTGGGCTGGTTCGATAGTGTTGTTGTACGTCATGCGCGCCGTGTCAGCGGAATCACTGGCTTATCCTTGAACTCTTTAGATGTGCTTACAGGTCTTGATACTGTAAAAATCTGCGTAGGATACAAATATCGCGGTGAATTCATTACTCATTATCCGGCTAGCCTGAAAATGTTGGCTGAATGTGAAGCCGTATATGAAGAGATGCCAGGCTGGAGCGAAGATATTACATCAGCTAAGAAATTAGAAGACCTTCCCGAAAATACACGCAATTATGTAACCCGTGTGTCTGAACTGACAGGAATTCCAATTGCTATTTTTTCCGTAGGTCGTAACCGTGAGCAAACCAATCAGATTCTGCCAATTTACGAATAATATAAAATAGAACATGGACTTGCCTCTAATTGGGGAGAGTCGATAATCTAAATAGATGCCCTTGTCTTCCATCTACCTTTAATTAGGTAGGTGTGAAGTCGAGGGCTTTTTTGTGCTCGAAGTAAAACTTATTCTTATCCCTAGTAAAATATAAAAAAATAAGGATAGAATAGAGCCACATGCGTCAATACTGATTTTATACACTTCTATGATTCCTACTTCTCTAAAGAGGGGCAGGGAGGAAAGTGAATTGATCAGTAGGAGGCCTTTAATCATGAGATGGCTGAAATGGTGCGGAAAAATAGTAATAACGGTCATGCTGGTAAGCACACTTACATTGCTGACAACAGGACTTATTGTGCAATCTTATGTAGAATCTCTGCTATCTAGTTTTAATATCGCATGGGAGGGACAACCGACAGGCCTAACTTCTATTTTTCAAGGTGCTTTAGGAATGAACTCTAGCAATACGAGTGAAAGTACAGAGGAGCAGAAAAAAACACTTGATGACACAGCGAAAAAACAGAGCAGTAACTCACCTGAAAGTTTGAGTGGTGGGAAGGATTCAGCCCCTGATTTAGCGGAAAGTCCTGATGAAGGTACGGAAAATCCAGAAGAAACAAAGGACCCTGTGGTTATGTCACAAGATGCTATGGCTGAATATAAGGACACCATTCCGAATGAAGAAAAGACAGAGGTTTTTGATTTGTTGATGAACAAAATACCAACCGATGAGATGCAATTGATAGCGAGTAATATGGAAAACGGCATTACAGAACAAGAACTGCAAGATATGGAACAGGTGATAGCGAAGTACCTTACGGAAGATGAGTATAAGCAGCTTATGGCCATATTGACGCCAGAACAATAGAGGAAAGTTCAGGAAACCCGCGCTTGTCGCGGGTTTTTGGCATGTTTTCCCGTGTTGCTAGAGAAGGAAAACCTGTGGTAGAGTATACAAGTGTATAAAAGGTTAAAATTTTGACACTTTTACACAAATATGAAGTTCAGCTATGAAATTGAATGAAATGACTCATAAGTATGTCATAAATAACAAATAATACACCGGTGACAATAACCATCATACCTAAGGCGTGTAAGAATAAAGGAGAGAATCATGAGCAGTTCGAAAGACAACACGAATACATCGGTTTCCATAACTAAAAAGATTTTTATGAAACCGCGCAAATGGTTTTTGCTTACTGCAGCAGGTTTTTTTATGATGATATCTGTAGGATTTGCAGGTCATCAGTTACTCACGACTCCGTATTACAACGTATATGTGAAGGATGAACTGATTGGTACCTTATCTAGTGAAGAAGAGCTGCTCTCGCTATACGATCAGAAGAAACAGGAATATGAGAAGAAATATCCCGATGTTACTATGAAGCTGAATACAGAGGCGATCTCGCTTGAGAAGATCCGTACGAGTAAGCCGGTAAGCATCACCACAGAAGAAACGCTAGCTAAGCTAGATGGAATGATTACGGCTTATGCAGAAGGCGCTGAACTTAAAATAGGAGACAAAGTGATCGCGATTGTAAAAGATCAGGAAACAGCGGATCAGATTCTGGAGCGCGTAAAAGATATGTATATTCCGGCGGAGGCAAAGGCTGAGTCTTTAGATACGGGGTTAAAAGTGAAATCGGTCGCTGCTTTTACTTCGTCAGAAGAAGAGACATCGAAGGCCAAAGAAGAGCAGGTTACACTCGCTTCTATACAGCTTAAGGAAGAAGTAGCAGTTGAAGAAGTGACAGCTGACCCAAATAAAGTGTTAACAGAAGAGGAAGCAATAAAGCTTCTTACCGAAGGAGTGGAAGAAGAGTTTCCTTATCAGGTTAAGGAAGGCGACACCTTATCCTCCATAGCTAAGACTCACCAAATGACACTAGCTGAGATTCGTTCCCTTAACCCAGACATTAAAAATGACTTCATTAAGGTCGGACAACAGATCAATCTACTTGCACTGAGAACAGCACTTACGGTAACAACGGTAGAACATGTGGTTGAAGAAGTCATTACCGAACCACAGGTAGAGGTTCGCAAAAGCGACGAGCTTAAATCAGGAGTAACCAAAGTAGTCCGTGAAGGGAAAACAGGACGAAAACAAATGAGCTACCGGATTACCAAAGAGAATGGCGAAGTCGTTAAAGAAGAATGGCTTGGACAAGAAGTATTGGAAGCTTCGGTAACTGAGATTGTAATACAGGGAACGAAAGTTACCGGGGAAGGCAGTGGTGTGTTTACCTGGCCCGTATCGAATGCGGTCATAAGCAGCAGTTTTGGACAACGATGGGGAAGACAGCACAAAGGAATTGACCTTGTCGGAGATCGTTCGATTAAAGCATCAGACGAGGGAGTCGTTACTTTTGCCGGACAGCAAAGCGGGTATGGTAACGTCATTATTATTAATCACCGTAATGGCTACGAAACCGTGTATGGACACTTAAACAGCATCGATGTGAAAGTAGGCCAGATTGTTGAGAAAGGTGAAATCATCGGTGTGATGGGAAATACCGGTCGCTCGACAGGTACACACCTTCATTTTGAGATTAAAAAAGACAGTGTTGCGCAGAATCCAATGAAATATCTGCCGTAAAATAGGAAAGCATGGTCTGTATAGAGACAGATCATGCTTTTTTATGTGAGAAAGGAGACCTTTTCACCTAGTGAATCTGCCGGTTTAGGTGTGTTAAAATAGATCGTATTAAGCAGATAAACGAGACCGAGGTCTTTTTCACAAAATAAACGTTGGAGCGGAGCGATTGTATGCAAGGAAAGATTCTCGTAGTGGATGATGAACAACCAATCGCAGATATCCTTAAATTTAACCTGGAGAAAGAGGGATATCAGGTTACTTGTGCCTTTGACGGCATACAGGCTGTAGAACTTGCATTGTCTGAACAACCGGATTTAATTTTGCTGGATTTAATGCTCCCAGGTAAGGACGGAATGGATGTCTGCCGGGAAGTAAGAGCGCAGCTTGAAACCCGCATTATTATGCTGACGGCTAAAGATTCGGAGATTGATAAAGTGTTAGGACTTGAACTGGGAGCGGACGATTATGTCACGAAACCATTTAGCACAAGAGAGCTACTGGCCCGGGTAAAAGCGCAGATGCGCAGACAACAAAAACCACAAATTCAAGTGGATTCCTCATCTTCGGCAGAAGAACCGCAGGGGCTGAAGTTACATGATCTTTATTTTGATACAGATATGTATACGGCTTACAAAGGCGGAGCAGCGCTTGATCTGACCCACCGCGAATATGAACTGCTCTATTATATGGCCAAAAATGCAGGCAAAGTGATGACGAGAGAACATTTGCTGCAGGCGGTATGGGGGTTTGAATATTTTGGTGATGTGCGGACAGTGGATGTGACGATTCGGCGCCTGAGAGAGAAGATTGAAGAAAATCCAAGCAAACCGGAAACAATTGTGACACGCAGGGGACTTGGTTATTTGATTCGAGGTTCAAAGAGCGGAGTTTTGTAGATGAAGTGGACTTCTTTTTTTCGTACTGTCCAAGCCAAACTGATTATTGTATACGTACTTCTCATTCTGGTAGCAATGCAGCTGATTGGTGTCTACTTTGTTAGTGCGATGAAAACGTCGCTGACCAGCAATTTTACAGAAGATTTGCATGCACGTGCAGAAATGCTGTCTGTACTTGTAGCGGAGACACTCGTAACCGGAGACGGTGATGCCGGTGAAGAACGAACCGAAAGTCTAGGGACACTGGTTAATAACCTTTTTAATATTAGCGGTGCAGAGATTCAAGTACTTGATGCAAGTGGTCGTGTACTGACGACAACCCTTAGCTCGCACAACAATTACATAGGCCGTAAAAATACACAAACCGTGGTCAGCCGTGCACTGCAAGGGATTCGGGATAATGAAGAAAATGTGATTGATGAAGATAATGTACGTAAAAAAGTAGTAGCCAAGCCTGTCTCCTCCGGAGGGAAAATCGTCGGTGCTGTCTATATTGCGGCTTCGATGAACGAATTATACACAACAATGGAGCGGATCAATAATATTTTTATATCCGGAGTCATGATCGCGCTTGGTCTAACTGCTGTGCTCGGTGTCATTCTATCACATACCATTACGGCCCCGATCAAGGAACTAACACGAAAGGCAAATGCCGTGGCGGAAGGGGATTTCCGCACCAAAATGCCAGTGCATGGAACCGATGAGATCGGGCAGCTTAGTAAAGCTTTTAATTATATGACAAGCCGTTTACGAACGGCACTATCTGAGAACGAAGAGGAAAAAGAAAAGCTGTCCTCTATTCTTGCTAATATGAGTGACGGGGTTGTCGCTACGGACGAACTTGGACGTATTATTCTAGTGAATAAACGTGCCAGTCTCATGCTGGGCGTCGAAGAATCTGCAATGACCGGAAGGCATTTTGCTGTCCTGCTCGGACTTGATGTGGAGGAAGCGGAGACGATGCTGAGCGGCATTACAGCTTCTACGCTTTTGCAAATTCATCCCCATGGTCAGGATGGATCACTCGTGATTCGTGTGACGTTCACCCCTGTCCATCGGCGAGGGCATGGCGGAACAGGCACCATTATTGTGCTTCAGGATGTGACGGAACAGGAAGAGCTGGAAGCATCACGGCGTGAGTTCGTGGCCAATGTGTCCCATGAGCTGAGAACTCCGCTGACAACGATTAAAAGCTATGCAGAAGCACTCGATAATGGAGCGATTGAAGATCCTGAACTAGGAGGACGTTTTGTTGGGGTAATCCAAAATGAAACGGAGCGGATGATCAGACTGGTTACCGATCTCCTTCATCTGTCAAGGCTTGATTCTAGTGAAGCCCCTCTGCGTAAGCAGCTTACTCCAATCATCGATGTACTGGAAGAGGTGGCGGATCGCTTCTCATTCCAGATGCAGCAGAAGCAGATGAGTATTGCAGTTATTGTAGAGCGGGGAGTTCTGGAAGTACCCATGGATCGGGATCAGATCGATCAGCTTCTCGATAATCTGGTATCCAATGCCCTCAAATACTCAAATGAGGGAGGAAGTGTCACCTTGGCTGCTTCCCTTGTAGAAAAAGGGGTAGCTATATCGGTTGAGGATACCGGGATCGGCATTCCTAAAAAAGATATTGAACGTATCTTCGAAAGATTCTATCGTGTTGAAAAGGGAAGAGCCCGCAGTATGGGCGGTACGGGGCTCGGTTTATCGATTGCCCGGGAAATCGTCAAAGCACATGGCGGGGACATTGAACTTGAGTCTGAGTTTGGAAAAGGAACAAGAGTTACGTTCATTCTGCCTCTTGTACAGGAAGAGAGGGGCTATTCATGAAGGAAGGTCTGAAAAACACGGTATTAGTACTGCTGATCACAGCCAGTCTTGTTCAGAGCTATTTTCTTATTTACCGTCTGCCCGGAAGTTACTCCATCGTGAATAGTGAATCAAACTACATCAAGACCGAGAATATGGGTCAGGAAAAGCGAGTGGAGAATCTATTATTTCCTGATCAGATGATTATTCATATGGGAAAGGATAAGCATACGATTTTTTATCCGGAATCCACCTTCTATCAGCTCATCTATTCACGGCTCCAAGGCCGTAATTTTGGAAATTTTGAAAGGCAGAGCGTAGATTCTGCGGATTGGGAGGAACTGAAGAAGAAGCATCCGGGCATTGAGCTGTCATTTGATGGCGGTATACCTGTATCCCTATTGCAGCGAGTTATGCAGCTTGATCCGGATTCTCTTTTTCAGGCGGAAACGATTCATAAGATTTGGATCTATACTACCGATAAGGACCCGAAGGTACACGCTCTGTTCTTCAGCGCGCGGGGGGATGTCGTTTATGAGGCGTCGGATGTGGATTTAACGGTACAGGATGTATTGCAGCATGTTGATTTTGGGACGGGCTGGACTCCTTATCAGCTAACTGAGGCCGGATACTATATTCCAGAAGAACCGCTCGAAGTACTCCAAGTAGAGATTCCAACAGGTCAGTATACGGTAGAACAAATGCAGCGCAGTCTATTCTTTGACCCAAGTATGACGCGAAATATTCAGGAGAAAGATGGATCGGAAATTTATACAGACAGCAAGCGAAGTTTGCAGGTGAAATATAACCAGCGCTGGATCAGTTATAATGACCCTGCGGCTGTGCTGACGAGTGAAGTAGACCGGACGAAGGACGTGCTTGCAGCGGTTGATTTTGTGAATCAATATGGCGGTTTTAACGGGACCTACCGGCTTACAATGAATACGGAGAATCAAAGTACGGAGATCAATTTGCTTCCCTATTATGACAGCTATCAGATCCTGGATCTGCCGCAGTATGGATTTGAGCATATATATCTTGATGTGCAGAAAGAGTCTGTCGCTACTTACGAACGTTCCCTGCTCTATTTAAGAGAGGGAGAAGAGATCGATAAGCAGATGGTAGAGCTTCCTTATGGGGAAGAACTGGAACAGCAGATCAAAGAAGCCGCTGGAGATACGGATGTGGTTAGTGTATACCCCGCTTATCATCCACTGCCAACGGAGGCAGGAATGAAACTTGTCCCTGTGTGGACTGTTAAACTGAGTACAGGGGAAGTAAGGATGCTGGAGACGAAGTAAAAAGTGGTTAACCCTTGGACTGGCCTGCACAGGTGGTCTATAATGAAATGAGGTGAAAAGATGGACTTTGGCCGTGCCAAGAATGTATTAATATATGCTTTTCTGCTGCTGAACCTGGTTCTAGGTTATCAGTTGTGGGTGGATGCACGGGAATCGGCCGGCTCAAGTCTTGATTATACTTCTCTTGGTGACAGTACACAGCGACTGATGGAAGAGAAGGGAATTCAGATTCTTGCGCCCATTCCAAGCGACACACCTGTTATGCCAAAGCTGACCTATCGATATCTTAATGGGGACAAGGCAGCGGGAATCGTGCAGCTTGATCAGCCTATTGATAGTAAACTTGTATTCTCTGAAAAAGAGATGGCGGCTGCGCTGAAAAAGACAATTCCAGATATCGACCAGTATAAACTGGACCCGCTTGCGAATCTGGATGCTTCAGACCGATTTATTTTACATCCGCTTGCGGAGCAAAAATGGCCTCTTTTTCACGTGAATTTAGAGTTATATTATTCAAATCAGAAAATAACAGCTTACCGGCAATCACCGATTGAGATGTCAACATTCGAAGAAGAACAACAAGTGCTTCCGGCTTCCAAGGCACTTGGCACGCTGGTCGAGCTCTTTTTACCGAATGAAGCGGTCGTACAGGATATCACGCTTGGATATTATGGTGAGGAGTTTAACTCGGACAGCCAAGTGGCAGCCCCTGCGTGGAGATTTGTGCTCGAAGGCGGGCAGACCTATTATGTTCAGGGCATCAGCGGAGAGGTGATTAGTCCGAAGACAGAAAAACCGGAGGAGTAATGAGTTATGGGGATACGTTTTACCGTGTTGTCGAGTGGTTCGACAGGGAATGCGACGGTCGTTCGTAATGATGATACGGCTTTATTAATAGATGCAGGACTCAGTGCGAAGCGAATCGATGAACTCATGCTAGAGCGGGACATGCTGGGGTCACAACTGGACGGAATTTTAGTTACACATGAACATTCAGACCATATTCGGGGTCTTGGTGCGGTAGCGCGGAAATATAATTTACCGATCTATGCGAACACGAACACATGGAAAGCGATGCACAAATCGATTGGTAAAATCGCTGAGGAAAATATTCGAATTTTGGAGAGCGGAGAGGTAACAGAGTTTAAATCACTTCGCGTGGAGTCGTTTGGTATTTCTCATGATGCAGCAGAGCCTGTAGGTTACTCTTTCTATGATGGGAAAGAAAAACTTAGTGTGGCAACCGATCTTGGCTACATGAGTGATAAAGTTCGCGATGCGATCTCAGATGCAGATGTCATGGTATTAGAGGCCAATCATGATATTGATATGCTGCGAATGGGACGATACCCATGGAATACCAAAAGACGGATTATGGGCGACCTTGGTCACCTGTCTAATGAAGCAGCAGGTGCTGCCCTTAGCGAACTGATGAATGGAATTACGAAACGTGTATATTTGGCTCATCTGAGCCGTGATCATAATATGATGGAACTCGCCAAACTTACGGTACGAAATGCAATGGAAGAACGAGGATGTTTCTATAAGGATAGCGAATTCCAACTTTGTGAGACGTATTATGACCGGCCTACACCGTGGGATAAGGTGAGTTCTCCATAAAGCTGTCGAGGTCGGCAGCTTTTTTTTCTACCTCTTCCCGGGTAAGGATGTTTTTTTCGATAAGCAGCTCAATGATGGTACTTAACGCAAGCGTGTTGCGGTAATGCTCTTCTTTGAGATCCGCTAATTTGGCGGCAAGACCGACCTCTTCCATAGCCGTGTATACACGATTCATCATGATACCTCCTTCTGATTTGGGCAGCGAATTATATGAAACTTTCAGCGAGTCTAGTAAGCTCTTAATTGTATTGTAGTCAGACAGGGGCAAAAACATTCCTGTTTTTTCCTGTTTCTTGAGGAGTAAGGGTCATGCTATGCTAGAAAAGCTTTTTTATGGAGTTTCATTTTGGTATAAAAATGGGAATAAAGACCTTGTTTTTTCGGCTTGTGTGGTCAAAAAATGAGGTTTATAATCCATTTACGTTGCCGCGCTTAAAGCGGTAAAATGATGGTGATATATGTAATAGAGACTGATTTCTTACCCTTTTTTCGAAACTTTTTCGTTTCATATGTGTTAACTATAGTAGAGAAGATATGAGACCTGTAGCAATTTTTATAGATAATAATTCATGTGAACAGAGAAATAAGCACGTATTAAGGCAGTAAACGGTCTTGATGCAAGTGATACGAGGGGAGAGAATCCAATGGGATTGTTTGACGATGAGTTTTATTCCACCAAAGTATCAAAACGGACCGGAAATCTTCCAAACCGAATTAGAGTCAGCCGCAAAAGATGGTGGCCGAAAACAGTAAAGAATACGGAATCTTCCACGTTTTCAACGATTCAGGTTGCTGTAATCAGCTCGGTGATCAGCGCCATTGTATCTGTGACTTTATTTGCGTGGATTGTATATCCAGGAGATACACAAATGGCTTTTGCCGGACAAAGTTCTTATGCAAGCGGAGGGACTGACTCTTACGAGACACAAATCATGCAAGCGGGAGATAAGGTTCGTCCGGCTGTAGTAAGTATTGTGAGCCATAAAGACGTTGAAGGTTCTAAAATTTCGGATTCGGCTTTAGGGTCGGGCGTTATTTTTAAAATTGAAGGTAAAAAGGCATATATCATGACCAATCATCATGTTGTCGATCGTGGGGAGAACCTAGAAGCTGTAACTGTAGATGGTGTATCTAAGGAAGCAGAACTGATCGGTAAAGACCGAATCAGTGATATTGCTGTGCTGTCCATTGATAGCAGTGGAATTAATACAGCAGTGGAGCTCGGAGATTCTACCAAACTGCGCCGAGGTCAGACCGTACTTGCCATCGGAAACCCATTAGGACTTGGCGGTACGATGACAAGAGGGATTGTAAGCTATATTGATCGTCAGATTCCGGTCTCTATTAACCAGGATGGAGTCTATGACTGGGAACAGTCTGTCATTCAGACGGATGCTGCCATTAATGAAGGGAACAGCGGTGGTGCTCTGGTTGATTTAGAGGGGAATTTGGTTGGTATTAATACGATGAAGATTGCGGATACTGGTGTAGAAGGGCTTGGATTTGCAATTCCAACGCATGATGTGATGACGATTGTCGATGATCTGATGGTGGATGGAAAAGTATCTCGTCCTTATCTCGGTGTCTACACCGTAGATTTAACCAGCCCCTACGCTCCGCTCGATAAAGAACAGCGGGAAGAGATGAAGCTGCCTGATTCCGTTGAGGAAGGCGTGATCGTGCTCGAATCATCCGGTCCAGCGGACGAAGCGGGACTTAAGATGAATGACGTCATTGTGGAGTTCGATGGAAAGAAAATTAAATCAACACTCGATCTGCGTAAACACCTGTATGAGAAGAAGAAAATTGGCGAGGAACTCAAAATAAAGTTTTATCGTGATGGGAAGCTGACGGAAGTTTCCACTAAGCTTACAGATAAACCTAATGAATAGCACCAAAGCGAAAAACGGTTTTCCCCAGGCAGGTGGAAGCCGTTTTTTATTTGCTCATCATGCATGGCGGGTTACTCGATCTGGGAAGGCTAAACACAGGCAGCAGCAAAGGTCACGATGAAAAGTCCTATTCTACCCAATTGTTAGGGGAGAAAAAGGATAAAGGGTTTCTTTTCACGCGCAGGTATGGTAGAACAAGAGAAGGAGCATGTCCAGATGTGAGGGCGTTTGCCTCAAGGCATAAGGACACAGCCGTAAGAAGGGTAAAGACAGAAAGGATGCTTGAGTGAATGTACACCGTATGTAAAGATCATGTGGAGCATGCCATTGACCAGTTTGTTGATGAATTCGAGGATGCACCCGATATTGTAGATTTGAAAGAAACCGAATTCTCCGACTGGGACCCGCCGGTAAAGTGCTCAGAATGTGATAACAACGCGGAGTTCCTAGTCGTATAAGAGGTTCATGCTTCGCACGGATATAGTTGAATAGTAAACATGGGGAGAGCGTGAGGTTTGCGCTCTTTTTGTTTGTATATATAACGTAGATGGTAAGTGGATTAAGAAGATGAGCAAAGGTATAAATTAAGCGTGGATGTTAGTACATAACGGTGAATAGCCGTGTTATATAGGAGGTATGTAGAATATGTTTATTCAAATTATTAGTGTAGGGAAATTAAAAGAAAAGTATCTAGTGCAGGGCATCCAGGAGTATGCAAAACGTCTTGCTCCTTATATCAAGTTCCAGGTGATTGAAGTTCCGGATGAAAAAGCACCCGAAAACATGAGTGATGCGGAGATTCAGAATGTGAAGGACCGTGAGGGTGAGAAGATCCTTGGTCATATTAAAGGGGATGCCCACGTGATTGCGTTAGCACTGGATGGTCAGCTGTGGAGTTCGGAAGATTTAGCTGCGGAGATCGATAAGCTCGGTACTTATGGGACAAGTCATATCGTCTTTGTGATTGGCGGTAGCAATGGGTTGTCGAATGCGGTGCTTCGCCGTGCACAACAGCGTCTGAGCTTCGGGCGAATGACTTTACCGCATCAGCTCATGCGTCTTGTGCTCGTGGAGCAGATTTACCGCGCGGTGAAGATTAACCGCGGGGAACCGTATCATAAGTAGGGCGAAATGGAATACCACTGCTAAATCTAAAATTAGCATTCGTGTTGAAAGGAGAATGAAGATGGCCGTAAAGTTTACCTTGAAATATACGGATGGAGATTTTATTGAAAATATAGAAATTCCAATTTATGAAGTGTATCGCAAGGGTACCTCTTTTCAACTGTACCATTTAAATCGCAACCCTGCTCTTATTGAACACAAAGAAGTGTTGGTTATCGATGAATCGGGGATTGCACCGGAGAGTATGTTTAAAAGTGTTACAGAATTTTGTGAAGAAATTTTTCCTTATTTATTGAATAGAAAAAGGGAGTCATTATTTCTATTTGGGGAGTACTATGATGCACAGAAAGATAAGATGATAGACATTGATGATATTGAGATTACCTGTTTAATAGGCGGGACAGCCACCTTACAAGAAGAAGAGAAAAAGTAGTCTAGGATTTACAGAGCTAGTAACTGAGGAATCTGAATCAATAGAAGGAAGATATAATCGATGTTAAAAACACGGCATATTTCCTCAAGCAGTCTGAAATGTACCTCATCAAGTTTCTTGAGGGAGAGTTATAGGCTTCCTTTATCTGAGGTTTTACGAACCGGGGAAACCAAGCTATTAAAAATAAATTGAAGGCAGGATCAGGGAGTAAACTGATTCTGCCTTTTTGCATGTTCTATGTTTTTTACTGTACTAAGCTATCCAAATCAGGCTGTAATTTGTTCCGCAAAACATACATCATGATGGCACCAACAAGGAATGCGACAGTATCTGCAATGACAAGCGACCAGACCACTCCGTGAAAGCCATTCATATGATTGGCTATATAGAGCACAGGAATCAGAGTAATTCCTTGAATAATTGACATAATAAATGCTGCAGTTCCTTGCGCTGTTGCCTGGAAGATCCCCATAAATAACGTGGTCATTCCTGAAACGAATAAGGATAAGAATGTTACATGCAGAATGTAGCTGCCCATTTCAATTAATTGCGGGTCATTCGTAAATAAACCAATTAGGTTATCGGAAATGAAATAGACGATGATGCCGAACACGACGGCTAACCCCATAATGGCTTTGAACGTGAATCCAATCGTCTGCTTCATGCGTAATTTATTCGCTGTAAAAGAGAAGGCAATAAGCGGCACGACTCCCTCGCATAATCCCATCAGTATAAACTCAGGCAATTGCAATAAACGAGATGAAATTCCGTATGCTGCTACGGCCATATCACCATATTCGACAAGAAAATGGTTAAAGATGAGCGACATTGCACCCATGAAGATACTCATAATAAAGACAGGAGTTCCAATTTTGAATACATTGCCTAGAATGTCCTTGGTAGCCTTGAACCAGTTTACGGATATCGTTAAAAATTGACTCTTGTATCCCATATGGAAGGCGTAGAATACACTCGCAACCAAGTTGGAGACGACTGTAGCGGATGCAACGCCGATTATGCCCCAATGGAAGACGAAAATGACTAGCGCGTCGAGGATAATATTTACGACAACACTGAGAATCATACCGATCATCGACGTGATTGCTGCACCTTCTGAGCGTACGATATTTTCCAGTGTAAAGAACAATACGACGAATGGTGAGCCGATAAGCATAACTGTGACATAGTCCTTCGTAAATCGGAAGGATTCGGGTGTTGCCCCTAATCCTTGAACAATGGAATCAATTAACGGGAGGCCGACAGCCATCATGATAAGACCGAGAACTAAGCTGCTGTAAAAAGCGAATGAAGATACATGTTTTACCTCATCATATTTTTTCTCTCCTAGCAAACGGGAGATGAACGTACCGCTGCCCACCCCAATCAGGTTGCCTAGCGCCATAATGATCGCGAATAACGGTAAGGTTAATGCGAGAGCGGTTAACACGGCAGTATTGTGGAGCGTACCAAGGAAGTAGGCATTCAAGATGGAATAGATGACACTCATTGACGTGCCTAGCATCATCGGTACTGCAAAGTGAGCTACGGCTTTTGCAACCGGTGCTTTTTCGAAATAATGGAGGTTTTCTGCATCCATGTGGATCACTTCTTTCTTTTTCATGATTATCTAACAGTGTTAGTTTGAGTCTAACAGTGTTAGATGGTATCATGAACTTATGAATCTGTAAAGCATAAACTTACACTGTTAGATAAAAGGGCGGATATCAATGAAAAAAAAGCAACAGCCTCAAATTTCGGAAGATAAGATTTTGGAAGCCTCGTGGGATCTCTTAGGAGAGGAGGGAATTGAGAAATTCAGTATGAGACGATTAGCCGACAGGCTAGGGATTCAGGCTCCCTCTCTGTACTGGTATTTCAAGGGCAAACAGGATCTCTACCAGCGTTTAGCTAACCAGGTATCTAAAATAATTCTGGAGGAGTTTCACTCTGAAGGGGATTGGAAGGAACAGCTGACTGCGCTTGCAGTAACAGTACGGAGCGTGCTTAGCCGCTATCCCTGCTCTACGCAGCTTATGATGATGACGCTGCCCCATGAACCGGACATCATTCGTTACACCAACCGCATGCTTCTTTGTGTAGAATCGACACCGCTTGAGCAAGAGGAGAAAATACAAGTGGTTACTACGCTTGCGAACTATGTTTACTACTTCGTTCTAGATGATTACCAGCATGAGCGCAATGTCACCGCCATCCTTAAGGAACAGAAGCCACTTCCGGGTGAGGAGATGATCCGTCTTCTGGACTCCATGAGCGAAGCGGAAGCAGGACTATTTCGGAGCATGTTCACAAATGGGCTGTTCAAGCTGATGGGGACGGATCGTGCGTTTGATTTCGGATTAAAGCTGATTCTTCTCGGGATTGAGCAGGTGATAAAAGAGCAGGAGAAGTAGAATGCAAAAACCGCTCATCCGGCTACTGGATAGCGGTTTTCAATTAAGATTTACTTTGATATTATCAAGAAGTGTAAAAAATGATCGGAAAGAAAGGTGAAGGGCTATGAAAATTATTGTTTTCGGAGCAACGGGCGGTGTAGGTCAGTCTGTCGTGAAGCAGGCAGTAGAGAATGGCTTTGAGGTAACAGCATTTGTACGGACACCAACACCAACAAAGCTGGAAGTTACACACGATAATTTAAAAATTATAAAAGGAGATGCTTTCAACCAAGCAGAAGTCGCAGCAGCAATTGCTGGTCATGATGCGGTCGTGTCATGCTTAGGCTCTAATCAAGGGATGAAAAAATCAACGGATCTCCAAGAGATGGCGAAAAATATTGTCACTGGCATGCAGGAACATGATGTGAAACGAATCGTCTACACCGCATCTGCAGGAATTCATAAAGAACTACCAGGGATAAGCGGGAAACTGATCATGAGAATGCTTAAGAATACTCTAGCAGATCACAGGGCTGCTACGGATTATATTGAAGCGCATGGACTGAACTACACCATTGTGAAACCCTTGGGCTTAACCAATCGTCCCCTTTCAGGAAAGTACAGAGAATCTACGACGAGTGTACCAAAGAACTCAAGATCAATACCACGTGCTGACGTGGCACATTTTATTCTCAAAGCATTAGCTAATGCAGAATATGAAAACACATCGATTGGAATTGCTACTTAGAAAGCAACAAAATTCTACTGACTTCGAGAAGTAGCGGAAGACCCGTATGGCTCAGGACGAAAAGGTCCTGCTGGGTCACCCAGAGCTGACTGCAAATGCTGATTGCCATCGCAAGTCGGTTACGCCGCGGTGAACCGCATCTAAGTAAACAAAAAATTTATTCTGTATAAATACGTGTTGCAGTTAATATAATGGTCTAGTCGAATCCATTACCTGCAATTACAATAACTTGGACTGGATTCTGCTGTATTGTTGTCGAAATTATACTCGGCTTTCAGACAGATGGCAGTTCCGCAATAAAGTCAGGAAGTTACATTTTTTTACGAAAAACCCATATATGTGATTCGAAAATCAATAACAGGTTTAAGAGTAACTTATTATACATAAGGAAGAGGAGAGAACAAATTGAGAAAACAAAGTAAACGTAGTACCGGCAAGGTACTCATTATTTTGCTGTTAACTGTTCTTTTTATTTCAGCCTGTAATTCAAGTAACAACGGAAGTAATACATCCAGTGGTGGCAAAGAGGGAAAAATTTTTACTTCTAAAGACGGGCAAGTCCAGTTAACTTTGGATGAGGTATGGGTAGAGGACCCAGCTCTTAATGAACAGGCCATTCTGGCAGTTTCCGAAAGAAAAAATGAAAAGTATGCAATAGTAAATTCTCTTCTGAAATCGAATATGGCGGACGGTGCTACATTAGATGATTTCAAAGCTATATTTATGAATAACATTGACTTGTCTATAACAAATGCGGAGGAATCTAACAACAAAACAATAAATGTGGATTCTACTGAAGCTCAGCTATTTGAAATTACCGGTGAGGCGCAGAAGGTGAAAGTCCATTATTTAGTAGCTTTACTTGAAAAGGGCGGCTCTTTCTATCAAATTATTACATGGTCTACACAATCTAAATTTGAAGCTAACAAAGAAGAGCTTTTACAGGCGATTGAATCATTTAAGGTATTAAAGGAAACACCAACAACTCCAGCATCTACATCTACTTCGCCCCCTGAATCTACAGATCCTAACAACAAAGACGATCAGAATACAGAAGTAACCACCATGACGAGCGATGACAAGAAGGCAGAGATTACGATTCCTGCTTCTATGTCATACGAACTTGAGCTGTCTCCTGATGCTGACATTCAAGCATCACGTATGCAACAAGAAGAATATATGATGGTTCTCCGTGAGGGTAAGGATACTTTTGCCGATAACTTTACTTTGACTGATTATTCTACAGCGGTTACTGACTCCATGTCTCAAGCATTATTGAATGCCACTCTAACAGAACCTAAGGAAATTGAGGTCAATGGACAGCCAGCTGTACAATTCGAGCTAAGTGGGGAAATCGACAAAATTAAAATTAGCTATCTGATCACACTTGTAGAAACCGACGGTAACTTTACTCAATTGTTATTTTGGACTCTTCAAAATCGGATGGATGAAAAACGCGACATGTTCATCAATGCTGCTAGTACGTTTAAAGAGGTTCAATAATCCATACTATTTATGCAGACGGAATAAGACTCTGACTCCAAAGAACTGGAGCTCAGAGTCTTACCTTTTTTTTCATCTTTATTTCAGTTATAGGCTAGCAAATGGTAGGTCGTATTATTACGATACAAAATAGAGAGAAAGGTGTCCGAGCTAAACTGCAAGAGGGAAGGACACCTTCATGACGTGTATTGAGGTAAGAAGATCTTATTACCGTTTTTGTATTGCATGTTAAATGTCTTATTACTGTACTAAACTAGCGAAATCTGCGCTGTTCCCGTCTTAAGATTCCTCACCCAGGTCATCTAGCAAATCGGCTCGGGATTCGTTTGATGAAGAAATAATGGATAGCTTCCCATTGCTTTCAAGAACAACGAAGCTTACCTCATCCATAGTTTGAATACCTTGGTTCCTGGCAGCTTGGTAAATATCCTCTCTGTTGATTCTTGCTTTTTTCATAGCGCTTCTGATATAAACGCCTTTGTAACACAGTAATTGAGGGTCTGATGTCAGCATTTCACGAAACCAAGGTTTTCTTAAAGAAAGCTGTGATAACAGAAACTGCATTCCAATCAGCAGAGCCAAGGCGGTTAAACCTTCACTCAAGGATATTTGCTTATTTAAGACTACCGAAGAGAGAATGGAACCGAGCGCAACCGAAACGGTAAAATCAAAAGCGTTCATTTGAGAAAGCGCTCGTTTGCCAGACAGTCTTACCATAAGAATAAGCGAGATATAACTTATAATACCGATAATAACAACTCGAAACAGATCCATCCAAGTATTAAAAAACATTACAATCTCCTTTATAGATGAGTATTATTTAAGTTATTACCCTGGATCCCATGTGATGGAACAATGTATTATAGAATAGTAATTCATCGACATTAATAACAATATATGGTATGGTTGGTGAAACCCATAGGCATTCCACTCACCCAGAGCGGAGTGCTTTCGTCTATATTTGTGGGTTTTTTACATTAATGTATTACTATCTACCCGAAAAAGGATGGAGGTCGTGATGCTGTGTTTCTCTATTGGTCCCCACTCAGGGGCGGTTCGACGGCTGCTATTAATGCGCGCTAAGATCACTCATTGAAAAGGAGAGGTAGAGCATGGCTACATACATTCATACAGAAAGACGTCCGCAATTGAATCCTTCTGGACTACGTAATTTACGTCGGGAGGGGCGTTTGCCAGGGGTTGTATTCGGGAAAAACGCAGACAATCAAATTATTCATATATGCACCAAACAATTTGAAAAGTGGATAAAGAAGGGGGCTTCTGGATTTATTGAACTGAAGATCGAAGGCGATCATTCGTTTATCGTTCTGTTGGAAGATCTTCAACGGAACCCAGTAACCCGTGCACCTTTGCATGTCGATTTTCAGCTTGTTCAAACCGATGAGATCATTCGGACGAAGCTAGGGGTCAAGATCATAGGTATTCCTGCCGGAGCGAAGTGGGGTGGAGTTGTGCAAATCCAAGACCCGTATGTGGAAGTGGAGGCACTACCGAAAGACCTGCCGTCTATAGTTGAGCTGGACATCAGCGCGATGGAAATCGGAGAAACGCTCTTCGTGAAAGACCTGGTTCTACCGCCTGAAGTGACAGTTATCTCCGGTGATAACGAACTCCTTGTATCGGTGTCGAAGCCTTAATGTCTATGAAGCTGTTTTCATCTGTGAAGTGTCTTTAAATAGCTAGATATAATATGTATCAAGCAGTTTGATGAAATGAGTCCGGTAATTATACCGGGCTCATTTTTATTTATGTCTTCAAGTGGTCTATAGTGTTTAATATAGTCTTTTGATTCCGGAGTTCTATATTGCATGAAATCGAAAAAAGAGGTGATAAGATGAAAGTGACGACCGATATGATCGATAAGCAACTGCGATTCAGAGGAAAGCTGTTCGATTCACTGATGAAATCGAAGAGTGAACAGAAATGGCAGAAGGCGATGTATAAATTGAAGAAGCGATCGGATCGATCAGCGGGAAAGAACATCGAGGGTCTTCATTGCAGCGAAGAGTGGATAACGCGAAGAGACGGCTCGAAGCTGCGAATTCGGATCTATAAGCCGCTTGGAGACACTAGCCAAGTACCTGGCGTTCTTTGGATTCACGGCGGTGGCTATGCAATGGGCATCCCGGAGATGTTTGGTGGAGCGTACAAACGACTAATCCATGCCAGTCCGTGTGTTGTTGTTGCACCCGATTACCGTCTATCCATTGAAGCCCCATATCCTGCTGCACTGGATGACTGTTACGACACGCTTTTGTGGATGAAAAGTCATGCCAAGGAGCTCGGTATAAGAGAAGACCAGCTGATGGTTGGAGGAGAAAGCGCAGGTGGCGGACTTACGGCTGCTCTTACGTTGTACGCAAGAGACCAGGAAGAGGTCAGTATCGCTTTTCAAATGCCGATCTATCCGATGATCGATGACCGAATGGATACCGAATCTGCCAAAGCTAATCATGCGCCAATCTGGAATTCTGATTATAATCTGTGGGCATGGAAGCTGTACCTTGGGAAGTTATACGGTGGAGATGTGCCTCCATATGCAGCTGCCGCAAGGGCAACGGATTACAGCAATTTGCCGCCAACCGTTACTTTTGTTGGAGACATCGAACCGTTCAGGGATGAAACTATTCAATATGTAGAAAACCTGCGGAGTGCTGGAGTACCGGTCGAATTTAAAATGTTCCAAGGCTGTTATCATGGCTTTGATATCATCCATCCGAAAGCGCAAGTGAGCAGGGAGGCTCATTCCTTTTACATCAACGCATTCAAATATGCGGTGAAGCATTATTTTGCGAAGCAGCCAACGGACAGAGTCTGAATGGAACATATACAATCATATAAACCTTTAAAAAAGGAAGTGCGGACAATGGATCTAGAAATGGTCATGCAAGAGCTTGAAGCTCTCGGCAAGGAACGAACCAAGAAAATATATCAGTCGAATGGTGCGCACGAACCGCTTTTTGGTGTGGCGACAGGAGCGATGAAGCCGCTCTTTAGAAAAATAAAACGTAACCAGCCATTGGCTGAGGAACTTTATGCTACAGGAAATTACGATGCTATGTATTTTGCAGGGATGATTGCTGATCCTAAAGTGATGACGGAGAAGGACTTTGAGCGTTGGATAGACCGAGCTTATTTTTATATGCTATCGGATTATGTAGTCGCCGTAACTTTGGCAGAAACGGATATTGCACAAGAAGTTGCTGATAGGTGGATTGCAAGCGATGTAGAGCTAAAAATGTCGGCAGGGTGGAGCTGCTACTGTTGGCTGCTCGGCAATCGTCCAGATGGTGAATTTTCGGAAGAGAAAATAGCTGCTATGTTGGATCTTGTGGCAAGCACCATTCATGATGCACCTGAACGTACAAAATATGCGATGAACAATTTCATTTATACTGTGGGAGTATCCTATCTGCCTCTTCATGAGAAGGCGGTCACAATCGCGAAGGAAGTAGGACCGGTGGAGGTTAATGGTAACAACAATAAAACCAAGCTTTTGGATGCTTCTGTTAATCTGCAAAAGGCGATAGATAAGGGGCAACTCGGTTTTAAACGAAAATATGTAAGGTGCTAGTGTTCTAATAAGAAGACAGCCCTCATTACGTTTGAGGACTGTCTTTTCACATATTATTGGGCAGAGGATCCGCCACCGATGATAATTAACGTAATTTAATAGATCCGCCATCGACCATAATAGTCTGACCTGTAATATAAGCAGAATCCTCACTTGCCAAGAATACCGCTACTCGTCCGATATCATTTTCGAGTTCGCCAAGTCTTCTCATCGGGATCTTAGCAAGCATGCCTTGATAGTACTCAGGGTTCTCTTCTGCCCACTCAATCAATCCAGGCGATTTTGCGATCGGTGCAATGATGTTCACATTGATACCGAATGGACCAAATTCATTTGCCGCTACGCGAGTAGCTGCACGAATGGCTTCTTTTGCAACTGCGTATGACACTTGATTAACGTCCCCATTAATACCAGCACCGGAAGCAAAGTTGATGATATTGCCTTTTGTTTCTTTTAAATAAGGAAGTGCGGCTTGCATCAAGTAGAATGTTGGGTAGAAACCGGTTCCAAAAGATAAATCGAAATCTTGCTGTGTTGTATCTGCAATCGAATTCATTCGGGAGGCGTGTGCATTATTGACTAAGATATCAATTTTTCCGAATTTTTCAGCTATCATTTTAACGATATCAGCTAATTTATCATGTTCTGTTAGATTCGCTTCAATAAAGATAGATTCAGGAGCATATTCTTGCAATTCTTTAATTGTTAGCTCCCCAGCTTCCGCATTCAAATCGATAATGGCTACGGTTGCTCCTTCTTTAACATAGGCAGTTGCTATTCCTTTACCAATACCACCGGCTGCTCCTGTAATGATGGCGATTTTTCCTTCCAGTTTTCTCATCGTTGTCGTCTCCTTTTGTAGAAATAAGGTTTTCATAAAAAAAGATGCCTTATCTCTCAACATAAATGATATCCACTTTATTCGAAATCTTAAAATACACTTACTTTTATAAAGTTGTATATTCCACAACAATAACGCTGCCCATACGCTTATGTCAAATATTGTGAGAGTAATCCTTTGTTTCTCTGTTGGTATGCCTAAAAAGCATAAGAGTTTATTTTATATAGGCATTGGATATTTAGTTCCTATCATCCTATGATTTTATTGAAAACGGTTAAATGGATGAGGGAGGAATTATAGATGGCTATACAAGACAAGGTGATTATTATCATGGGGGCGTCTAGTGGGATTGGAGAAGCAACCGCAAAAATATTGGCGAATAAAGGCGCTAAATTAGTATTAGCAGCACGTAGAGAGGAAAATCTAAAGAGAATCAAAGAATCTCTTCCTGATGCATCCATTGTCTATAAAAAAGCGGATGTCTCAAATTATGATGACGTACAGCAGGTTATTGATTTAGCCCTTACCGAATTTGGCAGAATCGATGTGCTTTTTAATAATGCAGGGATCATGCCGACGGCACCACTAATTGAGACAAAACGTGATGAGTGGAAAAAGATGCTCGATATCAATGTAATGGGCGTACTAAATGGAATTGCCGCTGCCCTGCCTCGAATGGTTGAACAAGGATCAGGACATATTATCTCAACTGATTCAGTAGCTGGCCATGTTGTCTATCCGGATTCTGCCGTATACTGCGGTACGAAATTTGCTGTAAGAGCAATTATGGAAGGACTACGACAAGAGCAACGGGAAAACAATATCAAATCGACCATTATTTCACCAGGAGCCGTCGAGACAGAGCTTTACAAGACAATAAGCGATAAAAAAGTGGGAGAAGAGTTACATAAAGCCCAAAAGGAATGGGGTCTATCTGCAGAGGATATTGCGCAAGCAGTCGCTTATGTTATTGATACACCGGAGAGAGTATCGGTTAGTGATATGATTATTCGTCCAACAAAACAAGAAGTATAATAAAGGTCAGGTGGGTTCAGCTATGGATATGAAAGCTTTCATCGAATTTTGTAAGGAAGGCAAACCCATTTTAGCCAGCGATAAAGAATTGCATGGGCTATTAATAGAGTGCAGCTACGAAGCCCAAAGGGTAACCATGAAGTTGAATACGTCCTACCACTCGAAAGAAGAAATTGTAGAGATTTTTCGTGAACTGACAGGTACGGAAGTAGATTCATCTTTTACGTGTTTTCCACCGTTTTATACAGACTTCGGCAAAAATATCACCATTGGAAAAAACGTGTTTTTTAACACGGGATGTTCGTTTCAAGATCGAGGCGGGATTAGAATAGGGGATGGTTCACTGATCGGTATGAACGTCACCATTGCTACCCTGAATCATGGATTATCTATAGAAACAAGAAATGGAACGTATCCTTCTCCTGTTGTGATTGGAGAAAATGTATGGATTGGGTCGAGCGCAACGATATTACCCGGGGTAACGATTGGGGACAATGCTGTGGTTGCCGCGGGAGCCGTTGTTACTAAGGATGTGCCCAAAAACACGGTTGTTGCAGGAGTGCCGGCAAAAGTAATTAAGAAAATAGATACAAATCTAAATTAATTTCATCATACTTTTTGTTGCTTTAATCGGAACGATATATGAAATTGATTTACCCAGACAATTTTCAATAATCTCAACCAGTAAAAATACTGCTGATATAAGGATATCAGCAGTATTTTTGTGTATATTTTACATCGAATTTCACATCGTTTTTCATTTGCATTCTCTATTCTTGACGACATTTATTGATGATGCTATCTTAACTACTAGTTATAAAGGATTGGTAGTTTACACCGGTCTATTGTTAATTAATTTTTATTGTTTGGAGTTGTGATTGATGAAAGATGCGTTATATGAACTTTTGTATGGTAGTACCGCTGATGTTACGACTACGCAGCTACTCGGGAATACGTTAGTCGCATTAGCACTGAGTTTAATCGTATTTATTACATATCGGTTCACTTATGGAAGCATTCTGTATAGTAAGAAATTTAATATTTCTCTCATTATGCTAACATTAATTACAACCGTAATTATGAGCATTATTGGCGGAAATATCGCTCTATCCTTAGGGATGGTCGGGGCGCTTTCTATTGTTCGTTTTCGTACGGCGGTTAAAGATCCACGTGATACAGCGTATATCTTCTGGACCATTGCTATCGGATTAGGAGCAGGTTCAGGCAGTTTAGCGATTACTATTATCGGGACAGTTATCATCTCCTTAGTATGCTTTGTTTTTAACTATGGTATTGGAAGTGATGAACGTTATTTAATTATTATCCGCTCTGAAAATATAGACGAATCTTTAGAAAATATAAGAGCGCATATGTTTAAAGTGTGCAGAGGTTATAAATTACGTTCAGAAACGGTAAATGACCAATTTGTTGAACTTGTTTATCAAATCAAGCTAAAAGGCAATGCTTCAACAAAGGAATATGAATATATGAAAAAGATTAAAGGTGTTATTTCAATTAACGTCGTTTCTCAAAATGGAGAAACACTAGAATAGGTGTATGACATATGAACAAAAGAAATAATGGAAGAAAAACGTTGTTGTTCATTATGGTCATATTATTGATTGCTAGTTTTATTGTTGCAATTCCTCGATTGACCTACACTTCTGAATATGGAAACGAAAATTCCGAGAAAAAGGCAACCTCAAATCCTGATGTACATTCATGTGAAGGAGATCACAATTTACCGGTTGTTATTATTGATACCGATGGTCAAAATATTGAAACCATATCGGATTCTTCAATCAATGAAAAGACGGATAGGTATAATGTGGATTTCGCCTTATATGATGTTAATTCTGATGGAACCACCTGTATGGATCCGCAAACAAAACCAGCAATGAAAGAAAAGGTGGAGATTGGTATCAGAGGACAATCTTCACGCATTAATCCCAAAAAACAGTTCTCTCTAAAATTTATGAATGAGACCGGGGGAGAAAAAGATGTATCCCTATTAAATATGCCCAAAGATAATGAGTGGGTATTAAATGGGGTTTCCGCAGACAGTTCCCTGATTCGAAATCATTTAGCTTACCAAGTTTCGGGTGAAATCATGGCATTTGCACCCGAAACACGGTTTGTTGAAGTGTACATCCTTGATGATCAAACAAATGAGATCAACGATGTAAGCTACCGTGGTGTATATATGCTGATGGAGAAAATCACACGTAGTTCTGATCGGGTGAATATAACAAAAACCGATGAGCGTTACACAGACACGAGCTTTATCATTGCTAGGGACAAGATTAAAGTAGGAGAGCCTGTTATAGACAGTTTATGGAGTAGTGTCTTAACAGACCAAATTGTAAGTGCAGATGGTACAGTCAAGAAAAGAAGTAGACTTACGTATGTGTATCCTGGCAAGGCACGAATTACGGACAACCAAAAACAAATCATAGATGACTATATTAATGATTTTGAATTGACCTTGTATTCTCGTGACTTTACTAACAAAAGAAGCGGATATCGAAAATACATTGATGTGAAGTCCTTTGTAGATTATGCGATCATTAACGACTTTTTTAATAATGTGGATGGTGGTGATGTAAGTACATATTTTTACAGAGATATAGGTGGTCGTCTACATGCAGGACCGGTTTGGGATTTTGATTTGATCCTCGGTTTACCTCAAAATTCCCCATATTCTAGTGCAGAAGGATTTAAAATGTTCAACACCACTTGGTTTGATCAGCTTTTTAAGGATCCTTATTTTGTTGATACGTATATAGAAAGATATCAGTTCCTTCGAAAGAATGTATTATCAGAAGAATACTTATATGATTTGATAGATCGTGCGGTTGAAGAACTGGGAGATGCGATCCAGCGAAATCATGCGAAATGGAACGGTACTACTTCGCAAGCAGAAGAGTATGAAAAAGAGATTCAACAAATGAAAGACTATATTGCGAAACGGGCAAGCTGGATTGATCAAAATACAGCTATCTTATACAGAATGAACGAGAGTGATTTGTAAGGGATTGATGTAACTTGCGTAAATTTATGCTAATTGTCTCTAGTATGATATTGATCATCATGTTATTGATATATTTGTTTTTTTCAGGTGGTTTGCATTTTAAAAAGAGTGCTTTTAAAAACTCGACTGAAGAAAATGGTGTTCATTATGCAGTAAGGGTCGGGGAAGATCAGATTGAACATTATAATGGTGAAAAATGGAGTGCCTTTTTAATAAAAGGGATATCTTTAAGTGACAGTCTACCTAATAAAGAGCAACTAAGTTCAGACGAACTGGAAGAGAAAATGAGTGCTTGGCTAGATCAAATCAGCAAGATGAATGTCAACACCATTCGAATTCCTTCTATTCAGTCACCCGCTTTGTATAATGCAGTTTACGAATTTAATAAGAATAATCAAAATCCTATATATATCATTCATGATATTCCTATAGATGAAGATGTAATTGATGGTGAATATAAACAAACGAGTGAAGAAATATCGAAACAGTTACGAGCAAATATTAAAAATACCATTGATGTTGTCCATGGCAGAAAGATGATGTGGAATAAAGATATTTTTACAAGTAAATGGTATGCAAATGATGTTTCTCCTTATGTATTAGGCTACGTTATCGGTAACTCGTGGGACCCTACGTTAATAAAAATTATGAATAAAAGGGATCAAGAGCATACAACTTATGCGGGGAGATATGTTACGGCCGATTCTCTAAATGGGTTTGAATATATAATGGCTGAGGCACTCGATTATACGGTCCAATATGAAACTGAAAAATATAATCAGCAGCGATTGGTTTCCTTCTTAAACACCACTGAGCTTGACCCTATTATACATTCGGCACAATCCAGTGTGTTTCGTAATACGGAATTAAATATTGAGAAACTCAAGGTAACAAATGATTTTCATACTGGAATTTTTGCTAGTTATCAGGCATCACCAAACGATACCGACTTTCTAAACATTAGCTTAGAAAATTCTCTCCCCTCAGAAAAGGAAGGATCCTTTGAAGGTTATTTACAACAATTAAAAAGCATTCACCAGAAACCGATTGTAATTACGAGTATTGGATTATCTACTTCTAGGGCCATGTCCAAAGAAGATGAATATAATCATTACAGTCGTGGAGGAGTGACCGAAGAGGAACAGGGCGAGTATTTAACAGAGTTGCTCGATGATATTTATCAAAATCAATATGCTGGGGCCATTGTATATAATTGGCAGGATGAGTGGCAGCGAAGCAGAACCTGGAATACACGTCATATAAAAAACATAGATAATACAGAAAATTGGTTAGACGTACAATCGAGTGAACAACATTTTGGAATTATGCAGTTTGTTCCAAGCGATGAGCAGGCTGTTAAAGTGGATGGGATCACCACGGATTGGAGTAAAGAAAACTTACTATACGATAATGAAAATGGACAATTGTACGCCAAATATGACTCCAGCTATTTATATCTGATGATTCAAAAGGACAAATTTCATTTTACGAAGGATCATCTGCGTATAGCTATTGATGTTAACCCATCGATGGGTACTGAGAACTATGAAGGATATGATGGGATGTTTGATATGAATGCTGATTTCGTTGCAAGAATACAAGGGAAAAACGATTCAGATATTCAGGTTCATTCTCGGTACAATATTTTTGATTTTCGTTATAAGTACTACTCTAATATCGTGGATAAAATGACAACGATCCCTAACGAAAATACAGATATATTTGATCCAATCTATCTATTAACACGGAATGTATTTCAGAATGACGGAACGATGGAGAAAGTACCGCCGAAATATATGGAAACAGGCACACTTGTATTTGGAAACTCAGATTATGATTCTGATCAATATAATTCACTAGCCGATTTTTATGTAAAAGAAGATGTGATAGAACTTCGAATTCCGTGGCTGTTAATTAATGTGATTGACCCGATTGGTGGGACAGCATTAGGAGATTTTTATAAGGATGGAATCAATGCCAAAGTAAAAATAGATCAAATCGGGGTACAGGTTGTAACGGAGAGCGATGGGCAAATAACGAAAGTTACTTCTCCTAGCTATATACGTTTAAAAAATAATGACATTCACTATCAGGAAAGAACTAAAAAATCTTATGAAGTGCTTCAAGCCTATTTTGAAAATGTAGAAGACTCTTAAGAAAGGACGAATATGGATCTGATATACTTCTCTATTATTTTTTTCTTGGTTATTTTACTTCTTGTTATTTTATATCTTGTTTTTTCAAAAGTGAAACAAGGAATGGACCATAGAAAAGTCAGCCAATTGGAAATTGAAATGCAGCCGATTGTTGACAAGTATTTAGAATCACAAAGTGGATCTATCATTTCAGAAAATGAAATGGTAGATCTGCGGAAAAAGGTTCAAACCAAGGCAGGCCTTCAGGCATTTAATTCTATTTATTTTGCCAGAGTGAAACAGGATGGTTTAACTGAGAAGCTGCATCAGTTGGTCGCTCTTATTATTGATTTCCAAATGTTAAATAACAATCGCATCGTGCACAATAAGTATCGAAAGAGCTATGTCTTATATTTGTGTGCTGAATATTATATGAATTCGGAAGAGGTTACCAAATTCGCACTAGAAAGTCTAGATGATCCTTCGCTATATGTGAGGAATAATGCACTCCGAGTCCTTAGAAATACAGGAAATGTGGATGCCATTATTGAGGCATATCGCAGAATCTCAAAAGGGAAATTGTATTTTAATAATAAAGTGATTGTCGATTTTATGGGTAGTTTTTGTGGGGATATGCAAGAGTTAAATAAATCTTTAGCTAGTCATATGGCCGAATTCTGCCCAAAAATAAAGCGGGGTATCTTGGACCATTTTACAAACCGTAGAATCAGTGAATATGCTGATGAGATTCTACAATTCATTGAGGCATCTAGTGATAAAGAAATAATCATTGCTGGAATCCGGTATTTTGGAGTCGTTCATAAACAAGAGGCATACCCATTTATTGTTGAAAAATTCAAAAGTAAACACTACGAAATTAGAGCCGTGTGTGCTAGGGCTATTGGTTTATATCCATGTGAAGAAACGATTACATTACTCAATGAATATATAAAAGATGCGAATTGGTTCGTGCGGTACAATTGTGCTTTTACCCTCTTTCACTTGGAAGAAGAGAACATTTTTAATAAGGATAGTTCCATCAGAAAAGTCATTTCTGAAAAGGACACTTTTGCTAGAGATATCATGATTTACACTCTCTATTCCAAAGGTCTAATCAACTCTGATAATGATCAAGTTAAATTAGCCTGCTTCCAGATCGAGAACGTGGAAAAGGAGGAGAGAAGTAATGGATTTAAAACAAATCATCTTGTTCATTAATTTCTTTTTCTTGGTCTATATGTTTCTATATGCGACTTATGTGTTTTTAAATACCATGGTGGCTTCCTTTCATCTTGATGACTTTTTTATAAAGAAAAGCCATATGGGTTACTCAGAGCTTAATAATAGGGAGAATTATATCCCTATTTCTATTATTGTTCCTGCCTACAATGAGGAGGTAACGATTATAAGTTCTATCACCTCTTTATTACACTTAAGGTATCCAAAAGTTGAGATTATCATTGTTAATGATGGCTCGAAAGACTCCACCATGCAAAAAGTGCTGGACCACTTTGAGTTAAAAGAAGTGAAACGCCCTATTCATAAACAAATAGACTGCAAAGATATCAATCGTATTTACGAAGGTGATGTTGAAGGAAAGCGACTTGTACTTGTAGATAAACAAAATGGGGGAAAGAGCGATGCTCTTAATACCGGAATTAATGTAAGTAGATATCCTCTGTTTATATGTATGGATGCTGATTCTATCTTACAGTACGATTCTTTGGAGAAAATTGTGGTACCATTCCTGGAAAGTGATGATGTCGTTGCAGTTGGAGGTAATATTAAAGTTGCAAATCAGGCCACGATTAAAGATGGTAGAATTGTAAAGATTGATCCACCCAAAAAATGGCTTGTTATGTTCCAAATGATTGAATACTTCCGTGTGTTTCTGATGTCACGTGTAGCAATGAATGGACTGAATTCAAATTTAATTATTTCTGGAGCATTCGGTCTATATAATAAAAAAGCAGTAATCAAAGTGGGGGGATATACCACAGATGTAATGGGCGAAGATATGGATTTGATTGTAAAGCTGCACTGTTATTATCGAAAAAATAACCTCCCTTATCATATTGAATATGTACCCGATGCGATCTGTTGGACGCAAGTCCCTGAGAAAATATCAGTGCTGAAATCGCAAAGGAGACGCTGGCATATAGGCATGGGACAAGCGCTCTTTTCTCACTCCTTTATGTTCTTTCGTCCGATGTATGGAACGGTGGGTATGATTTCTTATCCGTATTTCGTTTTATTCGAGTATATAACCCCTATATTAGAGATTCTCGGGATATTGACGGTTACTTTATCCTTTTTCTTTCATATGATTAATCTGGAATTCCTTATTTTCTTTTTGATTTTTTATATGGTGTTTAATATTGTCGCATCCTGGATTTCAATTATTTTCTGTCATTATTTATTTAGTGATTCTCTGTCTCTAAAAGCTGTATTTAAACTTCTTGCTGTATCGGTATTTGAATGTATCGGTTATAGACAAATGTGTTCCCTATTTCGAATTGGTGCTTTTGTGGGTACACGAAAAGGAAAGCACAAGTGGGGAAATATGGAGCGTGTTTCAATGGAATAAGGGAACGAAAGGATTTCTTACTAATGAGTGAAACAACTTTGAATGTATCAAGAAAAGAAATGAAGTATGTGATCAATTCTTTTCAGTATGCTGAGTTATCAAGCGTGTTGAATGATGTTCTTATCCCCGATAAAAACAATAAAGCTTTTGGATACCTCATTCGTTCTTTATATTTTGATACCCCTTATCATAAGGATTTCTATGAACGAGTAGATGGAATAGAAAATCGCAAAAAAATTAGAATAAGAACGTATGATGTGAATCATCCAAAGGTAAAGTTAGAGATTAAACGGAAATTTGGCACAGCGCAAAGAAAAGATAGTGTCGTTATTGATCGCGAAGATGCCCAAAGATTAATAGAATGTGATTACGATGTTTTATTAAAATATAATAGTAAGGCAGCGAATACTATTTATAATATTATGAAAATTGATCATTATCGTCCTGCAGTTATCATTGAATATCGAAGAAAAGCATTTATACATCCGACCAATGATATTCGGATCACGCTCGATTCAGAGATCCGCAGCAATGAGATTGATTTAGATTTTTTTAACCCAGATACGATTCTGTATCCGCTATTTGATTTCGACACAAAAGTTCTAGAAGTGAAATATAATAAATTTTTATATCGGTGGCTTAGTGACATCCTAGGAAGATGTGATGTTAAGCAGCAATCCGTTAGTAAATATAGTTTATCACGGGGCTTTTTTGAGAGTTACATGTCATAAGAATCAGAGTATAAAAATGGTGTCTTAAGAAGGAGTTGTTCTTTCTTTTAGACACCATTTTTTTATATTCCTCAGATACGTAGGTTAGGGATTTATTGCGATCGCTTTTTCATACTCTCGAAGGAATGAATAGCGATTCCCGCTATACGGCCCTTGTAATGGTCCTGTACATGTTTAATCTCGGAATCAAGGGTGTGTTTATTTTTATTATAAAACGAGATATGTTCTTCAGGAGTTTTTTCAGTTTCAAGGGCAATTGTTATTTTCTTATTTTCTTGCTCGGCCCAGTCCACTTCCTGTGTGCTGATGTCGATAATCCCGTTTTTGCCTTCTGCAAAATTTCGATATGCCATGATCGTAGTTTCATCTGTATTTTGTATCAGCCACTGTGATAGGTAACCTTGTCCGTATTTATTATCAAAGGGTATCTCATCAAACCAAAAAGGGATATCCACTCCTAAGCTTGTGTTCCTATTTTCAGCGAAATTCTTTAGTTGCAAGAGGAGGGTTTGAAACTGGTAGATGATTTCCTCCTGGTTTGCTTCCCAGTTTTCTAACAAGTAAGGCTCGATATCCAGATGTATACCTTTAAATTGCTCATGAAGAGGCGCATCTGCTTGGTAGTTATGAAACCAATCCAGAAACTGATCTTTACTTTCATGGTCTGTAATACCCCAGTCAGGTGCACCATCTAATGCATATACATCTACCCCTTCTTTTTGCAATGAAGAAATAAAGTTTCTATAGGTTTCGTTGCTGACCTTTGAAGAGTACTGTAAATAAACAGAATCAATGTTCATGTTATGAATGGACTCCACCGTACGCTCCATATCCGTCTCTATAACAGAAGTATCCCAAAGCCATGTTGAATAGGATGTAGCATCCTTGTTTAAAAGCCATTTACCTAGTGCTGCAATAAAGAATATGATTAAAACAACAGACAGAATACAAATTTTAGATTTAAAAGAACTAATAAAAAACACCTTCTTTAATAATGATGAGTATATGGAAATGTCCATTGACTATTATCCCGGAAAATAGTTTTTCTGTGTCGGTAAAATTTTGTGAATAAATAATATAGGTAAGATAAGGTATGATAAGGCTTTTGTGTGCACCTAATGGAAGAGGTAGGGTGCAAACATAGGCCTTTTTTATATCTCTATTTATAATTTAAAAGTATTTAGCTTAGCTTGCTTCACACCTTGTTTTAGTAAAACAGATTGATATATTAACTAATTTTACTGAGATAATATAAGATAAATCATAAAATATCCGCTTTTTTTAGAGATTATGAATAAAAAAAGTCTTCTATTGTAGTTTTACAACTTTTTTGATACACTAAATTTACTAAAACAACATTAAGATAACTAGTTATTTATGTAATCGCTTTATGTAATCGTTTTACTGCTTTCTTGAAAAAAGATGAAAGAAGGATTGAAATGAAGACGCTTAATAAGAACTATTGGCTATTTGGATGTTTCTTTTTACTGTATTTCTTTGTTTGGGCTGCATGTAATATGTTTTTATCTTTGTGGTTGTCACAAGTAGGGGGATTAAGCTCTACAAGTACAGGAATTGTCTTTTCTGCAATCTCCATCGCAGCCATTTGCTATCAACCGTTTTTTGGAATTATTTCAGATCGATTGGGACTAAAGAAAAATTTATTATGGGTTTTCGTAGGACTGTTAGTTTTGATTGGTCCTTTCTTCGTCTATCTCTTCCCTGCTTTACTTAAAACCAATATCATTCTTGCTGCCATCGTTGGAGGCGCTTACCTTGGTGCTATTTTTAATGGCGGGGTAGGAGTAATCGAAGCATACATTGAAAAAGTCAGCCATGTAAATAATTTTGAGTATGGTCGCGTCAGAGTGTTTGGTAATATCGGTGCTGCAATTAGTACCTTTGTAACCGGTCATTTATTTGCCACTAATCCAAATATTATTTTTTGGATTTGTTCCATTGCAGCGATTTTATTAGCGCTCGTATTAAGCTTTGCAAAAATGGGCGGAAACAATTCTGAAGCGCTCTATAACGAGAATCAGCCCTCAGCACCTAAAGTATCAACGGTTTCTCTCTTTAAAAACAAGAAGTTCTGGTTTTTTGTAATCTATGTCCTTGGTGTTGGCTGTATTTATGATGTATATGATCAGCAATTTCCAGTCTACTTTACCCACTTCTTCTCATCAGAAGGTCAGGGTACGGAGGTGTTTGGAAACCTTGTCACTCTCCAAGTATTCCTTGAAGCGATCGTCATGGTTCTCGCACCATTTATCATCAATAAGTTTGGTGCAAAACAAGCACTAATCTATGCTGGATTTATTATGTCATTCAGAATACTGGGTTCCAGTATTGCAGACGGCCCTGTTGCGATCAGTCTATTAAAATTAATGCATGCCGCAGAAGTGCCTATTTTACTTGTGGGTGTATTTAAATACATTTCAGCTAATTTTGATATGAGATTATCGGCAACCATTTATTTGATTGGCTTCCAGTTTTCAAAGCAAGTAGGAGCCATCTTCTTATCCACCATCGCTGGTAATATGTACGATACTGTCGGGTTTAAAAGCGCTTACCTGCTCTTAGGTACGGTTGCACTCGTCTTTACTCTTGTATCTATATTTACGCTGTCTGGAGAGAAGAGGGCGAAACTGGGTGAAGTAAGTCTTTCCTAGTCTCTTACGTTAATATTCATGGTATGATATTTAAGTAAAATTAACTTAAAAAGTATAGGTGATACCATGGTAACTATTAAAGATATAGCAAGACATTCCCAAGTTTCTACTGCTACCGTTTCAAGAATATTGAATAACGATCCGTCCCTTTCCGTATCTGATGAAACGAGAAAAAGGGTTTTGGCTATCGTTGATGAGTTAGATTATAAACCGTTACGAAAAAAGAGTGTGAAGGTGAAAAAACAGGAAGAAGCCTACAACATTGGCGTCATTATGTTGAATGATGAAACGATTGATCCCTATTTTCAGTCCATTCGACTTGGGGCAGAAGATGCCTGTAATCAGTATCCCTTGCGTATCGTTTCCACGATGATCGTTGGGAAAAGTCAAATCACAGCTGATAGTGTAAGCGGGTTAGATGGATTAATTGTCATCGGAGATGTAGATATCGCGGATTTAAAAGAAGTTTATGCTCATAACAACCATATAATCGCTGTTGACTATTTACCAAAAGATACAAACGTGGATGTTGTGATCTCTGATTTTGAAGGCGCTACAGAGCTCGTTATTTCTTACTTACTCGAACTTGGGCATACCGATATTGCTTATATCGGCGGAAAAGGAGAAATTTTTGGCGTCAGCAAGTTTAAGACGAGCGATAAAGAAGATACCAGACAGAGTACTTTTGAAAAAGCGATGAAGGAAAAAGGATTATATAATCCGGAGAAAGTCCTGATCGGTGAGTGGAGTACAGCGAGCGGATATACGTTAACGAAACAGCTAATTGAAATGAATGATCTGCCAAGTGCGATTGTTGTCGGAAGTGATCCTACAGCAGTGGGAGTGCTTCGGGCGCTCCATGAAGCAGATATCAGGGTTCCTGAAGATGTATCTATATTTAGTTATGACGATATCGAAGCTGCGGCGTATATGAATCCTCCGTTATCCACCGTAAAAGTGTACGGTGATGAAATGGGAAAAACAGCAGTGAAACTTCTTTATGATCGTTTAAAAGGAAGAACCATTCCACTAAAGGTAATCCTTCCTGCGGAGTTGGTCATTCGAGATAGTGTTAAACCAAAAACACGCTAGAAAGATCAATTGACCTATTATAGGCACGGTTATAAAGGAGCAATCAAATTGAAATAGGAGTTGTTTTATTACAATGGGAATTCATTATAATTCTGAAAATAAGACCTTCCATTTGAGGGCTAAAGATACCAGCTATGTAATGGGTGTATTACGTGATGGATACCTTGCACATTATTACTGGGGCAGAGGTGTTAGCGACTACCGGCATTCTAATGCTATTCAATATGTAGACCGGGGATTCTCGGGAAATCCTTATGATCATAGACATGATCGTACGTTTTCTCTGGATACATTGCCGCAGGAATATCCGCAGTATGGGAATACAGATTTTAGAAAGCCTGCTTACCAAGTTCAACTGGGTAATGGCTCAACCATTACAGACTTACGGTATGTTGATCATAAAATTAGTAAAGGAAAAGCGCCGCTAGAGGGGCTTCCTTCCACCTATGTTGAACAAGAGGATGAGGCAGAAACTCTTGAGATCCTCATGGAGGATTCGTTGATTGGTCTGAAGGTGTTTTTAACTTATACCGTCTTTGAACAATTCAATGTGATAACTCGGTCTGTCCGTTTTGTGAATGAAGGAGCTCATTCTATCAAATTACTCAGTGCACTAAGCTCATCCGTTGATTTTCGAGATGCCGAATTCGACTTTTTACACCTGCATGGCGCTCACGTAAAAGAAAGACATATTGCACGTCAGCCGCTGCGTCATGGAATCCAGTCTGTGGAAAGTACAAGAGGGGCAAGCAGTCATCAACATAATCCGTTTATGGCGCTTCTCAGAAAAGATGCAACTGAAGATCATGGAGAAGTATATGGATTTAACTTTGTCTATAGCGGGAACTTTCTAGCTCAGGCTGAGGTGGATCAATTTAGAAATACGCGTGTAACGATGGGGATTAATCCATTTGATTTTAGTTGGAAACTGGAGAACGGCGATAGCTTCCAAACTCCTGAGGTTGTTATGGTGTATTCATCCGAAGGGCTTGGCGGAATGTCTCGAACATTCCATGAGTTATATCGTACCCGTCTAGTTAGGGGTACTTACCGGGACAAAGAACGTCCGATATTAGTCAATAACTGGGAAGCTACTTATTTTGATTTCAATGCAGAGAAGATTATGGATATTGCTAAAGTAGGACAAGACTTAGGGATTGAATTATTCGTTCTTGATGACGGCTGGTTTGGCAAGCGCGATGATGATACTACCTCGCTGGGAGACTGGTTTGTTGATCGCAATAAGCTCCCTGAAGGTCTTGATCATCTTGCAGAGAGTGTAAACAATATAGGTATGCAGTTTGGGCTGTGGTTTGAACCGGAGATGATCTCTGTTGACAGCGACCTGTATCGTGATCACCCTGATTGGTGTCTTCATGTACCTAATCGTAGCCGTTCGGAAAGCCGCAGACAGCTTGTACTCGATTTTTCGAGAGATGATGTGTGTGAAGAAATTACGAAACGGGTTTGCGACATCTTGGCGAGTGCTCCCATTTCGTATGTGAAATGGGATATGAACCGACACATGACGGAAATTGGTTCGGCTCTTCTTCCGGCAGATCGGCAAAGAGAGACTGCACACCGTTATATGCTGGGTCTATATAAAGTAATGGATGCCATCACGTCTTCCTTCCCGAACATCTTATTTGAAAGCTGCTCCGGCGGCGGTGGAAGATTTGATCCAGGAATCCTGTATTATATGCCGCAGACGTGGACTTCCGATAATACAGACGCGATATCCAGACTGAAAATTCAATACGGTACAAGTCTTGTATATCCGATTATTTCAATGGGGGCTCATGTTTCGGCTGTTCCCAATCATCAAGTGCACCGAATCACTTCCCTGAAAATGCGAGGAGATGTAGCTATATCCGGTAATTTGGGGTATGAGCTTGATTTGACTCAAATGACGGATGAGGAGAAGGAGATTGTCAAAGAGCAAGTTTCCAATTACAAAGAAATCCGTGGATTAATTCAATTTGGAGACTTCTATCGACTGGAAAGTCCTTTTGAAGGTAATATTACGTCTTGGCTGTTCACGAATAAAGATAAGTCAGAAGCCATTGTATTCTATTTCCGTGTTTTAGATGAGGCAGCTGCACCTAGCACCTTCTTAAGACTAAAAGGAATCGATCCTGCGAAACAGTATGCACTAGCTGGAGATGGTGAAGTATTCGGCGGGGATGAATTAATGTATGCTGGTTTGCATATTCCCGTTGAGATAAAAGGGGACTTCCAAAGCTTAGTTTGGCATTTAAAAGCGGTGTAGTTCTTTATGGAGAAGGAGGCAAGAGATAGAATCTCTTGCCTCCTTTTTTTGTTGATGAGGTACTGAGATTCGTAGGGAGAACCGAAAACCGGACAATAACGATCGATGTACGGGTTTTACAGTTGTGTGAATGTCATTGACAAAGTATTTTACTGTGATTAATATTGGGAACATATTTAAAAGAGTGAACACACTTAAAAAATTGAATAACTAGCAGGCTATGATTGCTATGGATCACACTATAGCAGGAGCAGCTTCTGGAGAGACCATGAAATCGTTCATGGCGCCGAAGGGTTCACAATCTCAGGCAAAAGGACAGAAGAGTACTAAATAACTTATTTGTTATACATATTTATGTATAGTAACAAAGCTTATTTATTACTTTTAATGACCTTGAGAGATTGGAGAATATCCGATCTCTTTTTTTATTTTCATTTTTATTTTCAGTTGGATGTAAAGAATCTTTAGGACGGTAAGGGAGAGATACGTATGGCACAACAAGAGTTACAGAGGGGTTTAGAGAATCGCCATGTACAGCTCATCGCGATCGGCGGAACGATTGGTACTGGATTATTTTTAGGATCTGGTAAAGCGATACAACTGGCAGGCCCCTCCATCATCATTGCTTATCTAATCATAGGTATCGCCATTTTTTTTGTAATGAGAGCACTGGGAGAACTGCTGTTATCTAAAGCGGGTTATCAGTCTTTTACGGATATTGCCGAAGATTATCTTGGTCCGCGGGCAGCATTTGTAACAGGATGGACTTATTGGTTCTGCTGGATCATGACCGCTATGGCGGATGTGATTGCGGTTGGGGTGTATGTACAATACTGGTTTGATATTCCCCAGTGGGTACCCGAAATGATCTGCTTAATTATCTTATTAGGGCTCAATCTGTTAACGGTGAAGAACTTTGGGGAACTCGAATTTTGGTTTGCACTCATTAAGGTAGTCACCATTCTTGCTTTAATTGGGATTGGCGTTATCTTGCTCGTGATTGGATTTAAAACAGATACAGGAATGGTTACGGTAAAAAATATTTGGGAGCATGGCGGAATTTTTCCACACGGAATATCTGGGTTCTTACTTTCGTTTCAAATGGTTGTGTTTGCCTTTGTCGGCGTGGAGCTAGTCGGTGTATCGGCTGCGGAAACATCGAATCCAGAAAAAAATATTCCATCGGCCATTAATAAAATACCTTTACGAATTTTGTTTTTCTACGTTGGTGCGATTATTGCCCTATTATGCATTAGTCCTTGGACAGAGCTTAGCGCAGCCGAAAGCCCTTTTGTTAAAACATTTAGTTTAGTTGGGATTCCCATTGCCGCAGGAGTGATTAACTTTGTTGTATTAACTTCCGCTGCTTCTGCTTGTAATAGCGGGATGTTCTCAACCAGCCGAATCTTATATAGTTTAGGAGGCAATAAGCAGGCACCTTCCTTTTTCTCTAAACTAAATAAACATCATGTACCCAGAAACGGATTATTGGTATCAACGCTTGTCCTATCTGTGGGAGCTTTGCTTAGCAAGCTGATTCCAGAACAAGCTTTTGGGGTCGTCACCACAATTAGCGCCATCTGTTTTATTTGGGTCTGGGGTGTACTTCTCATATGTCATATCAAATATAAGAAAACACAGCCTGAGTTACATGCAAAATCAAAGTTTAAAGCACCGTTCACACCTTTTGTGAATTATGTTGTCTTAGCACTCTTTGCATTTATTCTCGTTATTATGCTGTTTGCGGATGAAACACGTCCGGCATTACTATTAACTCCTCTATGGTTTGTTTTGTTATATATTCTGTACACTTTGAAAAAGAAGGGGACTGCGGACTAATATGCTGACATGGGAAGAGGTATTCACCGTACAAGTTAAGATTGATAAGTCAGCCGAGCTTCAGAATAATGATGGAGATACCGTAATTATGATTTCTTTTACAGGCCAAGTAAAAGGGGATCTGTTTCAAGGGAAAGTATTAGACGGAGGAGTGGATACTCAGATCATCAGTAAGTCCGGCAGCCACAGTCTATCTGCTAGATACATGCTTCACGGCCAGGATTATACGGGAGAAACCTGTCAGATTTATATTGAGAATAATGGAAACTTTCATAAAAATGAGAAGGAATCTTTGTTTCAAACCTATCCTAAATTAATAACGAACAGTAAAGCACTGTCTTATTTGAATAATGAAGTATTTGTAGCAGAAGGTTTTCCAACCCAAATCGGGGTAGATATTAAGATATACAGGTGGGTCTAAACTGAAACTTCCCATAGTGAGACCTCTTTTTTGTTGAATGAAGTCAGCGAAGTGCATGACTGAGTCGCAGAAAAGAGGTCTTTTCTATAAGTTCTTTTTATAGGCTTAGTGCGTGATGTTAATGCACCTTGTCTGTTTTTACGTGTTTAGTCATTAAATAGAGGGAAGTAACGCCAGCACCAACCGTTCCGCAGATGATATCCCACATCGTATCCGTCAAACTGCCATTTTGAGAATTGAGCCTGAATAGATGATCCACGGAAAACTCATAGATTTCCCACATTCCAGCCATGGCAACAGCAAAGAATAAAGAGAACCAAATGATAATGTTGGTGGGCAAGCTATTCATCCCTTTACGCTTTACCATCTTATTCACGATGAACTGGCCAACGAAGAATAGAATAACGCCAGACAGCAGATGTTCAATTTTGTCCAAATAAGGAATGACGCCATACATACCGAAGAGATTGGCAAGCATCATCGTAATGGTGATAAAGATCAGCACTGACAAGTACAGTGCAGGAGGCAACTTCGTTTTGGTCCACTTCATTATTCCTCTTAAAAATAACAGAACAAAAATAATAAGACCCGCTTGAAAGGTCTTGTCATAAGCGCCAACCATAGCAAAGTAGATAACCGATACTCCACATATAACGAACAACACCAATTCAAAAATGTAATGAAACTTATGAGTTCTAGAACGATCTCGCATTTCTCGCATCGAAGTTCCTTTCTGACTTATATGATAGTAAGTAACTATCTTAACAAATGTATTATCACCAGATCAAAGTTGCCTCATACACAGTCATTATTCTTCACATATTTTATAGAAGCTATGGAGAATATAAGCTATTTTACAAACTAACTTTACAAACTAACAAAGGGATGTCACCTATTCATCCATGGACATAGGATGCCGATATAAAATGTATTGAGAAATTGAAATGTTTAGAACAAATTGGACAAGTAGGAGGGCTTCATATTTTACATAGCAATAAATTCAGCTGAAAAATGAAAAAGGTCCTATTCAACCATCTCGTGTAGTTAAATGAGTGGCTTTTTTGCTGTTAAAAAGATAGGTGAATTCATAAAGGAGTGTAATGATATGGGATTTGTGAGTAGGTTTAGAAACAAGTTTAAATATAGAATGACCCTTAGCAGAAAGTTAATTAGTTGTTTTTTAGTTGTAGCTCTATTATTGGGTGTTACTGGATTTATATCGACTTTATATCTAACGACACTTGATAGTAAATATACAGATTTAATAGATAGAAGAGCAGTTATATTATCAAATATCTTAAAAGTTCAAGTGCAAATTTCGAAGGAAAATAGTTTGATCAGAGCTTATATTGTTACGAAGGACACTGAGTTTTTAGAAAAATTAACAAATGAATACAATACAGCAACCCAACTGATTGCAGATACCATAAATTTAACTCATATCCCAGAGTTTAAAGCAACATTACAGCAGCTCCAAGAAGGAAATGATGAATTTAAAGAAAAGAATGACCAATTGATTCAGATGATAGGGGAGAATGCATCTTCAGAACAAATAACGGAGTACTTCATGAGTGATGTATTTCCATTAGGAACTAACCTTGACCCTGTAGTCGATCAACTGGCAAGTGACCAAATGAAATCGATGAATGAAGCAAGCGAAAAAAGCTCCGTGTTAGTCAGAAAAGCCGTAACCAATGTTAGGAACGTTAGTGTTTTTGCATTTATTGTATCTATCCTTATTGGATATTTCTGTTCACGTTCTATATCGAGGCCTGTAGTGGCAATCACCTCAGCTGCTGAGCAGATTGCGCTTGGAAATCTAGCAATCGAAGATGTCAAAGTGAAAAGTAAAGATGAGATCCGAACTTTGGCGAGTTCCTTTCATCAAATGAGAGATAATCTACAGGATTTAGTCCGCCAAATCAGTATTAGTTCAGAGCATGTAGCATCCTCGTCTGAAGAGTTAACGGCAAGTTCAGAGCAGTCGAGTCAAGCATCCGAATCGATTACAATAACGATCCAAGAAGTATCGAGCAATGCTCAAATGCAATCCCGTAGTGTAGATGAAAGTCTTCAGGCGATTCATGAAATGTCATCTGGTGTTCAGCAAATTGCTTCTAATGCACAAATGACCTCCTCGCTCACGATGGAGACGGCAAGCAAGGCTATTGAAGGTAACCAGTCCATACAATTGACGGTATCCCAGATGGAGTCCATCCAGCTCACCATGAACAACTTAGTGGATGCCGTGACGGACATGGAAGAACAATCAGAAAAAATAGAAATGATCATTGAAGTGATATCAGAAATTGCTGCTCAGACGAATCTGTTATCCCTAAACGCAGCGATCGAAGCGGCTAGGGCAGGTGAACATGGGCGAGGTTTCGCAGTGGTTGCTGATGAAGTAAGAAAATTAGCGGAACAATCATCGCAGTCGGCAGGACAAATAACAGAGCTCGTAACAACAATTAAAGAGCGGACACATCATGTAGTGGAGACCACAGAAGCAGGTGTGAAGGAAGTCAGCGATGGAATTGGGGTTGTTCATAAGACGGGCGATTTATTTGAGGTGATTAAGCAAAATATAGAAGAGGTTTCTAATCAAGTCCAGGAAATCTCGGCAGCTTCTCAGCAAATATCAGTAAGTACAGAGCAGGTCGTTCACTCCATAGGACTTATATCTGATGGCTCGAAGACAGTGGCTGCTGAATCGCAGAATCTTGCTGCATCGACGGAAGAGCAGTTAGCTTCCATGGAAGAGATAACAGCATCTGCTGCTTCACTGTCTACGATGGCGGAGGACTTGCAAGAACTCGTAGGAAAATTCAAAGTATAATGGATAAGCGTCAGAATACGGTCTCTCCGTATCTGGCGTTTTTCGTGTTTTTCGGGATATATACATGATCATTTTCAAGATTTACAACATCTCATTCTATGTCATAAACAGGAAAATACTTGTAATATGAATGAAGCAAGTATAAAGGAGGTGTTCCTGTTGGCTATTGAACAGCTGGTTTTAAGCTCTGTCTTCATTGCAGGTTTATTGTCCTTTTTCTCTCCGTGTATAGTACCGTTGCTTCCTGTATATATCTCCATTCTATCTACGAATGAACAGGGACAAACAACAAATAGCAGGGGCTCGCTGTCTAAGGGAAAGCTGAACCTTCATTTGTTGCTGAAAACGTTTATTTTTGTAGCCGGCTTATCCACCAGTTTTATTATACTCGGCTTTGGAGCGGGCTTTCTGGGTGCTGTACTGAATACAAGCTGGTTTATCGTTGTCTGTGGTGCCATTGTGGTATTGCTTGGATTACATCAAGTGGGTTTGTTTCAGGTTAATATTTTAAATCGTGAGAAAAAAGTACAGATGAATCGAAGTGAAAAGCGTGATCTCGTTGGTACTTATTTATTAGGATTTACGTTTAGTATCGGTTGGACTCCATGTATTGGACCTATTTTAGGTGCCGTACTAGGCTTATCTGCAAATGAAGGTCAGGCATTATACGGAGCATTCCTTATGTTCATCTATGCACTTGGCTTACTTATTCCGTTTTTAGTTCTAGCTTTATTTTCCGATGTTTTGCTGCGTAAGGTAAAAAAATTAAATAAGCATATGAACAAAATGAAGATTGCTGGCGGTGTCATCATTATTATTATGGGTCTGTTCCTTATGACCAATAATCTAAACTGGTTTACTACACTGATCCCGCAGTAAGAGGAGTGAAAACAATGAAAAAGATGATACTTATTCTGCTCGCAGTAACCATGATCTCCTTGCTTGCTGCATGTTCATCTGGAACGAAGGCAACAGAAGCAGGGGGGACTGCAAGTGCAGAAGCACCCAATTTCACTTTAACTGACACTAACGGCAAGACTCACAGCTTATCCGACTATGCAGGAAAAAAAGTATATGTGAAGTTCTGGGCATCCTGGTGCTCGATCTGCTTAGCAGGTCTTGAAGAGGTAGACCTACTCGCAAAGAACGATGAAGATTTTGTTGTCTTAACGATTGTTTCTCCAGGCTATAAGAATGAAAAAGAAACAGGGGCTTTTAAAAAATGGTTCAGTGGTGTGGAAGAAGCAGCGAATACAACGGTGTTGCTTGATGAAGGCGGTAAAGTAGCCGATGAATTTGGGGTTCGTGGATATCCAACGTCTGCGTATATTGACTCGGATGGAAAGCTCATTCAAACCCTGCCCGGTCATGCAGGTAACGAACAAATCATCGAAAAATTCGCATCAATAAAGTAAAGGAAAGGCTGTGAAGACGAATGAAGAAGATGGGATGGTTTCTGCTTTTGGGACTGGTTATTGTAATCGCAGGATGCGGAACAGTAAAAGCAACGAGCGGATCGGGTTTATCTCTGAAGGCAGACTCAAAGTACCCGGAGAATCCAAATGTAAATTTAGCTTTTGATGAGAATAATCTAGAGGAGATTTGGCTGGCTGGCGGCTGCTTCTGGGGAGTCGAAGCTTATATGGCCCGTGTGTACGGGGTCTATGATGTGACATCTGGTTATGCCAATGGTCATACGGAGAATCCCACTTATGAGCAGGTGATTCGCGGTAATACAGGATATGCGGAAACCGTTCATGTTACGTATGATCCAGAGCGCGTTGATTTAGAGAAGCTGCTAACTTATTATTTTAAAATCATTGATCCAACGATTCTAAATCAGCAAGGAAACGATCGCGGAGAGCAATACCGTACAGGTATTTATTATATAAATGAGGAAGATAGAAAAGTGATAGATAAAGTCATGGCAGCGGAACAAGAACGTTATGATGATCCCATTGTTACGGAAGTTGAGAAGCTGACCAGTTATACACTTGCAGAAGAATATCACCAAGATTATCTAGAGAAGAATCCAGACGGATACTGCCACGTTGAGTTTGATTCATTAGAAAATCAGGAGATTCCTTCTCTGATCGACCCGGCTCTATATCCAAAGCCAAGTGAGGAAGAGATTAAAGCAAAACTCACGGATGAACAGTATGAAGTTACGCAAGGGAAAGGAACAGAACGAGCATTCTCAAATGTTTATTGGGATAACTACGAACCAGGGATTTACGTGGATGTAGTAACAGGCGAGCCTTTATTCTCATCTGCAGATAAGTATGACTCGATGTGCGGATGGCCGAGCTTTACGAAACCGATCGATCCGGCAGTTGTGCTTGAATATGAAGACACCAGTTATAACATGATTCGCACCGAAGTAAGAAGCCGTACGGGAAACAGCCATTTAGGTCATGTATTTGAAGACGGACCAGAGGACCGTGGGGGCCTGCGTTATTGTATTAACAGTGCCTCCATTACTTTTATCCCGCAAGCAGATATGGAAGCGGCCGGTTATGGATATTTGGAACATCTTACAAAATAGATACAGTATTGTACAATATATATAAGGTGAACAAGGGAGATGGTGAAAGCCATCTTCTTTGCGATGGACATATGGTCCAAGCCTTAAGAAGGAGGAGACAATGTATAAACTACTTCTAGTTGATGATGAACCCATCATCATTCGAGGAATTCGTTCCTTTGTTGATTTTGAAGCATTGTCCATCTCTGAGGTATTTGAAGCCTCAAACGGGGAAGCTGCGCTAGATATTTTCAAACAACACGAACCTGATTTTATCTTAGCTGATATTAATATGCCGAAGATGAATGGGCTTGATTTTGCCATTGCGGTTAAGAGTCTAAAACCAGACGTAAAAATTGCCCTGGTGACAGGCTATGATTATTTTGATTACGCAGTTTCTGCTTTAAAAGCAGGTGTGGATGATTATGTACTAAAGCCCGTTTCTAAAAAAGATATTGAGCAAATGCTAAAGAAACTCATTGAAAAAAGACAACAAGCGGACAAATACATAGAGGTATCGCGACTTGTACAAGATTTGAAGAAGAATACAGATACAGCAGACGATACGGGTTATAAAGTGAAAATACAAAAAGAGATTGAAGACAATATTGCGAATAAGGATTTTTCCTTAACATATCTAGCAAAACAGCTGGCTCTCAGCACTTCCTACCTCAGCAGTCTTTTTAAACGTCTGTACGGTCAAACCTTTCAAGAGTACATGGTAACCATGCGCCTAGAACGCGCCAAGATTCTGCTGCTTAGCACTCATATGCGGGTTTATGAAATTGCAGATGCGGTTGGTTTTGAAGATCCGAACTATCTGAGTGCCTCATTCAAACGAAAGTTTATGCTATCCCCTAACCAATTCCGGGAAAAGGCACGGGAATGAGGATGTCACGCTTCTATGTTTTTAAGAAACTGCGCGTTCAAATTGCTCTCCACTATATTGTTGCAAGTGTGCTGACCCTGCTGTTTATCGGAATTATTTTATACTTTAGTATTGCATCCATTGTTCAGAAAGAAGCAACAACGAATACGGAGAATGCAGTGGAACAGAGCGGAATGTACATTGATTTGTATATTGACCGGCTAAAAGCTCTCTCGCGGTTGCTTGCGGAGAATCCGCAGCTTGTCGATTATTTTTCAAGTACAGATCGGCAGCAAGCAGATAAAGAAAAGATTCTTAGCATGATTGATACCTCCATAGCTACAGATCCGTTCATTGAGTCGATTGTCATGGTCAGTAAGGACGGGCAAATTATCTCGAATGAATCGGGTTTATCGATGAGTATGTCGAGCAACATGATGAAAGAAGCGTGGTATGTATCTGCCATTGATAATGGGAACGTTCCTGTTCTCACTTCGGCGCGCATGCAGGATTTTAGTATGGATAAAGATAACTGGGTCATCTCGCTCAGCCGTGAAATTAAAAATGAACAGGGCAGAAATATCGGTGTTCTTCTCATTGATGTTCAGTATAAAGTAATCGAAGACTACCTGGAGAATTTAGATTTAGGACATGCGGGCTTTTCCTTTATTTTAAATGCCAACCATGAGGTCGTATATCATGAAGATCCTGCTTATTTTCAAAATGAAATCAAACAGCAGGAACTGTATGAAATTGCTCTAGATCCAGCAGCATATGATCAGACCGAGCAGACCTTTACACATTTGTATTCTTTACGGAACGCAGACTGGATTTTTGCAGGGGTATCATCCCAAGATGAACTGACAGCAATTAAAAACAAACTATTTAACATTTTCGTCCTCTTCGGCTTTGGATTTCTCATCATCGCCACCGTCAGTGTGGTTCTTTTTACAGGCAGGATCACCACACCTTTTCGTAAATTAGAGCGAGCCATGCAAGATATTGAAAAAGGACTTACAGAGATAAAGGTTGATAGCAGAGGATGTTATGAAGCGCAGAGCCTTTCTCGGCACTTTAACGGTATGATGATGGAGATCAGAAAACTAATGCAGGAGATTACGGACAAAGAAAAGGATTTACGGCGCTTGGAAATCAGTACTCTGCATAGTCAGATTAATCCCCATTTTCTCTATAATACGCTTGATACCATCGTGTGGATGGCTGAGTTTAATGATAGTGAGAAGGTCATTGAAATGACGAAAGCGTTGGCACAATTTTTCCGTTTATCTTTAAGCGGAGGCAATGAGCTGACTACAGTAGAGAATGAACTTGATCATGTAAGGCAGTATCTATTTATTCAAAAAGAACGTTACGGCGATGGGCTTGTATATACCATTGATTGTGACCCATCCTTATTAAGAGTGCAGATGCCTAAGATTATCTTACAGCCGATTGTTGAAAATGCACTGTATCACGGGATACGGGGGCTGGATCGCCAAGGTGTAATCGAGGTTCGTGCAGAAACGGATGGGGACCAGGTTATTTTTACAGTTCGGGATAATGGAGAGGGATTTGATAAAGACCTACTTGTGCAAAATCGAGTGAATCAATCGACAAAACTTGGGGGTGTCGGAATTAAAAACGTGGATGAGCGTATTCAGTTGTATTACGGCCCGAAGTATGGAGTAAACATCCATTCAGATCATAATGGGACAACTGTACGTATCGTAATATCAAAGACACTGGATTGAAATGAACTTATATATTCATTGCGAAAGGTCGTTCTCTTTAAAAAGGGAACGGCTTTTTGCCGTTTGTCAGGAGTGGCTCATGTGAGACGAATGCTTGCATAAGGATACAAAATATTTCATTTACATACGTTACCCGCCATATGTTCTCTTGTATATTTAGATGTAAGTGCTTACAAGAGGAGAAAGTCGCTTTTGTAGTGAAAAAAAGGGTTAAAGGGTGGTCTAAACATGAGAAGAAAAGAAAAACAGATATCTTTATTCATGGTATTGATCTTGGTGTTAAGCACGTTTTCGTTCAACATGGGGACAGCGAAGGCGGAAGATGTAAACAGTACATATATCAAGAACGGGGGATTTGAATCTGATTTTTGGAAGGACAAGTCTTGGACGGTGGAAACGGAATTGTGGGATCAAGTGGTTATCGAACGTTTCGCGTATGCCGATGATTCCTCGATCACAGCTGAAGAAGGGGAGTATGCATTTAAATACTGGATTGATAATACAAAGGCTACTAATACCCAACTTGTCACGTTAAAACAGTCAATTAAGTCCCTTCCAGCAGGAACTTATGAGCTGTCATTGAAGTCGATGGGCGGAGCTGATAAGGCGGCGGGAAGCGTTGAACTATTTGCGGGAAATGATAAGTCAGCAGCAGTTTCTACCACGGGATTTGATACTTGGGGAACAGCTAGCCTGAAATTTGTCCTAGAACAAGATACTTCTGATTTTGTCATTGGGGCCAATATAAGCGGCGCTCCAGGTGCATGGGGATATGTAGACCATTTTGAACTGAAGCAAGTAAGTACCGATATAACCCGGCCGGTAGATGCAAATATTTTTGTGAAAAAGGTGGAAGGACTCTCACCTGATTTTATTAAGGGTGTTGATATCTCCAGCATTATTTCTTTAGAAAAAAGCGGAGTAAAGTTCTATAGTGAGAAGGGCATTGAACAGGACATATTTACAACGTTAAAAGAAGCAGGAGTCAATTATATTCGGGTACGTGTATGGAACAATCCATTTGATTCCGCGGGTAAAGGTTATGGCGGCGGTAATAATGATCTGGACACTGCGATTAAAATCGGTAAAAGGGCTACTGAAAATGAGATGAAGCTACTGGTGGACTTCCATTATTCTGACTTTTGGGCCGATCCTGCCAAACAGCATACACCTAAGGCATGGGCAAATTTAAGTTTTGAAGAGAAGAAGACTAAACTGTATGAATATACAAAGGATAGCTTGCAAGAAATGATCAACCAAGGCATTGATATTGGCATGGTGCAGATCGGTAATGAAACCAATGGGCAATTTGTTGGTGAATCAGATTGGACAAAGATGAGTGAGTTGTTTAATGAGGGAAGCCGTGCAGTTCGAGAGATTGATTCGAATATTCTGGTCGCTCTGCATTTTGCGAATCCAGAGGCATCGGGCAGGTATGATTCATATGCAAAAGAATTAAAGCAAAACGAAGTGGACTATGATGTGTTTGCGAGCTCCTATTATCCATTCTGGCACGGTACACTGAGTAACTTAACTTCGGTTTTAAATCAAGTTGCCGATACCTATGGAAAAAAAGTCATGGTTGCAGAAACTTCTTATGCATATACGAAAGAAGATGGTGACGGACATGGAAATACGGCACCGGGCTCTGGTCAAACATTAAACTATTCCATTACTCCACAAGGTCAGGCCAATTCCGTTAGAGACGTTATCCAAGCAGTGGCGGATGTTGGTGAGGCAGGAATCGGTGTTTTCTACTGGGAACCTGCGTGGCTTCCGGTAGGTCCGAAAGAAAGCTTGGAGCAGAATAAAATCAAATGGGAAGAGCATGGATCGGGCTGGGCATCCAGCTATTCAAAAGAATATGATCCTGATGATGCAGGAAAATGGTACGGCGGAAGTGCCGTCGATAACCAGGCACTATTTGATTTTGATGGACATCCGCTTCCTTCACTGAATGTGTTCAAATATGTCGATACAGGGGCTGTTGCTCCCGTTGCCATTGATGAAGTTAAGGATGTAGCTGTGACGGCGATTGCAGGAGAGAAGATCACTTTGCCGACCGTTGTAAATGTTACTTACAATGATGGAAGTACAAGGACGTTATCGGTTGTGTGGAATCAAAGTGAGCTGGAACAAGCCGAAAGTAAAGGTGCAGGCAGTTATGTGATCAGTGGAACGGCAGAAGGTGGAATGACAGTAAAAGCTATTCTTGAAATTAAGAAAGAGAATCACGCCAGTAATGGAAGCTTCGAGAGTGATGACCGGAGTATGTGGAAAATCACATATGGAGAAGGAAGAGAGCCGCATACGAAATATCAGGATAAAGTTACAGATGCAAAATCGGGCAGCTATTCTCTGCATTTCTACTCAGCAGAAGCAGTGGATTTCAGAGTGGAGCAGACAATATCGGGACTGAAATCCGGCTATTATAATCTCTCTATGTTTATACAAGGAGGCGATGCGTCTAGTTCCGATATGAATCTTTTTGCTATATCCGGCGGTAAAGAAGTGAAAGTGGCTACAGAAGTAGATGGATGGACGCAGTGGAGAAATCCAGAGATTCAGAACATTTTAGTTACCGATGGAACCATTACAATCGGAGCGAATATCAAAGCAGGCGGCGGTGCTTGGGGAACCATGGATGATTTTTATCTGGGCTATGTAAAAGAGGTGGGATCCGTTCCTGATTCAGGCACGGGAACAACGCCGGAGAGTCCTGGAGGAGGGCAGTCTCAGCCAGAGACTCCTGCTAATCCAGCTCCAACTCCTGAGAATCCTGCTCCGCCTGCAGATTCACAGCCTGATGTACATCAACCGTATATGACAGGATATCCGGATGGAACCTTTAAACCTGATCAAGCGATGACTAGAGCGGAAATGGCCACAGTTTTATCAAGGCTTCATGCAGGACAAGAGGTAACCGCTCAAGCGATAAATTATACGGATGATCTCGGCTGGGCAGCAAAAGAGATACATGAAGTGACTTCAGCAGGTTTAATGACAGGATATAGAAACGGAACCTTTGGACCGAATAAGATGATAACTAGAGCAGAGATGGCTGCAGTTGTGGTGCGCTGGATGGATTTGAGTGGAGATTCCTCTTCACCATTCATGGATACCAAAGGTCATTGGTCAGAACAAAATATAGCCTTGGTACAAAAGACAGGTTATATGAAAGGAATGCCGGATGGAAGTTTTGGACCGAATCAGTATCTAAGCCGAGCAGAGGCGGTAACTCTAATCAATAGAGTATTAAAAAGAGGACCGCTATCCGGCATCACTGCTTCATCGTGGTCTGATGTGTCACTAGATCACTGGGCCTCGCAAGATATTGAAGAAGCCACAGTGAGTCATAATTCTACTCAGGATATGATAAAGAAGTAAAAGAATAGAGGTAGAACGTTCACCTTCGGTGTACGTTAAGATACGGTACAGGGATGACATCCACTGTGCCGTATTCTTTATATTCTTAATGGAATTATAATCCTAACAACCAGTAAAATTTACACAGTTTTCTATTATTTAAAAGTAGATAAAATAGTGATATGCTAGGTGTAGGTTTAATTCATCTAGAAAAGGTGTGCAAAAAGGCTGTATTATCCCGTGCATGATAGCGCATACATCTTTTCTTCAAATACTAGCGTATAAGGACGGTAATTATGAGCAACAGACAAACCGAAACAGACGTAATCTTAATTGGTGCTGGAATCATGAGTGCGACTTTAGGGACATTGCTAAAAGAATTAGTACCGAACTGGAACATTAAAGTATTTGAAAAGTTAGCAAGTGCAGGTGAGGAAAGCTCTAACGAGTGGAACAATGCAGGAACGGGTCATGCCGCACTCTGTGAGCTTAACTACACAACTGAAAAAGCAGACGGCTCGATCGATATTAATAAAGCAGTAAATGTGAATGAACAGTTTCAAGTCTCTATGCAGTTTTGGTCTTATCTAGTAAAAAGTAATTTGATTCGCAATCCGCATGATTTTATTATGCCATTACCCCATATCAGTCTAGTACATGGCGAAAAAGATGTAGCATTTTTGAAAAAACGTTATGATACAATGATAGGCAATCCTCTGTTTCAAGGTATGGAATTTTCCAGTGATCCGAAGAAATTAGAGGAATGGATTCCGCTTATTATGAAAGATCGCAAAACAAATGAGCCTATTGCTGCCACAAAGATGGAAACGGGTACGGATGTGAACTTTGGCGCTTTAACGCGCATGTTATTTGGCCACTTAAAGAACAAAAACGTTGATATCAAATATAAACATAGTGTCGAAGATATAAAACGAAACAGTAACGGATCGTGGGAACTAAAAGTACGAAATGGCAGCGGTCAGGTCGAGCGCCATACAGCTAAGTTTGTTTTTGTTGGCGGCGGCGGCGGCAGTCTTCCATTACTACAAAAGTCAGGGATTCCCGAAGGCAAACATATTGGCGGCTTCCCAATCAGCGGACTATTCATGGTATGTAACAACCCAGAAGTTATCGCAAAACATCATGCTAAAGTGTATGGCAAAGCGAAAGTGGGTGCACCACCCATGTCAGTTCCGCATCTGGATACAAGATTTATCGATAATAAAAAATCATTACTTTTTGGGCCTTTTGCCGGCTTCTCGCCAAAATTTTTAAAAACTGGATCTATGTTCGATTTGATCGGTTCAGTAAAACCAAACAATGTACTCACGATGCTCGCAGCTGGAGCTAAAAATATGTCTTTAACAAAATACCTCATTCAACAAGTGATGTTATCCAAAGAAAAACGGATGGAAGAGCTCCGAGAATTCATTCCGGATGCCAAAAGCGAAGATTGGGATTTGCTTGTATCGGGGCAACGCGTCCAGGTCATTAAAGATACCGAGGCTGGAGGCAAAGGAACACTGCAATTTGGTACCGAAGTGGTAAGTGCCTCCGATGGCTCAATTGCCGCTTTACTGGGTGCTTCTCCAGGGGCTTCTACCGCTGTTCCTGTTATGCTTGAAGTTATTGAGAAATGTTTCCCTGAGCATCTGAACAATTGGAAACCGAAATTAAAAGAAATGATTCCTTCCTACGGAATGTCTTTAATGAAAAACCCTGATCTCATCCGTCAAATTCACACTTCCACTGCACGGACACTTGGTCTAAACAATGGTGAATTGCAATCGTCCATCAAGTAGTATCTGCTTCATATAAGGCTCTACAGAGTAAATAAATCGGTTCGATCAAATCATGCACAAACATCGTTCCCGCTAAGAAGCGGAGAACGATGCCTGTTGTTATATATTAAGGTCTTATTTGGTTAGCGGGTCTCTACTTTGATAAAATCGACATACGCCGTTCTAGATAGAAGAAACTTGATATAAATATTCCTAAGAAAAAAACACCTTTTATTAAAGGATCGGCTTGGTGCCCATCTTTTAACTAAAGGTGTTTATTATGAAACCATTATAAGGAATACCTACTCTGGGAGTACCTCATAAGCTAGCTTCATGATGATTTCTTTATGCTCAGGGTATGTAGCCAAGAGCTGATCTTGTGTAAACATTTCAAAATCTCGGAATTCAAATCCAGGTGAAACCATGCATCCAACGAGAGAGAAGGTATCTTCGTCCATCACAGAGGAACCGAAGATTGAATTTTTAGGAACGAGAATTTGAGGAACTTCGCCTTGCTCCAAATTAATTCCTAATTTGTGCGCTTTATATTCACCATTCTCATCAATGACATGAATCGTAAGCGGACTTCCTGCATGATAGTACCATAGCTCATCTGATTTCAAACGATGGAAATGAGAGATATCATTGGAACCGAGGAGAAAGTAGATACTAGTATAAAGCTTTCTAGTTCCTTCAAAATTTACACTCAGTTCTTGATCTGAAGTCTGTTCTTGAGATTCAAAAGTTCTTTTATAATATCCGCCCTCTGGATGTGGTTCGAGTCCCAGCTTGGATACATAATACTGCGCATCTTGTCCTTGCATAGCTGTATACCTCCTATAAGATCTGTACTATTTTTCATTTTACCAAACAAACAGCCCAACAACCATTGCCGTTAAACTGGATACGAGCATACCGCTTGCTAACAGCAGCCATGTATATTTGGATATAAATTTTGCTCTTACATCTCCGAACAGGGCCTGCATACTCCCAAGAATAATACCAATCGTTGTAAAGTTACAGAAAGATACAAGAAACGTAGAAATGACTGCTTCTGTATGTGGAGTTAAGCTGGACATAAATTCACTTAAACTCGTCATAGCAACAAATTCATTCAAAACAATTTTCTCGCCCATTAATTGACCTACAGTGAAGATCTGTGAGAAATCTACACCCATTAAGAAGCTAATTGGTGAGAAGATGACACCAAAGATATTTTGAAGCGTGAGCTGATCATGAAATAATCCCAAAATCGTGTTGATTGCGGTAATCAGGGAGACAAAACCAATAAGCATGACCGCAATAATCAATGCGAGTTTACCGCCTGTCATCATACTTTTTGAGATCATATCGAAGAAATTACCTTTTTCCTCTTTGGATGGAGTATATACAATATCCTCTTCAGCCGTAACACGATACGGATTAATGATAGAGGTGATGATAAGTGCGCCAATTGCATTCAGTGGAATGGCAGTCAGTACATATTTAGCGTCTAGCAGCTGCAAGTAGGAACTTAGCATCGGTGCACTAACACAGGACATACTTATCATTGCAACGGTTAGCAGCCGTTTGTCACTCATTTTATTGAGCTGAGTACGTGTTACGGCCAAAGCCTCATTATTCCCAAGAAACATAACTTGTATTGAATAGAAACTTTCGAAACGCGGCGTTTTTGCTATTTTGGAGAATGCCCAACCGACCGCATTAATCAGAGCTGGCAAAATACCATAATGGGTTAGGATATCAAAAAATACAACAACAAAGATAATCGGCATGAGCACATTCATAAAGAACGTATAAGCAGATCCGTCAAGAGGAGCAAAATCTCCGAACACAAAATTTACCCCAGACATGGAACTATCAATTAACCATAAGAAGAAGTCAGAGATCCAGGTGATCACTTGCCCACCAATATCGGTCGATAACATAAACCAAGTTGTAGCTAATTGCAGCATGAACAGGATGATAATGGGCTTAAAGGTGATTTCCCTTTTATTGAATGACAAAAGATAGCTTAGCCCTAATAAGACAATAATTCCAACGAGGTTTATCAATAAATACATTTTGGTTTTGCTCCTTCTGATGATCTAAGATTGTAACATTAAAATATTTTTCTCTGAAAATAAAAGGGAGAAATTAACGCCCGGCATTATCTTTATTTGTATAATAAAACAAATAAACCCAGAAACTACCATACTCTTCCACGAGTAGATAATAGTTCCTGGGTTTCTGCACAAAATCAGACTCCTAAAATATATATAAGAGAATGAAACACCAATACATATCACTGCTCATAGTCGAAACCTTTATGGGGCTCGGTAGAAACTTGCAGGCCATATCCCTGCGATTATATGAGAGAAAATTATTAATTTATAATTTTAATGTCTGGGTGAATTATAGCAAAATATTAAAAATTAATAAACAAGTTTAATTAATTATAGTGACATTCTGCATTGTATCCCCTTACATTTCCCATTGCTTTCTCTCAGATTCTCTGGTAAAGTTTAGATAGTTAATATTTAGACGTCTAAATATTGAATATAAAGATAAATATTTGGGTTATAGGAGGCTTTTAAAATGGGCAAATTAGATAATAAAGTAGCGATTATCACGGGTGGTGCTTCTGGTATTGGAGAGTCCATGGTGGATCTTTTCGTACAAGAAGGTGCAATCGTCATTGCTGCAGATATCAATGAGGCAGCGCTGGAAAAAGCAAGCCAAAAAGAAAATGTATATGGATTGAAATTAAATGTTGCTTCTGATGAAAGTTGGAAAGAACTAGCTAAAGAAGTAAATGATCGCTTTGGCAAAATTGATATCCTTGTTAACAATGCAGGTATCTCTTCTGAGAAACCTTTCGCAGAGATCAACGAAGAAGATTGGCAAAAAATGCTTTCCATTAATGGTTTTGGACCATTTGCAGGTATGAAACATGTAACTCCTTACATGGCTGCTCAAAAGAAAGGTTCGATCATTAATATCTCTTCTTACACAGCACTCATCGGTCAAGGATTTAACCATTACTCTGCATCCAAAGGTTCCGTACGTGCTTTATCTAAAGCAGCAGCTACGACTTTTGGACGTCAAGGTATTCGCGTAAACGCTTTGTTCCCAGGAATCATTGAAACGCCAATGACTAAAAACTTGAGTACTTCAAAAGATTTGTTAGATCGTTTGGTACAAGCAACTCCGCTGCAACGTTTGGGTCAACCTAGCGATATTGCACAAGCTGCTCTGTTCCTGGCTTCTGATGATTCTTCTTATATCTCAGGTGCTGAGTTAGTTATTGATGGTGGATTCTCTGCTCAATAATATAGTAACCAGTGTGACAGCTCTTACATCTTTATTTAAGAGCTGTCATGTATAACCAAGGAGGATTTTATGGAAAGACAACCCTTTTTTGAACTTATACATAGTATGGATAAGGTAACCAATCAATTAATTATTGAGTGGAATAAAACATTTAACGAAGACCTTGGTATTTCGCAGATTATTGTGCTCGGTCATTTAAAAATGAATGGAAAAAGCCGGCCGTCGGACATTGCAAAAACATTGGGACTTACTCCTCCTACGCTCAGTTATTTATCAGATAAATTGGTAAAGAGGAAGTTCGCTAATCGATTGACGCATGAGAGCGATCGTCGAGTGATTTATTTAGATATTACAGACGATGGTATAGATGTCTTGAATAGAGCAACCCAAGCAGGTGAGAAACTGCGTATGAATCTATTTAAGAAGTTAACAGAGCAAGAACGGGAGCAATTAATTAGTCTATATCGAAAGCTAAATAGTGAAGAGTAATGCTAGAACCTCATTTACCCCTCAGTAATATACTGTAAACCTTTGTATTTTCTTGTATTTCAATTCCCCTGAAAGAATATTTCGAAATAATAAAATGATAGCGCTTCCCTTTAGTATCCTTCTACTAACATATTTACAAATTTCTTTAATGCGTAGGAATGGTAGGCATCTTTTTTTGTGATTACTCCAAGATTCCAGTAAAGCGTTGGGTTTTCTAATCGTACGATCTTGATATTATCGTTACTTTGTTTATCATAAATTGATTTAGGAAGCAGGGTGATGCCTAGCTGAGAAGATACGAGTTCAATAATTAAGTCCCACTGTGAACTTCGATATGAGACTTTAGGAGTGAATCCTTCCCTCTGACAGGCCTGAATAATGTAATTGTGTAGAGTAAAGTCTTTTTTGAATAAAATAAATTTCTCTTCAGCTAACTCATTCAAAGAAATAGATGTTCTATGAGATAGTCTGTGATCCTTATGGAGAAATACATAGAATTCATCTTGAATAAACGGATAGATATGAAACTTCTCTTCATTCGCCGGCAATACAATAATCCCCACATCAATCTGCGCATCTTCGATAAGTCGCTCAATAAGCTTTGCTCCATGTTCAAATAACTCTAGAGAAACATTTGGGTAACGCGTAGTAAAAATTTTTGCGATTTCCGGAAAAAATAAAGTGCCAATCAGCGGCGGTACCCCGATCTTGATATCACCGACAGCAATATTTCTAAGATCATCTAGAAGAACATTTAACTCAGATAATGCAGAAAACGCCTTCTGACTTTGCTGGTATACAATTTGTCCTGCATCTGTCAGATATAAATGTCTAGTCGAACGGTCAAAAAGTTCCACATCGAGTTCTTTTTCAAGTTTTTTGACTGCTTTACTTAAAGAAGGTTGGGTTAAGTATGAGTGCTCGGCGGCACTCGTAAAGCTTTTATATTTAGCAACCTCCATAAATGATTTTAGATCTCTTAATTCCATGTTGTAGTAACTCCTATTTATTCGTTATTGGCATACTTTTTATTCAATTTATTCATTTTACAAATGATAGTTCTGGATGTAAACTTACTTTAAGTTACCTGGTTACCTTTAATAAGATGGTTACAGTATAGTACATAACACATAAAATCGGGTAACAAATAAAGGTTTATATTCCAATTGAAAAAAAGGTGAATTCAAATGTTAAGTATTGTTGTTGGTTTAATCCTGTTGATGGCTTTAGCTTATCTGGGATGGTCCATTATTTGGGTAGCTCCCATAGCTGCCGGAGTCGTAGCATTAATGAGTGGGTTAGATGTATTAGATGCATATACAGGAACCTATATGGGTGGATTGGTTGGTTTCGTGCAAAGCTGGTTCCCGATCTTCCTATTGGGAGCAATTTTCGGGAAGTTGATGGAAGAAACAGGAGCAGCTAAGGCTGTTGCTCAAAAAGTAACCCAATTAATTGGGAAAAAGAGAGCTATTCTTGGCGTACTCATTGCTTCCGCTTTATTAACCTATGGTGGAGTTAGCTTGTTCGTCGTTGTATTTGCAGTCTATCCGATTGCTCTTGAGTTATTCCGTGAAGCCAATGTGACGAGAAAGTTACTTGTTCCGACATTTGCTCTTGGAGCTTTTACCTTCACCATGACATCCATGCCGGGAACGCCACAAATTCAAAACTTGATTCCTATAGATTACTTTCATACAACGCCTACTGCAGGGCCGATCATTGGTATAGTCACTACTTTAATCATGGCCGTTGGTGGATATCTTTGGTTGTCATTCCGAGAGAAAAAGCTCTCTGCTAAGGGCGAAGGGTTCACTGAACCTAGTGTCGTCGCATCAAACGAGAAGCAAGAAAATGAAAAAACGCCGAATTGGCTGGTATCGTTGGTTCCTCTTTTTGTAGTAGTTATACTACTGAACGTTGTGAAATTGGAGCCTGTATACGCTTTAATATTGGGTGTCCTAAGCATCATGCTTATTAACATAAAGGATTATAAAAAGTTTGTGTTCTCCATTAACGAAGGAGCAAAAGGGTCTGTAATGGCTATTTTAAACACGAGTGCTGCAGTTGGTTTTGGAGCTGTTATCGCTATTGTACCAGCATTTGATAGCATTACGAATTGGCTTCTTAATGTTTCAGACAATCCATTAATTGCTCAATCGCTCGCTGTTCAAATCATGTCTATTATCACAGGTTCTGCTTCTGGCGGGATGGGGATTGCACTGAGTACAATGGGGGATACATTCTATAATCTTTCTCAAACAACAGGAATTAGCCCAGATGTATTCCATAGAATGGCTGCCGTTGCTTCGGGTGCATCTATTCTACCTAATAACGGAGCTCTACTAACACTTGTTGCTGTTACAGGCTTGTCTCATAAAGAAACATACAAAGATGTATTCATGGTAGCTCTATTAATACCTACTATTGCAGTAATCGTCGGAATTATACTCGGTGGAATGGGGATTGTTTGAAAATTTGTTAAAGAAGACACCAAACATACTATTAAAATTACATGGAGGTTTTTATTATGGTTAAGAATAAAGTTGCTATTATTACAGGGTCGGCTCGTGGAATTGGATTTGAAATCGGGAAATACTTTGCTGCAGATGGAGCGAAAGTTGTACTGTCGGACATTAATAACGAGATGCTGCAAGAATCAGCTGAATCACTAAGACAACTGGGTTATGAAGCAATCGGTATCAAAGCCGATGTAACGAAAGAAGAAGATCTTCAAAATCTAATTACTGAAACGAAAAATACGTATGGGCGTGTAGATATCGTAATTAACAATGCTGGTTTGCAGCACGTAGCACCGATTGAGGAATTCCCAACTGAAAAATTTGAATTGATGCAAAAAATCATGCTTACCGCTCCGTTTATACTTACTAAACACGTCTTCCCAATTATGAAAGAACAAGGTTTTGGACGTATTATCAACATCGCTTCTATTAATGGTCTCATTGGATTTGCAGGAAAAGCAGCTTACAACAGTGCCAAACACGGGGTTATTGGTTTGACAAAAGTAGCAGCATTGGAAGGTGCTGAGCATGGTATTACTGTAAACGCGATTGCACCAGGATATGTAGATACTCCACTTGTTCGTGGACAGATGGCAGATCTAGCTAAAACGCGTAATGTGCCTCTTGAGGATGTGCTATCCGAAGTTCTTCTTCCTCTCGTTCCACAAAAACGTTTGTTAGATGTTAGTGAAATTGCAGATTATGCTTTGTTCTTGGCAAGTGATAAGGCGAAGAGTGTTACAGGTCAAGCAGTAGTTATTGACGGTGGTTATACTGTTCAATAATAAAGGGTAAAAATAGAAGATAGACCATAGAATATAAGGGAAACCTTTCTGTCAATTGAAAGCTGTTGATAGAAAGGTTCCCTTTTGTTTTTTTAACCATACTGTTACCGTTTCGGTAAGATAATAAGGGATATATGTCCTTTCGAATTCTTTGGTGAATTGGCAAATAGGAAGAAGTGTATGAAAGCGAGGGGATTGGAACATAGCAGGAACTGAGAATGGTGAAGCTCCCGTACCAGTTCAGTGGAGCTTTAAAGCCGAGGGTAAAAGAACAGTAGATTATTTGCTTGATAAGCAAGAAATGGGTGGAAAGGGTATACTACAAAACAAGAAGTGTTCTACAGGCCAAAAGAGGGAGATGTAATCATGAATAAAAAAGAAACCTCAGACGCAGGCTGGAATTATGACAACAGTTACTCTCGTCTGCCTCAAATATTCTATACCCGCCAAGACCCTGAACTGGTACGTTCACCACATTTGGTTGTATTTAATGATGAATTAGCGAAGTCTCTTGGACTAAATGAACAGGTGCTGAATAGTGATCAAGGTGCGAACCTACTCGCAGGTAACGAGATCCCAGAGGGAGCTTACCCGCTCGCTCAAGCTTATGCAGGTCACCAGTTTGGGTATTTCAACATGCTTGGGGATGGACGAGCTGTGCTCATCGGGGAGCAGGTTACACCATCAGGTGAGAGATTTGATATCCAGCTGAAGGGATCAGGCAGAACGCCATATTCAAGACAGGGAGACGGCCGGGCATCGCTTGGACCTATGCTGCGTGAGTATATCATTAGTGAAGCGATGCATGGTCTTGGAATCCCGACAACCCGTAGTCTTGCTGTGGTGAAGACAGGCGAGCTGATTATTCGTGAAACCTATCTGCCGGGCGCTATTCTAACCAGAGTAGCAGCAAGCCATCTGCGTGTAGGAACATTTCAGTATGCTGCGAATTGGGGGACGAAAGAGGATCTAAAATCCTTGGCCGACTACGCTTTACAAAGACATTTTCCAGATTCAGCTGATGCAAAGAACCCGTATCTCCGTCTGCTTCAGGAAGTAATTCAACGACAGGCCCTTCTTATAAGTAAATGGCAGTTAGTCGGCTTTATTCATGGAGTGATGAATACCGATAATATGACGATCAGCGGAGAGACCATTGATTATGGTCCTTGTGCATTCTTGGATGATTATGACCCGGCAACTGTATTTAGTTCCATTGATCGGGAGGGACGGTATGCATATGGAAATCAACCAAGTATTGCGGGATGGAATCTCACAAGATTAGCAGAAGCCTTATTACCTTTGCTGCATGAGGATACGGAGCAGGCGGTGAGTCTAGCCCAGGATGTACTAGCTGAATTTCCTAAGTTATATCGTCAGCACTGGCTGGCGGGAATGAGAGCAAAATTAGGGTTATATACGGAAGAGCAGGAGGATGAAACCCTGATTGAAGATCTGCTTACGATGATGTACAAGCAAGATGCCGATTACACCAACACATTCCGTTCTCTAACTTTGCAGCAGCCTGAAGATGTGGCCATGTACGGAAGTGACGAATTCAATTCTTGGTTTGAGCAGTGGCAGGCAAGACTAGACAGACAACCAGAAGAAAAGGCTGAAGCCTATGAGCTGATGCGCCGCAGTAATCCTGCCGTGATTCCTCGTAACCACCGGGTAGAAGCTGCATTAGAGGCAGCAGTAAATCAAGCAGACTACAGCGTTATGGAGCAGCTGCTAGATGTTCTTAAAGACCCTTATGCTTATACAACTGAACAAGCTGAATTTGCTGCACTTCCGCCGAAATCAGCTGTACCGTACCGGACCTATTGCGGGACCTGACGGTAAACACCAAGACAGTACGATCATCATATGAAGCTTAAGGAAACAGGATATGTGACCCGCATGTTAGATGGGAATGTATCCTGTTTTGCTGTAGAATTCGTGACAGAAGGAAAAAAAGAGTATGATAGAGTAAGAAGAAAGATGCATGATACAAAGCAATAAATAACGGGTAGAGAGCAGGATACAATGGAAATGATAGAGAACAAAAAACAACGTTACCGCTTTAGCGAAGCACCAATATGGGACTTATCGCGAGCTTATTATGAGGAAAAGGGAATGAAGGCATGGAATAATGACCAGGTCCCTCAATATATAACGAGTAATCCGATGATTGCTACTGCTTATGCAGAAATGATATTTGGCTTTCTCCAAGATCGGGCCACTCAAGGTCATATCACAGAACCGGTTACGATCGTAGAGCTGGGAGCTGGAGCAGGACGTCTTGCTTACCATGTACTTCTCGAGTTATATAAACTCAGGGACTATGCAGGGATATCACTGCCGCCATTCCGCTATGTAATGACGGATCTTGCCATGAGTAATGTACTCGCTTGGAAAGAGCATCCGGCACTGCAATCTTTTATTCAGGATGGTGTACTTGATTTTGCAAAATTTGATGCTGTTCAGGACACGGAACTGAACCTAGTAATGGCAGGCATCACCATTAGTAAAGGAGATGTTAAACAACCTTTACTGGTTGTGGCTAACTACTTCTTCTGCGGAATTCCTCAGGAATTACTTTATATTCAGGATGGAAAAATATATGAAGCTGATGTTTTTGTGGAATATCCTGAACATATGGATACACTGAAACCGTCTGAAGTATTAGATCAAATATCTTTGCGTTATGAACATAGAAGAGCACCTGAGTATGAGCAGGAAGCTTATCCTTATCGTGATGTCATTGCTGTTTATCAAGAAGAATTAGAAGAATCGCATATTTTATTTCCTGCTGCGGGACTCACTTGTTTAGAACGTTTGAATCAGTTGTCACAGGAAGGTTTTGTATTAATTACGGCGGATAAAGGGGAGCATTTACTCGACTACTGGAGATTCTCAGAACCGCCGGAACTCATAATGCACGGAAGTTTTTCATTAACGGCTAATTATCATGCACTTCAGCAAGTTTTTGAACAGAGAGGAGCCGAGGCATTATTCTCTCCGCACCACTATCGTAATATTAATGTGGGATGTATTCTTAAGCTGGATCATCCAAAGGAATATTCAAATACAAGGCTGGCTTATCGCCGGTTTATTGAGCGGTTTGGTCCAGATGAATTTTACAGTATGAAAGAATGGGTCGATCAAAGAATAGACAGCATGGGAATGCAGCAAATTTTAAGCTTCTGGCGTCTCGGTGGATACGATGCAGAATTCTTCATTCAGAGTGCAAAACAGATTAGCAGTCTGCTGCCGGAGGCAAGAGATGAAGAACTGCTGGATATCAATAGAGGTATAGAGATCATGTGGTCATCGTACTATGTGATGGAACAGCGCTACGACTTAGCGCTGGATGCAGGATTAGTATTGTTCGAGATGGAGATGTATGAAGAGTCCAAACATTACTTAGAAATATCGATCGAGTTAAGCGAAGATGAGGAAGAGATCGTATCTACCGTCTTCTATTGTTTAGCCATTTGCTGCTTTGAGTTAGAAATGATTGAAGAAGCACTTCATTACCTCAGAAAACTGTTAGAACTTGAACCAGATCATGAAGAAGCTTTAGCCTTATTGCAAGGGTTTGATCAATAGATTTTTTGAAAAGACAGGTCCTTTTTGGATCTGTCTTTTGCTATTTAAAAGGGTATATTTTACATCCGGCGAAATGTATATAAATAAAGAGGAATGTTTAGGAGGATATATACATGGAGACGCTAGCTAAACTAGAATTACATCCCTTATCTGAAATCGGAAATTTGAAAGTTCACGGGAGAACGACAGGACGGCTTTCTCCGCTCACGTTATTCTGGACAGGAAGTGCAGTTGAATTCAATGTCAGAGGATCAGAATTATGGGTAGAAGTAGAGGCAGATTACGATACATATGAGCCTTGGATCAGTATTCTGATTAACTCGGTTCCTGTAAGCAGACAAATGATAACAGCGGGAAGAAGCTTTATTTGTGTATTTAGAGGGATGAATAAAGATGTTGTGAAAAATGTGCGCATTGTGAGAGATATGCAAGCGATGAGTGGAGATCCCGGTAATTCATTGCAGATTCACGCCGTGAAGTCTGACGGCGATTTTCTGCCTGTGGAAGAGAAACCGTACAAAATTGAATTTATTGGGGACAGCATTACATCGGGAGAAGGAGCCATTGGTGCGAGAACCGAAGAGGACTGGATCCCGATGTGGTGCAGTGCAATTCACAATTACAGCACGATGACGGCAAGTAAGTTACAAGCGGATTACCGGATTCTCTCTCAAAGCGGATGGGGTGTTCTTACAAGTTGGGATAATAATCCGCGTGCAAATATGCCCGATTATTATGAGAAAGTATGCGGCATTCTCACGGGGAAGAAAAATGAAGCTTTAGGAGCCTTTGAGGAAAATGATTTTGAATCATGGCAACCGGATGTTGTAGTGGTGAATCTCGGCACGAACGATGGTGGAGCATTCTATTCTCCTGAATGGAAGGATGAAGTAACGGGAGAGATCCATAAACAACGATTGCATGAGGATGGTTCCTTTCATGAGGAAGATTTACAATCCTTTGAGGATGCCTCGGTGCGTTTTCTCATGAAGATTAGAAAGTATAACAAACAGGCAAAGATCGTATGGGCTTACGGAATGTTAGGGATACCGATGATGCCAGCCATATACCGAGCGGTTGATGCATTTAAGCAGAAAACAGGAGATCAGAACGTCTCTATTTTCCAACTGCCAAATATGACAGAAGAAACAATGGGCGCTCGAAGCCACCCAGGAGCAACTGCTCATGAAAAAGCCGCTGAAGAGTTATCCGCTTATATCCGAAATCTCCTATAAAGATTTTAACTAAAAAGCATCCTCACGGATGCTTTTCTCAATTGTATAAAATTGGATGGGTGAAATGGCGTGCATTATATAGTCAGCAGATTCGAATTTACTTATAATAATAAATTAGTGCATGTGCTAAATTAATCCAAAAATATTACAACTAATATCTTTTATAGTAAAGGTTAGAAGAGGAGGTAACGCTTGTTTCAAATCTTGCTGCTTAATTTCTTGTTTTTACTCTTTCCCGTCCTCTTATTTTTGATCTTTTTTGAAAACAGGCCCTTTTGTAACAATCGTTACGTTTTTGTGGCTCTCTCGGCAGTAACCATGAGTCTTTGTATCATCATGCCGATTCGCTTAGAAACCGGCTTTATTTTTGATCTGCGATATATCCCTTTTATTATTGTTGCTTTATTCGGTGGGTACAAGAATGTCTTTCCTTTGTATGTTCTGCTAAATATTTTTCGACTCTATGTGGGAGGAGAAGGTATGCTTCATTCCTTTCTTTTTTCTACTGGTGTGCTGATTCTGATTCCGCTATTCAGTAAGACGTTTAATCGATTGGAATCGAGAGGCCGCATTATAGCTGCAACTCTTTTTTCTTTCTTAACGATGGGATGTTATCTTATCATCTTAGGCTGTATTATCGGAGATTTAGATCATAAGTTCTGGGTGCTGGTTATCAATGCATTAGGGACACATATTGTGATGATGCTGATCATTATGATTCTTATCGAGAAAATAATTACGAATATTAAGGGACGCGACCGAATCCTTTACTCAGAAAAATTAAATGTTGCCAGTGAGCTGGCGGCTAGCGTGTCTCATGAAATAAGAAATCCGCTTACGGTAACCAATGGGTTCTTGCAATTATTAGCGAAATCCAAAACCATAACAGAGCAAGAAAGAAGATATATTAATTTATCTTTGCTGGAACTGAAGCGGGCAGAGAAGATTGTCAGTGATTATCTCTCTTTTGCTAAACCACAATCGGAGAATATGGTTTATTCCAACATGAGAGAAGAGGTAGATTACACCCACGAAATGATTATGCCCTATGCCTTGTTACATAAGGTCGATGTGAGGCTTACATTTAATAACACATTAAAGGCACATTATGACCGGAATCAAATCACGCAGTGCCTTATTAATCTATACAAAAATGGGATTCATGCCATGACAGAAAAGGGCGGCGGTACACTTTCCATCGACATCTCGGAAAAGAAACAGAATATTATGGTCCGAATTGAAGACACGGGAAATGGCATGACTAATGAAGAAATTACGCGCCTGTATAAGCCTAGTTATTCGACGAAAGAAGAAGGAACCGGTCTTGGAATGCTGATGGTTTACAGTACCTTGAATAAGGTGAAGGGTAACATTGAGGTACATAGTGAAAAGGGCAAGGGAACTACCTTTCTATTAACGATACCCGCATCAACCGCAGAGACTTTTGAAATGGATAATCAATATAAAAAGACGAAAGGAACGCTACAGCAGCGCGTTTTCTCTCGTCTTTTTATATGGCTAAAGCTCTATTTGTTTCCTTTACGGACTTTCAATTGCTTTCCTTTTATGGTTGTATTCTTCATCATCTCAAGCACTAACGGTCCTTTGCCATTCAGAATTTCCACATCCGTTACATGATCATGAATGGTAATAATACCAATATCGTCCGCAGTGATTCCATCTAATTTCGCAATGGTTCCCACGAAGTCTACCGCTCTGAACTTTTTCTTCTTGCCGCCATTGAAGTTGAGCTTCATGATCTGTTCGTTTAACAGCTCACGCTTATTCTTCTTAAGTTCGGTACGAACATGTAATTTTCGTTCGAATTCTTCTCTGCGAAGATTGGCGGCCTCTTCGGAAGGAGCTTTGATCTTAGGAATCTCAAACCCAATATAGGACTCAATATCCGCTAATCGTCTGCCGTCTCTAGGAGTAACGAAGGTAATCGCTTTTCCTGTCTTTCCTGCACGCCCTGTACGCCCTGTACGGTGAACATAACTCTCTTTTTCCAGCGGAATGTCGTAGTTAATAACATGTGTAATATTCGAAATATCAATCCCTCTAGCTGCTACATCTGTAGCAATCAGGTAACGGAATTGTCCTCTTCTGAAAGCGTTCATCACTTCAAACCGTTCTTCTTGTTCCATACCGCCGTGAATCCGATCGCATGGATATTCGAGATCAGCAAGTTCTCTGAACAAGGAATCGACATGCTCTTGAGTACGGCAGAAAATAATACAGCTGTCTGGGTTCTCGGTTACAAGTACATTTTCCAGCAGAGCGAGTTTGTCTCCCTCTTGTACCTGAATAAGAGCATGTTCAATCGTTGATGTGGTAATCCCGGTTGCTTTAATTTCAATTTCGGTGGGACTGTTCATATACTTACGAGATAGCTTGGCTACATCTTCTGGGAAAGTAGCGGAGAATAACATCGTAACTCGATCCTTCGGCAGTGCCTGAATGATGGACTGAACTTGTTCAATAAAGCCCATGTTCAGCATTTCATCGGCTTCATCAATAACGAGATAAGCGATTCTTTCTAGCGCAAGTGTTCCTCGTTCAATATGATCAAGTACGCGTCCAGGTGTACCGACCACCATGTGAGTCCGTTGTTTTAATTCAGCTTTCTGCATATGAAACGGATGTTTCCCATAAAGCGGGGTAGCTTTGATCCGTTTGAAGCGGCCAATATTCGTGATATCTTCCGTCACCTGCAGGGCAAGTTCGCGAGTTGGTGTCAGAATGAGAGCCTGCGGCTTATTTTCGTTCCATTCTACTTGCTCGCAAAGGGGAATACCGTAGGATGCGGTTTTACCGCTGCCTGTTTGTGATCTGGCTACCAAATCTTTATTTTGAAGTACGACAGGAATGACTTCCGATTGTACTTCTGTTGGCGTTTCATAACCTAAGCTATGAAGTGCTCTTATAATTTCTTCACCTAAAGGGTAATCTGTAAATTGCTTCTGACTCATTCTCAACCTCTTCTGCACTATATTTCAATTCATATACATATAGAATTTTGTCTCTAATCTAACCTGTACTTATCCAGTATACTCTATTGTTTGATTTCTCTCTAATTTCACGCAAATGTCAGTCTTGCATAAGAAACAGAACTAGAGTCATATAAACTTTTGATCGTCATAGTCCATAAGAATGAAAAGTTACAGGGATAACATACAAATACCCTGCATATTTCAAAAAAATTTAATGTTAATGACCTATATGGAAATCATACGATCCGTTCCGATAATAAAAGAGAACCGTACATATTTTCTTTTGTAAGACCAAAACTTAATAGGCAAACCTATGGAAACATAGGGACGCAAAGCTATAGGGACTACGGCCAAAACTATTGTCAGCCAGCTGCCAAAGAGTGTATTTCGCTTTTTGATATAAGAATGTATAAGAATGCAGAGTTTATTTCTTATGCTTTTTTAGATGCGTATAAGTTGCTCTTTAAGGGTAGCTTTTTTTGTGCAAGTTTTAAGGGTTGGAGAAGTACGCACATCACATCAGGAGGTAGAGAGTATGAAGAAAATGATAGCAATCGCTGCATCAGCGGCAATGCTTCTCAGCGTGTTAAGTGAGACGAGTTATGTTATGGCAAGTGAAGTGCAAAATTCTAATCTAGCAAAAAGCGCAGCACAAAGTGAGGTTGGTTCAGTAAGCAAAGCAGCGGTAGTTCCTTTTGATTTATATGGGCAAGATTTACTACATACGTACAATCGTGTTTATAAAATGGACAACGCGAACATTGCCTCCATCACAAGTAATGGCGGAAACTACCCTAATTCTCAAATCAATAAAGCAATAGATGGAGATATGAGTACTCAATGGGAAACCGGAAAACCAAATAGTGCAACGTTTACGAATGAGGTTGTTTTTCGGCTGGGTGAAATAACTACGTTAGATCGGATCGTATATGCAGCTAGACAGGACGGCGCTAAAGGTAAAGGGTTTGCGCAAGAATTTGAGATTTATGGATCGACTACAGATGAAGGAAGCAATTTCACATTAGTAACTACAGGGGAATACATAGGTTCCACGGGGAACATCGTAGAAATTAAATTTGCCCCAACCGCGTTTAAGAGAATGAAATTTGTATACAAAAAAGCAAATCAAAACTGGGCAAGTGCAGCTGAATTTTCTTTTTATAAAGAAGATAAGGTTAGAGATGCCATGGGTAACCTTTTTACCGATGGTACGATGAGTAGGGTTGCACCCGAATATAATCAAATAGACAAATTGAATCAACTTGAGCAAGAAGCAAATGGGCACCCATTATACGCTGCTTTTAAAGATCAGCTCGGCTTAGCTAGAAAGCTAGTTAGTGGAGAAGTGGATTTGCAGAGTGCACTAATAAAGGCTGAACAGCGCGGCGATATGAGAAAGCATGCACAGCAAAACTTACGAATGAGCTTTGGTACTAACAACCAGCCAACCGGATTCACAGCTACACCTGGGGATACGATCCATGTCTATTTGGAGGTAGAGTCAGCTGCCAAAGTCCCTTCCTTAGTCTTCACACAGCAAGAAGGTTCCTGGTCGAGTTGGGCCAAAGGTGTACAGCTTAAGCCAGGGAAAAATACAATAACCGTACCCGAAATTGCGACAAGCTCCTATTCCCGCAGTGTTACGAAAGGCGGCACAATCTATATTGTTAATCCCTATACACCTGAAGAGCAGGGAGAAGCTCCAGTACTTCGTTTTGAAGGTGTAGAAAAGATTCCGATGATGACTTCGGATACAGATCCAGAACAGTTTAAAGGCGAGCTGATCGCTTATAAAGAAAGACTCGATGAGGATAAAGCAGCACATCCTAATGTGGCTGATCGCCAAGTAGTCGATGTTGTGGAGATGGTCAGCGACCATGTAATTTTTACAGGGACGGCTGCTGAGGCTTATAACCAGTTTATTACTAAAGGCAATAACCCAATGGATACAGTAACTGGTTATGACGTATGGATGAGTCAGATTTTTAATACTTATGGTCTCGATGGAAGCAGTGAGACGAACGATCCAAAATTGATGCGTGAAAATATCCGTCTGATGCAGCCTTATGGCGCGATGTATGCAGCCGGTGATCATACGGGAATTCAAAATGGAACTGTCGCATTAATGCTGTCTGATTTCAGTAAGGTGGCTCCAGGGTGGGGACTTAACCATGAAATCGGACACCGTCTTGCAATAGGAGAACGTGAGTATGGGGAAGTGACCAACAATATGGTATCCATGTTGATGTCAGTAGAAGCCCACAACATGAATCCTAGTTATGCAATTGATAATCGGATTCCTTTTGAAACGATCTATAGCTACGTAATTGAAGAAAATAAAGTGGTGATGAGTGAGCAAGGGCTTGCTGCACAGCTCGGTGCTTACTGGCAATTGGAGCTTGCTCATCCAGGATACTGGAGCGAACTGTCCAAGATGTACCGTGAACGGAAGGTTTCTCTTACAAACGGAGATATTTCTAAACAGCAGTATTATGTGGAATTTTCTTCTGAACTACTGGGCTATGACGTTAGCAGTCATTTTGCTAGACATGGTTTCACTGTTACAGATGAGACTAGAGTAAAGACAGCTAAGTATCCAGAACCTAAGAAACTTTGGTACTTAAACAATTCGGTCCTTCAATATGAAGGAACAGGAATTGAAAATAAAGATGCATCGGATTCAGTGCAGGTCAGTATTGCTGTAAATGCTTCAGCTAAGACGAACACCTTAAACATGGGTATAGATGAGAAATATCAGAATGATATCTTGGGTTATGAAATTTATAGAGATGATATCCTGGTTGGTTTCACAAGCACAAGTCAATTCATTGATTCAAATGTAGATACAAGCGTCAACCATACCTATCAGATTATTGTATATGATAAAAAGCTGAACTCATTAAACCCGATTGAATGTAATGCATTTCAGCCTAAACTATCAGTAGAAGAGCATGTAACCCTGAAATTAAACCAAACGTTTGATCCAATGGGTTATGTAAAAGCCGTAAATTATCAAGGAAAAGAGATTACAAGTGAAGTCGTTATTAAATCAAGCAATGTTGATGTTACGAAAAAAGGAAGCTATGAAGTTGTGTACGAAGTTCAGAGCGAAGGAACGACTTTGACGAAAGCAGCGAATGTTATCGTAACGAGTAACTTGGAGTATGTTTCTGATCTGACTGCCGAATCGACTAAAGTAGGTTATGGTCAGTTCAAAAAAGATACAGCGCCAGGCGGTAATGCAATTACTCTTCTCAGACAGGGGCTTGCAGCGACATACGCAAAAGGCATCGGAGTACATGCTAACTCTGAGGTAGTATACGATTTGGAAGGTAAAGGGTATGATTTCTTCGAAAGTTATATCGGCCTTGATTACGCAATGGATAGAACAAGGGCATCAGCAATATTTGAGGTTTACGTAGATGGTGAGAAGAAATTTTCCAGTGATGTAATGAAAGCAAGCACAGAGCATAAATTCATAAAAATACCGGTTACAGGAGCGAAAAAGGTGAAACTTGTAACATCGGATGCAGGTGATGGTAATGCACAAGACCATACCGTATGGGCTGATGCTAAATTTACAACGGATTCAAGTGCACCTGAGCTTTCCATACCTAAATCGGTATCTACTATAGTAGGTCAAGAAATTGCAATTCGTGCCGAGTATTCAGCTGTTGACGCAGAAGATGGTGATATAACTTCTGAGGTCATCGTTACAGGAGAAGATAAAGTTAACTTTCATAGAGCGGGAGAATATCCGATTACTTACACGGTAACCGATCGTGATGGCAATACGGCGATGAAGACAAGAACCATAGCTGTTGTGGACATGGAAGATTATACGTATCTAACCGATTACGACTGGAGTTCCACGCAGAATAGTTATACAGCACCGTTGAAAGATATCTCTATTAGTGCGAAGGCGTTACGATTGACGGATGAGAATAGCAGCGAAGTTTCCTACACAAGAGGCATTGGTGCACACTCTAATTCCACTATTGTGTATGATCTAACGGATAAGAATTTTGATTACTTCACCTCTTTTGTCGGGGTGGATCGTCAGATGTATGGCTCAGTAGGTTCCATCAGCTTCGAGGTGTTTGTAGATGGAGAGAAGAAATTTGACAGCGGGATCATGAATTCAAAAGCTCCACAGAAATTCGCTCAAGTTGATATTAATGGAGCAAAAGAACTTAGGTTAGTCGTTACTGACGGTGGAAATGGAAATGGGTCTGACCATGCAACTTGGGGAGATACGAAGCTGCATTTTGCTAATGCCAATCGCTTGTTTACGGATGAGCTTGAACAAGCAATCCAAGAAGCAAAAGCGGTTTCTTTAGAAGGGTATACTCCAGAGAGCACCCAGGTATTTGCATCCAGTTTGACTAGAGCAGAAGAGGTCCTCGCTAATCAGGGAGCTACTCAAAATGAAGTTGAAGCAGCGATAGCAGCTTTGAAGAGCGCAAAAGAAGGTTTAACACGAATAGACCTCACTCAAGTCATAACGGTAAAAGACAGCTATTTAAGTGACACGATTAAGAAAATGTTAGGCGTTACCGGGGAATTAACACTAGGTGATATGTATCATCTTACTTCATTAACCTGTGTGCCTGGGGGAAGAGATCGAGTTCGTTCTCTTGAAGGATTAGAGTATGCCATAAATCTGGAGACCCTTAATATCAGTGGAAATGAAGTCACAGATTACTCTCCGCTCGGCGGCTTGGTGAAACTCAATAACTTCACTCTGGATCCTCAATACGTGGAAGTAGCACAATTAAATGGACCTGTTGTTGAAGTGGATAATCTCGTTACAGGGATAGATGGTAATAAAGTAATCCCTGAAACAGCAGTAATTCGAAACAATAAAACATTCAAAGAGACAGCGCTTGATGTTAGTGAATGGTCGCAATCCCCTGAAAAATTCACCTTTGATTTAACGAATGAAGAGAAGGGATACTATACGTTTGTAGTGGCCTACAAAGTAGAGGGCAGCCTGGTACAATTAATGTATATCATCAATAATAGTAAGTAAGGTAATTCAAAAAAAAGAGCACCCAGAGCACCCCGCAGGGTGCTCTTATTTTTTGCAGTATTTATGAATTGAACTCTACAGCTTTATTGAGCTCTAATGGTAAAAGGCATATACGCCTTCTTTACGAATCGCACATTTTCGCACAGGAATAGGTTGCTTGAATATAGGGCCGTCAATTACCGTGGTGTGAAACTCTCCACCTTCCCCGCATGGGTCAATACCGCGGGCCTCCAGTTCTTTTATATAGTCATGAGTTAAGGTTCTTCCTAAATCCTCTTCTCGCATGCCTAAAGATAAATTGACCGTAACTACAATGGTAGTAAAGCCAAGGTCGATGAATTCTTTCACCGCCTCCTTGTGGTCCATCTCCCATAACGGCATCCCAAGCCCTAAACCCGCATTTTGCGTCACTTTCTCATGCCAACAACCATGAGCAGGCACATCTAAATCTCCTGTGACCAGCACTTCTGCTCCTTGATTCTTAGCTTGTATAAGGAGTCCCATAAATGCAGATTCGTACCCTTCCCAGCTTGCAGCAGCCGTAAATACCGGTAGTCCAATCGATTCAGCTTGAGCTTGAATAAGCGTGGGAGGCATGCCGTGAGATCGGGATCGTTTTCCCTCCTCTTCTAACATGACAATGAGCCCAATAGCTCTGCCTGTTTTCATGCCTTTATACAGAGCTAGAACGCTGTCTTTGCCGCCGCTAAACGAGGCAATAAAGGGGCGACCGACTGCACCGTTTTTCCAATCTTTTATTTCCTCCACCGTGCTCGTCCTCTCTTGATTTCTATTCTATGTGTTAGATTCTATCACGTTATAACAAGTGGGCTTGAGAATAAGCTTGTCTATGCTAGAATTTCCTCATAATACAATATATGATATGAATTGGAATCCTTACATTTCATATCATTCTAGTATGTTAACATATACGAATTTATTATGATGAAGCATAAGGGGGTGAAGAAGCATGATTAGAAGGGCAGCTCCTTATATCTTGTTCATTGGACTCACCTGTATCGTTGTGGATGGTCTCTGGATTGTGGAACATTACGATACATATGTTACGTATCCGGCAGAAGCGTTCATCTACCTTATTCTCGGACTTAGCTTAACTTTGGCTGCTCATCTGATCATTCTGTTTGGACAGCGGCAGGTGACTCCGAATGGAATAAACAGCAAAGCAGAAGGAGGTAAGAATCACCGAGTTTTTCTCCAAAAAGTATGGGCAGATGGTGAGAAATTAGCAAATAGAGCATTTTTAATTTTGCTTGTCTTCTTTATTCTCCTTGCTATTTATGATTTTGGGTTGGCAATACGCCTGCTGAATCCTGTTATTTTCATAGGGATGACCGGTTATTGGTTTTTGGAGATTGTGCAAGAGGAAACGGAAGATCAAGTAACGGCGGATCTTGAACCGAAAAGTCGTAGAGTTCAAGATCTACTGAAACGAATTGATTACCGAACACATCCCTTTAGTATACCGCTGATTCTGTTCACTCTGATTGTGTTCACCTTTTTATTATCTAAGCAATTTGGATTTACCTTGGGCTTAGAGACAAGCGGGAATCCCTACTATGTGATGAGTTTACCTTCAGGGACATTTATAACGGGTGGTTTCGTTTTTGCTTGTGGTTTTATTTATATTTTTCAGCATGGTGACTTCTTAGGGATTCGCCAAGCCAAACAGAGTGATTATAAAGTAATGCGACTTCATTTTTTTGAAATCATCATATGTGGATCGACCTTTTTTATCTGGTTACTCATTCTGGTTGTTGCTTTGTTCACTAGTTACTAAACAATAGATGGAGCCTACAATATCATCTCGGAAAATGAAAATAGACTTACATAAAGTCAAAGAAATATCGAATGAAATGAAATAAGACCGGTGAGGTATAGGTTAAACTATCGACCCGGCTAAGGTAGCTCTTCTTGAGCGCTTGAAACTTGTTATCATCTCCGATGAGCAAATCTCTTTTGAGCACGGAAACGGTCAAACTGCCGAAGAACCCGCTGAGGCTGATTAGCATACCTGAAATCACACCAAACGTGACACCGAGCGGTGTGAGGTAAGGATGGATGAAGTATGAGACCAGAGTAGTTACGACAAACGCGAAGGCAAAACCTTCCCAGGTTAAATAAGGGTTCGCGGTAGGAACCACTTTCCGTTTACCAAAATAAATCGATGCTAAATAGTGGACGACATCATTCAGCTGGGTGAGCACAACAAGAAATAACACCAGTCCTGCTCCATATTCCGGAGTAGCAAACTGGAAGTACGCGAGGTGACTCAGACCGAACACCATTAACATGAGTCCCCACTGGGTCGAACTAACACTGCGTAAGAAACCAACGGTTCCTTTGTTAATGAGGCGTGGCAGCGGAATGAACAAGAACACATAGATCGGTATAAAGACAATGAACATGCCGTACCACCCGATATAGATCCAGTAAAACTGTACCGGGATGGACAAGTAAGCCCATAAAAACAGCCGGCGGTCTGCTTTTCTCGTGCGGATCATGGAAAAGTATTCTTTTAGTGTGAAGAAGCAGAGGGCCATCAGAGATAGGAGAGACACCACCGGGTTAAAAAGGGTAGCTAAACAGAAGATAAAAAACATACCCCACCACGTTTTAAGACGTGTGCCAATAGCGGTATAATCTTTGCTTTTCTCATATTTGTCGACCAAATAATAGACGAGTTGTATGGCCAGTAAGGCTGCAAAGATAAGGACAATGGTAAGAAACGAACGGTTCACGAAAATCACCAACTTAACTTGAAGTAAAATTCCATTAAAAGAATCATATGTTATTATGAGGGAAACCTTCACATTTGATAAGGGGAAATTTCGTAATGGCATCGAATCCATCTATCTTTATCTTACTTACCAATACAGGAACATTGTTTACACAGATCATTCAAACGTACACAAGAGCACCTTACAATCATGCCTCCATCTCTTTTAACCGAGAGCTTTCGGAGATGTATAGTTTTGGGAGGAAGAACCCGAATAATCCCTTGAATGGCGGCTTTGTAAAAGAGAATCTGAAGACAGGCACATTCAGTAAATATCCGAATACGACATGTGTTATCTATGAGCTAAAGGTGACGGAACGTGAAGTGGAGAAGATGAAGCGGGTCCTGCAAGTATTTATCCAGAAACGCGAGAAGTATTTATATAACATTCTTGGAGTGATCGGCATTGCGCTCAAAGAACCTGTGGAATTCAGTAACTCTTACTTTTGCTCACAGTTTGTGGCAGAGATCCTGCAACGATCCGGGATAAAAATATGGGATAAGCTGCCTGCACTCGTCACCCCCGATGATTTCCGGCAAAGCGATCGCATGAAACTGATCTACGAAGGAAAGCTCAGTGAGTATGAACCTGAGTATGAAGTGTGAGAGCGAAGAAATGATCTGAAAATACAGCAGCGAAAGGGATCTCTTAGAAGAGGTCTCTTTTATTTATGCCTCTACCGACTTGAAAATATTGTAAATAGATTAGAGTAGTGATATGATTGAATTATGCATATGATTTAAGTTACTTAATTCAATTTTAGGGGGGGATAGATTTGACCGATGACAATATTAAAGTAGGCGTTTCAAATAAAGAAGGTCAGCTAGGATTTCTTTTTACCAAAGGCGGGCTTCGTGAAGGTGCAGGACGAAAAAGTATAGGTGTAACCAAAAAGGTATCGCTGACCTTAACGGAGGAAATGTGGGAGCAGTTCGAAAAACATTGTGCAGAATTAGAATTATCTAAATCAGAAGCGATACGCACCATGATGGAGCAGTATTTTTTATCTAAATAACATAGTTTAGAGAGGCTGAGGTGATGAATGTGCTTCTGGTAGTAGAACGGGAGGAATTGTACCAAGCACTTCGGCTTGTCATGAGAGCGGTATCTCAAGATACGATGCTGGGAATCCCAGGTGTACATATTCAGGCTAATAAGGATCAACTTACATTTACAGCAAGCAACTCCACTTTCATCTTTGAACATACGGTTATTATTGGAGACCGTGATGATCGCATCTGTTCCATAGAGCAGACAGGAAGCATAATGGTTCCAGCGATGTACTTATACGAAGTTATACGGAAGCTAGGTACAGGGCTCGTTACGTTAAAGGCGAGTGATAAATCGACTCTTATAATTTCTTCGAATAAAGCCCATTTTCGTATAAGGGGGACAGAATCGGCAGAATGTTTTCCTTTACTACGGCACAATGCAGGTGACGATAAGACTAGGTTCTTTGTATCTAACAAATCTCTTCTATCAGCGATAAAACAAACCTTGTCAGCAACAGTAGATACATTGTCACGGCCACTCTTAACAGGTGTGCTCTTTGAGTACAAGGACAAGAAGCTGACTTTGACGGCAACAGATAGTATAAAACTAGCAACAATGACTATAGAAGTACTAGAGGTCAAGCATGATATAGGCCAGCGAGTGGTTGTTCCCAGAAAAAGTATCAAAGAACTGCTTAAAGTAATGAAAACGATGGAAGGTAAAACAGAAATTCAAATCAACACAAATAACATTAGGTTCGTATCTGGTCAGTTAAAGCTCCAATCCGTTCTTCTTCAAGGAGATTATCCTCACACCGAACATCTCATTCCCAAATCGACCGGGTCAGAGGTGACTCTCCATACCGCAAGCCTTTTGCAATCGATAGAACGTGCCTCTGTACTCGCAAGCGAAAATATCATTCATTTTTCCATAATCGGTAACAAAATAAAACTTCATTCTAATCTCTCCGAAGTAGGGGATATGAATGACGAACTCTCCACCTCGATGAAGACCGGCATGGATTTTCAAGTTTCATTAAACAGCAAATTCGTATATGATGCATTGCGTCACTTTGACACGGAGAACACTACAATTCGGTACGCGGGACATTTACAACCGGTTGTCTTCCAGCCTGCTGATGCAGATAGGACTTGCTGGTGTCTTATTCCCCCTGTTCGAACTTCTCAGAGGTAACGACTTTAGAAGAGCCGTAGGCTGGTTGCTAAAAATATAGCCTCTGTTCCGAAAAACAGAGGCTTGGTTTATTAATAATAGTGTCGTTATCTGCTTTGCTTTATGGAAGAATGTTCCCGGCTGCGCGGTAAATTTCATACCATTCCTCACGAGTGATACGAATATCAGCTGCTTTACAGCAGTCTTTTAGACGTTCCAGATTCATGGTTCCAATGACAGGCTGCATTTGTGCAGGATGGCGAAGTAACCAGGCGATTGCCATCGTCGTATTACTTACGGAGTATTTCTCTGCAATCTCGTCGATGGTTTGATTCAGTTCAGGGAATTTATCGCTTCCGAGGAACACCCCTTCGAAGAATCCATATTGGAATGGAGACCATGGCTGAATGGTGATATCGTGCAGTCTGCAATAATCAAGTATACTTCCGTCCCGATTGACGGCAGCTTCATTATTCATATTTACATTAATGCCGCTCGAGATCATCGTTGTATTCGTGATGCTAAGCTGCAGTTGGTTTGCAATTAAAGGCTGTTTCACATATTTCTTTAGTAGTTCAATTTGCATCGGGTTCAGGTTGGACACCCCAAAGTGACGGACTTTACCTGAACTCTCTAGGAGATCAAACGCTTCAGCCACCTCTTCTGGTTCAACCAGAGCATCAGGGCGATGAAGCAGCAAGGTATCTAAATAATCGGTTTTGAGACGTGCCAGAATACGGTCAACCGAATCCAAAATATGCTCTTTGGAAAAATCAAACATGCCATTTCGAATGCCGCATTTGGATTGGAGGATGATCTTTTCTCGGATGTCATCGTTCATATGAATGGCGTCTGCGAAGATTTCTTCGCATTCTCCACCGCCGTAAATATCCGCGTGATCAAAGAAGTTTGCTCCCTCTTCAAGAGCTGTTTGAACAAAATGTTCAGCTCCCGCTTTATCCAGAGAGTTTATACGCATACAGCCTACCGCTATAACGGGTACTTCAAGTGAACTGCTTCCAAGTTTCATCGTTCTCATTCATGTTCCTCCTTTTTATGTAGACAAGCTATGCTCCCTATTGATTTTGACATACAACTGTTACCGTTTACAAGACTAAATCTATTTGCATATTTCTTAATATCTGAAAATTATGATATTATATAACGGACTAAGGACCGAAAGGTCTGTCTACGACAAACAAATATCTAAGGAATTGAGGAATGAAAAGATGTCTGATTTGCCTAACTGTCCGAAATGTAATTCTGAATATACGTACGAAGATGGAACTTCGCTAGTATGTCCCGAGTGTTTCCATGAGTGGAACCCTGCTGATATGGAAAGCAATGAAGATACAAGAGTAATTAAAGATTCGAATGGTAACGTGCTAAACGATGGAGATACCGTAACTGTAATTAAGGATCTGAAAGTAAAAGGAAGCTCATCTGTGATCAAGATCGGTACAAAAGTGAAAAATATCCGCCTCATTGACGGAGATCACGATATCGATTGTAAGATCGATGGATTTGGAGCGATGAAATTAAAGTCAGAGTTTGTTAAAAAGGTATAGAAAAAAGCCAAAAGTAGATAAGAGCAATATGATAAAAAAGTCATTCCCGTACAGGAATGGCTTTTTTATGATTCAGAGACAAGAGATGACCAAGGAAAAGAAACCTCTTGCCAAAACAAAGGTAAACCTTCAATATATAGTTATTATAATAAAGTTATTTACTTACGATTTTAAATATATATATATATTTGGAGGGGTTAGGATGGAGATCGGCATTAGTACGTTTGCAGAAACTTCTCCGGATGTGCACACAGGTGAAGTCATGAGCCACGCACAGCGTTTGCGTGAAGTAGTCGAGGAGATCGTGCTTGCAGATCAGGTGGGCCTTGATGTATATGGAGTAGGGGAGCATCATCGGAAAGATTATGCGGCTTCGAGTCCCGCTATGGTACTGGCTGCAGCCGCAGCTCAAACGAGTCGTATTCGCTTAACAAGTGCAGTAACGGTATTATCTTCGGCTGATCCGGTACGCGTCTTTCAGGATTTTGCTACACTAGATGGTATTTCAAATGGCCGGGCTGAGATTATGGCAGGACGAGGTTCTTTTATTGAATCCTTCCCCTTGTTTGGATATGATCTGAACGATTATGATACGTTGTTTGATGAAAAACTAGATCTACTATTAAAGTTACGTGAATCTGAGAAAGTATCTTGGAGTGGCACGCATCGCCCAGCGATTCACAATCTAGGCGTATATCCGCGTCCGGTCCAAGACCCGCTGCCGGTATGGATTGGAAGCGGCGGGAATCAGGAGTCCGTCATTCGTGCGGGACTACTTGGTCTACCGCTTGTACTAGCGATCATCGGGGGCAGACCGACTCAGTTTGCGCCGCTGGTTCAGTTATATAAAAAGGCAGCTGCCCATGCCGGTCATGATGCTTCCAAGCTTCCGGTTGCTTCTCATTCTCATGGTTTTGTAGGCGATGATTTAGAATCCGCAGTAGATACCTTCTTCCTGCCGACACAGCAGAGTATGAACGTCATTGGTAAGGAACGTGGATGGCCTTCTTATACTCGTTCAAGTTATGATGCGGCTCGTAGTCTCGAAGGTGCACTATATGTAGGGGACCCGCAGACGGTGGCAGAGAAAATCATTCATCTGCGTAAAAATGTGGGCATCACCCGGTTTATGCTGCATGTTCCTCTCGGTACGATGCCGCACGCGGACGTAATGCGGGCGATTGAACTGCTCGGTACCAAAGTTGCCCCTATTGTCCGTGAAGAAATTGCAAAATGGGAAGCCGCTGGCGGCATCTAAGGCTTATAGTATGGGTGAACCTCGATTTCTCTGTAAGGGAGAACTTCGAGGTTTTTTGAATTTGTCGATTTTTGTAATTTACTGCTGTTTTTATGGAAGTTTCTGCTATATAATAAGACATTAGATTTAAAATCGGGGCTGGTGAAGATGAGAATATGAGTATGACAGAAGAGTTGCTGGCTCCTATTATTATCATTCTATTTGGAGGGACACTCAGTGTCTTTTTATGCATTTACGGTACGCTAACATTTAAGAATTCTCCGGGAGGCCGTTATTACATTATTTTATCTCTATTAGCCTCCCTTTTTTCTTTTGCTTATATTTTTGAACTGGTGAGCACGTCCATAGAGAGGATTATGTTCTGGATTAAAATCGAGTATATCCCACTGGCGCTGATCCCAGTATTTACTTTACTCATGTGCATAGAATACGTGGGACTTCAACTAAAACGGTCTATTTTCTACAGTCTATTTCTGATTCCTGTCATCACCCTATTGCTGCAAGCGACAAACGACTTTCACCATCTGTATTACACATCAATGAAACTTCGTAGCGATAGTCCTTTTCCTATGGCGGATTTAGAATACGGGTTATGGTTTGGTGTGCATTCCGCTTTTTTATATGGATGTATGATCGCAGGGGTTACGGTTTTGCTTCGAGGGCTTCTTGGGGCGCATAGGCCTCAGTTTCGGATTCAAATCCTGGTGATGGTCTTCGGTCTAATGGTTCCGTTAATGGGCGGCTTTCTTTATTTGATGGAGCTGAGTCCATATGGAATCGACCTCGGACCCGTTTTTACAAGTATCTCGTTTATATTTCATGGTATTGCGCTATTGCGATACCAAATGTTTGATGTCATCCCCATTGCAAGAGATATCGTATTTACGAATATGGAAGATGGAATTGTGGTGCTTAACGAGAAAGAAATGGTCGTTGATTATAACCAGGCCATGTTAGATATCGTACCTACACTTCATAAAAAAGCGATCGGAATGCAGATTAGTGAAGTGTTTAGCGGTTATCCTGAGCTGATTCCGATTATTGAGGCAGGAAGAGATCAAGATCAGCAGTTTTTACATAGTGGAGTAACCCGTTATTATCATATTCATTTTGCACCCATTCGAAATAAACATAAGGAGAGAATCGGAACGATCGTTTCCTTTGCGAATATTACAGAGCGAGTTGTCATGGAGGAAAAGTTAAAAGAACTTGCCGATACCGACAGTTTGACAGGAATGCTCAATAAAAGGGCACTGATGCGTGAATCTGAGAACTACTTGAACAAGCTCAGTCAATCAGGAGGGTCTTTCTCCATGATTATGTTTGACGTCGATTATTTTAAACAAGTGAATGATAAGATTGGACACGAAGCAGGTGATATTGTTCTTACCCATGTTGCAGAAGCAGTCAAAACAAATATACAGCCGGTACATATTGCAGGCAGGTATGGAGGCGATGAATTCATATTATGTCTGCCGGAGACTTCGCTGACCGAGGCTTATAAAGTGGCTGATTCCATAAGAGCTCATATTGCTGAAAAGTGTATGCTTGTGAATGGCAAGGAGGTCCGGGTCACATCCAGTTTTGGAGTAACGCATGTCCATATGCAGCAGGGAGAATCACTTCCTTTAATTACACTTATGAGACAGGCCGATGAGGCTCTCTATATGGCTAAGGAAAAAGGGCGGAACTGTGTCCACCCTTACAGCAAGGCTTCATAATAGAATAACGAATTACTTTTCCGGCACAATGACCTCAATATGAGAAGGCAGGATGCGGAGTTCGAGTGGAAGAGGAGGACCATCCTCGCCATCGACGTTGGTATGGATCTGTTCTGATGAAGTTACTTGAACCTGTTTGGCGGTAAAATAGACGACATCCTTATGTTCTTTCAGGCTTCCAAATAACAAAGATGTACCTACTGTAATCGTGTTAAATACATTAATATCTTTTATGATAAAACAGTGGAGCAGACCGTCATCAACGGATGCCTCTGGGACCATTTTTTCAAAGCCGCCTACGGAGTTTGTGAGTGCAACTACAAATAAAAGCGACTCACCGATCCAGGACTCTCCATCATGCATAATGGTAAGAGGGTGTGATGAAGTTTTTATTAATTCTTTGAATCCTTCTTTTAAATAGGCAAAAGCACCAAGTTTCGTCTTTTCTTCAGAAGAGACGGAAGATAATGATTCCGCTAAAGAACCTACCGCAACGACATTGGCGAACAAGCGGTCATTCATTTTGCCAATATCGACGGTTTTGACGATGGATGATGTCAGGGTATGGATGGCTTTTTCCGGATCAAGGGGAATGTTCAGCGCACGGGCGAAATCATTTATTGTACCAAGAGGCACAACACCCAGTGTAGGTCGGTATTCTTGATCTATGAGTCCGTTAATCGTTTCATGAAGGGTACCGTCACCACCGATAGAGACTACAAGATCAACATATTCCTTGCAGGCCTGTAGACAGAATTTTGTTGCATCGAGTGGTTTGACAGTCTCACATACACTGACTTCATATCCCTTGTTGTGCAAGATATCTTCCACTTGGCGGACATACACGAGCGCCTTTTCTTTCCCCGAGGAAGGATTGATAATAATCATGGCTTGCTTCATAATCCATGGTCTCCTCTATTTTAAGTTTATTTGAAATTCAGCAGCTTCTATCCATTACCCAGTAGATAAGCCCATTGAATAGTCAACTTTTGACTAGAGGTTTCAGCACAGCAGGTCCTGTGCTATGATAACAATATATTTTCAGGAACAATCCAAGGAGTTTACTACCTATGAATAATGAAGTCCAACAATTTAAAGCTGAATTTTTCAAGGCGCTGGCTCACCCTATGCGTATCCGAATACTTGAGGTGCTCAGCGAAGGAGAAAAGACAGTCAACGAAATCCAAACCATTCTTGGATCTGAAGGCTCGGCAGTTTCTCAGCAGCTTGCCGTACTTCGTTCCAAAAATGTGGTATCTAGTGTGAAAGAAGGAACTTCCGTTATTTACTCTCTTCGGGATCCTCTTATTAAGGAACTACTGTCTATTGCTAAACAAATTTTTGATAAACAACTAGTCAGTGCGATTTCCATGCTCGAAGATATGCGTAAAAATTAACAAGACGTGTAAGTGAACGTGTTGTGATTTTTGACGTTGATTTTTTCAGCAGGGCGTCGTATTATACTTCATATATTCAAATAATCAAATATTTAAAGAAAAGAAGGTTATCGTATATGACAGGATGGGGCCGATTCAAAGGCTATAATATGGCTTCTTTGCGTAAGGATATCGTGTCAGGTACAATCGTTGGAATTATTGCCATTCCTCTAGGGATGGCTTTTGCTATTGCATCCGGTGTGAAACCGGAGTATGGAATTTATACGACGATTATTGCCGGGATTCTGATCTCCTTGTTTGGAGGGTCGAAATTTCAGATTGGCGGTCCTACGGGCGCCTTTATCCCGATTCTTTTTGCGATTGGGATGCAGTATGGGTATGAAAACCTGCTCATTGCAGGGATGATGGCGGGTGTCTTGCTGGTACTGATGGGAGTTTTTAAGCTTGGAGTACTCATTAAGTTTATTCCAAGACCGGTTACCATTGGGTTCACAGCAGGGATCGCTGTTATTATTCTTACAGGTCAGATTGGGAATTTTCTAGGTCTCACCGGGATGGAACGTCATGAAGCTTTTATCGATAACATGAAAGAGATCGGCGCTCACATCTCTACTATAAATATATATAGTATCATCACAGCTGTCGTTTCTTTGGTGGCTATTTTAGTGCTGAAAAAATATGCTCCCAAAGTGCCTGGTTCCCTAGTGGGTCTGGTGCTCGCAACCGTGGTAGCCACCCTGTTCTTTAAGGGAGAAGTAGCTACAATTGGTTCTGCGTATGGGGCTATTCCAAGTGAACTTCCTAAGTTTCAGTTCCCTCATATTACTTGGGAACGAATAACACAGCTCATACAGCCTGCTTTTGTGATTGCGATGCTCGGAGCCATTGAGTCCTTGCTCTCTGCGGTTGTTGCAGATGGAATGACGGGAGATAAGCATGACAGTAATAGGGAGCTCATTGGCCAAGGGATTGCGAATATTGCTGCCCCGATGTTTGGCGGGATTGCCGCAACAGGTGCGATCGCAAGAACAGCTACCAATATTAAAAGCGGTGCGGTATCGCCGATGTCAGGAATCATTCACGGGATTGTTGTATTCTTAATCCTTTTACTGTTTGCACCCTACGCTTCGAATATACCTCTAGCAGCTATGGCGCCTGTTTTGATGGTGGTTGCGTGGAATATGAGTGAACGAAAAGAGTTTGCTCGTTTGTTCAAGACAAAAACGGGAGATTCACTCGTGCTTGTCATTACCTTTTTGCTTACCGTGTTTACTGATTTGACGCTTGCGGTTGAGGTAGGTCTTGTGCTCGCTGCCATTTTGTTTGTGAAGCAAATGGGCGATACGCATAACGTATCTAAAGTACTGCCTGATCCAGAGACAGTCAAAGTGAAACCTCATATGGTGAGCGAACATCATGATTGCCCGCAAATTGGGATTTACACGATGGAAGGACCGTTATTTTTTGGTGCAGCTTATCGGTTTGATGACACGATTCCTTTATCCGCTGCAGAAGAGAATAAAGTGATTTTGCTTCGGATGGGGAAAGTTCCTTTTATGGATACAACAGCTGAACTCATGTTAGAAACACTTGTCGAAAAAGTACATTCTGCGGGAGGCAAGCTGCTCATTTCGGGTATTCAGTCACAGCCGTTATCCTTATTACAGCGGACAGGTTTATACGAGAAGATCGGGGAATCTCATTTCTATGATCATACGGGAGATGCGATTAATGAAGCTTTGACCAGCATTCAGTATGGGACATGCTATGGCTGTCAGCATACCGCTTTCCGTGAGTGCAGTGTGCTTTGCAGCAAGGAAATCAAAGAAGGACAAGAGATGAAAGACTCCTTTCTCCAGTTAGGAAAAATAAAGCATAGCCCAGCTGCTCATCTGAGCACACGGGCTGAATAGATAATAGCAAAGCCTGCTCTGACCCATGTCAGTGCAGGCTTTTTTTTGTGTTGTCGCTTCACTCTTGTATGGCTGCTATAGCGCAGTCCAATCTTTGGGTTCGTCTGTATATATCGAGATCATGATGAGTGCTGTTTCCTCACCGATATTTTTTACTTTGTGCGGAGTACAGGCGTTCCAGCTAAAAGAATCGCCTTCGGTTAGTACTACGCCTTCTTCTCCTTGTTCAGCTAAGACTTTCCCCTTCATGACAAGATGAACTTCTTCCCCTTCATGAGCGTGCGGCTTCTCTCCGGTAGAAGAGCCAGGCGGCATTTCAACAATCATCATTCGGACATGCTTGGTGGTGGCAAGATGAGATACTTTCAGCTCATCAGGACCACTTGAGGTCTGCTTCCGATCTTCCTTGCGAATGATCTGCATCCGTTCTTCTTTCTTGAGCAGTAAATAAGCTAAAGGAACTCCCAGTGCGTCAGCAATATGTTCAAGTGTAGCGATAGAGGGAGAGGTCTTGTTCGTCTCCACCTGACTCATGAAACCTTGAGATAAACCTGTCATTTCACATATTTGAGCAATGGTAATGTTTTTGCGTTTACGTATAGAACGAATGGTAGAGCCAATATCCAAGGGTTATTCATCCTTTCATCTCAACCTTATCATTCTTTATAGTTTATCATTTTGTGGGGACGATCGCACAGTTTTGGGAGCATTAAGCAGACTAAAATATTAGAAATATGAATATAAAATATATATTAACTATATTTTTGTTGACATTAACACAAGTACCCTGTAATTTTATATATAAATAAAAGTTCTGTATTACTAATAATTCGGAACATATTTAGGGGGAAGCATGATGAAAATGAATATAGTGACAACCATTATGAGGGTTGTGTTCGGTATTTTATTCCTTGCACATGGGATGGACAAGTTTAACACAGGGCTTGGTAATGTAGCTGGATGGTTTGAAAGTATTAATATTCCTGGATTCTTGGCTTATATCGTTGGGCCAGTAGAACTTATTGGAGGAATTCTGCTGATCCTCGGTTTGTTCACTCGGTATGTGTCTGCTATATTGTTCATTATTCTGCTGGGCGCAGTACTTACTACTAAGCTTTCTATGGGGCTGCTTAATGGATACGAGCTTGATCTCTCGTTCATGCTTATTGCTCTATATCTGGTATTTGCAGAAACGACACGCTGGTCACTTGATCATTTGATTTTCAAAAAAGCGAAAACGAACTAGTCCGTCATTGGCGGAACAAAAAGCAATCACCACTGGTAATGAAGCCAGAGGGAGGTTGCTTTTTTGTTTTAACTCACCAAAACGGCAACATCTTTATCAACTTGAAACCTTAATGAAACACCCTGAAAACTGATCAAGATATTGCGAATATTTTCAGAAATAACTTTACATATGTAAAAAGTTTCATTATACTTATAAAAGTAGTTACCTAGAGTAACTAAATTTCGGGGGTTGAAAATGGAGGACCATAGAACTTTTTTTCATAAATACTTTTTGCTGTATCGTCCCTTTGTCAGTGAGCTGAATCGTATTCTTGCGGATTATGAGCTTCACAACGCCCAGTGGTCTATCATGTATTACCTTGATATGTATCAGTGCAGTTTTTCGCTCGTGGAGCTATCTAAACATTTATATGTGGAGAAACCTACGATTACAAGAACCGTAATGACGCTTCTTCGCCTTGGATATGTGGAGCAAATTCCGGTCAGTGACAAGCGGGAGAAAAGGATCCAGTTATCGGAGAAGGGCAAGGAAGTTGCGTCGAAAATCCGTCTTCTGCTGGATGAGTATGAGAAGAGCATTATGGAGGGTGTTTCGCCTGAGGAACAGAATCTGGTCATTCAGGTGATGGATCAAGTCCGAAACAAAATTATTGAAAAAAGGTGATGGAGTTGGAAACTGCAGATACAAAAGAACGATTATGGACGAAAGACTTCCTAATCGTTTTTGGTGTGAACTTCTTATTGTTTTTATGTTTTTACTTGCTTGTCGTTATTATTCCTTCCTATGCTATAGATGAATTTCATGTCAGTGATGGCATCGCAGCGTTAGGATCCAGTATTTTTGTTATCGGCGCTCTACTGGGACGTATTGCAGCTGGAAGATTAATGGAGGATGTGGGCCGTAGACGTATGTTATTTACAGGACTTATTTTCTTCACCATCCTGAGCTTGTGTTACTTCTTTATCAGCAGCATAACTACCTTGCTCATTATCCGTTTCTTTCATGGTTTGGCTTTTGCTTTGGCTTCGACAGCCACAGGTACCATCTCTGCTAGTCTTATACCACACAGCAGAAGAGGAGAAGGGACAGGCTACTACGGGGTAAGTATTATCGTCGCTTCTGCAATCGGACCCTTCCTCGGTGTAATGATCAGTAACAACAGCTCAGTCACTGGAAACTTTGTATTATGTGCTGTACTTGCTGTATTCTCACTGCTGGCCGGCTTATTCTTGAATGTGCCTAAACTTACGCTGACAGCGGAACAAAAGAGTGAAATGAAAGGCTTTAAAATCTCTAACTTTTTCGAGCCAAAAGCAATACCCATTGCGATCACAATCCTATTTATGGGGCTTGCCTATTCTAGCATTCTTTCTTACTTAAAGCTGTATGCTGGACAGATCAATCTAACAGAAGTCGTCAGTTTCTTCTTCATCGTGTACGCCGTTGTCGTTATCCTGACAAGACCGTTTACGGGTAAATGGTTTGATAAACATGGCGTTAACTTTGTAATGTATCCGGCGATTATCTGTTTTATTATTGCAATGATTCTGTTAAGTCAGGTTCATTCAGGACTCATTCTTCTACTGTCTGCAGTATTTGTAGGCCTTGGATACGGTACAACACAGGCAAGCGCACAGGCATACGCAGTGAAAAAATCTCCAGTACACCGTATGGGGCTTGCTACCTCTACATTTTATATCTTCTTAGATCTCGGAATCGGCGTAGGTCCATTCTTACTCGGGTTCCTGACTCCATTCATTGGATATAGAGGAATGTACATGGCGATGGCAGGACTCCTTGTCGTATCTTTCTTCGTCTACTATGTGATGGTAGGCAGAAAAGAGAAGACAGAAGCGCAGGACCATACATTAAAAGTGCTAAATTAGATTTAAAATACAGAAGGCCGCAAACCCATGAATAACAGGGCTTGCGGCCTTTTTTTGAAGTGTACAGATGTAGAAGAGCTAAATGGTTAAAGAATCATTATAATGACTCTTTAATTACTTTTTTATAATACAGTACGGACAGAATGCCAAAGATGGAATAAAGAACGGTGTACACCACCATAACCAGAATCATGGGTGTGAGCATTTCTGTTCCGAAGAAGAACCAGCCTGATTTTACGGCAAAATAGCTGTGACATAGTCCGACCATCAGCGGTATCCCAAAGTTAAATAGCTGCTTATACTGAATACCGCGAAGCAGATTGCCTTGTGTGAACCCGAGTTTCCGTAAAATCGTATAGTTTGGTCGTTCTTCTTCACTTTCGTCCATCTGTTTAAAGTATAGGATACATCCGGAAGTGATTAGGAAAGTAAGTCCCAAGAATCCGACAATAAACATGATCAGCCCCATTGTTTCGATCTGCGACAGCTTCATATCCAGCTGAGAGAAATTTGGGTAATCTAAGCCTTGTTCATGGAAAATTTCATTAGCAGCATTAAGATTTGAGCGGTCGGTTATATCAATGCCATAATATGCAGAATTATATTCATTCTGGTACTCCGAATCATACTCTTTGCGAAATTTTTCATATACACTGTCATCAACGATGGCAGTAGGCATTCCGCGGCTGTAATAATAACTGAGCAGAGATTCTTCGTTCATACCAGTGAGCTGCAATGTCTGTGATTTTGTCGGTCCAAGAAGGGTTACTTCTCCTTTATCTTTCAGCGTCATAAATGAGCTGATTGCGCCGGTATAACCTGCGAATTGGACTTCCCCCGGTTTTACATCTATGCTGCCCGCCTGTGATTTTGAAATGACAGGAATGACAAAGCTGTCTTTTAAACTACTCGAAATTGTATTGTCGCCAATCAAAATATGTGAGATGTCAAATTTCAGCATAACCGGCTCTCTAAACGTTTCTTTATATGCAATTTGCTGGTTTGTCAGCTCTGCTAGAAAACGATTCTTCGTCTCTACTGTAGAAAATGAGAAGTCATTTGGAACACTGTTCTTAGCTGATGAACCTGCTGAATAATATGAAATATAGCTGAGTGACAGAAGACCTATCGCAAGTGCCGACACAGTAGTAATAATTGTGAGCAACAGTGCGTTCGACTTCATCCGGAACATAATGGACGACAGAGACAGTACTTCACTTATCGACAAATATCCTTTTCGATGTTTACGAATCAGATTAAAAATAAAGCTTACGGATCCTTTGTAGAACAAATAGGTTCCAATAATGACACTAGCCAGAATAAAAAGCATCCCGATCATCAGCTGATTCATCTCGATAAACTTACCTCCAAAGAGCTGGGAGGATACATAATAACCAACGATAATGAGAGCTAAGCCGAGCAGTCCTACCAAGATTCCCCATACGGACATCTTCTGTACACGCTGCTGTGTAGAAGAGGTAACCCGGAATAGAGAGAGAATACTCTGGCGCTTAATAAACAGGTAGTTCATGATCATGATAAGCAGATAGATCGCCGCAAATACAATGATTGTTTGGAAAAGTGCCTCTGTAGAAAAACGCAGTTTTGCGATTTCATCTACTTGAAGGATTTTGAACAGAATCATCAGCACCAAGCGGGAAACAGCAAATCCAGACGCAATACCGACGACCATGGAGCCAAAATAAAGAATCAAATTTTCAGCACTGAGGATTTGAAAAATCTTTCCTTTGGTAAGACCAATAAGCTGAAATAATCCGATTTCTTTACTGCGCCGTTTAATAAAGATGGTATTGGCGTAAAGCAAAAATACAGCAACAATAGCGACCAGCAGAACAGACGCAGCGCCGATAGCAGCGCCCCCTTTTACTGAACCGGCTGCTTCATCCATTGCAGGATCGTACTGAAGCGTAACAAACGAAAAGTATAGGGCAACGCTAAAAATAAGAGCGAAGACATATAAATAATAATTTTTAATATTTTTTTTCAAGTTTCGAAAGATCAAGTAGTTAAGATTCACTCCTGAACACCGCCCAGCACGCCTTGGGTTTTAATAATGTCGTTAAAGAAGGATTGTCTTGATTCTTCCCCTTTATTAAGCTGAGTATAGATCTGACCGTCCTTGATAAAAACAACTCGGCTGCAGTAACTGGCCGCTACCGGATCATGCGTTACCATAATAATCGTTGCTTGGTGTTTCTCGTTCATGTCGCTCAGTTTATTGAGCAGATCCGAAGCGGACTTGGAATCAAGAGCGCCCGTTGGTTCATCCGCAAAAATAATGCTTGGATCATGGATAAAGGCCCTCGCGGCGGAGGTTCGCTGTTTTTGTCCGCCTGAGATTTCACTTGGATATTTATCCTTCAGCTCATAGATTCCAAGCTCGGAAGCAATGTTCTGGAACTTTTCATTCGCTTCTTTTTTGGAGACATTCTTGATGGACAGCGGCAGCAGTACGTTTTCCCGAACCGTTAGTGTGTCGAGTAAGTTATACTCCTGAAAAATAAAGCCAAGGTGATGTTTACGGAACTCCGCCAATTGTTTTTCCTTCATCCCTGTAAATTCTTTCCCTTCAATCTGGATCGTTCCTTGGCTTACCTGATCAATGGAAGAAAGAACGTTCAGCAGGGTTGTTTTACCCGAACCCGAAGCCCCCATGATGCTCACAAATTCCCCTTTATTTACTCGAAGGTCAATGCCTTTGAGGACTTCCTGTTTGTTAAATTTATTTCCGTATGTTTTATGAATTTTACTTGCTTCAAGTATGATCAATTCACTCACTCCTTTGTTATGTACCTATCATAATAAAAGCGGAGCCGGCTTTCCTTCGATTTAACGAACAATATACAAAAGCATGTGACGATGTTGTCACATGCCCGTAATACGTACAAATTCATTTTTTCTAGGGAAGGTCAATGTAAAAGTCGTACCTTCTCCAAGTACAGAAGAAACGTTCATGCGAATGTGCAGCGAATCCGCCACTTGTTTTGCAAGATATAAGCCCATTCCCGTAGAGGCGCTGTCTTCATGATGCGTTGTGGAAGTAAATCCTCGCTCATAAATACGAGGCAGATCTTTTGGATCAATACCTCTGCCTGCATCTTGGATTGTAAGTACAACATGATCATCTAGGCGTGAACTCTCAATAAGAATATCGGAGGATGCACTGTATTTTACTGCATTGGTAATCAGCTGTCTGAGGATAAAGCCAAGCCATTTGGCATCGGTCAGTACACTCGTTTCTGTCAGAGAAACATCAAAACCGATTCCTTTTTGAATACACCAGGATTTCAAGGTCCGAATTTCTTGGTAGATGATGGGCTCGAGCTCAGAAACTTCAATGTATAGATCATTTTGAATAAAAGGAATTCGCTTCTGGTGCAGCTGCTGGTCGAGCAGGTGATGAATTCGCAGCCATTCATACATCAGTTGTCTTTGCAGGGTCTCATCGGGAAGCCGATCGATCATCAGCTGCATCGCCGTCAGCGGTGTTTTGACTTCATGGATCCAGGAGAGCAGCTCGTCCTTTTCCTGTTCAAGGAGCATATAATGATGAGAAGTTTCGCGTTTGTAACGTTCGGTCTGTAAAGTGACAGCGTCCAGAACAATCTGCTCAAAAGGGCTGTCCGCACTACGTAGTTCAGCGAGATCATAGGTGTGATCCCAATTCTTCATATTTGCATAGAATTTCGTCTCTTTCGTGTACCGCAGCACCACAAAGCAGGTGCACAGGAGGGTGAGAAGAAGAACAATGTACAGCATCGACATAAATGGAATTGTATTATCGATATAGGAAATAAACAGAATGATCAGCTGTATAGACAATAAAAGAAGAAGCCAAGTTCTGCGTTCTTTAAGAAAGGTCCAGATCATACGCTGACCTCTTCCGTAGCGATATATCCTTGTCCCACTTTTGTCTCAATATAGATATCCAGGCCAATCGTTTCGAGTTTCTTACGCAGCCGATTCACATTCACCGTCAGGGTATTATCGCTGACAAAGTGTTCATGATCCCATAGGTTTTGGATGAGTTTTTCTCTGCTGACAATCTGGTTTTTATGCTCGGTTAAAATTTTGAGAATGAACATTTCATTTTTAGTGAGGTCGATCGAACCTTGTTCATTGGAGATTGTATTTTTGACATACTCAATGGTGGCTCCGCGCCAGGTCCGCAGTTCAATGCGCTCGGTATTATAATTATAAACCCGTCTAAGGGTAGCCTGTATTTTGGCAATGAGAACATCAAAGTGAAAAGGTTTCTGTACAAAATCGTCGGCTCCGAGCTGCATGGACATAACCATATCGGTTGGGTGATCCCTGGAGGAGAGAAAAATAATCGGCACATTCGAATGGGACCGGATAATCCGGCACCAGTGAAAACCATCAAATTTCGGAAGCTGGATATCGATGATAACAAGGTCGGGTTTTATTGCTGTGAACTCTTGAAATACCTGATTAAAATCCTGTACTCCATATACGTTATATGACCACTGAGCAAGCCGTTCCTTGATTTCACTAAAAAGGGTCGCATCATCTTCAATAAGCATAATTGTAAACAAAGAGTGTCACCGCGCTTTCTGACAAGTTAGATCTCCTAGGGCAAGTGTAACCGAAAAAGCCTCTTCCTTAAAAGAGAACGATGTGATTTTACCGATATGTAAGAAGAAGAGCAGCTGGGTCGTATGTTTAAGAGAACGGAATATGAGGTTACATATAAAGAAGATAAGTTACTAAAAATCTATCTTTGAAAAGAGGGATTTCGATGGTAAAGCTGATGAAAAATACAGATCCGAACGAGAATGAAGAAGATAAGGCGATCCGTGATGATGAGCCAGATTCATTCGAAACGGAAGGCAAATAAGTAAGTAAAATAAGTAAGTAAAATAAGTAAGCAAATAGAACAATCGCCTGCTCCCACACGTTTGAGCAGGCGATTTTTTGTTATTCTACAATAACACTTGCCTCCATACTAGGATGCGTGGCACAGTAGTAGGGAAAGGTTCCCTTTTCCTGGAAAGTATAGGAGTACTGCTTACCAGGTTCGATATGACGAGAATCAAATTTATCATCTATAGAAGTTACGGTATGAAACATAGGGTCGTTGTTAATCCAAGTGACGGTCGTTCCTTGCTTCACTTTGAGTTCTGGAATGGAGTAACGCATATCGCTGATAACAACGGTAGTTCCCTCTCTGATTTCTTCAGGAATGGTATCTGTATGTTGATGATAATGTGTACCTGCCGGTGTTTTCCCATCCTTAGTGACTTGGACCATCGTATGCATCCCGCCAGGGTAAATGCCATTGTTCGTATTGTCGATAATGTTATGGCTATGGAAAGGATATGAGCCATCTTGATCGAAAGTAATGAGCAGATCGTATCGTTCTCCAGGCCCCACATTAACCGTGTCTTTGATCAGCGGCGAAGCCAGCGGTCTTCCATCGGAAGCAATCACTTCAAAATGAAATCCATGCAGGTGCATAGCGTGAGCTTGATACCCCGTATTAATGAGACGTACAAGCACTTTGTCTCCGAGTTTTCCGTCAATCATGGTCGCTGGGTCTTTCTCTGTATCAGGATAGGCTTTTCCGTTGATGGTGAAGTAGGTGGGATGGAAGGTGGTTCGATCATATTTTTTACCTTCTTCCACGGCTTTGTGCCACACAGGGTCAATCTCGTTCAGCATAAAGGTATACTCTTTTGTAAAAGCAGGTCCACTGGTCCAAGCTGTTTTTATTCCGTCTTTTGCTTGGACAATGAAGGCACCTGTCATCCCCATCTGCAAGTGTTCTACCGTATCGACATGACAGTGATAGAAATACGTCCCCGCATGTTTCGCCTGAAATTGATAGGTGAAGCTTTCACCTACGAGCAGATCTTTTGAGGTATGAGGAACACCATCATTCGCTTGATCTGTATCTAGACCATGAAAATGAATGGTATGGCCTACCCTCTTTATTCCTTTCTTGGCAGTGCCGATATTAGTAAGAGTTACTTCTACTTTGTCGTCTTCGTTAACAGTCAAGGTAGGGGCAGGATAAGTTGCCGATCCTTTCTCGTTTTTCTCACTATAACCCCATACATAAACGGAAGTTCCGTCCGGCAATACAAGAGTACCATCTGTTGCATAGAGGTGGAATTGTTTAACCGCAGGTATTTCATCCTTCTGCTCGGGGTCTGCAACAGTAGAAGAAGGAATTGCCTGATCTGACTCATGAAATAAAGGGCTCACCACAGGAAGAAACAACAGCGCTAGCAGCAGGGAAACTAAACATATATATAGAAATTTATTGAATATTTTTCTCATAATGTATTCCTTTCATCTCGATCTGGGTAAAGGGTAGAGGGATGTTTGAAACATAGGTTCTCTACTTTTCGTCTTATTATTAAATTATGGCTTAAACATAAGGATATTAGTCTCCTATATAGGAATTCGAGTACGTATAAGAATAGAAAGTACAGTTATAAAGGGGAGGATACGGGGAATGAAGAGGGTAATAACCATTGTACTTACGTTTTTATTTGCGATGGGCTGGGGAGGACAAGACACATATCTATATGCTGCTGGGCAAGGTCTAGTAACAGACCCATACTTGGACAATGGTCTAAAGATGATCCTGAATAAAGCACAAGATGAGGAACTCACGGTAAGTGATTTGGAGAAATTAACGGTGATTGACCTTCCTTCATCGGGAATTCGAAGTCTTTCCGGGCTGGAGCATGCAGTTCACCTCACACATCTGCGGATTCCATATAACCAGGTCGAAGATTTGTCACCGCTCAAAGAGATAACAACCCTGCGGGAAGTCGATGTTACGAATAACTATGTCAGTTCCATAGAACCACTTGAGAAAAACACACAGATGGAACGACTTATTGTAAGCAATAATGCAATTACATCACTCGGTGTGACCCGTAACTTTCCAAGGTTACATACACTTTATGCTGGAGGAAATCAGATCACAAGTTTAGATGGTCTGTCAGGAGCGGCATCCTTACGTGCGCTAGACATCAATTTTAATAAAATTGAAAGTATAGAACCTTTAGTAAACATGACATCACTAAAGGAACTGCTCGCTCCCTCTAACCAAATTAAAAATATATCCGTTCTTACCAAGCTTCCAAATCTGCAAATTCTCGATCTTAATCAAAACCAGATAACAGATGCAACCTACATAAATGAGTTACCTAGATCCATTGTCAGTCTGAAGCTTGCACATAATCCATTGTCCAATATAGACGAGCTGCAAAATATGAGTCATCTTACGAATCTTGAGATTCTAGATCTGTCAGGCTTACAGCTAAACAGTCTTACTCCTATTCAAGATCTGCAGCAGCTCACCGATCTAAACGCTTCTGATAATCAGATAACAAGCCTAGAACCACTGAAGGATCTAAAATCGCTAACGAATCTGGATGTTTCCAAGAATCTAATTTTTAATCTTGAACCTTTACAACATTTGAACCATATTCAGAGTTTAAATCTATCCAGTAATCTGGTTTGGGACCTGAAGCCGATCCAGAATCAACAGTTTACCTATACTCGGCAAGGATCATCGGGAGAACCTCCTTATTACGGGCTTAATCTAAAAGATAATTATCTTGATCTAACTTATGGATCGAATACATGGAGTTTGTTCACTGAACTTGGAGGGAACCCGGAAGATGTTACTCCGCAGGGGAAATACCAGCGTCTTCAGGAAGGTTCGAAAACAGCCTATATCGGGGATGGGCCTTATTTACTTCGAGTTGCTCCTTTTCTTGAAAAAGGACGTACTTATGTCCCCCTTCGTTTTATATCAGAGCAGCTTGGAGCCGATGTTACATGGGATCAAAAGAAGAAAGAGGTAACCATTCAGAAGAATGATACGTCCATCCGTTGGACTGTTGGTAACAGACAAGTGAAGGTAAATGGCAAGACTACACTCTATGATGCTCCGCTGATGCTGAAGAGTGGAGTGACCTGTATTCCCCTCCGTTTTGTATCCGAACAGCTCGGAACGAAAGTGGGCTATATAAACAACTCAAAAACAACACTTATCTTTGCGGATAAATAAGCTTAAACCCCCGTCTATGTACGGGGGTTCTTTCTGTACGTAGATCGATAAAAGAATACTAATAATTATTAATTTTCTAGAACAGGAAAATAGGTGTTTGCCTTGGTGTATTCTCTTTTTATAGAAACTACAAAAATCATTTATTTTCATAGGTATTCGTCATATTTATATATCTAGCCTGGGTTTGCCCATCAATGTTGTCCCAATTTGTCGAACAACATGTCATAGAATGTGAAAAAATAATCAAGGGTTTACATATATTACCTTTCTATGTAAGATAAGATCTGGATGTAAACTTCAATACCAAGATCGAGGAGGAGAATATGATTCGAATTCGTAAGAAGTTAAAATGGTTCGCCGCACCACTAGCTCTTTTGCTTGTTATCCTTACCGGATGTCAGGCTGTTGGTGGACTGGATGTAAGCTCAGCTCTACTTGGAAGTAAAGATCGTATGTATCAATCCAGTGAGACAAAAGAGACTTTACAGGTAAAAGTTACCCCTTCAGCAAATGCATCGGAAGAAGATCTCGCCATCATTGAACTTATCAATTCATTTTCTCTATATATTGATAGTGCAAAAGTAGAAGATAAGGATACTGCTTCCATTAAGGGGAAAGTTCATTATCAGAAAGCAGAAATCCCCTTCCTTTTGAGTTTGGATGAAAAAGGAGCTGCCCTGCAAATAGAAGGAGCAAAGCAGCCAATCTATCTTTCATACGCACTAGATCCGTCTCTTCCAGATATGACGGCATACAATAAGCAGATGGAAGATGCGATATGGAATGTAGCCAGTTTTATCGTCAAGCATCTTCCTAATCCGAATAAGATCTCGGTAGGTCAAGAAGAAGCAACGGTAAATGGAGAGAAACTGAATCTTACAAAACTTCATGCTGAGATTAGCGGAGCAGAAGTACTCAAGATGGTACGTCCTTTCCTCAGCAGTATTGCACAGGATGAGAACGGCTTGAAACAACTAATTGGAGATATTTATGATGCGGTTAAGGTAGTGTTCTCCTCTTACCAAGAGATAGAAGGAGCAGAAGGATTAGCAGAGGGAATCTTGCCTGCTACCAAAGAAGAAGCAGTAACAATTTATTATGGCATGATTAAAGGTCTTCTTGATGAATATGTGAAGACGATCGATACAGAGATTGACAAGATGCTCACGGAAACTCCAGAGATGAAAACCGTCTTTAGTGATAAGAGTAGTCTTGTTGTGAATTATTACTTCGATAAGGATCTGAATGCACGGAAGAGCAATATGGAACTAACGGTTGCACTCCCTGTTTCTAAAGATATCCCCGTTTCAGAGGTTAGAGTTACAAGCGATGCTGAATCATGGAATTTTGGCGGAAAAGTAACGGCTGATCAAGTTGACCTTTCTAAAGGGTACCTTGATCCACTCTTTGGAGAGGTGACAACAGGTCAGATGCTTCGTAACTTTGAAGGAACGAAGCCGGTATATGATCTGCTTTTGCAATCCGGCATGACAACTTCTTATCTTTACCTGGAGTCAAATGACCCAGTGTACGGAGCAGAAAATGTAAAAGGGACTGCATTTGTTCCTCTCCGTTACTTTGCTGAACATTTCGATGCAGAAGTGAAATGGACAAAAGGCTCTAAACAACTCACCGTAATTAATGATCTTACACTTGAGCAATCGACCTATACACTAGGCTCGAAAAAAGCCACAATCAATGGGAAGGCAGTTACATTGCCGCAAGCACCTTACACAGCTCAAGGGACGATTTATGTACCGCTTCGTTCCATTGCTGATGCACTCGGAGCTAGTGTAACTGTGGAAGAGGAAGGTTATTCCGTTCAGCGTAACTAGTTTTTAATTAGGCGGCAGATATAGTTTATGAAAAGGACTCCACTAAGATTAGTGGGGTCCTTTCTTAGGTCTTACTGATATTTTTCCGGAGAATATCCATGTCCCTTTGGCTTATCAGTGCAATATAATGCGAAAAACAAGGTAAGGCAAGCGTGAAAGGGGAGAATAGAATGGAGAACACTTCAATGAAAAACGTGACCTTAGCGGGAACCGATGAATGGTCTGTCACTTCAAGCATAAATGGACAGGAGTATCGAGTACAGATTTACCAACCGAGCGGAAAAGTGCCCGCCTCTGGATTTCCCATCATTTATACACTTGATGGAAACAGCACCTTTACGATGACGGCGGAGATGGTGCGTATTCAGTCCTTAAGGCCGGAAAAAACCGGTGTAGTGCCTGCTATTGTGGTTGGCATTGGATACAACGTAGAAGCTCCTTTTCCGGCCAAACGCCACTATGATTTTACGATGCCTGCACCGGAAAAGGATTTACCGGAACTTCCGTTTGGAAGGACGCTTCCCGAGCAGGGTGGAGCACTGGATTTTATGTCATTTGTAGAAGATCAACTAAAGCCGTTGGTAGAAAGCCGGTACCCGGTTGATTCGAGCAGACAGATGATTGTGGGACACTCGCTCGGCGGACTTTTTGTACTGCATATGCTCTTTGCTAGACCTCATTCTTTTCACACTTACATTGCAGGCAGTCCGTCCATTCACTGGAATGAGATGTATTTACGTCAGCAGGAACAGAAATGGCTGGAGGAGGTTAACAAGGGTAGACATAAACTGAATACCCGGGTGCTGATTGCGGTAGGGGAACGGGAAGGAAATCTGAAAGTACCGATGGTCAGAAACGCAGAGGAGCAGGCGGAGAGATTAAGCAAGCTTGAAGAGTTTGGAGTGCATGTAGCTTATCAAGCCTTTGAGGCTGAGAATCATCTGTCCATTGTACCTGTACTCATTAATAGAGCTTTGCGATTTAATGGGTGGGCACAAGAGGAAACGGACTAACATATCAAGAGATAGATGAGAAAACTCATAAAATGAAGCCCGGAAAATACAGTGAACCACTCGCTGTAAGGCCGGGCTTTTTAATTTTACAAAAAAAGTGAGAATTAAATCACTGTTAAACAGAAAAGTATGATAAACTCTGTTTATGATATTGATAATCATTATCATTAATAAGGCGGTGATTATTTTTCATGCTTGAGATAACGACCTCAAAGTTAGGTAGCGAACAAGGCAAGCAACTCTTAGATTCCTCTGTTGTAAAGCTGAAAGAAGTTCTTAAGGTGAACGCAACTAAAAAGTGGAATCCTTCTGATATGAATGATCATTCTTCTCATCTGCTGATGGTTGCTGAGGGACAGGGGTGCTTAACGTGGAGGGATTGCTCTCTTCCCGTTGACGGTACATGTATCTATTCGTGTATGAATGAGGAGAAGCTGGTGATGGACTGTAAGGGTAGTGACGAAGTGAACCTTACCGTAATTGGCTATGATGTGTATCAACAAGATGACCGGAAGCAGCATCTTCTTGTATCTGATATGCCGCTTGTGGGGCACTTAATGGATCTATCGCATCACGAGATCAGCTGGTTTACCGATATATGTAACTCTATTTATGGTCACTGGCATAGCGGGGAAGGGCTTGGGAGATATCGCAGTCAGCTTCTTTTCCAGGAGGCCCTTTACTGGATAGCGAAAAGCAGCGATCAGGCTCGGGTAGATACGGATTCTGCATTACAGTTGACCAAAGATTACATTGACCGGCACTATACTGAAAGCTTAACGCTGGATAAACTTTGCCGGATGGCAGGACTAAGTTTGAAATACTACAGCGAGCTGTTCAAAAAACATTATGGAGTCAGTGTAACAGAATACATAGCCACCGTCCGCATGGAGCAAGCCAAACGACTCATGATGGACCCTGAACTGAAGCTGAGAGAGATCGCACATCTCGTCGGATATCCGGATGAGTTCTATTTTAGCCGGAAGTTTAAGAAGATGATGGGGACTTCCCCTTCTGCCTATCGAGCGGGTTCTCATTAATTCAGCAACCAGATGCAGAGGTGATCGGTAATTATTACAGGTCTATCAGGAAAATGTCCATGGATAACCGCTCTCTTCTCCAGTATCATTCAATAATGATAATCATTATCAATTATTGAATGAGATACGGAGAGGGGTCCATTAGAAATGAAAAAAACAGCTTTCATCGGAATGCTAGTCCTTCTGCTTGTGATGCTTGCAGCGTGCGGAAACAGTGGCGGAGATAAAGAGGCTGCGGGAACAGGCGAGCAGACACCGGCTAGTTCCGAACCAACATCGGAAACAAATGAGACAGCTAGCGATACTCGCAGCATTACATACTTGGGTCAAGAATATATTATTCCGGTTAATGCAGAAAAAATTGTCATCACAGGTGCAATGGAAGCGATGGAAGATGCGCTCGTACTTGATGTGCATCCAGCAGGCGCCATTACTATAGGTGGTGAATTTCCGGAACGTTTCGTATCAATCACAGATCAAGCGCAGTCCATTGGAGAAAAGACAGAACCTAACTTTGAGACGATCCTTTCTCTGCAGCCAGATGTGATTCTGGGTACAACGAAGTTCAAACCGGAAGTAGTAGAACAACTAAAGAAAATTGCCCCGCTTATTCAAGTTTCACATATCGCTTCAGACTGGAAGGATAACTTGAGTTTGATGGCAGAGCTCACTGGAAAGCAAGATGAGGCGAAACAAATCATCGAAGAATACGAGGCTCAAGTAGAGGCATCTAAAACTGAGCTGGGTGATACTTTGAACGATAAAGAAGTTGTCGCGATTCGTATCCGCGGGGGAGAGATGTATATCTATCCGGCGAATGTATTTGTAAATCCCGTTTTATATGAAGATCTGGGACTTACGCCGCCAGCTGAAGTTACGGCAGCAGAAGCGCAGGAGATGATATCGGTTGAGCAGTTTGCAGAGATGAATCCAGACTATGTATTTATTCAGTTTGAAGAGCAGTCGAATAAAGACAATCCAGCGGCATTAGAGGATCTGCAGAACAATCCAATTATCCAAAAGACCACAGCTTTTAAAGATGACCATGTATTTATTAATGTCATTGATCCTCTCTCCGAGGGTGGACCGGCTTGGAGCAGAACGAATTTCCTAACAGCTGCTGTAGAGCAACTGACGAAGTAGACCGCGGCGACGATAGAAACTTATGATACCTAAAGGAAAAATAAATCCGTCCCTCATTCTGGTGACAGCTCCTATTCTTGTGGCTCTAACCATTCTATTCTCCATTCATTATGGAGCAAAAAATATCGAACCTGCAGAAGTGTGGAATGCCATATTCCACTTTGATACAGACAGTATCGATCATCAGATCATTATGACCTCACGGCTCCCAAGAGTCGTGGGGGCTCTGCTTATTGGGGCATTTCTTGCGATCTCGGGTGCACTTATGCAGGGAATGACTCGCAACTATTTGGCTTCTCCCTCGATTATGGGTGTCTCCGACGGCTCTGTTTTTGTCATTACTTTTTGTATGATCCTGCTGCCGGGTACATCGTCTCTAGGTTACATTGCTTTTTCATTACTCGGATCAGCGATTGGCGCAGGGATTGTTTTTTCACTTGCCTGGTTATTACCGAGAGGAATGACTCCGGTCCGTCTCGCTATTCTGGGGACGATCATCGGTACGTTTCTGAGTGGATTATCCGAAGCAGCAGCAACCTATTTTCAGGTATCTCAAAATATAAGTTTCTGGTATAACGCAAGACTGCACCAAATGGACCCAGAGCTTATAAAACTGGTCATTCCTTTTGCTATCGTTGGACTGGCTCTTGCCATGAGCCTATCCAAATCGATAACGATCTTGTCCCTTGGGGAAGAGATGGCTGCTGGACTTGGGCAACGTACCAAATGGGTAAAAGCATTGTCCATCCTTAGTGTCGTTATTTTAACGGGAATTTCAGTGGCACTTGCCGGAAAAATTGCATTTGTCGGGCTTCTGATTCCGCACATTACTCGTTTTTTTGTAGGTGTGGATTACAAATGGGTTATTCCTTGCTCAGGTATTCTTGGCGGGCTTTTTCTCGCTTGGTGTGATGTGCTGAGCCGATTTGTCAACGCGCCTTTTGAAACACCTATCGGTGTGATCACGGCACTGTTCGGGGTTCCTTTCTTCCTGTATCTGATCAAAACCAGAGGGGGAAAGGCCAATGTATAATACAAATCGAAGAAAAAGGGGAACTGTGGTCTTTGTTACGGCAGCGATCATCCTTCTGGCTTCTTATATCAGCATAACGAACGGTACGTTTGATATGACGGTGACCGATGTAGTAAAGACGCTCTTAGGAATGGATACATCACGGGAACATCATCTCGTTATTTTTGATTTTCGCTTGCCACGGATCGTCATTGCGTTACTGCTGGGACTTGGTCTTGGCACTGCCGGTGCTGTCGTTCAGGGCATCGTGCGCAATCCCCTTGCGGATCCTGGAATGCTTGGTATTAATGCGGGAGCAGGTACAGCAATTGTCCTTTTTATGTTTCTCTTTCAAGGGACCATTACTGGGGCTAGTTTCTTCTCCATTATGACGATGCCTTTATTTGGTCTCGTAGGCGGACTCGCTGCTACTGCGCTCATTCTCATGTTTGCCCTAGAGCGCGGGAAGCTGGATTCCCAAAGGCTTATTTTAGTAGGAATTGCCGTCTCCTCCGGTTTTGGGGCTATAACGCTCTATGTATCTCTTAAGATGAATCCGAAGGATTTTGAGATGGCTACCGTGTGGCTGGCGGGAAGTATCTATAATGCCAACTGGCAATTTATTGTTGCTATGCTGCCTTGGCTTATAATCTTTATCCCACTCATTTGGCGAAAGTCACTTATCTTGGATGTAATGCAGCTTGAGGAAGGAAGCGCGATGGGAGCAGGCGTCTCGGTAAATCGGGAGCGTATTTTACTGCTGCTGTATAGCGTTGGGATTGTCAGCGCCTGTGTAGCGGTAGCGGGAAGCGTAGGTTTTGTTGGTCTTATTGCACCTCACATTGCGCGGAGGCTTGTCGGCCTTCATCATCGTCATATGATTCCTGTATCTGGGCTTGTAGGGATGGCGATGGTCGTAGTGGGTGATTTAATTGGCAAAACAATCTTTGCCCCGGCAGAGCTTCCCGTAGGCATCGTTATTTCTATTATTGGAGTGCCCTACTTTGTATACTTGCTCTTTAAAACAAGAGTATAGGCAGATATAGAAAACGCCGCTTTGTAGAGATACAAAAGCGGCGTTTTTTTATATGGGGTGATTCACTGAGATTTGCCATAATCCTATTGATCCAAGTTTCGTGAAAAACGTCTTAGATTCAGGATAGTGCTGTCTTGCCTGAGGTGCTTTCTTCCTCTTCAGGGATCTTGTTTAGTATACTGCGCTCCAGCATGCCGGACAGGCTTCCGTGTTCTTTAAGAATATGAAGTTCTCCCCAATTACATAGGGCATTCAAAATCGGCTCTAGACTCCATCCATATTCGGTAAGCTCGTACTCCACTCTAGGTGGAACCTCGTTATAGCTGATCCGGTTTACAATCCCGTCTTCCTCCAGTTCGCGTAGTTGCTGAGTCAGCATCTTTTGTGTGATGGCAGGCATGAGGCGACGTAAGTCACTCGTTCTTTTCTTTCCATGTGTAAGATGGCACAAAATCACACACTTCCATTTTCCGCCGATTACTTCGAGTGTGGCTTCCACAGAGATGTTATACTTTTTTGCCATATCATAATTCCTCCCTCTATCCAAAAGGAACTTTTTAGTTCCTATAGTACTTAAAAGTACGTACTGTTTATTATAATCCAGATCACTCATAATAGCCTTACCGGCCGGTAATTACCATACAACAGGAGTGGAGTCATGTCACCCGATAGAAAAAATTCAACCTTTGCTCTTCTTGCTTTGGCAATCAGCGCTTTCGCAATTGGAACGACCGAGTTTATTAGCGTAGGGTTATTACCTCTCATTGCTGATGACCTGAATATATCCGTAACAACAGCGGGATTAACAGTAACATTATACGCCTTAGGCGTTATGTTCGGTGCCCCGGTGCTTACTTCTTTAACATCTCGTCTAGCGAGAAAAAAACTGCTCATTGCTATCATGTTTGTTTTTATTATCGGCAACAGCATCGCTGCTTTTGCAAATAGCATTGAAATCTTATTGATAGCCCGTATTATTAGCGCCTTGGCTCACGGGGTATTCATGTCCATCGGATCAACGATCGCAGCGGATCTTGTGGCAGAGCATAAAAGAGCAAGTGCCATTTCCATTATGTTCACCGGACTTACGGTAGCAACGATAACGGGCGTACCGCTTGGTACCTTTATTGGTGGATTGATGGGCTGGAGAGCTGCATTTGTGGCAATTGTCATCATAGGTGTAATTGCTTTAATTGCAAATCTATTCTTGATCCCAGCAGTGATAGGAAAAGGCACGGTAATGAGGTTTCGGGATCAAGGTAAACTGCTCGCAAATGGACGTCTGCTTCTCATTCTGGCGATTACAGCCCTTGGATACGGAGGAACGTTCGTAGTATATACGTATCTATCCCCCCTACTTCATGATATCACCGGGTTTTCGGAAAATAGTGTGGCAGCAATCCTATTGCTCTACGGAATAGCGATCGCTATCGGGAATATTATCGGCGGAAAAGCAGCCGACCGCAACCCGCTAAAAGCTTTGTTAACTATGTTTATTATCCAGGCTGTGATCCTGCTTATTCTTACATTTACTATTCCTTCACCTATTGCTGGTTTAGTAACGATCTTCCTCATGGGGTTGTTTGCTTTTATGAATGTGCCTGGATTGCAAGTGTATGCAGTTATACTAGCAGAGCGATATGTACCGGAAGCAAAGGACGTAGCATCCTCGCTTAATATTGCTGCTTTTAACGCCGGAATTGCGCTCGGAGCTTATCTTGGTGGAATCGTAACTGATTCGATTGGACTCATTCACACGCCATGGATTGGGGCTGTTATGGTCGTAGGTGCCGCCATACTGACGGCGTGGAGCCTCAGATTAGAGCGTAAAGATAAGATGCATAGCAAGGCTCAAACACAAACAGCTCAGTAAGATCAGGCTAAAAATGACTGGTACTTTATAACATTACAATTATTGGAGGATCATATAATATGACAGTAGCAAAACATGTACAAGATCGTGTTGTTCTAAACAATGGAGTAGAAATGCCTTGGCTTGGCCTTGGTGTTTTTAAAGTAGAAGAGGGTGAAGACCTTAAACAAGCGGTAAAGGCCTCGATCGCAGCAGGGTATCGTAGTATTGATACGGCAGCTATTTACCAAAATGAGACAGGCGTCGGTGAGGCGATTAAGGAAGCGCTCGCTGAGAACGGACTGAGCCGTCAGGATTTATTCGTTACCTCTAAAGTGTGGAATGCGGATCTAGGTTATGAAGAAACTCTCGCTGCCTATGATGCGAGTCTTGAAAAGCTTGGGCTTGAATATCTAGATCTCTACCTTATCCACTGGCCTGTTCCGGGTAAATATACAGATGCATGGCGTGCCCTTGAGACTTTGTATAAGAATAATCGCGTGAAAGCGATCGGTGTAAGTAATTTTCAGATTCACCACCTAGAAGATTTGATGCAAAAAACTGAGATCAAACCGATGATCAATCAAGTGGAGCTTCATCCCTATCTGACTCAGAAGGAACTACTTGCATATAGCAAGGAGCATCAAATTCAAATGGAAGCTTGGTCACCGCTTATGCAGGGAGGACTGCTAGATCATCCAATCTTAAGTGACATCGCGAACAAGCATCATAAATCGGTAGCACAAATTATTTTACGTTGGGACTTACAAAATGGCATTATTACGATTCCTAAATCAATCAAAACCCATCGAATTGCCGAGAATGCAAATGTATTCGATTTTGAGCTAACAAATCAAGAGATGAAACAAATTGATGATCTCAATCAGAATCACAGGGTAGGACCTGATCCAGATCATATTGATTTTTAATTGAAGACAAGGAGACTTTTGCTTAGGCAGGGGTCTTCTTTTGCTATTTCGTCCGTGTTATTCGCGATTAGACCTTGTTTAAACCTGAAAAGTTTGGGACAATAATAAACGGACTCGGAAAGAAAACGTATTTTGGAAATGAGACACGAAGTTTTGGATAGATTCTATTTTAAAGTTTTGAAAAGAGGGCCGTTTTGTCATGAATAAACCATCCATTTATGGATTAACTCAGGAACATATGGGAGCTTGGCTGGAAGAGCACGGCCATAAGAAATCTCGGGCATCCCACGTATGGGAGTGGCTGTACCGGAGACGTGTGAAGGATTTTGCGGAGATGACCGAAGTGAACAAGAACTGTGTTCAGCTGTTATCTGAGCATTTTGTAATAGAGACATTAACGGAGCATACAAGGCAGGAATCGGCAGACGGAACGATCAAATTCCTATTTCGTCTGGAAGACGGTAATCTCATTGAGACGGTGCTGATGCGCCATAAATTTGGACTTTCTGTCTGTGTAACAACGCAGGTAGGCTGTAATATCGGCTGCAGCTTCTGCGCGAGCGGTCTGCTTAAGAAGAGCCGTGATCTTTCTGCCGGGGAGATTGTAGAGCAGATTATGAAAGTTCAGTTCCACCTCGACCAGGCGGGTAAGGGTGAGCGGGTGAGTCATATCGTGGTGATGGGTATCGGTGAACCATTTGATAACTATGACAATATATCTGACTTTATTCGTGTCGTGAAGGATCATAAGGGACTGGCTATTGGGGCAAGACATATTACGGTATCGACTAGTGGACTAGCGGATAAAATTAAAGAATTTGCCGATTCGGACCTGAACGTGAATCTTGCTGTATCACTGCATGCACCGAATAATGAGCTTCGTACACGGATTATGAAGATCAATAAAGCGATTCCGATTGAGAAGCTCATGGAAGCCATTGAATATTATTGGGATACTACCAATCGGCGGATTACGATTGAATATATTCTTCTCCAAGGAGTAAATGATCAGCCTGAACATGCGCTAGAACTTGCAGAACTGCTGAAGGATCGCCGGAATCTAGCTATCGTCAACTTGATTCCATATAATCCGGTAGATGAGCATAGTCAGTATCAGCGGAGCGAGAAAGACTCGATAACTGCGTTCTATGATGTGCTGAAGAAGCAGAACATTAGCGTTAGTGTGAGACTTGAACATGGTGCAGATATCGATGCAGCTTGCGGCCAGCTTCGGAGTAAGCAAATTCGTAAAGATCAGGGCGGCAGTTTAGAGAAAGTATCATCTTAATTGAGATCAAGCTGCTATAGCAGTGAATTCAATACCAGATAGTAGGTACAATAAAAAACCTCTGTATCCAAGATGAACGAAAGATTCATCAAGGAACAGAGGTTTTTTACGTTCTATTTTATTTAATCCCCTTCATGTAGGATTGAATTTTAGGTGCAATGATAAACAGGATAATACCGAGGACGATGGACGCTCCGCCGATCACTCCGAAGTAAACCATTTCTGTTTCTTCTGAATACAGAGGTGCGATAAGCGCGTTAATCGCTTGTGCTGCTGCATTCGTCAGGAACCAGAGACTCATTGTTTGTGCAGAGAACGCTGCAGGTGCAAGTTTTGTAGTTGCAGAAAGACCAACCGGCGACAAGCAAAGCTCACCAAGCACGACAATGAAGTAACTCAGTACCAGCCACAGCGGGCTTACCAGGCTGTTTTCTCCTCCGAAGTAAGAAGGTAGAAGAATAACCAAGAAAGATAGACCTGCAAACAGCAGACCAAAGGCAAACTTTCTAGGAACAGACGGCTGACGACCGCCAAGTTTCACCCAGAGTCCAGCAAAAACAGGTGCAAGCAAGATAACGAATAGTGGATTTAGAGACTGGAAGAAAGCCGGCTTAATACTAAACCCGAAGATTTCCAGTTGTGTTCTCGTATCTGCATAGCTGGCAAGAATCGTGGAACCTTGCTCTTGAATTGCCCAGAACATAACAGCTGCAATGAACAATGGAATGTAAGCAACTAGATTGGAGCGCTCCACAGCAGTTGTTTTTGGACTGCGGAACATAACAATAAAGTAACTAACCGGAATCAGTATTCCGAGGAATGCGATAATATTTACAAATAACGGGAATGTAAGGGTTCCAGTTTGAATACCAATAAGAACAAGAATAGCAATGACTACAAAACCTACTGCTACTGTAGTAAAGATCTTTTTCTTCTCATGTGGAGCAAGCGGGTTATTTACAACCGTACCAGCAAGTCCAAGATTTTTCTTCTTCGTAACAACGAAAACAATCAAACCGATCAACATACCAATAGCTGCTAAGCTAAAGCCAAGATGGAAGTTGTTTGATCCGTTATCCATTGCAACCGATCCTACTACAAGCGGTGCCAAGAATCCGCCAAGGTTAATTCCCATGTAGAAAATACTGAAACCAGCATCACGGCGGTTATCTTCAGGGCTGTAAATATCCCCGACTACGCTGGATACGTTCGGTTTGAGTAAGCCTGTCCCAAGGACAATGAGAACCATGGAAGCAAAGAATAAAGAAACACTGCCGGGAATAGCAAGTGCTATGTGTCCGAGCATGATGAGAACACCGCCGTAGAATACGGCTTTTGATGTTCCGAAGACACGGTCTGCTAACCAACCGCCGATGATCCCTGACATGTAGACAAGGGAACCGTAGATTGACATGATCGATAGAGCGAGCGACTGATCAAGACCTAGACCGCCTTGTGAAACTTCGTAATACATATAGTAAACGAGGATTGCTCGCATTCCGTAGTACGAGAAACGTTCCCAGAACTCAGTAAAGAAGAGGGTGAACAATCCTTTAGGGTGTCCAAAAAATCCTTTCTGGGGGACACTGTCTACAATTTCTTTTTTCGTGATGTCTGCCATTACATAACCTCCCTGATTTGATAGATATAATAACCTTATATGTTTTGGACTGTCAAAAGATATGGGACATGTAAATTCAGGAACTCCATATTTCTTTTAACAACCTATATATAATTCACAAATTCACTCCGTTTATTTATACCCACTATCCGTCTCTTTTAACAAAAAATGATAAAGAAAAGAGGACACCACACTGACACGCTAATCTGATAAAGTGTTTAGACACACGTTAATAGGTGATGGGTAGAAAATAAAAAGGTTAGATACGGCATAAAATATCATAGGCCTGATTTCCGACTCAGTGAAAAATGTCACACTTAATCATGATAGATCTGTGACAGATATAAAGGTTATTGAAATGGAATTGTATCATCTCTTGCGCAAGCTGAACAGACAAGATATGGAATCTAATAGAGGACGAAAAGAAAGCTGCCAAGCATAGGCTTGACAGCTTTTTTTCATTGGATCTGACCTGCTTACATTTTTGATTTGGATAACAAATAAAGGAAGTATGGAGCCCCGATAATGGCCACCATAATTCCGGCATGGATTTGCGTAGCAGGAAATACTAATCGGCCAAGTGTATCTGCCATGAGCAACAGCAGTGCACCGCCGAGTGCGGATGCAGGCAGCAACATTTGGTGCCCTGGACCAACAAGACGGCGTGCGAGATGGGGAGCAATCAGACCAACGAATCCAATTCCGCCCGTAAAGGCAACGCATGCAGCAGCTAATCCTACGGCAATTAACAGCAAGTATAGCCGTTCACGATTGAGATTCACTCCAAGCGAGGAGGCGACATTCTCATTTAGTGATAAAGCATCGAGCTTCCGCGACCTCAAAAAGGCAAAGACGATAAGCAGCGATACCCAAGGCAGGAGAGTAAGTACCTGTTTCCATGTTGATCCCCAAATGCTTCCGGCTAGCCAGCTGGCTACCATATCGTACTTATTCGGGTTAAGCCTGAGCATAAGTACAATCATTAGACCATTCACAGCTGCAGTAACTGCAATTCCCGTCAGCACCATCCGATTGGGACTCAGCCCATCCTTCTTGCTATAAGAGAGTACATAAATAATAGCTGCGATCACTAGACCCCCAGCAAGGGCCAGAAAAGGCAATAGCAGCGTAGGGGCTTCAGCCGTACTGCTGTAGAAAGACAGGTAGAGCACAACGATGAGCCCGGAACCTGAAGTGATTCCTAGGATACCCGGGTCCGCAAGCGCATTTCTAGATACCCCTTGCAGAATGCAGCCTGATACAGCCAGTCCAGCACCTACGAGCATCGATATAACAATGCGAGGCATTCGAAATTCGAACAAAATAAGGTTTTGCCGAGAGCTACCGTTGCCAAAGAGTGTGTTTAGTACTTCCGCAGGTGCCAGCTTCGAAAAACCTGTGTTCATACTAAGGAAGATGAAAGCAACCATGAAGACAGCAAAAGTGATCATGACTGCCCACTGGCGTTTACGACGTTTTTGGGTACTTTCCTGCATTTGTTCAGCAAGTGATTTTTTCATTAGAGACCCCTCCCTGATTTACGTGAGATATACAGGAAAAAGGGAACACCGACAAGCGCGAAAAGTGCACTGATGGGTGTTTCGTAAGGCGGATTAATCATCCTCGCACCAATATCAGCAAGAAGCATCAAGAGGCTTCCGACAACGGCAGAGCAGGGAATAATATAGCGGTAATCCACACCAACGATGTAACGGACAAGGTGAGGAACAACAAGTCCTACAAAACCAATCGGTCCGGCAACCGACACAGCTGCACCAGCCAGTATGAGCACAATCATACCGCCAATGATTTTGATTAGTCCTGTTTTTTGTCCAAGACCCGATGCCACTTCATCACCCAGACTAATCAGCGTAATCGACCTTGAAACCAGCATGGCGGCAATCAGTGCTAAGGAGATCCATGGAAGAATAGATAACACCTGAGGCATTTTAATACCTGCTACACCACCTGCGACCCAATAAGCAAGATCTTGGCTCAGCCTGAAATGAATAGCAATTCCTTGGCTCAGTGCAGTTAGCAGTGCGGATACAGCTGCACCTGCAAGTACTAGCCGAATCGGAGTGACTCTCGCTTTGCCTAGAGAACTTGTACCATATACAAGCGCGGTTGCGATAAAGGCACCAATAAAGGCGAAGATCATTGTACCGTTATAGGACATTTCTGGAAAGAACGCCAGCGCTACAGCAATCATGAAGATTGCACCTGAATTAATACCAAGAAGACCCGAATCAGCAAGAGGATTTCTCGTCATTCCTTGCATGACTGCCCCGGCTACGGCAAAGGCTGCGCCAATCAATACATCGGCAATCGAACGCGGAATTCTAAGCTCATGAATAATGGTGTGCTGGGTTACGTCTGGATTAAAGCTAACAAGAGCCTCATAGACAGTAGAAAGCGAAATATCAGCTGCACCTACAGCAATAGATACACCCATGAATAGAATGACAGCAATCAGACCTATAGCGAGGGTCAAAAAAGCTCTGACAGGTCTGGCACGTAATTTTAATTTTGAAGAATTATGATCTTTTGAGAATGAATTATTCAATTTCATGACTCCTATTTTCAGCGGTGATGGTGATAACTATTATCACTCCAGAGTAGAATGACAGGCAGTTACAATGTGTTTTAGTTGGCCAAAAGGAGACCAAAGCCTAGTCTACTATATCATAACACCCGAACTTTTTATAATCATCGGAGCATATAATATCAGGTGTATCAAGGAAGGGAAAGGGGGATCCGTATGCCATCTATTACGACAGGAAATCTGATAAACATACCGATTCAAGGTGATAGGCCATACGTTCAAGTGATTGTCAAAGTCATTAATAATAATACCTCTTCAGGGCTGTGTTACTTGAAGGGTCTCGTGAATAATGGGAGTCAGCAAGCTGCTTTTGCAGAAGCTCTCTTTTTTTTGGATACAGAGGAAGTAATCACCCGCACATACGAGGTGGGATATGATCATTTTCAGATTAATGCAGTTTACTCGACAATAGGGTTGGAAATTGCCTTATACGGAGTTGACGCAGAGGGGCTGTATATTCCAATCGAAATGGAGGAGGTAAATATCAGCAGAGTCACTTCTGAGATTAGATCTGTCAATTCTATTACACAAGTTGATAATTATGCTGTCATGAGTTTCAGAAAAAACCTTTCTTTTACGAATCCAAATGGAGTAGCCGCTTCCGTCTATGCTGAAGGATTGGATATTCTGACAAGGAACCCTGCTAGATATACTTTGATCCAAGGAGGAACCATTGACGGAAATTTTAATCGGTATCCCACGCCGACAACGCAGATTCCTGCGGAAGAAACAGCGTTAGAAGTAAATACAACGTGTACGGTCGTTACGAATGGACGAGTTGTTACCCAAGGGACCCTGACGGGTATAGCCGGAGCCTTTACCAAAACCTCTGTTAATCTAATGGAAGAGGGTGTGATGTTGTGTCTTGAAGATGGAGCTAATCTCACCCTCGTTATAGATTCACTTATGGAAGATATCGATGTAGTCGTTACACTTCGAATGATAGAGCAATGGTGACAGAAAAAGGGAAGAGAATATCGCTCATATTACGGACATCCGAGGAATGGATGTTCTTTGTCTTGGATGACTTTCTTCTGAGGATAAGGTCAATTATAGATAATATAATTTAAATACGATATCTTGATCATGATTCCCAAATTTTTTGCCAAATAGAGTTGCACCGCCAATATGTTCGGCATCTTCTTTTACTTCGATCCGGAAGGTCCATCGACTGCAGGTGGTATCTAAATCTTTCACGGAAACCGTTGAGATCGGGTCCCCGTCAATATAGGTGCCATGGCTTGTAATACGAATGGTTTTTAACAATCCATACTGGTTAATATTATGCGGCCACCACTTCGGTGTGAATTTCCCTCTTGCATCTCCAAAATCCCCCGGACTTGTCCATGTTCCGAGCTCTAATCCATTGAGAGAAAAAGTGATGTCAGAAGGCCATACATCGTTGGAGAAAGGAAATTCGGAGGCAATCTCTAAGCTGATTTCGAACTGTTGAAGTTCTTCTTCTTTTTTTAGGAAATTAGCGATATTGTATTGAACAAACCCCTGAGTAAACCATAATATTTCCGCATCTACCCGCTTTGAATCCATAAAATACTTTGGTTCATCCACTCTTCCTATAAACTCTTTATCCGTAGCAAGACCACAGGTAGGTTTCAGATCGAAATCGTTATAGTGACCGATCGGAACAGAGGTTTCATAAGAGGCAAAAGAATGAAAGATTTTCTTGGGAAAATTAATTTCAATGTGATCGACTCTGAGGGTGGAAATTTTTTGAAGACCGGACTTTCCGGGGACCTTTTCTGTTTTGATAATTCCGGCATCTTCCAGCTTCTTGATATGTTTAATAACAATCGGACTGCTAATTTGCAGCTCTTCTGCTAGATCTTTGATGTTCATTTTATTCTTCGAAAGTAACTGAATAATTCTGATTCGCACTTCACTTGCCAAGGCTTCGTAAACAACGAGCGAGGACTTATCGATTTCCAGCTGCATGTTATCCACTTCTTTCCCAAATAATTAATCTTGACATTTATTAGCCAGTATCAAAGTAACACGAAAGATAACCAAAGTAAATAATGATACTGTATGCAATCTTTTGATAAACTTTTTAGTTAACTTTGCTTAGAAATAAAGAATTAAATTTACATAAAAGTTATTGACACCGCTTTCAGTATAGATGTATGATGATTGCGAATTGTAATATTTTTCAATATACAGAAAACGGGAGGAAAACGTCTTGAAAAAAATGCGGGGTCTTACATCTTTGGTTCTTGCTGTTGTGCTAATTACAGTTTTGTCGGGTTGTGGTGGGAATGATAAAAATACAATTGTATTCTGGACACCACTAACGGGTGACGATGGTGCTTACATGGATCAGCTCGTTAAAGATTACAATGCAACTGAGCCTGAAATAAAGGTTAAGCATGTAATTACGTCAGATATGTATACGAAAAACTCTACCGTACTAAACTCCGGTAAAGGGGTTCCAGATCTATCTATCATCCATGCTGACCGTGTTCCAGGATATGTTAAACAAGGTGCTTTAGAAGAGATGACAAATGTGATGGCTGCTGAGCCTGAACTTAAACAAGATAATTATCTTCCTCAAGCTTGGTCAACAGGAACGATTGATGGAGCTCAGTATACGGTTCCTTTGGACATTCATAGTGTTGTTATGTATTACAATAAAGATTTGCTCAAAAAATATAATGCAGAATCTTTCCTTGATGATAACGTAGTAACTATTGATGAGATGCTTTCCTTGCAAGGCAAAATGGATGAAGGCGACTTCGTAGTAAATGATGCTTTGCTGGGCTGGGTTATTCTATCTCAAGTTCAGAACTTGGGCGGGGACATTCAAGAGGATGGCAAACCTGCGGTGAATACACCAGTTATGAAACAAGCTTTTGAAGAAGTGAAAAAAATTGCGGACGCTGGCTTGATGACACCATATGGTGAAGATGGCTACCTGATGTTCCAATCCGGTAACGTTCTATTCTCTACAGACGGAACTTGGAGTTCCACTGCTCACGCTGGTGTTGAGGGATTGAACTTTGGTGTAACGAATGTGTACTCTCCAACTGCAGATAAATTCACAAACAGATCGTCTTCTCACTTGTTCGCTATGCTGACTAACGAAGAGAGAACAGATGAGAAAGAAGCTGGAATTGCGAAATTCCTTGAGTTTATCCGTGAGAATTCTCTTGAATGGGCAAAAGCTGGACAGAACGTAGCAAGTAAACAAGTTAACGAAAGCCCTGAGTACCAAGAATATATGCAGTCCTTCTTTACTTCTAATGAGAAAGAGATTGAATCTTTGTACATCTATACTTATGAATACTATGCATACGTTGCTGAAGCAGTAGATACTTATGCACTCGAGCTGGCACGCGGTAATGTGGACATAGATGAAACACTAAACACAATGCAAAAATTTGTAGAAGATAAAATTGCAGAAGGTACAAGCGGACAGTAAGGGCTAGAACTGAATAGATTGTATAGAGTAATGTGCCATCCATTGGCACATTACTTTATTCAGAAGGAGAAATGATTTCCTATGAAAAAGAAGATTAACTGGGCTCCCGCTTTCTTTGTAGGCCCTCATATTATATTATTCGCCATCTTTATACTGCTTCCAACGATCTATGGTATTTATGCATCATTTACAAAATGGAACTTAATGAATGAACCAGTTTGGGTAGGGTTAGATAACTATAAAACGATTCTGTTTAATCAAGATTCTACGTTTCATACTCAGTTTTTTAATGGGATGAAAAACACCTTTATCTTTGTGGGGATCAGTGTCCCGCTTCTCATTATTATTCCTTTGATGATTGCCGTTGCCTTAGAGCATAAACAAGTCAAAATGAAAAACCTGATCCAGTCCATTATTTACATTCCAGGATTGATTTCTATATCAGCAGCAGCTCTGATCTGGCTACTGATCTTTAATAAACAGTTAGGTATTACAGGGAACTTGCTTGGTTCCGATGTTGCATGGCCCGCTACTCAGCCTTATGCCTGGATTATTATCATCGTAATTACTGTCTGGGGCGGTGTTGGCGGTAATATGATTATCTACCGAGCTTCCATCAGTGGAGTATCGCAAGATTTGTATGAATCTGCAGAACTAGATGGAGCAGGACCTGTCCGGAGATTTGCTAGCATTACCTTGCCTTCCATCCGTTTCCCGTTAATCTATACCTTTGTTATGACTACCGGGGGTGCCTTTAACGTATTTGGACAGCCGTTAATGATGACAGATGGCGGACCGCGTCAAAGCACGCATGTGCTCATGATGTATATCCGTCAATTGGCCTTTGGTAACGGAGAATCCATTGCCGGTATGGCATCTGCAATGGCAGTACTGCTCGGACTCGTTATCTTAGTAATCTCTGCTCTGCAATATTATGTGATGAACAGAAACGCTGCTTAAGCTCATAGAGAATAATATTTTGCTTACAATGGAAATGGAAAGGTAGATGGACCGCTATGTCAAATCCGTTAGTGAATGAGATTGATCAGCCCTTGAACAGGAATACTCGAGGGAAAAAGAAACCTTCCGATAATAGCGTATCTAAATACGCAGCTTATATTTTCTTAATATTACTTTGTATTATTTGGGTCATCCCTGTCGTCTTCGGGATTTCCACATCTTTTAGATCTCAAACTGAAGTCGTATCTTCCGGTTTTAGATTGCTGCCTAAAGATTGGACGATTGACAATTATATTGCGACTTTAACGAATACTTCTACAGCCCCTATTTTACGCTGGTTGGGGAATTCCCTGTTTATCGCAACAACACATACGCTTCTCGTCGTTGTCGTTATTTCATTAACAGGTTATGGGTATTCCCGAATGAAATTTAAAGGAAGAGACGCTTTGTTTTTTACATTACTAGGGATTTCTTTCTTTCCAGGTGTCGTTAATCTAATTCCTTCCTACAAAATTATTGATGCATTCGGATGGGTAAATACAGCCTGGGCTATGATCATTCCTGGTTTAGCAGGGATGGGGAATATATTCCTCGTGAGACAGTTCATGAATGGACTTCCCAAAGATTTAGACGAATCGGCTCGTGTCGATGGTGCATCTGATTTTAGAATCTATTTATCTATTATCGTTCCACTGGTTAAACCCATCTTAATCGTATGCGCGCTCTTCTCTTTCACCGGATCATGGAATGACTTCCTCTGGCCGGTAATCGTGTATACCGATGTTGAAAAAATGCCGGTTACAGCGGGACTACTCTTATTACAAGATATTTATGGTAACTACCGTATGATCGGACAATTGATGGGATCTGCCATTCTTGCTATTATCCCTACTTTATTGCTGTTCTTATTTGCACAGAAGTATTTTGTTCAATCCATTAACCTCAATTCCGGTATTAAAGGTTAGGTTATCATGTTAGATTACAAGACAATTCCTCCCGTATAAATAACAAAGAAAACCAGTCCCTCGCCATGTGGAGCGAGTGCTGGTTTTTTTTAGGTTTAAAACATATAATCCCTATAATTACTTATTTATGATAATTAGGAGGGAGAACATGAAGCATCATCAAGTGATTGTAGCAGGCTGCGGCGGAATGTCGAATGCATGGTTAGACTATGCGGCAGAGAGGGACGATGCACACATCGCTGCTTTAGTAGATATATATGAAGAGAATGCGGTGAAGATGGCAGAGAAGAGAGGACTTATGGTGCCGATCTATAACGATCTTAGCACTGCTCTTCAGTCTGTAAATGCGAATCTAGTATTTGACGTAACCATACCCTCAAGTCATAAATCAGTGGTAACAACGGCGCTGGAGGCAGGATGCCATGTATTTGGTGAGAAACCCATGGCAGAATCTCTAGATGATGCACGTGACATTGTGGAGGTCAGTAAGCGTACGGGTAAGCGATATGCTGTGATGCAAAATCGTCGTTACCTTAAGCAAATTCGAGCGCTGCGTGATCATATACAATCAGGGGCTATTGGCACAATAGGATCCGTACACGCTGATTTTTTTCTCGGGCCTCGCTTTGGTGGATTTCGGGATGTTATGGACAGCCCGCTTATTATTGATATGGCGATTCATACATTCGATCAAGCAAGGTTTATTACGGGAGCGAATCCCGTGTCGGTGTACTGTCATGAATATAACGCAGAAGGGTCCTGGTATCAGGGGAATGCTTCTGCGATCTGTATTTTTGAAATGAGTGACGGTTCTGTATTTAGCTATCGGGGGTCTTGGTCAGCCATCGGCCAGCCTACTTCGTGGGAAGCAGACTGGCGTGTGCTGGGGAGTCAGGGCACTGCCCGTTGGGACGGGATCCATATGCCCTATAGTGAGCAGCAGAAGGAACAAGCAGGTAATGGATTCTTCCATGAGACCGTCCGAACGGAAGCAGAAGCAAGGTGGAGCGGAAGAGAAGGGCATAATGGATGCCTAGACGAGATGTTTGCCGCACTTGCGGAAGATAGACCAGCGGAAACGGATGCCCTTGATCATATCCATAGCGCAGCAATGGTTTTTCACGCACTAGAGAGTGCAAGGACAGGGAAGAAGGTCTTTTTATAACATGCTGTCTTTGTTTTATTCAGAATGTGATTTTCGCTTGTCCAGGTAACGGAAGATAAACAAAGGTACAACGAGAGTAAGCGTAATGCGAATCACAATCTCAAGCCACGGAACATCTGCTGGAGGCGTTCTTCTCACAATCAGTTCATAGAAGGTAATGAAGGCAATAGAGCCTGCTCCGGCTATTACGATCTGGTAAGGTGTGAATGGCTTTCTGACTTGGCCCTGCTGTTTCCTATGTACTGTACTCGTATATGCGTATACTAACGTTAATGCTAGAACTATAAATATAGCTGTGAGAATAGAATCAATTCCTAGTAGAAAATACTGTGCCCCAGTGAAGGCGACTGCGATGGCAGATGTGAAAATCGTAAGCAGTTTACTATCGTATTCGTACCCTTTTATTAGACTGATCGCTGTATAGAAGGCCGCAACAACCAAAGTGAACAAAAAGGAAAACATCGTTATTTCACCTCTTTTAGTAATAAACTCAGCATGTAACGAAATATAAGGAAAATACTTCCTAATAACATTACCCTATTTAAATAGGTAATAAAAGGGTTAGAAGTATGAAAAAAGTGACGATTTCGATTAGAAGTCGTCACTTTTTTGTTCAATACCTGGGATAAAGAACACTGATATATGCACGAAATACACTGTTTTTTTGATGTTAAAAGAAGTTATCTAGAGCTACGATGTAAGGGGTTACATTTAGAACGCAAAGGAGGCATCTTCATGAAAGCAAGCAGGAAGCACCATCCTGGAAAATCTCGATATTTTATCATTTTTCTTGTTTTTCTTATGGTGCTGTCAACGATGGCAATGCCAATGGAATGGGGTGGACAGACAGTAAAGGCAGAGGCAGTACAAGATGAGGTTCAAGATGATGTAGACGAGGGTGTGCAAGAAGGAGTACAAGAGGATGCACAAGAAGGGCAAGAAGGAGCCCAAGAAGGGCAAGAAGGAACAGAAGAAGACCAGGAAGGAGTAGAGGAGGAAGTGCAAGGCGATGGGACACAAGCGGATGTGGATAGCGACGTTGTTGCGCCACAGACGAATGATACAGAGGATAACCTGAAGATGGCTGCTGAAGGCGAATATCGCTTTGATTTTGGGGATGGAGCGGTAGCTGAAGGTTATATTGGAGTCGGTGCACAGTCTTCTTATTCACAAGAGACAGGGTATGGTTTTACAGATTTGTCCACAGTTACTGTACAGGACCGTGGCGGAGATGACCCGCTTCGCTCTGATTATGCACATGTGGATAATGGCATATTTCAGATTGATCTGCCAAATGGCGATTATGACGTAGCTCTTATTGCAGGAGATCAGGAGGAAGGTTCGGAGATTGCTATAAGTACAGAGCGGATGCAAAAAGTGCAGCTGACTGCCAAAGGGGCAGGCGAATTTTTGGAGATGAATTTCTCCATTGCACTGGTTGATGGCCAGCTGGGTCTGGAATTCACCGGCTCTGCAGCTAAATTGAACGCACTGGTTATTACGAGGCTCCCGGACCGGACACCAGGCAGTAACCCGGCAATCTATATCGCTGGTGATTCCACAGTGCAGACTTACGATCCATACTGGAAGCCAGAAGCTGGATGGGGACAAATGCTCCCTCGTTTCTTCGATGAACAGATTGTGATTAAGAATCACTCCATTGGTGGACGAAGCACGAAATCTTTTATCGATCAAGGCAGACTCGATGATATTCTAAAAGTCATTCAGCCAGCTGATTATTTCCTCATTCAATTCGGTCATAACGATGCGACGATCTCAATTCCGGATCGGTACGCTTCTCCAGCTGACTATAAAGAATATCTCAGAACTTATATCCACGGTGCAGAGCAGCGCGGGGCAACCCCGATTCTTGTTACACCGGTAGGAAGAAGAGATTTCAATGCAGATACAGGTAAATTCAATGTGAGTTTCCCAGAGTATGTAGATGCAATGAAAGAGGTAGCAGCAGAGGAAAATACAAAACTTATTGATCTTAGTACGCTGAGCAGAGCCTACTATGATTCAATTGGTCCAGAAGAGACCAAATCTGTCTTTTTGCATACCGACCCAGGAGTGTACGCAGCATTTCCAAATGGATCAGCTGACAACACACACTTCCAGGAGTATGGAGCGATTCAGCTTGCTAGAATGGTTGCTCAGTCGATCAAAGAGCTGAACATTCCACTATCGGAATATGTAAAAGAGCAGGACCTGCCGGATGCGAAACCAAGTCCTGTAACCGGTCTTGTGGCAGGTAACATCAGTAACAGTGGTGCGTTATTAAAATGGAATGCGGTAGAGGGTGCTGATATATACCGGATCTACGTCAAGCTGCAGACAGATGCGGAATCCGCGTATAAGTTAGCAGGAACTGCTACCGTGCCTAGCTTCTCCTTGGCTGGTCTTTCAGAAGGAAATGCATATACTGCGTATGTTATTGCGGTAAATGGAAAAGGTTCCTCTGATCCTTCTGAGGAAGTAACGATTGGAACAAAATCAGCCACTTATCGTTATGATTTTGGCCCTCCGGGTTCCCCTGTAGCGGAAGGATACACGGAGATTAATCGTAATATTCTTTATACCAAGGAACGCGGTTATGGACTTGTCGTTCATGAAGGTGCTTTGGCAGACCGTGATCGAGGCGGGGCTACGGATGCCCTTCGCCGTGATTTTATTATTAATTTCGGTGGGGTTTACGAACTTAAGGTAGATCTTCCTAACGGTACATATGCCGTGAAATCATATACGGGAGACTGGATTGGTTCTACAAGAACGAACGTGAACATTGAAGGGAAGGACTATGGAACCATAAGCTCTGGCAAAGAGAATATTGCTGAGAAACTGCATGCTCCCATAACTGTACAAGATGGGCAGATCAATATGGTCTTCTCTGGACAAACGGCTCATGTGAACGGAATTGAGATTACACCTCTTCTGCTTGCACCAACGGGTCTGGAACTTGTGAAAGTAGATCTTGCGAGTGAAGTTCCTTCCGCGGAGATTGCTTGGAAAGGCATGGATAGTGCAGCCTTATACCGTGTATATCGTCAGGCAGAAGGAGAAGCGAAAGCATCTTTCTTAGCTGAAACTTCCGAACTCACTTGGAAAGATGAAACAGTGGATTTTGGTATGAAATATACCTATACAGTAACCGCAGTGGACGCAGCGGGGCTTGAATCGGTTGCTTCTACACCGCTAGAGGTTTCCATGATCGATTCCTCTGTTGAGAAAGCCGGCATTCCTACGGGCTTAAAAGTAAGTTCTATTCATAAAAATGAGGTCACATTTACTTGGGAACCGAACGAAAAGGCTCGTTCCTATAATGTATACCGTTCGGATAAAGAGAACGGAGTTTACAATCTTATTGGTAAGACAAAAGAAGCGCAGTACACAGATCAAACCATTCTCAGTACGATACCTTATTATTATAAAGTGGCAGCTGTAAATGCTGGAGGAATCTCTGATTTGTCAGAGGTGCTTGTTACCGAAGCGGTAACTACGTTGTATCGTCAAATGGAGAACCTTGATCGTGCACCCGTTGCAGTCAAGACAGAAGACGGAGTATTTATTAGCTGGAGAATGCTTGGTCTGGACCCAGATTCAATCGCTTTCCAAATTTACCGTGATAACAAGCTCATTACGAGCAAACCGATTACGGATCGTACCAACTATGTGGATGCAGGGGGTACGGACAAATCGAAATACGTGATTGAACCGATTGTAGGTGGAGTAAAACAAAAAGCTACGGAGCCAATCTCCGTATGGCAACAGCAATATAAATCCATTCCTCTTGATAAACCGGCAGATGGTTATACCAAGGATGGTCAGCCTTACTCTTACTATGCGGGAGATGCGAGTACAGGTGATCTCGACGGCGATGGCCAGTATGAAATCGTTATGATGTGGTCGCCAACCAACAGCAAGGATAATTCACAATCAGGTTATACAGGCGAAGTGTATTTGGATGCTTATAAAATGGACGGAACAAAACTATGGCGTATTAAAATGGGTCCTAATATTCGTGCAGGGGCACATTATACTCAGTTTTTAGTCTACGATTTTGATGGAGATGGAAAAGCTGAGGTTGCTATGAAGACAGCAGACGGTACCAAAGACGGAGCGGGTGTAGTTATTGGAGATGGGACACTCGATCACCGCAATAGCTCTGGATACGTGTTGCTTGGGAATGAATTCCTCACTGTATTCGAAGGAACGACGGGTAAGGCACTAAGTACGGTTCCTTATGATCCGCCTCGCGGTGATGTAAGTTCGTGGGGAGATGGATACGGAAACCGTGTTGATCGGTTCCTTGCGACCGTTGCTTATCTGGATGGAGAGCATCCAAGCCTTGTTTTCTCAAGAGGTTATTATACAAGAACAGTGCTTGCTGCTTATGATTTCAGAGGCGGGGAGCTGACCAAACGCTGGCGTTTTGACTCTAATGATGAAGGTCTTAGCAGCTATGCAGGACAGGGAAATCATAATCTATCTGTCGGTGACGTAGATAACGATGGCAAAGATGAAATCCTGTTTGGTGCAATCGCGATTGATGATGACGGTACTCCGCTTCACAATACAAGACTCGGTCACGGCGATGCTATGCATTTTGGTGATCTCGATCCTATGCGTGAAGGTCTTGAAATATTTAGTGTTCATGAAGACAGAAATGCGAAATACGGCATGGAAGTACGCGACGCAAATACAGGTGACATTCTATGGGGAGTACCTATGGGAATTGACGTAGGCAGAGGGATGTCAGCTGATATTGACCCGAATTATCCGGGAGAAGAAGTATGGTCTGCTACAATCACCAATGCAGAGCATATTCCGCTTAGCGGCTTGTATTCTATTAAAGGAGAGAAGATTTCATCTAAAATCCCTTCATCCACAAACTTTGGTATCTGGTGGGATGGCGATCTGCTTAGAGAGCTGCAAGATGATATCCGAATCGATAAATGGGATTACAAAAACCAAAAAACGATCAATTTACTCACAGCCACAGGTGCTGCGTCGAACAACTCCACGAAAGCGAATCCAAGTTTACAAGCGGATCTGCTGGGAGACTGGCGTGAAGAAGTTATCTGGCGTTCTCAGGACAGCACAGAGCTTCGGATTTATACAACAACGGATGAATCGGACTATCGTATTCGTACGTTAATGCATGATCCAATCTACCGCTTAGGTGTTGCATGGCAGAATGTTGCTTATAATCAGCCTCCACATACGGGCTTCTATTTAGGAGCAGGAATGGAGATGCCTGCGGCTCCAAACATTCGTTATACGGGCGCTGAAGATAATGGATCAGCAAAAGGAAAGCCAGGGCTTCCTGTACTTTCCGATAATAATGGACACAATAATGGTCTCTTAGACGGAGAATACACGTTATCTATGAACATGTGGTGGGGTGAGAATGGAACAAGATATAAACTGTATGAGAACGGGAAACTGATCTATACAGAGCTTTTATCTGACAATACACCTCAGGCACAAAGTGTTCATGTTCCACTAGCAGGAAGAGATAATGGTACGTACGTGTACACGGTAGAACTGATAAACGCACACGGAACAACACAAAGTGCTCCTCACACGGTAACGGTAAAAGATGCGGCTCCGAATAAGCCTAGTATATCAAGCGATAACTGGGATCAAGACGGCGAATACCGGATCACGATGAACATGTGGTGGGGAACCAATGGTACCCTCTATAAGCTATATGAGAATGGGGCACTCGTCGATACGCAGGAATTGGCAGCAGCGACACCTGATGCACAGACAGCCTACACTGAGATAACAGGCAAGGCAGCCGGCGTATACGAATATGAGATTGAACTGTCTAACAACCATGGGCAGGTAAGAAGTGAAGTCATTCGTGTTGAAGTGAAATAAAAAAGGAATAGAGTGAGAGAAGCCGGGCGTAGGATTGCATTCAATCCACGACCGGCTTCTTTATTTATTTTGTGAAATCAGATTTGATTCCGGGCAAGCGTTTAATCCAATGTGCTAAAGGGTACTTACACTAAGATGCTTAATTACAATTTTTTATTCGTAGATTCGTGGTTAGTTAACGATAAAAAGATGAATCGAAGAGGAGTGATAAAGAATGAATGAGAAAGATATGAACTTGAAAAAAGACGCAAAAGACGAGCAGCTCGATTCATTCCGAGTGGATAATGACGGTCAAAAACTAACGACCAACCAAGGTCTTAAGGTATCTGAAGATGAATTTTCGCTGAAAGCAGGAGAACGTGGACCCACGTTGATGGAAGATTTTCATTTCCGTGAAAAAATGACGCATTTTGACCATGAGCGTATTCCAGAACGTGTTGTGCATGCCCGTGGGTTCGGTGCCCATGGATACTTTGAGGTCTACGAACCGCTTACTGAACTTACCAAAGCAGGTTTTCTACAAGACCCGAGTGTAAAGACTCCTGTCTTTGTACGTTTCTCAACGGTAGCAGGGTCACGCGGATCGGCAGATACGGTTCGAGATGTGCGCGGATTCTCTACGAAATTTTATACCGAAGAAGGTGTCGTTGATATCGTTGGTAACAACATGCCTGTCTTTTTCATTCAAGATGCGATTAAGTTCCCAGATTTTATTCATGCGGTAAAACCAGAACCTCATAATGAAATTCCGCAGGCTGCTTCTGCTCATGATACGTTTTGGGATTTCATAGCGAATAATCCTGAGTCAGCTCATATGATGATGTGGCATCTGTCTGATCGTGCCTTGCCGCGTAGTTTCCGGATGATGGAAGGTTTTGGTGTACATACCTTTAGACTAGTTAATGCAGAAGGAAAAGCGCATTTTGTGAAGTTTCACTGGAAACCGGTGCTTGGCGTTCATTCCCTTGTCTGGGATGAGACTCAGAAGATTGCCGGAAAAGACCCTGACTTCCATCGCCGCGATCTATGGGATGCGATTGAGACCGGCAACTATCCAGAATTCGAGTTTGGACTTCAAGTCATTAAAGAAGAGGATGAGTTTAATTTCGATTTTGATATCCTTGATCCAACTAAATTATGGCCAGAAGAACTCGTTCCTGTTCGTAAAGTAGGTAAAATGACGCTGAATCGGAATACTGATAATTTCTTCAGCGAGACAGAGCAGGTGGCCTTCCATCCTGGGCATGTTGTACCAGGTATCGATTTTTCTAATGATCCATTGCTTCAAGGGCGTTTATTCTCCTATACAGATACGCAGCTTACGAGACTTGGCGGTCCAAACTTTGCCGAAATTCCAATTAACCGTTCGATTGCTCCCGTACACAATAACCAACGTGACGGTATGCATCGCATGACAATCAACCGCGGGCCGGTCAGTTATCATCGTAATGGAATTGCCGGTAACAGTCCCTCTACGGCTGCACCTGCCGAAGGCGGATATGAGCATTACACAGAGAGAGTAGATGGCCGAAAAGTACAGGCAAGAAGCGAAAGCTTCAAAGACTTTTACAGCCAGGCAAAATTGTTCTGGAATAGCATGTCAGAGGTGGAGAAGAAACATATTACAAGTGCGTTCCAATTTGAGCTTGGAAAAGTTCAGCGCAAGGAAGTGCGTCAATCCGTAGTAAATCTGTTGATGAATATCGACACGACCCTTGCAGCGAGTGTTGCCCTGAAGATCGGTGTACAGCTTCCGGAAGCAGGAGAAGCAACCAAGAACCCGGTTCCATCTGATTCTCCGGCTCTCAGTATGATGAATACCATTTTCACTGCGAAGACTCGTAAAATTGCGATCATTGCAGGTGAAGGTTTCGATCAGGCAACAACAAAGGTTATAGAAGCGCTGAAGGAAGCAGGCGCGATGCCAGAGGTGGTTAGTGACCGACTCGGCCCTATCAGCGGACAAGGTGGACAAAGCATCGAGGCAATGCACACATTCCTCACCAGCGATTCTTTACTATTTGACGCCATTTATATTGCGGGTGGAAAAGAGGGTGTCAACCTGATTGCATCCGAACCTGATGCGAAGGATTTTGTGCGCGAAGCGTACAAACACTTTAAACCAATCGGTGCCGTGAACGAAGGGGCAACTTTCCTACAGCAGTCGCTGGCGATAGAAGGCCTGCGTGTACCAGGAATTGTGACGGCTCGGTCTACGGAAGAGCTTTCCGGTTTTGAGAACAAATTTGTGGAAGCTGTAGCTGCGCATCGTTTCTGGGATCGCAAAATGTAAGGTAAATGTAACAAATATACGTCTATTCTAGACAAGCGGAATAGCTGCTTCTGCAGCGACCCTGCTTGTCTTTTTATTTATATGGAAATATAGCTATATAGATGTGATGGGGGTTGTCTTTTGTTACAATAGGTCCAGTATTCTCTTATGACAACGATGAACAAGCAGCAAAGGTGGGAATGTTTTGGACTTTTTTAATGGAATCTATGAGTTTATCGGTGAGATTAAATGGATTAGACTTGCGGTAGCTCTTCTCTTTTTATTTGTATTTACGATATTTAATAAGTGGACTTCGACAAAGTTATTTCATCTATTAAAACGAATATTCAGCCAGAAATGGGATAGTATTTATCAATTACTTCATGGACCAGCCAGAGCTTTAATGACGCTGGTTGGGATATCAGGAGCAGTCCGTATTTATTTTGCCGATGGCGGAGCAAGTTGGCCGCTATTTCAAGGACTTGTCCGTACTGGATTTATTATCATCATTGGGTGGGCCTTTTATAATTTATCAGGACGCTCTTCCCGCTTTTTTGCAGGAATGACCAGTAAACTTGGGGTCGAGGAATCGGACATGATTATTCCTTTCCTGTCTAAGGTCCTGCGGTTTATGGTGATTGCTCTGACGATTACAATTATCATGGGAGAGTGGGGTTACAGTGTGAACGGCTTGGTTGCCGGGCTGGGTCTCGGAAGTCTTGCGGTTGCCTTGGCAGCACAAGATACACTAAGCAATCTCATTGCCGGTATTATTATCGTTACGGAAAAGCCTTTCTCCAAAGGGGATTGGATACGTACAGATGCGGTAGAAGGCATGGTTGAAGATATTTCTTTTCGCAGTTCCAAAATAAGAACATTCGCCGATTCCATTGTGATTATCCCGAACAATATTTTGGCCAAAGCGGCCATTACGAACTGGAGTCGGATGGGAAAAAGACGGGTGACCTTTGATCTTGGCGTCGCTATTGATACGGATCGCGTCCAGCTGGAGAATGCAGTGAATCGACTGCGGGAATACATTGAGAACCATGAAGGTATTGATCATGATTTGTACATGGTTCGGCTTAAAGAGATGACCAGAGACCAAATCACCATTCTTTTTTACTTTTTTACGTATACAACCATATGGGTGGAACACATGAAAGTGCTTGAATCCATTAACTTTGAAATCTTGCGGATCCTGGAAGAAGAAGGCGTTAAACTTGCGGTACCAGCGCAGCGTCTTTTCCTTGAGAATCATGCGATTTTTGAGAAAGAAGGGGCAGATGCTTGAGCATTCACACAGGCAATGACTTTCTTCTAGTGGGCAAAAAACCATAAAAAGGGCGATGAATTACCTTGAACAGGTAATCTATCGCCCTTTTTTAAAATCCATCAAATCTGTTTATTCTCCGCGCTGCTCAAATAGCTGAACAATTCCAATAATGACCTGAGTAGCTTTCTCCATATGATCTACGGATACATATTCATAACGTCCATGAAAGTTCTCTCCGCCTGTAAAAATATTCGGTGTCGGCAGTCCCATGTAAGATAATTGAGAACCATCGGTTCCCCCGCGAATCGGTACAATATGAGGCTCAATATCGAGCTGTTTCATAGCTTCTCCGGCAATATCTACGATAAATTTCACCGGCTCGATTTTCTCGCGCATATTGAAGTATTGGTCACGGATTTGGAGCTGGATTCGTTCCTCGCCGTAGGCAGCCTGAAGGATTCTGGCGATCTGCTCCAGATTCGCTTTCCGTGCTTCAAATTGGTCTCGATCGAAATCACGAATAATATAATTCAGTTCAGTTTCTTCTACATCTCCTTTAACAGAAGACAAGTGGTAGAATCCTTCATACCCGTCCGTAAACTCCGGTGCTTCTTGAATAGGAAGTCTTGCGTGAAACTCCATTGCAATTTTGGCGGAGTTCACCATTTTATTCTTCGCAGTACCTGGGTGGACGTTTTTGCCTTTGAAAATAATTTTTGCCGCTGCGGCATTAAAACTCTCATACTCCAGTTCACCAAGCGGCCCTCCATCAACGGTGTAGGCATATTTTGCACCAAATGCCCCTACATCAAAACGCTCCGGCCCGCGGCCGATCTCTTCATCGGGTGTAAAGGCAACCCGGATCTTCCCGTGTTTAATCTCTGGGTGAGTAATCAGGTATTCCATGGCAGTCATAATTTCGGCAATTCCTGCTTTGTTATCTGCACCAAGGAGAGTCGTTCCATCTGTTGTAATCAGCGTATGGCCTTTATAGCCTGCAAGCTCTGGGAAATCTTCTAGAGACATAATAATCTGTTGTTCCTCGTTCAGCGTAATATCTCCGCCATCATACTGCTCTATAACTTGAGGGTTTACGTTCTTTCCAGTAAAGTCAGTGGCCGTATCCAGGTGAGCAAGAAATCCGATCACAGGAACATCATGGTCCGTGTTAGAAGGAAGTGTGGCCATCACATAACCGTTATCATCCATACTTATCTCTTGCATGCCGATGGAGTGCAGCTCTTCTACTAGTTTACGTCCAAGTTCGAGCTGTCCTGGAGTTGTAGGGCAAGTCTCACTGTTCTCATCCGACTGGGTGTCCACACGTACATAGCTCGTTAGTCTTTTAATTAAGTCCTTTTTCACGTTACATCAGCTCCTATGTAGTTCACTTTTATAGATGTAGTTTATCACGAACCCTGCCCTCATGCATAAATCTGGAAAAGGGGTTGCACAATATTAGAAAACCACTTGAGATCCCATTGACGTGCAACCAAAAGGTGCTATAATTGCCGCATTCTTTACTAGTAAACGATAAACCTATTTGTAAAAGGAGCGACTTATGACAACATCATTGCCCGAAATTAGAAAAACCATTCTACTGGATGCACCTATGGAGAAGGTGTGGAAACAGATCTCTACAGCAGAGGGAATTGCACAGTGGTTTATGCCAAGTACCTTCGAACCTATGCTTGGTCATGAATTTATTCTTGAAGCAGGGCCTTTTGGTAAATCGAAATGTAAAGTAACGGAGATCGATCCGCCGAATATGCTGAGTTTTACTTGGGATAAAGATTGGCTGCTAACTTTCCAATTGGAAGAAAAGGAAGGACAGACCGAATTTACTTTAATCCATGGCGGCTGGAAATCCGGGGAGAAAACTTCATTCGGAGAAGATCACAGTCTGGTTCGTGATCGTATGGATCAAGGCTGGAGCGGCATTGTGAACAAGCTTGCTTCTGTAGTTCAAGCATAAGGATGTAAATCAAGCCACAGGTAAAAGAGAGCGCAGCAGGTAAACCTCGCTGCGCTCTTCTTGTACTCACGATAACGTAAGGCTTCGCCATAAATAGAATACAGCGTAAGCTTCATAACCTTTCCAAGGTTCGAAAATAGCTCTAATCTCAGCTGGAGTGGGCTTAGCGGACAGACCCAGTTGTTTCTTAAGAGCTGCATGTAGTCCTGCGTCTCCTATGGGAAATGCGGCTGGATTACGCAAGCAGCGCATCATAACATAATGTGCACTCCATGGACCAATCCCTCTGATGCGAAGCAGTGTCTCTTCCGCTGCCTCATATCCCGAAGCCAGCAGTGTTTCTTTTTGTAATTCTCCACGCACGACCCGCCCAGCGATATCCACCATATATTCTGCCTTCTTGGTAGTAAATTGCAATTCTCTTAGAGTGGCTAGGGTGTTACTACCAAGTAATGCCGACGGCGAAGGGAATCGGTAATAGGTTCTTCCATTACACTCATAAGTCTCCCCAAAAGTCTCAACAAGCCGTTTTTTCAGCGTATAGGCAAAAGTAAGATTAATCTGCTGTCCAATGACAGCCCAGCATAGGGCTTCGAACAGATCAGGAACCCCGATAATTCGAAGTCCATTCAAAGATTGAACCAGTGGACCGAGCATGGGGTCGTCCTCAGCCAGTTGATAGAAAGGAACAAGATCTCTCCGAAGATCAAACCATTCCTCTATAAAAAGGAAGATGAGATTCCATTCTTCTGCAGAGACCGATTCTGCACATAGGCAGCGGATACATAGAGCATGGGATAAAGCCTCATAACGAATTTCTATTGGAATAGGTCTGCCCTGTATATCCAGTGATTTGTAGATTCGTTCATCTTCCACTTCATGCAGGCATTCGAGTGTAGAACGGTTCAGGTAATAGAGAACTTCTGAGTAATTAAAAGGTTCAGGCAAGGTAAGTTTTCGTTCTGTTTCTATGTGATTTGCTGATATTTCCGCCCCTATATGGGGATCGTTAGAATTCAAAACGGGCATGTCCTTTTCGGGTGTAGTCATGATATCCCTCCAGTGTAAGAAGTGCTTCCTTGAAATGGAGTCCTCCGCGAAATCCGGTGAGGTTCTTGTTCTTACCAATAACCCGGTGGCAAGGAACCAGCATGGGAACGGGATTTGCTCCATTCGCTGTGCCGACAGCACGGACCGCCTGCGCTCTGCCGACATGATTTGCGATATCGGAATAGCTGCGTGTTTCTCCATAAGGAATCTGCTGTAGTGCATTCCATACTTCCATTTGAAAAGCAGTTCCGCGAAGATCAAGGGGTACAGAGAACTCTGATCTTTCTCCATTCAAATACTCTGTAAGCTGTTTTGTATAAGGTTCAAGCTGCTGTTCATCCTTAAGCAGTGCAGCATCTGGGATGTGGCGATAAATCCAAGACTCGAATGCCTCCCAGTTCTCTGAAGGCCAGGTGATTTTACAGATTCCTTGTTCGGTTGCTGCTAGATATAAACATTGATTTTGTAACAAATCATGTTGAACCTTCGTCCAATAGACAGGGGTCACGGTGTATCCCTTCTTTCACTCGATTGTCGGTAATGCTGCGGTGTTTGACCGATTGCTTTCTGGAAGACAGCAATGAAGTGAGAGGTGCTTTTATACCCGATAAGGACAGCAATATCTCGAATTTCCAGGTCGCTTCTTAGGAGTTCCTCTTTTGCTTTATCCAGTCGTACTTTCTGCAAATATGCTGCGGGGGTGAGCCCGGTTACTCTTTTACATACTCTTTGAAGATGATAGGGGCTAACTTTGATCTCATCAGCCAAGCGGTTTAAGCTCACAGACTCTGAGTAATGGTGATCGATATAGGATGTGACGCGCTCCGAGATCTCCTTATCCGGATTGTGTAGTTCTTTGATGTCTGGCTGACATCGTTTGCAGGCACGATAACCGTCTCGCTCTGCTGCTTTTGCAGCCGAGTAGATTGTTACGTTTTCCCGTTTTGGCGTCCTAGAGCGGCAAGAAGGGCGGCAATAGATGCCCGTTGTCCGAATCGCTGTATAGTAGATTCCGTCGTATCGATCACTGCGCTCTAATACAGCCTGATACACCTTTTCAAAAAGTTCAATTTCTTCCCGCATCTACTCTACACCTCCGCTATATTTCTTATTATAGGCTTCCTTGGCATGTAGAGCAGTATTTTGGAATAGGAAAGCAAGATTTCGACATTGTCACCAAAATGATATTCCTTATTATGGAAACTTATAGTATAGTAATTGCGTTATCCCTTTGTAAGCAGAACTGTACATAATCTTATTAGTATAAATGCAATCAAAACCTGAAATTATAGTTCGCATTTGTCGAAAAAAAGAAAAAGAGTGCAGAGAGGAGAAGTACATGAGTGACCAGGAAGAATACCCGTTGACGCGGAGTAAACGACATCAGAACAAAAAAAAGAAAAAACCGAAATCAAAGAAACCTCTGATTATTACAGCGATCATTCTCTTGCTTATAGGAACGATGGGGTTTGCATTTCGTAAAGAACTTGTTGCTGTGGCATTTCAGCTGTTTTTGGAGGACACAGTAAAAGGCCGAATCGATAATGCATACGAACCGATTAAGGTGACGGGGCCGGCTGGAAATGAAGAAAATCAGGACGAGCTGACAAAACCTTTCAGCATGCTGCTGCTGGGTGTAGATGAAAGGGTAGGGGATGTCGGAAGATCAGATACGATGATCTATGCGGTATTCCGCCCGAAAGAGCACCGAATGTTATTAATGTCGTTGCCTCGTGATTCGTATGTTCCGATTGCAGGGAAAGAAAAGAGAAATAAAATCAATGCAGCCTATGCCTTCGGGGGAACGAAGATGAGCGTAGAGACCGTAGAACAGCTGTTGCAAACGGATGTTGATTATTATGCAAAAGTGAATTTTCAAGCACTGGTAGAAGTAGTTGATGCGCTTGGTGGAGTGGAACTGCCGATTACCGAAGTTATTGAGAACAAACAAAGGATCCACATAAAGCTCCGAATTGAGCCGAACAAACCGATCTATAACGGTGAAGATGCCTTGAACTATGTACGATATCGTGAGGATTCGGACTATAAGCGAACAGAACGCCAGCGAATCTTTATCAAGCAAGCGACAGAGCGTGCTTTATCGCTAGGTAATATTACAAAAATCCCGCAGTTAATGGATATTGCGAGTTCGAATATGAAGACAGACATGACCTCCGATTTTATTATTGATCTGGCGGAATTGTTGTATGAGAAAGGATCCGTTCCCCAGATGAGCAGTTACATGCTGAAGGGTGAAGGTGAGAATAACCAGTACGGCTGGTACTACATGCTAAGTGATCAAGGGTTAGCAGAGGCGCAGGAAATCATCGATAATTGGATGGATGAAAATACAGCAGCGGCGGATCTTATCGATCCTGAGCTCAAAGAACAATAAGAAAGAGGCAGACCTGTAAATCAAGGTCTGCCTCTTTCTTTGCCTCATTTTTAAGCTTCCGACTCTTGCTTCTGATCGTCTGATTCCTGATCTTGAACTTGTTCCACCCAGACAGAGACACTTCCGCCCTTGACGGTAAAGTTGGCACAGCCATCTTCTTCGATCGTAAGCGTCTCTTCTTGGTTACCTGTAATGTCATACCAAGTCTGCCCAGCACGTTCTTTACCGACACACATCCGCTTTTCTCCATTTTCTCCGTTACCAATAATGACGGCACAGCCGGAGTGAGGGATTTCAGCGACACCGCATCTTACCCAGCCAATGGTATTCGGATGATCAAGATAATCAATTTGGTCGCCGTAGGCATGATGGTATCTTGCGGCTAGCAGAGGGTCAATCGCCGCTTGCTTCGAAGGAATCGGATTGTCTCCGCCAATGCCGTAGTAATCTCCGTAGAATACACATGGGTATCCGCCTTGACGGAGCAAGATCAGTGCATATGCACTTGGTTTAAACCAGTCATCGATCCAGGACTCGAGCGCTTCTCCCGGCTGAGAATCATGGTTATCAACAAAGGTAACCGCATGGGTAGGGTGGGTTTGAACAAGCGTATCATTAAAAATCGTTGTTAGATCAAATGCTTTACCCGCAAGCGAAGCTTCATGAAGTTTGTAATGGAGTGAAACATCAAACAGATCAATTTGATAATCGACAGTATCAAGGAATTTTTGGCAGGAAGCAAGATCCGGTTTCCAGAACTCGCCTACAATATAGAAATCCTGCCCTCTTTTCTTAATCATTTCATTGGCAAACTGTTTAACAAAATCATGATTGATGTGTTTAATCGCATCCAGGCGGAATCCGTTACACTGAAGGGTATCAATCATCCATTTTCCCCAGTTAATCATCTCTTCGCGAACTTCTGGTTTTCTATAGTCGATGTTAGCGAACATCAGGTAATCATAATTTCCAAATTCATCATCTACATTTTCGTCCCAGCCTTCTTCATTTGAGGCTATTCGGAAAATACCAGTTCGATCTTCGGAAGCATCGTAGTCTGTTCCATTAAAGTGGGTATGATTCCATTTGAATGAGGAGTACGTATTTCCACGGCCAGGGAAATTAAATTTGGTCCATCCCTCTATTTCAAATGGCTTTGAGATATCCTTCGTACGATTGTTCGGATCGACCTCAATGACTTGAAACCGTTCGGTCTCATCTGCCCCTGCTTTATGGTTCATAACAAGGTCTACGTATACCCCAACTCCATTTTGAGTGCAGACTCCCATGGCTTCCAGCAGATCCTCTTTAGAGCCGTATTTGGTTTTCACCGTACCTTTTTGGTCAAACTCGCCTAAATCATAAAGGTCATATACTCCGTAGCCTGTATCCTCGGGTGAACTGCCTTTGGTGACAGGAGGGATCCAGACGGAATCGATTCCTTTTTTCTTTAACTCAGGAGCTCTTTCAGACAGACGTTTCCAGTGTGCTCCATCTGCATCTACATGCCATTCAAAGAATTGCATCATAGTATGATTGCGTTTTATCATACGGCCGCCCCCCTCTCATTAGTATCATTCTCTTACTACAGCACACCATAAAGGATGTGGTTTGCGTGATGACAGACTGCCGCAATCTATAAGTGCTTTTATTCAGAAATAACCACCCCGGGGGAGAACTAAACCATATCGAGAAAATATATATGGCTAGAGGCAAGACGAGAAGGCTGCTTATCTTCTTTTACGCGTGTTAAAAAAAGATGGTAAATTATCGTGCATATATGAAAATTTTATGCTAAGATACGGTTTGTTTCAGAAAAATTTACGTAATTTTATGAAAATATAAACATTTACTACTAAGCTGAAGGTGAATCTATGACAACAGCAGCCGACGGGCGTGTTCTTAAGACAGAAAATCTCAATCTTTTTTCATTAACCTGGCCTATCTTTCTAGAAATTATGTTATTTATGCTGATGGGTACCGTGGATACCTTTATGATCAGTGCTGTATCCGATGAGGCTGTATCTGCGGTAGGGACGTCCAATCAGATCGTATCGATTGCCATCCTCATTCTTGAGGTGATTGGGAATGGAGCAGCCATTGTGGTAGCTCAGTATATTGGTTCGAGAAAACTTGCGGAAGCATCTCGTGTATCTGCTGTAGCCATTACACTTAACTTATGTGTCGGGCTCATCATTAGTGTTATTTTTGTATTTAGCGGCCGTCATATTTTACAACTCATGAATCTTCATGGCGAAATCTTAGAGCTCGGGAATACGTACATAACGATTGTCGGCGGGGGCATTTTCTTACAAGCTTTGATTAATATTATGTCCGCGATTATTCGTACCTATGGTTTCACCAAGCAGACTATGCTTGTATCGCTTGTAATGAACCTCCTTCATTTAGTTGGAAACTATGCACTCATTTTTGGTCATTTTGGATTCAGTCCGATGGGTGTAAAAGGAGCAGCCATCTCGACCGTACTTAGCAGGCTGGTCTGTGTCGCGATCTTCATTTGGTTACTTTATAAAGTAATGGCCGTAAGGATTGAATGGAGACATTATTTCATGATCTCCAAAGATTATGTAAAAAAAATACTGAACATCGGTATTCCTTCCGCCTTTGAACAAATTACGTATCAAATGTGTCAGCTCGTCTTTCTGTATTATGTGACTTATCTCGGAACAGAATCACTTGCTACACGGCAGTATGCAGCCCAGATTTCTAATTATATCTACTTATTTAGTATGGCTGTATCGCTGGGAACATCGATTCTGACCGGACGATTCGTCGGGGCAGGAAAGCAGGATGAAGCCTACGCAAGAGTGAAGAAAAGTGTGAAAATCGGCCTTATCTCCACGATAACCGTGGATATTATTATTATTCTGCTTCGGGAGCCGCTGATGGGAATCTTCACGGATAACGCAGAGATTATCCGCTTAGGTTCTCAAGTACTCTTGTTCAGTATCGTATTGGAAACAGCAAGAACGTGTAACATGATTATGATTAATTCCTTGCGTGCAGCAGGGGATGCTCGTTTCCCAGTGTATATGGGGCTGATCTCTATGGTTGGCGTGAGTCTTCCGCTCGGTTATTGGTTTGTCTTCCATTTAGACATGGGAATCCTAGGTGTATGGGTAGCAAACGCAGTGGATGAATGGATTCGTGCCTTCATCATGCATTATCGCTGGAAAAATGGTGCTTGGCGCCGTCATGCGCTCGTGGAGCAACCCGCTTCAAAAGATTCAGAATCTGCTGTGCCAGCTGCATTATAAACTTCGTGATCTGTAATTAGCATCTAAGCGAGGGTCGTCCGTATGATGCAGCTGCTCAGCGTATGTTTCTGCCGCCGTAAAGGCGGCTTTTTCATGTCAAAATACATAGGAGCTACAGAGCACAAAATCCATTTTTATTATTATTTAGGATAGATATGGAATAAATGTTATCGTAATTTGTCCAAATCCTTAAATAATTCTGTTATTATTATTAAGTTAAGGGATTTTTAATGTAAATTGTTTTCAGAAGTTTTACTATAGATAAGGTGATTTTGAGCCGATCGAATGGAACGTCTCTATCAATCAACAAACTAAACCCAAGGAGTTAATATAATGAGTCAAACAATGACAGCTGAAAAAAGGGAACGTCTGCCCGAGCTTAATCTTGTACGATGCATCGCAATTCTTGGTGTACTAAGCGTACACTCGACTTCTTTTGCTACCGTAGATATGGTGAATTCGGGTATGTACTGGCTGTACAACTTTTTCAATATTTTCATGAAGTTTGGTACACCGACGTTTATTTTCTTAAGTAGTTTTGTGTTGTTTTATAATTACTATACAAGACCGCTGGATAAGAAACTGGTTCTTGGTTTTTATAAGAAGAGATTGCTTTACATTTTAATTCCTTACTTTATGTTCTCATTGTTTTATTTTCTGATTTTACATGTTGTGTACTATCCCGATCGTTCTCTGATCGATACGATCGTAAGTTTTACAACCAAGTTGTTTACAGGTAAAGCGTACACTCATTTATATTTTGTATTTATTAATATGCAGTTTTATATTCTGTTCCCGCTGGTACTCGCTTTATTCAAAAAAGTACCTTCTCTCGTCAAGTGGGCAGTTCCGATTGGACTTGCCATTCAGTGGGGATTTATCGTCATGAACAAATACGGTGTTATCAGCGTAGCGAATAAGGGAAGCTGGTCCCTTTCGTACTTCTCCTATTTCATGCTCGGCGCACTTTTGGGTGTATATTTCCCGAAAATTAAAGAGTGGATTGTTATCAGAAGAAGCTACGCTACACCAGGAAAAGTTACAGCATGGACGATGCTATGGATTGTTTGGATCTGTGCAGGTCTAGCACATGTGTATATCTGGTACTTGAACCGTAAAGGGATTGCTGTCTATGATTCCCTTTGGTATGAATTCCTGTGGAATATCCATACGTTCTCGGCAGCGCTGGTGTTATTCCAGATTGCCTTCCTGCTATACGGCAACGGTAAGAGCGCTCTGGTACGTACGATGTCTAAGATTGGCGGATTGTCCTTCGGGATCTATCTAATTCACCCATTCTTCTTGCTTGTTTATCGTGAATTCCCGCCGCAAACCGGAATTTCGATCCTTCATCACTTATGGTATGTCGGTGGATTCCTGCTTGCGCTAATCGGATCATATATTGTGGTTGGTTTGGCATCTCACTTCTCTAAATCCTGGATTCTGTTCGGTAACCTGCCTAAACCGCAGCGAGGAGCCGGGGAACCAAAGAAACCAAATCTGCCTGCTTAAGCAAGCGAGAATACCTTATCGTTTAACGGTTATCGTTTATCGTTATTTCGTAATATTTCAAAAAAAAGAAGCATTCCCGTCTATATGGGATGCTTCTTTTTGCGTATATATTAGATCGTGGATTTTCGCAGCCATACGTAGGATAGGAAAGCATACAGCAAAGTAAGAGGAGCGAGGAACCAGATAATATCCGTCTGGTAGGTCATGACCCACTTGCCGAAATCGTCCCAATATTGCCAGTAAGTCACGAGGACACTTGCTGCACCCAAGACAATGACGATGAGCAGGATCAAGCTTATTAAGACCAGTTTCCCGAATCTTCTCGCTATACTCGACATAACGAAACCGAATAGAAACAGATGAGAAATGACGACAAAGTTCAGCAGGGCGAGATGCAGGAAGGAGAGACTGCTGAGGAAAGGGACATCAAAAAAATGCAGCCCTGTACCCCAGCCTGAAGTAAGCTGTTCTATCTCTCTAACGATGGTAAGTGCAGTGGAATAGAGCAGGCTGAAGAGAAGAAACATGCTGATTGTACCTAGGAAATAATCTTTACGTCGAATACCGAAACTCAGTGAAAATGAGAAATTCATGGGAATTACCGCAATTCCTACACTCATCATGAACCCATAGATTGATAACAGTCCTCCGGTCGTAAATGAACCAATCGATATACTGATGATCAAATTAACTACAAAACTACTCATAAGCACAATGAGGGGAACGATAAGCCATAACCAATAATCAACAAGATGGGTACGCATTACGGTTTTGATCGTTGGCATACTTAATGCACCTCTTCCCGGTTCGTTTGTTTGGTCAAATACACCATGAGTTGTTGCAGAGAGACAGGAGCAAGACTGATGTTGTTTAATTCCGCTTGTTTGCGGAAGTCTTTTTGGTCAGTTGTTCGAACGACAACACTACGCATAAAGCCGAGTTCTTCCTGATGAAGCACTTCTTTTCCTATAACGAAGTGATCTACATCAGACTGCTTGCCGCTAACATGGAAAGCCGATCCTCGAAATTGTTCTGCTTCCTCATTTAGCAAAAGCTTCCCCTGATGAAGTACAATCACCTGTTCGAGCATGGCACTAATCTCATCAATAAGATGCGTTGATAAAACAATGGTGCGGGGATAATCCATATAGTCTTGAATTAACTGGTCATAGAATAACTGTCTAGCTACAGCATCAAGCCCAAGATAAGGTTCATCAAAGATGGTAAGCGGAGCACGGCTCGCAAGACCGATAATGATGCCAACAGAAGAAAGCATGCCTCTTGATAGTTTTTTGACTCTTCGATTTGGGGGCAGGTTGAATTGTAAAACTAGGGAATCAGCCAGGGATGCGTTCCAGTTAGGATAAAGGGAAGAGGCTACCGAGAGTACATCTCGTACTCGAAACGTATCCGGATACTTTTGACTTTCCTTAATAAAACAAATCTGCCGAAGGACTTCCTTATTCTCATACGGCGCTTCGCCGAACACTTTAAGTTCTCCTGACGTGGGGAAGAGCTGAGCTGTAATGAGATGAAGCAGTGTAGTTTTTCCCGCACCATTACGCCCAAGCAGTCCGTAAATTTTGTTCTCCTGAATGGTGAGGTTTATATCCTGGAGGGCATGAAATGTTTTTCCATAGCTTTTGGTCAGGCCGTTTAACTCAATTACATCTGCCATTCTACTTCTCCTCCCTGTGTATCATTTCAGATAGTTCAGCTTTGCTGATCCCAAGCTTCTGCGCTTCTTGCACCATTCGGATAATGAACTGTTCATAGAACTGTTCACGCCGCTTCTCTACCAGCACAGACTGTGCTCCATCTGCTACAAACATGCCAATCCCTCTTTTCTTATACAGAATTCCTTGATCGACCAGGAGATTTACGCCTTTGGCCGCTGTTGCCGGATTAATCTGATAAAAGGATGCAAATTGATTCGTGGAAGGGACCTGTGATTCTTCGGGCAGCCTTCCTTCGAGGATGTCATCTTCAATTCGTTCTGCAATCTGTAAAAAGATCGGGCGGTCATCATCCATCTGCATGCCCATACATTATCACCACCAAGTTGGTTAGTTACTTATGTAATTAACCATACAACCAAACAAAGAATTAGTCAACAATATATGGTAAAAATGGACGAATGCCGAAACCTTTTTTTATTTGCAGCGTTTATTATTTTAGTGGGTAAAAGGGTGTCATATTTCGGTAACGAGCTGAATATAATGGAAGTCCGGACCAAGGAGAGGTTTATTTCCGTTTCGTGAGACGGGCAGGAGGTTAATAGGAAGAGGGCAAAGGAAGAAGCCGAATATTCGAGTATTACCTCACATCCATGTTTAGCATAACAAGGACATGGACTAATTAGAATGATCTCATTCTTGGTTAATAATATATGATTAAAGGTGATTTAATAATGAAGTGTCAAGCTTGTGGAAAAGCAGTAAAAGACGTTTTGGAGCATGTGGAGCATATTCTCCATGAATGTGGAAAAGTTCCAGGATCTTCTCCCAATCTGTCGTCTGTACCGCCGGATGCGGTGCATCAGTCAATGAAATTTTCAGAATCCATATCATAGAAGAATCAAAAGAACCTGCCCCGTGAATATGGATGGCAGGTTCTTCTTTAGTCTCATCTAATATCAATGAACTCTTCACACACTCATGAAGTTGGTCAGTTATACTGTGAGTAGGTAAAGGCTATTCAATTCAAACGCAAGGAATGTGGTGCTGCATGGAAGGGTTCTCCGTATCCGAATTTATTTCCTTTTTTACAGAAGAGAATATAGTTAGACTGCTGGAAAAATTCCGGGCACTGGGTCCCTTACCCGGGATTCTCCTCACATTTATGAAAGCATTTATTCCGCCACTGCCTACGCTGTTCCTTGTGGGAGCGAATGGACTTGTGTATGGATGGGCCGGTTTTTTCTACTCCTGGATCGGACTTGTAGGAGGAAGTTTCTTTACCTTTATGGTCATAAGGAAGCTTGCAGGAACGAGATGGGCAAGTCACTGGTCTGAAAGACCAAAGGTTCAGAAAAGTCTGATCTGGATCCGGCGTAATGCATTCAGTTATGTTTTTTTACTTGGCATGTTTCCGGTAGGGCCGTTCGTCCTTGTGAATATGGCAGCCGGTATTGCTCAAATGCGCCCACGATCTTTTTTACTTGCAGCCGTATTAGGTAAAGGAATCATGGTGTTTTACGTGACCTTTATCGGTACGAATCTAGTTGCTATTATGGAACAGCCCCTAATTTTAGTCGGTATTCTCTTGTTCATAGGATGCACGATTTGGATCAGCAGAATGATCGAACGATATTATACAGGGTCTTCTCACATACAGTGAGTTTGAGAGCTCATGTTAATTAGGGTTCTCTGCCTTTTTCCAGTGGACGAGCAGCGGACCCTCGGCACCTAGCAGGGGATCTTTGTCTGGAACCGGAACACGAGCGATTTCCCCGAGTACCTGCGGGCGTTCTTCTTTGTCTCCCGTGTGGGTATTGTAGGACATCCCATCTGGATAGGCACCTACCAACTGAAAATCGGGACTTGACTCCAGTTTTTTATGACCTGTTCCGGCAGGAAGGACAAGAATATCGCCGGCAGTTGCCGTCAGAATAATCCCTTTTTCTCCTCCGATGTGAAGTTTAACCGATCCTTTGATGACACCAAGTACTTCATGCGAGTTGCTGTGATAGTGATGGTACGGGAATACCCCGCCTGTCCAGCTGTTTCGCCAGTTATGCTTGTTGAAAATTTTCTCCGTATTCTGCTCCTCACCGCGTAAGGCTCCTGGATAGAGAATGACAGGCAGTACCGGGTTATTGGGAATCACCCCGTCATCTTTGAAGTAATATACACTCGTCTCTAGATGGGTCGTTTTCATAATAAACGCTCTCCTTTCGTAGAAATAAAGCCATGAATAAGGCTATTTGTGCCTCTTATCATGGCTTATATTTTTAATATTCCAAAAATTACTATTAACTGTTATGTACCACACCCAAAGAAGCGTTAAACAGGCGTTCATTCGAGCGAATGTAAGAGATTGGATATCTGCAGACCAATAAGTTACAATTAGGACACCTTTAATATGTGGAGGCGTAACTACGATTATGAAACTTGCCGAAGCACTCATTCTACGTTCTGATCTACAAAAGAAAATCCAGGAACTTCGTTTTCGTTTGCGTAATGTGATTAAGATTCAGGAAGGCGAAGAGGCAGCCGAGAATCCATCTGATCTTTTTCGTGAACTGAATGGAGTACTTGAGCAGTTTGAGTCCCTTGTTCAGCGAATTAACAAAACCAATTCACAAACGGAATACGGCGAGGGTATGACGATTACCGATGCGCTTGCACGCCGGGAGAAGCTCCAATTGAAACGAAGTGTGCTCAGTGATGTCATGGATACCGCGTCTATTCGTTACGACCGGTCCAGCAGGACAGAGATTAAGTTTATAACGACCGTTGATATCAGCGCACTGCAGAAACAAATTGATGAACTTGCCAAAGAACATCGTCAGCTTGATACGCGTATTCAAGAGCTCAACTGGACAACCGAACTTATAGAATCGTCATAAAGTACGTTCAGACTAAATTGCAGCAGAGAAGTCCTAGCGTTGGTAGTCAGTATGAAAAAAAGCGAGCATAAGCCTCCCAGCGGGTCAAGTCTGGATCTCATAAAATAGTGAAGGGAACCGGGCGCCCTATTCTTACAATTTAGCCCACGCACGATTTACATCCGTACAAGGTAATGTCACTTCTTACTACCATATGCTGATTTTTTCAACTGGCGAGGGCCGGGTGTGGGGACTATAGGACTTCTCTCTGCTCATCTGTAAGATACAAAGGATTGTCTATTTCAAAAAATACGAATACTAAATCTATATTTTCCAAATAAATAGATGTAGTTAACAATGGTATTAATTAGCACTGTATATAGTAGAAAAAGCGAGAATATGTGCCTTTTTCAAGCCCAAAAGCGAAAATTCATTGTATTGACAAAAATAGAGGTTTTGTTACAATGTTCACAAGGTATTCACAAGTATAGTTAGATTTAACTCGTGTTTATGTGTAATAAGTGTAATATTAGGGTATAGGTTCGTAATTGGCCTGTTCGGATAAATTTGTGATTGCGATGGAATAAACAACTATTCATTTTTGCAAAAGATCCATGAAGTACATCACATGTGTATGCTAAAGCTGCCTGTGCCGCTTGAAAGGCCGCGGCTTTTTCTAATGTGTGAAAATTGTTACATTACAATTCAATGTGCACTCACGGGTCGTTCATTTGATTATCAGGTAGGGTCAAGCAAGCGGGCTTTTTAACCCAAAGTAAAGGAGGACGTTCTCTTATGTCACAACCGACTCAACAAGAGGTACCAGTAAACGGTGCAGCTCCTGCACAAAATCAGGATGTACTTGATCAATTGATGAAGCCGGAGGTTCAAGACTCTCTTATTGTTCTTGTGGAGAATCTGCCTAAACTGGCTGAAATGGTAACTGCTATGACAAAAGCTTATGATTTCGCTCAAGGCTTGGCAACAGATAAAGTCTTCGTTAACGACATGAAAGTCGCTCTTGGAGAGTTTACAACGCCTGTAGTAGAAAAAGCAAAAGGTGTAGCATCCGCGGCTATCGAAGCTGGAGACCGTGCTCAAGCGGAACAGTCTTCTGTTGGTCTTTTCGGTATGCTCAAAATGTTGAAAGATCCTAACGTACAGCAATCTCTTCGTTTTGCTCAAGCATTCCTGAATGTGCTTAACGAGCGTCAAGGGCAAAAACAAGACTAAAAAAGTTATTGATACGAAAGTAAGAACGGAGGATGGATATGTCGAAGCAAATTTTGATTCTGGGCGGAGGCTACGGCGGCTTGCTGAGCGCGCTGTCAGCGCGTGAGTATTTGTCCGCTGAAGAAGCAACAATTACAGTTGTGAACCGCTTCCCAACTCACCAAATTATTACTGAATTACACCGTCTTGCAGCAGGTTCCATCGCTGAGAAAGCTGTTGCACTTCCACTGGAGAAACTTCTTCGCGGTAAAGAAGTTAACCTGAAAATTGACACAGTTTCCGAGATCAAACCAGACGAGAACAAAGTTGTAATGCAAAGCGGAACGATCTACAGCTATGACTATCTCGTAGTTGCTCTTGGTAGTGAAACAGCATTCTTCGGTATCCCAGGACTTCAAGAGTACAGCTTTACTCTGAAATCCGTAAACGATGCTAACAAAATCCGTGCACACGTGGAAGCTTGCCTGGATAATTACAAAAAAACCGGAAACAAAGCAGACGCAACGATTGTTGTCGGCGGCGGCGGTTTGACGGGTATCGAGCTTGTTGGTGAATATGCTGACATTCTGGATCATGTATGTAAACAAAAAGGGATCAAACGTGAGGAAGTACAGCTCTACAACGTAGAAGCAGGTCCTTCTATTCTTGCAGGATTCCCGCCAGAGCTTGTTGAGCGTGCTCAAACAAGTCTTGAAAAACGCGGTGTGAAATTCATCGTTGGTGTGGCAATCACAGAAATGCAGCAACACACAGTAATGCTGAAAGATGGAAGCTCCATCGAAACCAGCACACTGATCTGGACAGGCGGCGTACAAGGTAACGCAGTTGTAGCTAACTGTGGTATCGAAGTAAACCGTGGCCGTGCAACCGTAAAAGAAACACTACACTCTACTTCCCACGAGAATGTATTCATCGCGGGCGACAGTGCAGTTGTCATTCCTAGCGAAGGTGCTCGTCCTTATCCTCCAACAGCTCAGCTTGCTTGGCAAATGGGTGAAACCATTGGACATAACCTTGCTGCAACAATCAAAGGCGGCGACCTTGAAGTCTTCACGCCAGTCTTCTCCGGTACACTGGGAAGCTTGGGACGTAAAGATGCCATCGCTATGCTTGGCGGAAGCCAAACTCGCCTGAAAGGCTTGCCTGCAACGCTTATGAAAGAAGCAAGTAACATCCGTTATCTAAAACATATCGATGGTTTGTTCGCTCTTGCGTACTAATCTATTTCGATAGAAGAATAGGAAGGCAGACGCCCATCATGGGTTGTCTGTCTTCTTTTTTTCATCTGATCAGGAACTGGCACCCTGCACTACATCAGGAGCAGACTTGTTATATATCGTGCCTGAAGGGTAAATGAAGGGAGAGAATGGATGAATAAATTCCAATTTGAAGGGAGAAATGAATCATGAATGTTTTAGTAATTGGGGCAAACGGACAGATCGGGAAACAGGTTATCTCACAGCTTAAGGATGACAAAGAGCATACGGTAAGAGCCATGGTTCGTAAACAGGAGCAGGCAGATGCCTTTGATAAGGCGGGTGTAGAACCTGTACTTGCGGATTTAGAAGGAACTGTAGAGGAACTTGCACTTGCGATGAAGGGCAGCGATGCGATTGTGTTTACGGCAGGTTCAGGCGGAAGCACAGGTTTAGATAAGACACTGCTTATTGACCTCGATGGAGCTGTTAAAACGATGGAAGCTGCGGAGCAGGCAGGAATTTCGAGATATATTATGGTAAGTGCTCTGCATGCAGAAGATCGGACACGCTGGTCTGATCAAATTAAACCATATTATGCAGCCAAACATTATGCAGATAAACAGCTCGAACAATCATCTCTGCAATATACGATTTTGCGTCCGGGCGGGCTGTTGAATGAGCCGGGTCGTGGTAAAATAACAACGGATACCGAGCATGGAGAGACAAGCATTCCGCGTGAAGATGTCGCATCTGTTATTGTAGCGGTACTAAATGCAGAGAATACTTATAGAAAAGCGATTCCTCTTGTATCTGGAGAGCATTCAATTCAGGAAATTGTGCAAAATATATAACATTGCTTTGAATAAAGCGGAGGAGGAGCTATGAAACCATCCATTCTCATAGTCGAAGATGAAGAGAAGATTGCTAGGGTGTTAGAAATTGAACTGGAGTATGAAGATTATGAGGTCTCCAAGGCAATGAGCGGTACGGAAGGGCTGGAAGCTTTTCAAAATGGTGATTTTGATCTGGTATTACTTGATATCATGTTACCGGGTCTTAGCGGGATTGAAGTCTTGCGGCGCATACGCAGTCATGATGAACATATCCCTGTCATTTTGCTGACGGCTAAGGGCTCCGTAGAAGATAAGGTCTCTGGCCTTGATCTCGGGGCGACAGATTATGTCACCAAACCTTTTCAGATTGAAGAGCTGCTTGCCCGGATTCGTGCCGCCCTCCGTTTACATAGTAAAGTTCAGAAATCGAGTATGACGGGAACAGAAGAACAAAATCAGAAACAGGAAGTATGGCTGTCTGCCGGTGACCTGAAGATGAATGAAAAAACAAGAGAGGTACTGCGAGCCGAAGATGGAATAGAGCTTACTCCACGGGAGTTTGATCTGCTGGTTTATTTACTTCGTAATCAGCGGCAAGTCCTGAACCGGGAGCAGATTCTCGAGGCGGTATGGGGGTATGATTACATGGGTGACACCAATGTGGTCGATGTTTATATCAGATATCTTCGTAAGAAAATAGATCATGGACGCTCTCCGCTGATCCATACGGTTCGCGGTGTAGGTTACGTTCTCAGGACCGAGACATGAAGCTGCGTACAACCATCTATGTATATACTTCGGTACTTTTTATTGTCTTGCTGTTGCTGATTAATGGATTTATCTATTTCATGTTTGACCGAATGTCGACAGATACCCAGATGAAAAGGGCAGAAGCAGAAGCGAATTCGATCTCAACAGGTGTGCGTAATGCAGCTGATATCGTAGCTCCGGATGATTTACTGCGTTCTTTTGTTCCAGCAGAAGGGATGCTTAGGATGGTGAGAATGACAGGCGATAACCCACCTGCGGTTACTTCGCTCTCAGAACGGCGTCTTGCTCAGATTAACCCTGCTTTTTATCCTAATAAACATACCGAAGTGTTAAAAATAGACGGTGTACGTTATGTTTTTGTATCCATGCCCGTCATATGGGCCGATGGAGAAGTAGTGAACCTTCAGGTGACAGAAAGTCTTGCAAGTGTAGATAACAATCTGAAGGTGCTCCAGGTTGTCTTGATTTCCGTGTCCCTGGTCGCGCTGCTGGCTGTACTTGCTTCAAGCCGGCTGCTTGGAAGTATTATTATTCGGCCGATATCAAGTATGACGCAGACGATGCGGATCATTGAGGACGGCGGCGGATTCAAGACCCTTGATTTGCAGAACCAATCCAAAGACGAGTTATACGAAATGGGCGAGACTTTTAACCGAATGATGGGCAGACTTGAGCGAAATTATGAGAAACAGGAGCAGTTTGTCTCGAATGCTTCTCATGAACTCAAGACACCGCTGACGGTGATTGAGAGCTATGCCAGTCTTTTGAAAAGGAGAGGGATGTCGCGTCCAGACCTTTTTGAAGAATCCGTTGAAGCCATTCACTCGGAAGCCATCCGAATGCGAGAGATGACGGAACAGCTGCTCATGATGGCTAGACAGACGGAGTCCGGAAGCATCACGTTAGAGAAACACGATCTAGCCGGTATGGTGACTGATATGGCCCGTTCCTACGGGACAGCGTATCAGAGGGAAATTGAGGTCGAAACTCCCTCATCTGAACCTTGCTTTGCTTCTACTGATATCAACAAGGCGAAGCAGCTGCTCGTTATTTTACTGGATAATGCCAGAAAATATAGCGAGGACTCCATCCTTATCCGTGTTCAGCCTGACGCCAGTTACGTTACCATAAGCGTAACAGATTATGGGCCGGGGATTCCTGCTGATGAACTTCCCAAAGTGTTTGACCGTTTCTACCGGGTGGATCAAGCAAGATCGCGTAAACAGGGCGGAACAGGTCTTGGTTTGGCACTTGCGAGTGAGATTGCTGCGCAGATTAAGGCGAAAATTCGTTTGGAAAGTACCTATGGTAAAGGCACCACTGCATATATACAGTTTCCAGTTCATCATCTTGCCTAAGTAGAAAGGCAAGATGATTTGCTTTTCTCAGAGAATTCTCATAGTTAAGAGTTATACTGGTGACAGGTGTGAAGTGTAAACAGGAAGGAGTTTTTTATAATGAATATAAAGAAAAAACTAGGATATGCGGGAGCCGGAGCAGCTGTGCTGGTCGGACTTGTTCTCTTGTTTGTTCAGCCATGGAATCATGCGGATTCGGTTCTGTCCGCCGAGGCAGTGGAAGAGACGGTGATAAGCCAATATCCAGGTACGGTGGAGAAGAGTACACTGGAGAATGGTGAATATCATTTGCGAATAAGTACGGATACAGGCACCTATGAATTTACCGTGGATAGCAGCGATGGAAGTATTATGTCTATTCAGCAGATCAGTAAGTCAGGTGCGAAAGAACAAGCCATTCTTAGCCGGGATACAGTGAAAGAGAAGTTGCTGAGTGAAACAGGAGGCAAACTGCTCTTCCTAGAGCTGATTACGAAGGAAGATCAAGATATCTACAAAGCCAAAGTAAAGACGGATACAGAGCGTACTTTATTTGAGATAGATCCTTATACGGGAGAAGTGTTATCAAGACAAACGATTACCATCGATCAAGAAGATGACGAAGAGGACGAGGAAGAAGAGAATCAAAAATTTCTAGCCGAAGAAGAAGTAGAGAAAATTGCGATGTCAGAAGTAGCAGGTGAAGTAGATGATACCGAACTCCGAGGGGAAGACACAAACCATCCTTATTATTTAGTTGAAATCGAGACGGATGATGATAAAGAAGCCGTTATTCAAATTCATGCGATCACAGGAAAAGTTCAATCGGTGACCTGGGATGACTAATTCTTAAGAAGCTCTTCTTCTTTTCTCATCGAATTCTAATCTAACTCTTTCTTTACTCTCATTTGGCAGAGGTAAGATGTATTTGTAAGCAAGTGAGACGAAAGAACAAATAAGAAGAGGAGTCGATGAGATATGAAGAAACATAAACGTATTTTAGCGGGTGGAGTTCTGAGTGCGGCACTCTTAATTGGTGGAGCAGCAGCGTATACAGGTGGAGAATCAACGGTAGAGGCTAGTCAACTATCCTCTGCACCAACATCCACATCCACTTCAACAACAAGCAAGATGATCACTGTGGAGCAGGCAAAAGAGGCAGCACTTAAAGAGGTACAAGGTACCATTGATGATATTGATTTAGAGAAAGAGAACGGAAAAGTATACTACGAGGTAGAGATCGAGTCAGCTAAGGCCGATGCTACGGTGCTGATCGATGCTTATACAGGGAAAGTGCTTAACGTATCTAAAGACCTTGACTTTGAAGTTCCTGCTTCGGAGGCAGTTGTAAAAGTTTCACTTGAACAAGCAACACAAATTGCGTTAAAACAACTTGATAACAGTAAAGTAATTAGTACAGAGCTTGACCTTGATGATGGTCGTTATGAATATGAGATCGAACTTGTAAATAATAAATACGAAGCCGAAGTTACAATTGATGCAAATACAGGAGACATCTTATCTGTAGATATCGACCGTGAGGACGACTAAATTCATATAGCATTCATGTGAAAAGAATACGAAGAGCACCTGCCCGTAATGACAGGTGCTCTTTGTTATGCTAATGACCTTATAAGCAACTTTTTCGATAAAAAGGGGTTTCATGAGAACAAAGATGTGGTATTTTGGATGGTATGGTGTTGTTATGCGGAAAGTTCTGCAGTTAGGAGGGTGTTAGCCATGGCTCAAACGCTACTTTTTATATTTGCCATCCAGATTGTTTATGTCTCGGCGTATACCTTACGCATGATTCTGACATTAAAGGGTCAAAAGTACATCGCAGCCTTGATAAGTATGGTTGAAATTGTGATCTATGTACTCGGACTGAATTTGGTGCTCAGCTACTTAGACCAGATCTCAGCTCTTGTTGTATATGCACTTGGTTATGGTCTAGGCATTCTGATTGGTGCTTGGATTGAAGAAAAAATCGCGCTTGGCTACATAACGGTCAAGGTAATATGCGATCAGGCCCGCGGTACGATTGTGACAACGCTTCGGGAAAAAGGATATGGCGTAACGTCTTGGCTTGGCAATGGCCGAGATGGAGATCGGCTGGTAATGGAAATACTGGCAAAACGTAAAAACCAGAAAAAACTGTATGAGACGATCTTAGAACTTGATCCAAAAGCCTTTATCATTACCGTAGAACCCAAACAATTCCATGGTGGATTTTGGACTCGTTCGATCAAAAGATAGCACGAATAAGCAGGGGCATGCCGGTCGGTATGCTTCTTATCTTTGCGCATATAGTAACAAAATGATTTGAAAAAAAAGGATATCCATGGCATTAAAATGGCGATATTATATACCGAAATGGTATGAACCTCCTATTTTTGTGGAAATAATGGAGAAGCGAAGATGAGTAGCAGGGGTGGTCTTATGTCTATACATACATGTCAAATAAAACCATTTTTATGCTCCGATCTCTTGCGTTGATTTGGTAAATATGCTATTATTAGTTCTGTCATGTAATTCACATTTTGGAAAGAGACTCATTCCGAAAATGACACTTTTTCCAATATGTGAATTTTTTTCAAAGAAAATAACCATATTAATATAAGTGTAAAGGAGAATGACCAAATGCAAACAGGTACAGTTAAATGGTTTAACGCAGAAAAAGGCTTCGGTTTCATCGAAGTTGAAGGCGGAAGCGACGTTTTCGTACATTTCAGCGCAATCACAGGCGAAGGTTTCAAAACCCTCGACGAAGGACAACGCGTTGAATTCAACGTGGTAGAAGGTAACCGCGGACCACAAGCAGAGAACGTAGTAAAAGTATACTAATCCGACCTGCAAGCTGCCTTTGACTGACAAGTTGAAGGCAGTTCTTGTTTTCATTCCAAAAAAAAGCGATACGGAGTATGCGATCGAATTCGTCTATTCTGTAGATAGGGGGGAAGTATTCATGTACAGACGTCAAGTATCAGAGGAAATCCCCGAGGAGAACACGAAGGTCTGGTCTTGTACCAATGACGACTGCAAAGGTTGGATGCGTGATGATTTCGCATTCGAAAGCGAGCCACAATGCAGTTTATGTTCCTCACCGATGGAACGGGAAATGAGAATGTTGCCCGTGTTATCCAACGCAGCAAATGATTTGAAAGCAATGAGAAAAGGGTAACGAGTTAGTACCATAATCGTTTTTGCATAAGTAAGTGTTTGTAAAAATAGCAAAACTCTGTAAGTGTACCGCGATACGGCGAGGATTCTCCTTCCCATATGGCGGTTTTTTTGTGCTATGGAAAAAAGGAGGATACGTTGATGGATAAAGTAGGACTCGTGATGCGTAAAATTCAGTTTACGGAGGCGCAAGGACCCCGAGTTTTTGCAGACCGGCTGAAAGCCATTGGGGAAGAGCTCGGTGTAGAGATTGTATTCATCTCACCAGAGCGCCATGTGAGCGGTTATGACTGGGTTCCGGGATATGAACATGAAAAAGGCGACCTCGTCAACTATGATATCGTTCTCGATCAGATCTATTCACAGGATATCGACCATGTCATCTATACAGTTTCTGGTTTTACCTATCTGAAAATGTTTCTGAAGAACAGCGTGCTGTTTCCGCACAGCTTTCCTGATCCTGCCCTCACAGGGTATGAGATGATGAAGCCTTTCTACCAGATCGTGGACAAAGCGATTGTGCAGACTGATTTCCTGAAAAGGGAGATGGCGGCTCAGTATGGAGTTCATGATGTGACGGTGATTCCCATTGGTTTTGATGAAGGACTAGCCCATAAACATTATGATCCTTCTGCTGTCGTCGACAACCGGATTATGTGGATCGGACGGGATGAAGCCAACCGCCGCCCTGATCTGGTTATTGAATATGCGCATCAGAATCCGGATAAAGAAGTCTATATGGTATTCGGCGGGGAGCGCTACAAAGAAAGCATGAAGAAGTACGATATTCCAAGTAACGTGAAACTGAAGTTTGCACTTAGCCAGGATGAAGTATTCCAGCTGATGAATTCTTCCAAGGTATACTGGAGTTCCTCACGTTTTGATACGTTTGCGATGCCGCTGACCGAAGCGATGGCGATGGGAAAAATGGTCGTAAAGCCCGAGCATCCTTGCTATGGACATATCAGTTCGACCCATACGTTTGGCGGGAATGAACGCAACTTTTTTGAACTGCTTAATATGGCAGCCGCCGCACCTCGCAAAGTATCAGAAGATAACAGGGAGTATGCGTTTGGTGCTTTTTCGAGAACCGTGATGAAGGATGGATATCGGGCCTTTTTTGAATCATGGCTTCGGTAATAAATAGTTATAGTTATTTTCTTGGCGCATGCCAGGTGTTATAGCTCAGGTTTATGTGATATAGTTAACCATAACTTTTAGAAAAGGAGGTGAGGTAGGTGAATATTGAAATGGTGAACAGCCGCTTGAGCCAGCTGCCGATGGTACTGTCTGGCATTTTCTTCAGAGGTTTCTTATCACGGGAGAAGTCTGTCCATTTTGCACTAGATAAGATTAACCATTTCGAGAAGATGCCTACCTTAACCTCAAGCGGATTGTAGTACTTATTTCCGAATGAAGGGTCGCGGGCTTGTTCCCGCGGCTCTTTTTTGTGTGGTGAGATGCATCTTCCTACTCAGGAGGATACAAATAATGATCATCGTAAACGGACAAAACTTAAAAAAATATCACGGGGCAAACCTCGTGCTGGATAATGTAACTTTTGAAGTAAAAGAAGGAGAAAAAGTAGGGCTTATTGGCGTGAACGGGAGCGGAAAGTCTACTTTACTGTCCTTGATCTCCAAGATGGATAAACCGGATGCAGGCATGCTTGCGGTGAAGAAAGAGGTAAGAGTCGGATACTTGCCACAGATTCCCGCGGAATTTGAGCAGAAGACAGTACATGAGGTGCTGGCTCATGGATTCGAGGATTTGCTGCTGCTGCGGCAGAAAATGACGCGGTTAGAACAGCAAATGGGAAGCTTCGAAGCAGCCGCGGATGAGGATTTCCTAGCCAAGCTGCTGCATCGTTATGCAGTTTTCCAGGAAGAGTATGAGCGAGAAGGCGGCTATGAGATGGATGCCAGCATCGACATGGTAGCAACCGGTCTGCAGATAGATAAAGCGATGTATGTTAGAAATTTCAGCACCCTGTCAGGTGGGGAGAAGACAAGGATTGCGCTTGCTTCACAGCTTATCCGAAAGCCTGATCTGCTGCTATTAGATGAACCAACGAATCACCTGGATCTCTCCGGTGTAGAGTGGCTGGAGCAGTTTTTGCGAAACTATCCTGGTGCATGTATTCTTGCGTCGCATGATCGTTATTTTCTGGACCGTGTTGTAAGTCAGATCATCGAGTTAGAAGATGGAGAAGCATTCTCTTATCCGGGAACGTATTCCCGTTATGTCATAGCAAAAGAAGAACGGCTCATGCACCAGTTTGCCGAATACCAAGAACAACAGAAGAGAATCAAGAAGATGAAAGAGACGATTCGTCAGCTCGAAGAGTGGGGAAGAGTCGGCGGGAACGAAAAGTTCTTCCGGCGTGCCGCCTCTATTCGCAAAGCGCTTGCTCGCATGGAGCAGATGAAGAAACCGAAACTTGTACAGAAACAAGCCGAATTTGCACTTAAACCGGATCAGCGTTCTGGTCAGATCGTGCTCCTATTTGAAGCACTCACCAAGCATTATGGAGATAAGAACATCTTAGATGCAGTAGAAGGAATGATGGCTTATCAGGATAAGATTGCGCTGCTTGGCGCAAATGGATCTGGTAAGACTACCTTTTTCAAGTTGCTGTTAGATCAAGAGGTCGCAGATGCAGGATATATGGAATGGGGTGCGGGAGTTAGCGTTGGCTATCTCGCGCAACAGGAAGAGATCAAGACACCGAAACAAACTGTACTCGCCTATTTCCGTGAGCATGCTCCCATGGAAGAAGGAGAGGCTAGGTCGGTGCTCGCGAGGTATATGTTCTATGGACCGCAGGTATTCCGGGAGATCGGCAAGTTATCCGGCGGTGAGTGGTCAAGGCTTCGTCTAGCTGTTCTTGTGAACAAGAAACCAAATGTACTTCTGCTCGATGAGCCGACCAATCATCTGGATATTACTTCTCGTGAAGCACTCGAAGAAGCGTTGGACGAATACAAAGGCACCATACTTGCGATCTCACACGATCGGTATTTTATTAATCGCATTGCGGGGAAAGTATGGTCCCTGGATTCAGGGAAGCTGAGTGCTTACCTGGGGAACTATGATGATTATGTGGTGAAGCGAAGTGAGCAGTAGGTAAGAGTTTGAGGATGTAGATTAGAAGAAGAGAGAGTAGAATGCTCCCGCCCGTAATGAAGTGACCCCTAAATGTTAGACACGGTTATTTCATTAGGCAGCTTGGGTAAAACGAGTTCGGTACTGCACCGGACTCGTTTTTAATTTTGCCTTCAATCGTTTTGTGTTGTAGTAGTTCATATATTTCTCTAGTTCTAATTTAAAATGTTCTACACTCTCAAATTCCTTTAAGTAAAGGAGTTCCGACTTTATAATCCCAAAGAAATTCTCCATTACTGAGTTATCATAGCAGTTACCTTTACGCGACATACTTTGTGTGATCCCTTTCTTTCGAAGAGCTTCGCGATATGGTTTCATTTGATAATGCCAGCCTTGATCTGAATGCAATATTAACTTGTGATCTTCGGGTAAACATTCTAATGCTTGTTCTAGCATCTCAGAAACAAGGGAATACGTTGGTCTAGAGCCAATTGTGTAGGAAATGATTTCACCGTTAAACAAGTCTAATACAGGTGATAAATAGAGCTTCTCACCGAATAATTTAAATTCTGTAATATCCGTAACCCATTTTTCGCTCGGAGCTTCAGCCGTAAAGTTACGGTTTAGAATATTTAGTGCAATTTTGCCCACCGTTCCTTTGTACGACTTATATTTTTTCATGCGAACTACGCTTTTTAACCCTAATTCTTTCATGATACGCTGCACTTTCTTATGATTCACTTTTTGCCCACGATTGGCTAGTTCATCACGAATGCGACGATAGCCATATCGACCTTCATGTTCCTCGTAAATTGCTTTGATTTCAGCCTTCAAATCAGCGTCTGGATCTGGACGATCTAGCTTCTTCACTACATCGTAATACGTGCTTCGTGGAATAGCAGCGAATGCCACAAGCGCCTTCACCGAGTATTTATGCCTTAATTCATAGATGACCTTTACTTTGTCTTCCTTGGTGATTTTTTCTTGTTTTGAACTAAGGCATTTAACTTTTTTAAATACTCATTTTCCATTCGTAAACGTTCCACTTCTGCCTGTAAGGCCTCTACAGACCCTTCTACTAACGGTTGGTTCTTTTGTTTGATCGATTCTTTTTTCACGGATGTACGCCCCTTTTTCTTTGGTCTTAGGGCGTCTATTCCATGTAATTCTAAGCTCTCTTGCCAGCTTAAAATGGTACTATGACTCGCAATATTAAATATTGCTGCCGTTTCTCTAGCAGACGTCCCGAATTCGTTCATATAATTAAGTACGTCTAGTTTATCCTGTAAGAAATACGGTGTATAGCGCTTTTTAAAAACCTCTTCACCATGGTGCTCATATTGTTTAATCCAATTTAATAAAACAGAATGATGGATCCCTATAGATCTCGCAATTGTTTTTATACCTTCGGATCCATTTTGATAACGCATAACTGCTTGTAATTTTTCATCTGAACTAAACTTAGCCATATAAAAACTGCACCTCCAATGTTAGTTGATGTCTAACATTTGGGGTGCAGTTCATAAAGGGCGGGTTTTTTATTGAAAACTCGTCCAAAGGTCAAAGAAGAACAAATGAAAAATAATTTTAACAAGAACAAATGTTTGCTGACAATAGGCTGCTTATTTAATGTGAGATAATAATTTCAACAAGTGTCCCAAAAAAACTAAAAAATTACGTAAAAACGAAGGTAGTGGAGGGATAATCCATGATTTTTCTTTAATATTTGATGTAATCTTTCATATTATTGCAAATTTATAAGACACAAAACTAATTTATTCTATATAATGGTAGTAGTTCTTTCGTATTGCATAAAAATATATCGTGAGTTAATAAGCATGTTGAATTATTACACTTTGTAGGAGAAAAGATCTATGTCTGATAAATTTTTTCGCTGGTTTAAGATTATTCATGCTATTCAAGCAAGACCTGGCATAACTGCTCCCGAGCTTGCTGACAAGTGCGAGTCTGATGTAAGGACGATCTACCGAGATTTGAGAGCTCTTGATACCCTTGTCCCTATTGCTAATCAAGGATATGGAAAGGGTTATGCGTTTGAAGGGAACTTTGCAATGTTTCCTTTTAACTGGACGGAAGAAGAACAGTTGGTATTTACTATGCTTCCTTCTTTTATAGATCAGACGAACATGCCGCCTGGATTCGACAGTGCTTATGACAAAGTTATGTCTTCCCACTATAGAAAGAAACGAAAAGATAAAGAGTTGCTTCAACATGTTACGGATATTATCCAGATGGGGTCGCCGGCATATAAGGAAGAGTCTCCGAATAATTTACTGCTGGTGATCCAGGCTATTTTAAAAGAGAGAGTAATACGTGTTCAGTATCATACACAGAGCCGGAACGAATTAACAGAACGAGAAATTGCTCCGTACTATTTGATTCCGCGAGATCAGAGATTCTATTTAATAGGTTATTGTCATCAGGCAGGAGAGATTCGCACTTTTCGTCTTAGCCGTTTCCGGACCATGGATATTACGGATCACCATTTTAACCGCAGAGATTTTAATTTGAAGGATTATATGAAGAACACATGGTCCATTGAGCGGGGAGAACAGCAGATTCACTTCAAGGTGAAGTTCTCGGCTGATGTAGCGAGATACATAAAGGAAGAGGAGCTGTTTGTCAGTCCGAAGATGAGGGACTTAAATGATGGAAGTTTATTATTTGAAGTGACGCTAAATCACGATCGGGAGTTTCTAAACTGGCTTAGTCAGTATGGGCCGGATGCCGAGATCCTAGAGCCGGTGAGTTATCGTGAAGTTATAAGGGAAAGGTTGGAGAGATGGAGCAGGTTGTATGATTGTTAAAGAAAAAGTCTATACCTAACTCTAGTTTTATCAAAATAATACCTTCTAACTTCTATTTTAGTATTGAAAATAGTTTCTATATTACTGGATACCTATTATATGTCCTAGTGATAGAGATAGAGTGTTTGGGAACTTACGAGAATTATGAATCAAGTTGATATAAGTTATTTTCAAGGAATTGTAGCTGACTAATAAGATAAATCACTTATTAACAGAGTATTTTTTTACATTAAACAAATTCCAGGAGGGTTCTAATGAAATCTTCAACCTCTGTTTTCGAAGTAACTCTTAAAAGAGCACATATTAACTGGGGCACTTTAGGTTCATCTAGGAGTCATAATCAAAGAAGTGTTTACGAGGCATATATTCCTATTCCTCTTTCAGAAGCGCGAAAAAACAATATCTTATCCGGGAGTATATATAGAGGCAGAACAGCAGATGGATTTTTTAACACACTCATTAAAGCTTCTGGATCTGCTGGAGAAAACTTAAGGTATGCTAAGCAATTCCAAGGATATCGTAATTTAAAATTGTTTGGCTGGTGGTTTGAAGAAATATCGGCAAAACCCGGAGACATTATTCAGGTAATAATTAATCTAGATGATGAGATTATTTTTAATAGAATATGAAAATTGAAAAGCTATATCAATAACCTTAGGAGGAAAAAATAATGAATGCCACTGATATTGTAGATATTACAACGCCGGAATATGACATTTGCAGAGAGTGGATAAAAAATTCAAGGGAAAAGAAATTAAACTGGGAAGAGATAAAGTTATGCAGACGAAAAGATGAAAATGGTTTGGAACAGTTTTTACAAAATCAGATTTTTGACAGCTATTGGCCATCGAGTCTAACAACGAGACTATGGTTTGAAATTGTTAAATCAGAGAAGGAAGCTGAAGAAAGGAGTCAGAATGTTTTTGTAATTGAGAAGGGAGCTGCACTAGTAGATGACAGGGCTGATGCTAATGTTAAAATTCCTGCTGACCGCAATTCATCATGGCAGTTGTATAAAAGACATTTGGAACAGTCTAAATTCAGTAAAGAATCTATAAACGAAATAGAACAAGCTACTCTAGCTATATTAAAACGTTTGAATAATGATACAACACAATCTGAGCCTATTAAAGGAATGGTTGTGGGGCACGTACAGTCAGGGAAAACGGCAAATATGGCTGCTCTTATGGCTATGGCCGCGGACTGGGGATGGAATATGTTTATTGTGCTCTCCGGCACGATAGAAAATTTAAGGAGACAAACGCAAGAAAGATTGCTAAGGGATTTAAACCATCCGGGGAACATAAATTGGATAGGTTTAGAGCACCTTTCTAAAAGAAGTGCTCTGGGAAGCAGAATCCAAGATTTAAGATTAGAACAAGGTGCAAATCCAAGGTATTTTAATGTGTGCTTGAAAAATTCAGGTCGTTTAAAGAACTTGATAGAGTGGATGCAACAAGATCCAAACAAGTATAAACAGTTGAAAGTTATTGTGATAGATGATGAAGCTGACCAAGCTAGCGTGAACACTGCTGATATTCATACACAAGAAAGGAAAAAAATTAACGGTTTAATAGTAAATCTAGTTGAAGGAAAAACTCACAAGGGGACAATGTTTGAGCCAAGAGTAAAGTCAATGAATTATATCAGCTATACTGCAACCCCATATGCTAATTTCCTTAATGAATCTTCCCTTGAGTCGCTCTATCCAAGGAACTTTATTAGAATGCTTGAGCCTTCTAATGAGTACTTCGGTGCTAAGCAGATTTTTGGGATTGAAGGCACGGATGATTGTGATGGATTAAATATTGTAAGGGAAATAACGGATATTGATTATGAAGAATTGAGGAGATTACACAAGGGGGATACAGATACAATACCTCAATCATTGAAGGATGCAATATGCTGGTTCTTATGTTCTGCGGCTGCTATGAGATACTTAGGTCATAAAAAACCGATCAGTATGCTCATCCATACCAGCCAGAAGCAAGACCATCATAAACTAGTTTCTGATTCTGTTAGAAAATGGATAAAAAATAATAAAGAACATATTGTAGCTATGTGCAAAGAACTTTGGGATAAAGAAAAAAGAAAATTCACTATAGATTCATTTAAAGCTACTTACCCGAATTATGGGAGAATCAATGAAATAAGAAACTATCCTAATTTTGATGATATCCTAATGAATATACGAACTTTACTTACCGATATAACACATATTTCATTAGATGATGAAAGCGACCTTCAATATCATGAAGGAATACATTTATGTGTGGATAATTGTGCTAATAACGGTGTGAATGAGGAAGGCATGCATGTAAGACTGGCTTATCCTGATCCAGGTAAGGAGCAGCCAAAGCCCGCACCGGCCTTCATAATTGTAGGGGGCAGCACTTTGTCACGCGGGTTAACTATAGAGGGATTAGTAAGTACCTATTTTCTCAGATCTTCTTGTCAGGCCGATACTTTAATGCAGATGGGAAGATGGTTTGGTTATAGGAGAGGTTATGAACTGCTGCCTAGATTATGGATGACTAAGGATACTTTAAATAAGTTTAAACTGATGGCTGTGATTGAGCATGAATTGAGAGCAGATTTACATCGTTTTATGCATGCTGGAGTTGAACCAAAAGATTATGGTCCGAGAATACTAAATAGTCCCGATATGTCTTGGCTGCGAATTACTGCAAATAATAAAATGCAGAGTATGCAAGAGATAGAGATGGATTTTACCGGCACCAATGTTCAAACTTTTATTTTTGAAAATAATAAGGAAATATTAGAACACAATGTACAAATAACAGAACAGTTCTTAAAAAAATTAGAACAACCTAGTAAATTTGTGAAGAATTCTGCAGTAGTGTGGAAGGGAATTAAATTTGATGAGATCAATAACTCTTTATTTAAAGAATTTAGATTCCATGAAAGAACCAGGGTATTAAACTCGGAAACACTGTCTTCGTTTGTGGAATGGGTAGAAAAAGTGAGCGATGAAGAGAATCTTAATGACTGGAATATTATCGCAGCTGGTATTGAACCTTCGGATGATAAATCTGCTATATGGAAGATCGGTGAACATGAGATAGGAAAAGTTAATCGTTCTCGAAAGACCGACATTCAAGATGAAAATATTATCAATATTGGGGTTCTCCGTGCACCAAGAGATTTATTAGCGGATGTCCCCGAGGATGATGTTAATAGCAGTGCAAACACTGCAAATAGTTCTGATATATCTATGATAAGGGCAAATGCAGGTTTAGATAAAACGCCGCAACTATTGATTTATAGAATAGATAAGAACTCAAAAGCACGCGATTCTAAAAGAACTGGCCAAAAAGATTCAAATCGAGCTGATTTAAATGCAGTCGAAGATATTATTGGTATTAATGTGATTATTCCGGGTAGTAAAGGCAGTAAACCGAAGGCAAAAGCCCTTACTATTAAACTTAACAACACATGGGGAGAAGAAGAATGAAAGTAGAAGTTGCCAAACATACAAGAATGTCAGAGAGAGGAAGCTCTCTCTTACGTTTAATTCAAAACAATGATATGCCTCTGCTCGATCTCTTGGTCAGAGAATCAATTCAGAACAGCTTGGATGCATCTGTTTCCCATAATAACAAACCAGTAAATATTTCATTTAGAATAAATGAATTTGAAGCTGCCAAGTTAAATCATGAATTGGAAGGAGCGGAATCTGCTCTTAATCGTAGATTTCCTGAGAAGATGTATTCTTTACTGGAAATACGAGATTCAGGAACCACAGGCCTTACTGGTCCGCTAAATTATAAAGATATTGAGGACGATAACTTTGGAAACTTATTGAAACTAATTTATGAAATTAGTATTCCTCAGCATAAAGAGGGAGCAGGAGGCTCCTGGGGTCTTGGCAAAACGGTTTATTTTAGAATTGGTATCGGGCTTGTGTTTTATTACACAAGAATTTTAAATGATGATGGTTCTTATGCTTCTCGATTAGCTGCTTGTTTAGTAGAGAATGAAAAGAATCATGACTCTATTTTAGGTTCTATAGAGGAAAAGCCAAAAAGAGGTATCGCTTGGTGGGGCGATGAAGCTAGTCCTTCGACTACTATACCGATTACCAATGAAGAAGAGATTAGAAAAATACTATCTATTTTTGATACTGAACCATATTCAGAAGATGAGACAGGAACTTCAATAATCATACCTTATATCAATCAAGAAACATTGCTGAATGGTATATTTCCTTCTGACACTGGAAAAGACGGACTCAACAACAGACCTTGGTGGACAAAGTCTGTTGAAGAATATATACGTGTAGCAGTTCAACGCTGGTATGCTCCGCGTTTGTCAAATGATAAATATGAGTATGGGAAATGGATGAGAGTATTTGTCAACCAAGAAGAAATTAAAAGGGAGAGTATGTTGCCGCTCTTTAAAACAGTTCAATCATTATATAACAGAACTATCTCTACTATAGGAAGTAATGCTAAGTGTGATTTTCTTGCAAATGCAGAAGTAGCAGTAGAAAAGATTTCATTGAGGAATATTTTTAGTGGTGATAGTACGGCAGGTCATGTTGCGTTTGTAAAATTATCTAAGGATAATTTATTGATGCTCCCTCCGAATAACCACTGCAGCCCATATTACCAAGCAAATATATTAGATATTGAAGAAAACGGAGGCAACCCTCCATTAATTATGTATGTCAGAAAACCAGGAATGATTGTAGAGTATGTAACTTCCGGTCCTTGGACTGACGGCATTCCTAAAACTGATGCTAATGAATTTATCATAGGAATATTTGTTGCTAATTCTATGAACACATTCAAGAATGTAAATGAAGTTTTAACTGTAGAAGAGTACCTGCGCAAAAGCGAAAAAGCAGACCATACTTCATGGTCTGATTGGAGTGGAGATTCTTTCAATCCGTTTACAGTTTCTAAGATTCAAAGACATGTTAGAAAGCATATAACCGTTCGCTATACTGAAAATCAAGAAAAAGCAAACAATTATAGACAAAATAACGGCCTTGGAAAAATACTTGCACAGCTCTTGCTTCCACCTGAGAATTTTGGAAGCAAGGCTAGTATTAAGAATAAAAAAAGTACAGAAAACGGAGGAAATGGAAACAGATCTGTAAGAGGAATTAAATTTTCTCCAATAACATTTGAAGATGGACAATTAAAGGTAGATTATGAGTTGAAATGTAAAAAAGCAGATACGTTGTATTTAATTCAAGCTCAAATTCTTATGGAAAATGGAGTCATCGAACCAGATGGGTGGGAGTCTGATTTAGACCGGCCGTTTCCGCTTGAAATAAAGCATTTTTCAGTAAATAAAATTTGGGAAGGAACAAATAAGCCTAAGGAAATAAATCAACTTAGTATCTCTAAAGAAAGACAATCGTCCGAAGGATTGGATAATATAAAAATATCTTTTGTCAGAACAAGTCAGCACGAGGTGCTATCTGGAGTGAGAATTAACCTTGATGATACCTCAATAACTCAACTATCAGGGTCACTAATTTTCACGAGCAGTGACAATAAATTACAAGGCAGATTTGTTCTGAAAGAAAATGAGGGAGCAGGAGCATGAGTACAGCTTTAAGTTTATTTCCGGTAATAACCGAGGAGTTGGAAAATAAAATTGCCGTAGAAGCGAGCAGATATAAATTTTATTATCTAGAAGAAAATGAATATCATATTTTAGAATGTGAAACAGATGCACAGCTACAAAACAATAGTTATCAAATTATAGATCAAAGAGGACAATGGGATCCTGAACGACATGCTTTATATCTTGAAAAAAAATATTTTATAAATAATCCCCATTTTTTATTTGGTGAAAATGGTGTAGCTTCTAAAGATGCTGAGATTGGCTTAGCGGTTATGTGGTCATCCAAGACTTCGAATCAAAGAGGAATAAACCATATCGGATCCTTTCGAAATTCATCCGATGAGGTTGAACTAAGCTTGGAAACAGAATTTAAAGCAGGCTCGCTGAGAGGAAGTATTCATTTAGAAACGATTCTATACCTTAAGGACCCGGGGAAGCTGACTGAGAAGGAGAAGCATTTAGCGGATACTTCGGGAGTGATTTTGGGTCGATTAGACAGCGATATTATTATAATTGATGGAAACGGATCAATCTTCCCAATAGTTGAAGTCGAGCATAAATCTCGACCGCTATGGTGGGTCGAGTGTGATTGGGCAGATCCCATGGCTGATGCTTTTGATGAAGAGAATGTGCGTATCTGCATAAATAAAAAACATAAGAATTATAAGGTATTGAAACTAGCAAATGAAAACATAGGACAATCTCCTTTATTGATAGAGATAATTTCGACTGCAGTACAGATTATCATTCAGAAAGTTAGAGAAAGTGAAAGTTGGACTGAAATTAAGAATGGTGTTAATTTTGATTCCGGCAGTATTGCTCAGGCTGTTCATTATTTCCTCAATACTTTTGAATGGGACGTAAATTCCCCTGAAGATCTTGCCATTTCCATTCGGCAAGATCTTGAAACGAGAATATAGAAGGGGGTAATTTTGTGAATTGGAAAAAATTAAACAAGTCTGCATCTGAAGAGCAGTTAAATTCATATTTAATAAATCGGCGCATTGAATGCGAGGGTCAATATAATCAACTTAGAGATGATTTCTTGGAGGCATTTAATGATACGTTGAGCTTGTTGAATATAGATCGAAATGAAATTCAAAATAAAGTATATTTATTTGATTTACATTTTGGTATAAAAATATACAGTTTATTGACTGACAAATATCAATTTACGGCAAGGCAAGCTTCTGAAGATGGAATATGGAGATTCTTATCTATTAGTGTAGTTCCTGATTTGGTAAACGTCAGATGGGGGGATAATCCTTCAAGGTATTGGAAAGAGCCGCGTAGAATATGGCTCAAAACCCTTTGGTGGTATATCTTTTTATCTTGGCAGGGAAGTATTAAATCTACAATAGAGGTTTTGGAAGGAAACACTACAGATGAAATCGTGCAGTTAGTTGAGCGATCAGGACGATCTGGATACAGAGTCGAGTTATATAGACAAATAATGAGACACTACAGTACGCTTGATGTAGATAAGCGTAAAAGAAGCTCAGATATCTTTCGTAAAATTATGAAATTGAATACTGCTAGAACCAGAGTTGTTGAACCTTCGTTATCCGCAGGGGGGGTAACCGAGTACGTCAAGGAGTTGTTTTTATATTTTGATAGCAAAAAATAAGTTACCGGTAGTTATAGATTTATTTTCTGGTTGTGGAGGGCTTGCATTAGGATTTAAATCAGCAGGGTATGAAATCAAACATGGTGTTGAGATGATTCAAGCAGCAGTTAATACAGCCTCTTATAATCTATATTGGAGGGATGGATTGGAAGGTAAGCATATCTGTGGTGATATTACACAGTTGGAGACCGGATTATTTAAGGATGATATTGGGGATGAAGGGTGTATAGTAATTGGCGGCCCGCCATGCCAAGCATATTCTGCTATTGGCAGAGCAAAATTACGTTCGCTTGGTGAAGATAGGAAACACACAAATGATCGTAGAGGATATCTCTATCAAGATTTTTTGAGATTTGCTATTGAATTAGATGCAAAGGCGATTGTGATGGAAAATGTGTTAGAGGCTGTTGATTACGGGGGACTGAATGTACCTCAACACGTATGCGAAATTTTAGAAGAACGCGGCTATGACGCATGTTGGACCATTTTAAACGCTGCTGATTACGGTGTTCCACAGGTTCGTGAACGAGTATTTGTAATTGCTATAAAGAGTGATATTGAACATGATCTTAAATTGCCTATGCCTACGCATAAACCGATTAACGGAAAATGTACGCAGGGGCAACTGAGATTTAAAAAACTTTCTGAAAATAAACATTTTAGGTTGCCTAATAAATCGGGATTGTCAGCACCCAATTGGGTTACAGTTAGAGAGGCTCTATCTGATCTCCCAAGTTTATTTCCAACTGCGGATAGTAAGTACAACTTAAACAGACTTAATATTAAAATAGATTATAGCAGCTCTGCTCAAAATCAATATCAGCAATTGATGAGAACGTGGTTTAATAAGGAACAAAAATCTACTACAGGACATGCGTATAGAAGAACTGATAGAGATTTCCCTATTTTTGAACGAATGAAGCCTGGAGATGATTACAGAGATGCTTCTTTTATAGCAGAAAGTATGTTGGAACAAGCATGTTATGCTAAAGGAATTGATAAAGAAAAAGATTATTTAAAATATAAGGAACTAAGAAAGCAGATAGTTCCCCCATATGATAGAGATAAGTTTCATTCAAAGTGGAAAAAATTACATCCAGAAAAACCGTCTCATACACTAGTGGCTCACCTAAGTACTGATACTTACAGCCATTTACATCCGTGGGAACCGCGCGGGATTTCAGTGAGAGAGGCTGCACGACTGCAATCTTTTCCTGATGGATTTTTATTTCAATGTACAATGGGAGATGCATTCAAACAGATAGGAAATGCAGTGCCGCCTTTGTTATCACGATCCATCGCGGAAACAATGATACAAAATTTAAGAGTACTAAAACCAGAGGCGGCGGTATTATAATGGAGATTTTATCAGAAATAAAACGTAAGTTTGCTGAAATAGGATATGGTAAGGCCTTAGAATTAGAATCAATGCCGAGTGAATATTCGGCTTGGGTTATTAAATACGATGACTGGTATGGAGTTGGAATTCCCCATACAGATGAAGATTTATGTATTGTTGAGAAATTCTCCAATGTAAAACTATGGTCTAGGGTGCTGAATGTAGGAAATAAAGAGGTGCCTATGCTTTTACTTACATCTACTGTAGAAGAGCTGAGGCGAGAATTTGCGTCTGTCTGCGCTCAATTTGCAGATCCGGGGGAAAAAGGGGAAGAAAGAAAGAGGATATTAAATGATCCCTTAAGTTGGTGGAGTAATTGGAGAAGTCTCCTGGGGAATTCGATACAGGATAAAGAAGTTTATAGTATATTGGGAGAGATGATTGTCTACGAGAAACTTCTGTTTTTGGGCCAAAATCCTAAGTGGTCAGCCCTCCAAAATGCAACCCACGATCTAGAATTAACTGGAAGCAGCTATGAGGTTAAATCTACTATTTCTCGTTATTCATCGGAGGTTACAATTAACAGCCAATATCAATTAATGAATAATAATGCTCACAATTTAAATCTTGTATTTTGCCGATTTGAGCCTTCGGAATCGGGGATATCTATAGATGACATGTATTATCGGCTTGTTTCTAAAGGAGTAGGTTCTGATGAACTAAACAGTGCACTAATTAAACTTGGTTTAGAACACGGCAGCAGTATTAGGCAAAGAAAATATAAACTTTTGGATATGAGAAAATATATTGTTGATGAATCTTTTCCTGCTATTACATCCCGTTCTTTCATAAACTCAAAAATCCCAGATTCAATTGTTCATATTAGTTATACGGTTGATTTAAATGGCTTGCATTTTGAAAGTTGGATGGAATAAACAGGAGGCCTAAAGGAGATATTAACATGGCGAAACAACCTGATATATACTCTCAAATCTTGCAACAACAGTACGAAGCAGGGAGAACTTACGCTACGGTAATAACAGGCTTTGCTTCTGCTCCCTTTATTAATCATTTATTATACAAATATGAGAATTTAAATCTTGATATAATTATTGGAATGGCTTCAAAATATCCTCCGTATATTTGGGATCACAAAGAATATATTAGAATGGCTGAAAATACTGGCAGGCTTCGTGTCCGTTACTATAATTCTTTTCCGCCATTACATGCCAATGTGATTTTATGGAGGAACTCTGCAGGGGAATATGATCTAGTGTTTACAGGAACAGCTAATTTGACTTGGAATGGTTTTAAAAACTATCGTGAAATCATGGCCAAAGCGGAATTATCCAGCATATCTCATATTTTTCCAGATGAAGATTCACTAAAGGATTTTAGAGATCATGATATAATGTCACAAATAAAAATGTTATATTACAGACCAGAAAGCAACTCAACAGTTGTTGATATAGGGTCCTTGAGGAATAGGTTAGAGAGTTGTCAAAGGGTTGAACTTTATTTAACGCAGAAAAAAGACGGGCAAGTCCAAGAAAAAAGCGGGTTGAATTGGGGGCAAAGAGAAGGCAGGGAACCTAATCAAGCGTATATACCGATTTCTAGTGATGTGCACAAATCAATGCCTGATTTTTTCCCCGATTTATCTATAGAATTTATGCTGATAACTGATGACGGAGAGCAATTTGTGTGTACTGTAGCTCAGCAAAACCGAAAAGCTATCCATACTAAAGACAACAGCTTGCTAGGAAAATACTTTAGAAAAAGACTCGGCATTCCTCTAGGTGAGAAAGTTGAGAGAAAGCACTTGGATCAGTATGGTACAGATAAGTTGCTTATTTATAAAATAAGTGATGATGCCTTTTATATGGACTTTACTCCCAATCAAGCGCATAAATCGAAAATTTAAAAAAGAAAAATGAAAAATAAGGTTCAGTATATGGACCTTATTTTTCTTCTTTATAGACCCTTTATGGGAGAGCTTAAGGTATAATAGAACTTAAGTTCGTGTATGATCGAGACACACAAACAATCTAATATGGAGTTGTTTTTATGATATTTAATAAAGGAGAACTATTCTGCGGACCTGGCGGATTATCCTTGGGTGCCAAAATGGCAGAGGTAATAGCACCAGACGGTGAAGTTTTTAGAGTACAGCATAAATGGGCTAATGACTATGATCCTGATGCATGCCGTACTTTCAGACATAATATTTGCCCATCCGATCCAGATTCTGTAATAGAAGGAGATGTGCGATTAATAGATATAGAATCCTTACCTAAGATTGACGCTTTTTCATTTGGATTTCCTTGTAATGATTATAGTAATGTCGGAGAGAAAAAAGGGATTAATGGTGATTTTGGACCTCTTTATACTTATGGCGTTAAAGTGTTAAATGCTCATAAACCTCTTTGGTTTGTTGTTGAGAATGTCGGGGGCTTAGAAAGTGCAAATGAAGGAGAAACATTTATTAAAATACTTTCTGATTTAGAACAAACAGGTTATAATCTTACACCTCATCTATATAAATTTCACGAGTATGGAGTTCCTCAAGCAAGACAGAGGATTATTATCGTGGGTATACGTAAAGACTTAGGGCTCGAATTTAAGATTCCTGCACCGACACATGGGGTCGATAGTTATATTACTTCAAAACAAGCTTTAGAGGATCCTCCTATTCCTAAGGATGCGTTGAATAATGAGCTTACCAAACACCAAAATAAAGTGGTTGAGATGCTTTCTTTTATTCCGCCGGGAGAAAATGCATGGTATGAAGGTTTACCAGAACATCTTAGATTAAACGTTAAAAAAACAAAGATCAGTCAAATTTATAAACGTTTAGATCCGAATAAACCTGCTTATACAGTTACTGGAAGTGGCGGGGGCGGAACACATATGTATCATTATAATTATCCAAGGGCATTAACCAATCGTGAACGTGCTCGGTTGCAGACTTTCCCTGACAATTATGAATTCCTTGGCGGAAAAGAGGCAGTTAGAAAACAAATAGGCATGGCAGTGCCTCCTATGGGTGCAAAAGTAATAGTTGAAGCTATATTAAAAACCTTTGCAGGTATTGAATATGAGCATGTAGATTCTAAATGGACCTTTGATCAAAGGGAAGATTCCATTATATTTACTAAAAACAAAGTTAAAGAAGAATCAGTTGGTTACTTGATTTAATGGTAGGACAGTCTTTAATAGAAGTGAGGCTTTTAATGAAGCCCTGCTTCTATTTTTTTTGATCAATAAATGAGCATACTTCTTCTATTGTTTGAAAAAACAAGTCTTTCTTTAATTGATGTTCCCATATTCTCAAAATTGCCCATCCCTTTTTAATATAGTAATCTGTCACCATACGGTCTCTTTCCACATTTCTATTTAGTTTCATTATCCAATATTCCTGATTGCTTTTTGGAGTATTTCCATGAACACTGCATCCGTGCCAAAAACAAGAATCAATAAAAATAACAATTTTATATTTTTTAATTGCTATATCTGGATTTCCGTAAAGCGATCTCACATTTCTTCTAAAGCGGTATCCTCTTTTCCATAATTCGTTGCATACCTTATCTTCTAGCTTCGTATGGGTAGACCGTATTGCTTTCATATTTTTTCTTCGTGTTTCAGGGTTAAGATTATCAATTGTGATTACCTCCAATACGTTGTTATAGTTATTACTTTGCCCATTAAATTAAACTTATTAAGTAAAAAGTAAACAATTGGAATGTTATCTTATAGATCTTTATTTGCCCACTCATCACGAATTGGTTACTGTTGTTATAATTTATCAGTGAATCATTTGTTTCCATGGTAAATCCTATTCTCTGAAACTCAATTAGGAAACTGCTTTTATTTCTTTAAAATTGCATTAATCATGTCATCTACACGGAGGTCAATATGCTGCCAGAGCAACTTTCAAATATTTTTCGAGCCAGACAAAAGTCATATAAGATGGTTCTTATTCTATCCATAATTGAAGCTTATAAGGAAACCCAAGTTGCTCACGCCTCACTAGATCAAATAGCTCAGAAGTTTTTGAAATATTACCAACATCAAAGTAACGAAGGAAATATAGTAGATTCACCGCCAGAACAGAAAGCGTCCGGATGGAATGAATTCTCATTAGGTCAGACAAAGACTCTATTAAAAACACCGATCGAAGCCTTATCATCTGTTCTTCATTTCAATCAAGTAGATCAGAGTCTCACTTTCGCGAATGCAGATTGGTTCAACGAAGACACACTTACTGATTTGCAAAACTACGCCCTCCAGGAACTGAACAATTATAATGAAAAACTGAAATTAAATTCCGTCCTTCACAGTAGAGAAGAACTTACTTCAGATAAGGAGCCAAATCCGGTGACACTAACAGTCAAAGAACAACTGGAACAAGTGAAAAGCTATATTCATCATAAAGGGTTCCTTTATCCAGATGGCCTCATGGAAAACTTCTACTTGTCTCTCAAGTCAAAGCCCTTTGTCATTCTTGCGGGTGTATCGGGGACAGGGAAAACGAAGCTGGTAAAACTTTTTGCTGAAGCATTAGGTGCTACGATGGATAACGGACAATTTACTTTGATTCCCGTTAGGCCGGACTGGAGTGATCCTTCTGATCTCTTAGGTTACAAAGACCTTGCAGGTGTCTTCAGACCCGGAAGATTAACAGAAGTGCTGGTAGAAGCATTGAAGCCGGAGAATAAGGACAAGCCTTATTTTATATGCCTGGATGAGATGAACTTGGCACGAGTGGAGTATTATTTTAGTGATATTCTAAGCGTCATGGAAACCCAAGAATGGAACGGTGACCGTATTATTACTTCTCCCCTGATTGGGTCTGAATCATTAAGAGAGGAAGACCGGCCAATGTACGGCGGTGTATCACTACCAGATAACGTGTACGTTATTGGAACGGTTAATATGGATGAAACGACGCATCCGTTTAGCAAAAAGGTGTTGGACCGCGCCAACACGATTGAGTTCAACTACATTAATCTTCAGCAATATCCTGATTATGATGAGGAAGAAGGTTTTTCATCTTCAGGGGCAAATAATCTGTTTCTGAGAAGTGATTATTTACAGTTATCCGATGTGTATAGCACATATCAAGAACTGGTGCATTCGACAACGGACAAGCTTGTTCGAATCAACAACATTCTCGAAGAAATTCATTCTCATGTCGGCTTCCGAATTCGCGACTCCATTTGTTTTTATATGGTGTATAATCAGCGCTTTGATCTGATGCCCATTGATAAGGCTTTTGACGGACAGCTCCTTCAAAAGATATTACCAAGAATTCAGGGAAGCAGCTTATCTGTAAAAAGAGTGTTGTTGCAGCTGATGCAGGAAGCTCTAGGTAAGTCTATCCCAATTAAGGATCTGCTAGATGATGCTTCCGAATTGTATGGGAAATACGGCAGAAAGCAGCAGGATGTAGATGTGAAATATCCGCAATCCGCACGAAAGATTGCCTTTATGTTACGGAGGTTAGAAGAAGATGGATTCACCTCATACTGGCTTTCTTAATCAAAGTGTAGAGCTCGTTCGCATAGAGACCAATCTCTTTAACCTATATATCCAGGGAAAGCCATATCATCCTACGGTAGAATCTCTACAACTCCATCGTAAGGATACAGGAGCATGGATAGATTCGAACACCCTGCAGATGGAGATCTTATCGGATGAGCTTGTACTAGAGAATATGTATGTTTTTTCACCTGAACAGGGGAAGTTGATTCTTTGGAAGACAGGGGACAAAAGCTACCCTTTATTCTATGAAACGCAGTCATATGAACTTGTCATTGAAAAAAAGCAAACGTCAGAACTTACTTTTCATCATAACAATGTTTATATTCGTCAGGCTGTAAAGCCACTAGGTCGTTCGATTCTTTCTGGCATTTTGAATTTTCAGAATGAGGTAGGGCTTACAGAGCTGGAACTTCAATACCGAGGACGACCGTTATTCCAGCTGCAACTTGAAATCTATCCTTCTAAGATGGATTACAAAAGAGATTACCAGATGATCTTAAGTGATATTAATCGGCAGATATATAATCTGTCTTTTGATTTTTTAAGGAAAACGTATCATCTAATGGGGTTAAAAGAGACACATCATCAGAGTCTTACGGAGTTTTTTACAATCTTACAGTATGTTTTTGATCAGCTTAAGCAAGCAGTGGAACGGATTCATATAAATCCTCATTATAGGCTGGAAAGAGAACCAAGAGTAGTCGATGCGTCTAAAGTAAAGAAAGCAGGCAAAGAGAATATAGCCTACATAACAAAACGTCCACATCTTCTTACACCTCATGAACAGCATGGTTTTATTCCGCATCAAGGGCAACGGCTATACCCAACACATGCCCTCGAAACGAAACGTCATGCTGAGTATGATACGATGGAGAATCGTTTTGTTAGATGGGTATTAATGCGAGTATCTAAGAAACTGAAACAGATGAAGATGAAACTTGCCGTATCAGGGAAACTCCAAGACCCTTTGTTGGATAAGAAAATGACATCCATGCAGAATCAGTTACAACGGCTCTTACAACTGGATTTTCTGAAGAATGTGGGGGAAATGAAACAACTCTCCGTCACGCTGGTGCTGCAGATGGCACCAGGATATAGAGAGGTATATCGAAGTTACTTGATGCTCATGAAAGGGCTCACGGTACACAGTGATTTATTCCGATTGTCTATGAAGGATTTAGCGCAACTGTACGAATACTGGTGTTTCCTGAAGATTAATGAGCTGTTAGCCCGCAAATATGAGTTGTTAAAACAAGATATCATTAAGGTTAATCGTACGGGTGTGTTTTTTACGCTGGATAAATCGCAAGCAGCCAAAATGGTATACCGTAATCAGAAAACGGGAGAAATTTTTACGCTGTACTATAATGCGCTGCCTCGTGGTGATCGTAGTGCAACCCTTGGCCAAAAACCAGATAATGTGTTGACCCTGAAAAAGAATGAGTCTGCTATGGAGTACAAATATATCTTTGATGCAAAGTACCGGATTAACCCTGCCTATGAAGGGTCTTACTATTATCAGAAGTACAAGCAGCCTGGGCCTGAAGAGGATGATATTAATACAATGCATAGGTATAGAGATGCGATTGTGTATGCTGATGGGGGGCAGGAATTAGAGCGAAGTATGTTTGGAGCTTACGTACTATTTCCATATCATGACGAAAAAACGTATCGTGAACATAAATTTTATAAAAGTATTGAGCTCGTTAACGTCGGTGCGTTTCCCTTTTTGCCAAACTCCACGGAGTTAATGGATGCATTTTTGGATGAGATTATTATGGATAGTCCAGAAAAAGCATATGAGCGATCAACGCGTCCTCGCGGGACGAAAAGTTATTATCAGGATAAGCTATCCGGTAAAAATGTTCTGGTAGGATCATTAAGAGAGGTTGCTCAATTAGAAAGTGCACTACAGTATCATTACTATCATCTACCGCTTGAAAATATCTCCGACCATAAGATTCTTACACAGATTGAGTACGTCGCTCTTTATCAGTCGAAAGGAAAATTCGCGGGTACGGGTGAAACGGGAATTCATTGGTATGGCAAGGTAAGGGACTGGAAAGTCGTCCGGAGAGGTGAATTAAAGGAACGTCCTGCTAGAAAGGGAACGGAAGATAAGCTTTATGTGAAGTTATCGGTCGAAAAATGGATCAAACGAGAAGAGCCAATTATCTCGGGTGGTCTAGGTATCTATCGATTGCTTTACACATCCAAATACATTTTCGATCGGGCAAAGGAAATTGCTGAACTCAAGCTAGAGACGGAAGAACAATTGAGTGAATGGCGAGAATTGCGGCGTAAAGGCACAGTGAAAGTAGAATTGGATCACTCTCAGGTCGATTTGGCACATCAAGTCAAAGAAATTCGAAATGATACCGAATGAAGCGGCCGATAGAATAGAGGGGAAGATTATAAATGCACAAGTTACTGGACATTGGAGATGTATTTGAATCCAAAGAACACGGAACGATTATTGTAGGAGTCAATTCTGAACTTAATACATTAAGTCATCCTGAAATCAAAAGCAGCATAGGTGACGATATTGTACTTCGAACACCCGATAACAAAGAGTTAGATTTAAGAGTGATTTCCGTTCAAGTTTCGAACTCACTCATTGATAGAAAAACGATAGGGATATGTGTTGGGAAATCCTTGGTTCCATCAGATATACCGATGGGATCAGAGGTTTACTTGAGAACATAGGTAAGGAAGCAACCGTCTAATCTCCTGAATAAACTATAGAAAATGTACGAACTGTGGTACGATATCACTTTTAATGAAGAGAATACAGTCAATATATATAGTAGAAGACAATTAAAAATAAATGAATCCTAAAAAGAAAAATAGCGACCTTCCCACAAGGGATCAGTCGCTATTTTTCTTTTATGTCTTCTATGGTGTCGCTGTCTCCGCTGGCATCTGCTGTTCAACCGCGTTATCGATTACATCCTGCGGTACTTTTATGCTTTCCATCTTATTGTAATCTCTAAGTGAGCTGTCCATTTTCATTAGAATCGAGAGTGCCTGACCCTCCATGTCCATATCCATATTCATGGAGTAGACGAGGTCTTTTGGATAGTAGGTCTCTTTGTCTACACTATAGGAAATGTCCATGGATTTAATGTTCATCTGCTGCATCATGGCTGCCATCTGCGGATCGGTAGCACCGCTTTGAGACAGCATGGTGGTTGCAAGTTCTTTGACTTTATCGCCGGAAAGGTTAGCTTTCAGCCAGTAGATATCTCCTTCTTCTTCAACCGCTAGATCATTTGCGATACTGCTAAGTTGTTCGAACTGAGAACCTGCGTTGGACTGATTCTTCATCTGTTCCAGCAGGGGAGCGGTGGCTTCTTCAGGCAGGGACATCCAAGCATCTCCCATTTGCGTGTATACTCCGTCTTCCGTAATATACTGTTTTATCTCCTGTGTACCCTCTTGACCGGGCATGGAGGTTTTGATCTCTTGATATGCAGCGACAGGGTTCAGCACCAGATCTGTTTTCATATCCATATTTACATCTTGCTTTTGCTCTTGGCCATCCATGGTAACTGTGAGGTTTTGTTCGATTTTGCTGTTCATAGAGTAACTCTGAATTCCTTTGCTTGCTTCGGTAATCCGTGTGAGTAATTCTTCTGCTGTAGGGGTTTGTTGTTCTGTCTCATTTACGTCTTCGTTGTTACCTGAAGTTTGTTCGTTTGCTGTTGGAGTTCCTTCTGTTGTACCTCCGTTGCTTGGCTCGGCATCGTTATTGCCGCAAGCTGCGAGTACGAGGACAAGAACGATCCCCATCATAAATACATTCCACTTTTTCAAAAGAAAATACCTCCCACTTAAAGTTATTACTCATTACCCAGATCTCAAGACAATGAATTGGAATTCAGGAAAAATAAATAGTTTGGGTAAAAAACAGAAGAACCAGCCCATTACAAACTTCGTATAGGACTGGTTCAAAGAGGACAAATCTATGCTTTTACATGAAGAATGGCAGTTCACTAACCCCTGCCACACGAGCAAAGGTGAACAGCTGCCCCTTATGATGAATTTCATGGTCTAGAGCCATGTTTAGGATAGCAAAGCCGGGTGCTGTTTTTCCGAACAATGCAATTTCTTGTTGCAACTGTTCTTCAGTAATGGAAGCGAGCAGGGAGGATGTAGACTCTGTATAACGATGAACGAGGTTACGCACATCTTCCATCGTAGTCCACTCATTTTTTGTTTGTGGAGGAGTGAATTCGCCGCGAATCACGGTATTTGCAAACATCTCCATCGAGCCGGCAATATGAAGAGCGAGTTCTCCATAACTCATGCTGCCATCCCATGGTTTATACTCAGCAAGTCCTTCTTGATTCAGATCAACGAGTTTATGTAGCACTTCACGGTGTGTGTTCCAACGATGGATAAAGCTTTGCATTTCTAACATATAAATAATCCTCCTGTATAATCGTAATGAGTTCTTTAAAATGGTAACGAAAAGGAAGAAGGAATGCAAATAAAGGGAATATTGTAACCGTATTAGAGACCATGCTAATAGGGTGGAAGGCGAGATAAATACTTGCAAGAATGATGAGGGAAATGGTTCAATAATGAAAGAAGTACATGTTTTTTTGGCAAAGAACAAGACAACAGGGAGTGTATACAGATGAAACGAGTGATTATTGATACGGATACGGCAGGAGACGATACGATAGCGATCCTGACAGCGCTTCATTATTTTCAGGTGGAAGGAATCACCATCACCGGGGGAAATGTAGAGTTTAATCAGGAAGTAGAGAACGCATTATATACGGTGCAAGTCGCTGGAAAAGGTGGACAAGTTCCCGTATATAAAGGGATCGAGCGCCCGATGCTTACCCTCGGAACAGCTCAGCACCGTTATGTAGATGATGTACATGGTGATGACGGCATGGGCGGAGCTCATTTTCCAAAAGCAGTTCAGCGTCCCGAAACAAAACATGCGGTAGATTATATCATTGAGACGGTACATGCAAATCCTGGAGAAATCCACATTCTGGCGATTGCACCGCTTACGAATATTGCAATGGCGATTCAAAAAGACCCTACGATTATTCCACTTATCCCTCATATCTATATCATGGGCGGGGCGAATAACGCACTTGGTAATATCACGCCTGCAGCAGAATATAACTTCTATACTGATCCGGAAGCAGCACGAATTGTACTCCACTCTGGTATCCCAATGACGATGGTCGGCTGGGAGATGTGTACTCGTTATTCGGTGATGGATGATGCAGATCATGAAGAAATTGCGGCACTGGGTACAAAAGGATCTCAATTCTTCATCGATATCAATAAGGTGGTTATGCAGTTTAATAAAGAGGTACATAAACTTCCGGGCACGACACACCCAGATACACTTCTGATGGCGGTTGCTGCGAATGAATCGATTATGACGAAGTCCGGCACGTATTTCGTTGATGTAGAAGCGGCAGGGCAATATACAAGAGGATACAGCGTCGTTGATATCAATGGTCGTCTCGGACAGACCCCGAATGTACGCGTATGTGAAGATATAGATCGTGAGGCGTTTAAACAGATGCTGATCGATGTATTATCGGCTATCAACTAATGGATCTAGGAGGCACTCTCATTCGTGGGGGGCCTCTTTTGTATGCACTGATCTATAATCTCACTTAGATGTACAAGCTGCGGCTATGGTACATTAGTAAGGTACATACGGATTACATATTGCGCGGATAAGGAGGAAGTGATGGTATTTTACTTTACGGCATTTCTTGTTATTCTGCTTGATCAGCTCAGTAAGTGGTGGGTACGTGACCATATCGCAATATCTGAAGTGATTCCTGTAAGAGGAATTATCTATGAACTCCAGCATTATGAGAATTCAGGTATGGCGTTCAGCTTATTTCAGGGGTATGCTCGTTTATTTGGTGTAGTTGCTGTCATCTTTATCTGTCTTATTCTTTATTATCGGTCCAAAGGGGATATTCAGGGCCGTATTTCGAATGCAGGAGCGGGATTTCTTGTCGGCGGTGCAGCGGGGAATATGATCGATCGGTTCTGGCATGGTACGGTAACGGATTTTATTGTCTTCTCCGAAGGCGGAGGTATTATGAATATTGCCGATCTGGCTCTAAATGTAGGAATCATTCTCTATATCATAGGGATGATCTTGAATTATTTTTCTTCTCAACAAAAGAAAAGAAAATTTCCTTAAATGAATCAATTTCGAAATACCTTTCGTTGCTTTCATCAGGATTAATGTTTTTTTGAAAAGTATATAATTTTCCTATGACAAAATTGGCAATTTGGGTGTATAATTTAACATTGTGTGAACATTGTCACAAAGTATTTATACAATGGTCATGAATTTTCGTAGGAGGATTTTATTACATCATGAAAAAATGGGAATTTTTTAAACAACTTACCCGGATATTTTCGATAACGGTTATGATTGTTCCCGTGATTCTCGGAACGGTAGCTGCTTATGCAGTGACGAAAGAGTTTCATTGGTTTTTATTTTTAGTCACACTGGTGGGGGCCGTATCGGCACATATTTTCTCTAATCTCATCAATGATCTCTGGGATTACCGCAACGGGGCAGATACAAAAGCGGTCGAGCTAGAAGGTGACATTGCTACACATTCCGCGATTCTAACGTCAGGTAAAATATCGGAAAAGCGTCTTGCAAGTATTACTTGGGGATTCTTGCTGCTTGCTGCGGTGTGCGGTCTTGTACTTACGATGATCTGCGGTTGGCCTATTCTGGTTTTGGCTATAATAGGCGCTTTACTTGCTTATTTCTATGTAGCACCACCGCTTAAGTTAGGTTACCGAGGAAAAGGGTATGGTGAGATGGCGATCTTTATCTCCTTTGGCGTTTTGCCTGTGCTCGGTGCTTACTATGTACAGACGGGTGAATTCCATCTTACACCGCTGTTATTGTCATTCCCGATCGGGATGCTCACTACGATGCTTTTGTATAATCATCATTTCTTGCATAGACATGCGGATGCTGCAGCCGGTAAGAACACTTTAGTTGTGGTCTGGGGAGAAGAGAAGGGGCTGCGCGCATCAAAAATGATGACCGCCCTTGCTTATGTATTTTTGGTTATCGCCGTTGTGTTTGGTGCACTGCCGGTGTATGGTCTTATTGCCATCATTTCTGTCATTCCGCTTTATAAAGTGTATAAAACACTAAGTAACAAAGAAAATCCTACGGAAGCTTATTTACCTCTATTTGGAGCTTCCCAGCAGTCTTCTGTATTATGTGGACTGATGATGGTGATCGCGTTATTCATTCAGATTTGGACAACGTAGTAACCGATTATAATGGTACACAAAGGTTATCTCCAAGGATTCATCTCCTTGCTGAGATGGCCTTTTTTTGTTATAAGCATTTGGATATAAAAAACATAAGAAAATGTGTAATTTTGTGCGATTTAGGTTAATAAGGATAAGTGGTTGATTTGGGTGTGATGTGAATCGTTTTCGATGGACGAGCACAGCGCATTTTTTTACATAAGGAAATGTAAGCGATTTTATGTACATCATGAGGAGGGGCTACCATGGGATTTAGTATGCTCAAAGGTTGTAAGCTGCTTTTACTTATCGGAGGAGCCGTGCTGACATTGAGCGCGTGCAGTACCAGCGGAGCATCGGACAAAATTCAGCTGGAGTTTTTTCAGAATAAATCGGAGGCGAAGGAATCCTTCGACAAGTTGGTTCAAAAATTCAATAGTGAACAATCCAAGATTGAGGTAACACAAGTGAATCCGCCAGATGCGGAGACGGTACTCAAGACAAGACTTGTCAAAAATGATGTCCCTGACATCATAGCGCTTGGAGCGACGGATACATTCTCAGTCCTCTCGCAAAGCCATATTTTTATGGAACAAACGGATCAAGAGATGATCGATCTTATTAATCCGAGTTACCTCCAAATGGTAACAGATACAAGCGGTATGGACGAGCTTACCGGTATCCCTTATGCAACGAATGCAAACGGCATTATGTATAACAAAACGCTTTTCAAAGAAATGGGGCTGGACGTTCCGAAGACTTGGGACGAACTGCTCGAAACCGCGAAAAAGATTAAGGACGCAGGCAAAATTCCATTTTACTTAACCTATAAGGATGATTGGCAAGCGAGTCTTTCCTTTAATGCGTTAGCTCTGAATCTAGAAGGTATTGATTTTTATATCGATCGTAGAGAAGACAAAACGACTTTTCAGGATAGATACAGAGAAATCGCGGAGAAACAGCTGGCCATTCTAGATTACGGACACAGTGATAACTTTGGTAAAACGTATGCAGACGGCAACCGAGCGTTTGCAAATGGCGAAGCCTTTATGTACATACAAGGAACTTGGGCAATTCCGGAAATAAGGAAAGCGAATCCGGATATCGAAATTGGCTTTTTTACTTTTCCGACGAGTAACAACCCGGAAGAAATCAATCTTGTTAATGGAATCGATACGCTCCTGACGGTATCTAATGATACAAAATATAAAGAGGAATCGTTGGAATTTATTAAGTTTTTGCTTCGTGAAGACAACATTAAACAGTACATTACGGAACAGAATTTATTTTCTGCTGTAGAGGGTGTGAAGCAGGATGATCCAAGTGTAGCGGGTGTAATTCCTTACATAGAAAAAGGACAAGTTACCGATTTTGCTGATCACTATATTCCTTCGGCAGTACAGCTGAATTCTATCGTACAGGAGTTTTTGCAAAATGGAGATATTGACGCGTATCTAGCCAAACTCGATAAAGAGTGGGATAAGGTAGCGAATCGCAGATAAATCAACAAGAGAATGACGAGAGAACGGGCTTTTGAAAATAAGGAACCAAAAGTCCTTCTCCCCACTAAGGAGGATGGAAGATGAAGAACCGGCTCACTCCGTATTACTGGATGACTCTGCCTGCTGTGGTACTTTTCTTTATATTTATGACTTTGCCTGCCTTGCAGGGCCTGTACTACTCGTTCACCAATTGGAACGGTTTCGGAGATACATACGATTTTATTGGATTCAAAAACTACGTTAACCTGTTCCAGGACAGCAATATTGGGAATGCCTACTGGTTTACCATCCGGTTTGCTGTGGTTGCTACGATTTTTATTAATGTCATCAGTTTACTCATTGCCCTTGGTCTTAACGCCAAGATTAAGTTTCGTAACTTTTTTCGTGCAGTCTACTTCTTACCGAATATTCTGAGTATTCTCATTGTCGGCTATATTTTCAATTATCTTTTCTCTAACGTATTTCCATTATGGGGAGAAAGCCTGGGGCTTACGGCGCTGACAACGAACATTCTAGGCAGTCAGGATCTGGCTTGGGTGGGTGTGGTTACCGTTGCCATTTGGCAAGGGATTGCTTTTAACACGATTCTTTATCTAGCGGGTCTGCAAACCATCCCAACGGATTTATATGAAGCTTCAAATCTAGACGAGGCAGGAAAATGGCGTGAATTCTGGAGTATTACATTCCCCCTGATCGCTCCTTTCTTTACGATTAATATGGTGCTTGCGATGAAGAACTCGCTTATGGTCTTTGACCTGGTTGTTGCCATGACCGATGGCGGACCTGGGCGGGCAACCCAGTCAATTGCCCATCTGATCTACACAGGCGGATTTGAAGGCGGGGAATTTGCTTATCAATCTGCGAATGCCATCATTTACTTTATTCTGATTGCCTTTATCTCGATCATACAACTACGATTCCTGCAGAGAAGGGAGAGTGACGTATAATGAAGAAACCTCGTAATCGTACGAATTGGATCGTCATGACCCTGATCGTTCTCGGGACCATCGTGGTGTTGTTTCCGCTCTATATGACCGTTACCATCGCACTGAAAAACCCGGAACAGATGCGTCAGTCCATCTTCGCTTTTCCTGCGGATATCCAGTGGAGTAACTTCTCAAAAGCGATTGAGATGACTGGATTCTTCCGAGCACTCGGGAACAGTACCTTGGTTACTACAGCAACCGTCACTCTTACTTTGCTGACAAATTCGCTTGTCGCTTATGCGATTGCAAGAAACATGAATCATAAATTTTTTAAAGGATTATATTTTTATTTTGTCAGTGCCATGTTTATTCCTTTCCAAATCATTATGCTGCCTGTCGTAAAATTAACGTCTGGTCTGCATATGACGAATTTGGTGGGTCTCATTTTTCTGCATACTGTGTATGGACTTGCCTTTAATATCTTTATCTATGTTGCTTATATTCGTTCCATCCCTATGGCACTGGAAGAAGCAGCGAAAGTGGATGGAGCAACGACTTGGGGTACATTCTGGCGCATTATCTTCCCGCTGCTTGCTCCCATGAGTGCTACTGTCGGAATTCTGACGTGCTTATCAACGTATAATGACTTCCTGCTGCCGCTGATTATGATTAGCGATCAACGTCAGTATACACTGCCGCTTGTGCAGTATATTTTCCAAGGACAGTTTAACACGGACTTTAACCTGGCCTTCGCTTCTTATCTCATGGCAATGCTGCCGATGATCATCATCTACATCTTTGCTCAGAAGTGGATTATTAACGGAGTAACTCAGGGGTCCATCAAAGCTTAATACTCTAGCTAAATAAGAACGTCTTGTATTTCCTAACAAGGGAAGTGCAGGGCGTTTTTTTATTAAAAAAGGAGGATCAAGAAGAAGGACTTAATCAACTTTTTATACCTTTATATTGACTAAGTAGAGACACTTCGTTAGACTAGGAATATCATTTTGACCATGAATTTACATGTAGCGGCAGAGGGATCTTTTTCATCCTTCTTGTGGCTGCTTCTTGTTGTTTAAGGGTCTGTAATTGAACTGCGAAGTGAACAACAGTAAGGTTTACTTCCTCGTTGTTGTCGTCTAATTCATAGCTTGGAACTATAAATAATGACAGGTGGAAACAGAGAATGAGTCAATCTAATTACCGTGTACTGCTGTACTATAAATTTGTCCACATTGATGATCCAGAGACGTTAACTCAGGAACATTTACAATATTGCAAGGATCTTGGACTGAAAGGCCGGATACTGATTGCGGAAGAAGGAATTAACGGAACGGTATCGGGAACTTATGAACAAACAGAGCAATACATGCAGGATATGAAAGCAAACCCGCTGTTTAGCGATATATGGTTTAAGATTGACGAAGTAGAAGGTCACGCGTTCAAAAAAATGTTTGTGCGTCACAAAAAAGAACTAGTGACTTTCCGCTATGAAGAAGAGCTGGATCCAAACGTCTTGTTCGGCAAACGCCTCTCTCCTAAAGAATTTTATGAAGAGCTGCAAAGCGATGATGTTGTGGTAATTGACGGCCGTAACGATTATGAATATGAAATTGGACATTTCCGCGGAGCGATCCGCCCTGAAGTCGAGTCTTTCCGTGAATTCCCGCAGTGGATTCGTGAGAACCTGGGTGATGTGAAAGACAAGAAAGTCATTACGTATTGCACAGGCGGTATTCGCTGTGAGAAACTTACCGGTTTCTTGCTAAAAGAAGGATTCCAGGATGTCGCTCAGCTTGAAGGCGGAATCGTTACTTATGGTAAAGATCCTGAGGTTCAGGGCAGACTGTTTGACGGTAAATGCTATGTATTTGACGAACGTATTTCTGTACCGATTAATCGTACAGACGAAGATATTGTGATTGCTTCCTGCTATCACTGCGGAACGATAGAAGACCAATATGTGAACTGCCCGACATGTAATTTACAGTATGTGTCCTGTGATTCTTGTGCGGAAGAGCATGACTTGTTCTGTTCGGATGCTTGCCGGGAAAAAGCAAACATAGCGGCTGCTTCGATTTCATAATACGAAAGCAGGTGATTCTTATGAGTGCACCAAGAGATATGTCAACACGCCAGCAAGTGCTGCACATGTTAAAGCTTCAAGGTCCGCTGAGTGCCCGTGAGATCACTGCCGAACTGAAGATTACAGAGATGGCGGTACGCAGGCATCTTGCAACACTGGAGAAGGACGGGTATATTGCCCCTCATTTAGTTCGGCAGACTGCTGGCCGTCCTTCTGCCGTGTATGGACTCACGGATACAGGCGAAACGTTGTTCCCCAAAACCTATCCAAAGGTTACGCTGGATCTGCTTGAGGAACTACAAGACGAAGCCGGTGAGGAAATGATCGATCTGTTATTTGAGAGGCGCAGAAACAAGCTTCGCGAACGATATATTAAAGAGATGGAAGACAAAGATCTAGAAAGCCGTGTTCATTCTTTGGCACGGATTCAAAATGATGGCGGTTATATGACCGAACTCACTGAGGACGAAGAAGGATATATTCTTCGTGAATACAACTGTCCGATTTCTGAGGTTGCCGATGTATATCAACAGGCATGCCGCTGTGAGTTAGAATTATTTGAATCCCTGCTGCAAGCTTCGGTAACCCGCACCGAATGCCTTGCCAAAGGCGGACGCTGCTGTACGTATAAGATAAAACCATCTTAATTATGGAAACGTCATAATGGAACTTCGGTTCTATTGTGGCGTTTTCTTTTTATATTTGTACTTCCAGTAAAAGTAGTAATTGACGAATAGTACAAGCACCCGTAATATTAGGGAAAAGTTGTTTCTGACCATGCGTTAATAAATGACTGGTCGTCCTATTTTTAAGATTCTTACAAACGGTTTCATCATGGAGGAATTATGCCTTTTCAGCTCCGTGTGCTTTAACACAGTAATGCTACTATGTGACACTGTATGTTAGAGGTATTAAATGGAAGCAAAGTAAGCGAGAAGAAAAAGAGAGGGGTCTTATATATGAAGAAAAAAATGTGGATGTCTTTGATTCTTGGTGCTTCGATGGCTTTGGCAGCAGGTTGTGGAAACGATGCAGGGAGTACTGGTACGAACGGTACCTCGGGCGGGGAAGGTGGAGATGTGGCAGGCGAGAAGAAGGCGTATACCATTGCGATCTCGCAGTACGTTGAACACCCTTCGCTTGATGCCACAAGAGATGGATTTATTGCTGCATTGAAGGACGGCGGTCTGGTAGAGGAAGACAACCTGAAAATTGACCTGAACAATGCACAGGCCGATGCTGCGAATAACCTATCCATTGCTCAGAAGATTGCTACAGATAAAAGTGATCTTGTGCTCGGTATAGCTACCCCTTCTGCTCAAGCTGTCGTTCAGCAAGTCAAAGATAAGCCTGTATTGTTCGCCGCAGTAACAGATCCTCTTGATGCAAAACTTGTGACCAATCTAGAGAAGCCGGGCGGCAATGTTACAGGAGCATCGGATACGAATCCAGAAGCAATTAAGACATTGGCTTCTTTCATTGCAAAACAAATGCCGGAGATTAAAAAAGTCGGCCTTGTACTTAATGAAGGAGAAGCGAATGCGGTAGTTATGGCAGGGAATGCGGAAGCGGCTTTCAAGGAGCATGATATAGAACTCATTAAAGCCTCAGTAACGAATACGTCCGAGGTACAGCAGGCAGCGGATTCCCTAGTCAGTAAAGTAGATGCCCTCTACATTACACTCGATAATACCGTGGTAAGTGCGGTAGATACGATTATCAAAATTGCGAACGATAAAGACATCCCGTTCTTCTCCAGTGACCGTGATACGGTAGAGAAAGGTGCATTCGCAACCGTAGGTTTTAAATATTTTGACCATGGATATCAAGTAGGCGAAATGGCTGTAGATATTTTGAAAAATGGCGCAAATCCAGCCGATCTTGCGATTACCGTACCAGACAAACTTGATCTTATTCTTAACCTCAGTGCGGCTACAGAACAAGGAATTGAAGTCACAGAGGAAATGAAGGCAAGTGTAACAGATCAGGAAACCAATATTATTCAGTAATAGGTTAGGCAAGATGTATGGTAACTAGAAACAGGACAGCAATGCGGAACAGGGCGGGACTCCCACCCTGTTCTCTTTAACTAGGAGGAGAAAAGTATGGTTAGTACACTGCTCGAACTGCTTGCATCCACGCCAAAAGCGATTGAGCTGGGGCTATTGTATGGACTCATGGCGCTGGGCGTATATATTACATTTCGGATTCTCGACTTCCCCGATCTAACCGTTGATCAAAGTTTTACGACGGGCGGGGCGATTGCGGCGGTGATGATTACAGCGGGGCACGCTCCTTGGGTTGCGACCCTGGCTGCTTTTGGCGGAGGAATTGCGGCGGGAGCATGTACAGGACTGCTGCACACCAAGGGGAGAATTAACGGTCTGTTATCCGGTATTCTGATGATGATTGCTCTCTATTCGATTAATATGCGAATTCTCAAAGCACCCAACGTATCGCTGATTAATACGGATACTCTGTTTACAGGCGTATCTCCTCTGTATTTCATGCTGATCATTTCCGCCATCGTTATCTTGCTTCTTGATATTTTCTTTAAAACGAATCTAGGACTTGCTCTTCGTGCGACGGGTGACAATGAGCGTATGATTCGCAGCTTTGGTGCGAATACAGACACAACAAAGCTTGTAGGGATCAGCTTGTCCAATGGTCTTGTTGCTTTGTCCGGTGCTTTTATTGCACAGCAGTCTGGATTTGCAGATATTTCGATGGGAATCGGAATGATCGTGATCGGACTGGCTTCTGTCATTATCGGGGAAGCGATCATTGGTAAGCGCAGTATCTTCTGGGCGATTGTTTCCGTCATTCTTGGTTCGGTTGTATACCGAATTGTGGTCATGTTAGCTTATCGCATTGAATGGTTGGAGACTTCTGACCTTAAGATTATTACAGCGGTAATCGTCATTCTGGCACTGCTTATTCCTTCCACTCAGCGGAAAATAAAACAGAAGAAGATGGCGAAGAAACGGACGGCAGATCTGTTATCTGGAACAGGTTATACAGGGAAAAATGTAGGAGGTGGTCTCTAATGCTGCACATTGATCATGTCTCCAAATTATTTAATCCAGGTACGGTAGATGAGAAGATTGCGTTGATGGATGCAAATTTAACTTTGAACCATGGTGATTTCGTAACGGTTATTGGCAGTAATGGCGCAGGCAAATCTACCTTGATGAATGTGATATCAGGGGTATTGAAACCCGATGCCGGAGAAGTGAGAATTAAGGATAAGACGATAAGCGGTTTGCCAGAGTATAAGCGGAGCCAGTGGATCGGCCGGGTATTTCAGGACCCGATGGCAGGAACTGCACCTCAGATGACGATTGAAGAGAATCTTGCGATGGCTTACCGCCGGGGGAAATCAAGAGGGCTTTCTTTTGGTATTAGTAAGGGAACGAAGTTGCTATTCCGAGAACAACTGGAGAAGCTGGGGATTGGACTTGAAAATCGGACTAGAGCCAAGGTAGGACTCTTATCTGGTGGGGAAAGACAGGCGCTCAGCCTGCTTATGGCGACATTTACTCGCCCTGAGATTCTCCTTCTCGATGAGCACACCGCTGCACTTGATCCATCACGGGCTGAGCTGATTACGAGCATCACAGAATCGCTCGTCCGAGAAATGAACCTGACCACCTTGATGGTGACTCATAATATGGAACAAGCGATTCGGCTGGGGAACAGGCTAATTATGATGGATAAAGGCCGGATTATCCTTGATGTAAATGCAGAGCGTAAAGCAACTTTGACCGTGGCAGAACTGCTGCGGGAGTTCGAGCAGATCAGTGGAACTACGCTAGCTGATGATCGGGTTGTTCTTGGATAGAGACCTTGGATAGAGCCGTGCTCTTATAGAATGGAACAGGAAGCTGGCACCTTAGCGTGCCGGTTTTTTTGTTAATGGAGACGGAGGTAATGCCGGAACGCAGCGTGTACAATGAGATGAAAGAAAGTGAACGATAAAGACAAGCGGAGGAGATCTCATGATTGATTTTGATGAAGGCACCTACTCTGTTACTACCCCGTCAGGGAAAGCGATACTGCTGGCAAAAGAGTATGCACTCCTTACCTTTTTAGTTCGTCATCAAGGGCAGACCTTTACCAGGGAGCATCTTCTGAATCAGGTGTGGGGGATGGAATACCCCTCAGAGCGTACGGTGGATGATCACATTTACCGGCTTCGTAAAAAGCTCGTTCCTCTTCCTGAGTTTAAACTTCTCACCGTACGTGGTACAGGATATCGACTGAGTGTACACGAAACGAATGGCCTGCGTATGCGTCCATCCCTCTACGATGCTGAATTACAAGCGGCGGTAGGTCAGCTTTTTCAGAAATACCATTTGCTTGGTCAAGGCGACTCCATGATGGCCCTTGCTGCTCAGCAGGAGGTGCTTGGGATTGAGGTTAATTCATACTACTCCAGATATCTGCACTTTCTAGATGGAGATCTGGCCTATTTTGTACATGACAGCACAACGCCAGTCCAGGATCAGCTGTACTGGATATCGATACTATATGGAATCCTTATTCCGCCTGAAGAAGCACTTGAGCTCTTAGAGAAGATCCTTCAATCGGGTCTGCTATCTCCTCATCAGCATAGGGAGATGTATATCCTGAATATCATAGATATCTATGCAGAGAGTGGCCGATTTGCAGAAGCGGAGGAACGATTAATTGAGACCCGCCGGGTTGTGAAGGAAGATGAACTGATCGGGTTCCATATTCCAGTGGCTGCTGCTGAGCTGTACCTCTATATCTTGCAGAATCAGCCTGAAAAAGTGAACAAGAAGATGGAGCAGATCCGTCTCATGCTGGAGGATACACCTTATCTTCGAGAGCTGATTCGGTTTCATTTTTTGGAGGGAATCTGGCAGTATTCGCAGGGGCTTATTCAAGAGGCTACTTCTTCTGTTGATCTAGGAATGCGAGTATATTATGAATCCAAAAGCACCCCGCATTTGCTCATCTCGCTTGGACAGTTCATGCGTTATATAGATCGAAATCCCCGCCCTGAACAGGAAAAAGAGGTCAAAACTTTGCGCCTTAAGATAAAACGTATTTTCGCTGATTTAAATGAGAAGCACCAATATGACGTTTTACTAGGTCAAGCTAGTGACCAAATATTAAATTTCCTCGCTTCTGTCTGATATTCCTCTGACAATGTTCCGTTATTGTAAGATCAAACTTACGATGACGGGGGATTTATATGAAAACAGATTTTTCAAACCGCAAACGCACTAGCGAGAGCAGCTTATTTAAAAACAGGCATTTTATGCGGATGTTTACCGCTTATGCTACGGCTTCTTTTGGAGAATGGTTTGATGCGATTGCGATCCAAATTATCATGGTCTACAGGTGGGGAGCAAGCCCGGTAACACTAGCCCTAGTACCTGTGGCAATGGCATTGCCAGGTCTTATTCTCGGATCATTTGCAGGAGTGGCAGCAGACCGTTTCCCAAAAGTAAAGCTCATGATGTTCGCGGATCTGCTAACAGGTATTCTTACCCTGATCCTTCTCACGGCTTCCCATCCTTATGCAGTCATTCCCATACTCATGTGCCGTGCGGCCGTCTCTTCTTTTATCATGCCTGCACATCAAGCAATGACAAGATCGCTCGTAAGGGAAGAGCAGCTCGTTCAGGCGACTTCACTAAATGGTCTTGTTAGCCAGTTTTCTAAGATTGCAGGTCCTCTTCTCGGAGGAGTTACGCTTGCTATTTTTTCACCGCAAGTATGTATCGCGATCGGGGCTTGTGCAAGATTTATCTCGGCATCATTGTTGTGGAGTATAAAAGGTGTGGAATCGGTGAAGGACAAGTTGTTGCTCACTGAGAACTTGTCCCATGAAGGCAAGAAGCTTGACGTGGATTCAGAGGCATTAGATTCTGCCGGCGGGCATCGCTCCCTATGGACTGAATGGAAGGAAGGATGGGGGTATCTTTTTCAGCAGAGAGTACTGATTTGCACTTTAATTTATGCTGTGTTTGGGTTATTTGCGCTGCTTATGATTGATTATCAGTTTACGGTGCTGCTCAGGGAAATAGCTCCGGACCGGGAGTCGATGCTTGGTATTCTTGTGGCCGCTATTGGAGCAGGGTCGGTTGTTGTTATGATACTTGTTAACAGGATAGGGCAGCTCTCCTATGTGCTTGGACTCGGAGGCGGATACCTTGGAATTGGGCTTGGCATCGCTGGATTGGGATTGCTTGGGGAAGTACATGGTGCTCTATATATTGTCATGTTTGCTGTTCTGATCGGAGTAGGAAATGGACTATTCATGGTAACCAACCAGACCATTATGCAAAAAGAAAGCCGCCAAGATATGGTCGGACGTGTGTTTGGTATAAGTAATACGGTGGTTAGTGTCGTACTTGTATCTGCGCCGCTCTTTGGAGGGTTTGTTATTGAATCTGCTGGGGTGCAAGCGACCTTCTTCTGGATTGGATGTACTGTGGCAGTGATTGGACTTATCGGTTTTGCACTAGGTTCCTTTTTATGGGGAGAAAAGTCTAACCGAGAGGCCATAGAATCTATGAAAAGAACAGAGTCTGCTTAGACCTCCCACCAGACGAGGTTGGCTGTACTGGCAAGAACCCCTGCAACGGACAAAGCGCCGCTTATGGTTAGTGTGAAAGATTGACCTGGAGGAATGATAAAATCACCGAACTCATTATATTCAAGGGGTCCTGCAGCTAGAGGCATGGAGAGGATCGGAGTTCCTCCCGTAGAAGCAGAGGTAGACGAGCGGACGGTCATTAGGCTTGTGTTACTGCTTGCAAAATTTAAATTAGAAGCTGTCAGGGTCGTCGGTCCTGTTAAAGTACCATTTCTAATGATTGTCATGGAGCCGGAAAATGAGGATAACAAGCTAAGTGAGACATTGATGCCGCCCGAAATGCGAGAGATATAAGTGGTTCTTCCACTGCCTGCGGGATTGGTCAGCTGTATGGTAATGATAGAAGACCCACCAAGCAGTCCGAGCGTAGCTGAGTTCGTTGCTCCTGCTGTAAATAGCCTTCCCGCCTGACTTGCACTTGCTTCTGCAGGAGCCGCTGCGCTTGGAGATTGATACGTATTCAGTTGCAGCTGCTGCAGAGGTTTGTTCGCACTATTAAAAATATGATCGTTAGGCATAGACTAGTATCCCTCCTTAAAAACTTTTCATTTAGAACTCCCACCAGCTTACATTGATGGATCCCGTCAGTGCACCGGTTCCAAGACTAAATGTTACGGATTGACCTGGTGGAACAATAATAGTCCCTGGAAGACGGATATCATAAGCGCCAGAGGTTAGGGGGATGCTCATGATGCTCACAGGGCCTCCTGTAATGGAACCCGCCACTTGCTGCGCCGTCATTACACTTGTAACCGGGCTTCCAAAAAGATTGTTAATCGGGGTTAATCCAGCTCCGCCAGTTAACGTACCTCCCCGGTATAAAATAAGCGAAGCAGCAGCTGTAGTCCCCCCGATCGCTTGCGAGAAGTATAGAGCACGACCGCTGCCTGCTGGGTTAACTACCTGTAATAACAGACTGCTACCCGAAGCTACCGCAACGTTTCCCGTTGTTAAGGAGAACAGTCTTCCAGCGGCAGCAGCTCCTGCATCAGGAGTAGCTTCAACACCAGGCGATACATAAGTGTTCATCTGCTGTGTATACAGAGGCCGATTGGGTGAATTAAATACATTATAGTTGGTCATCGATCTTCCTCCTTTAGTAAAATTCAGTTCCTAAGTTCCCTCTGTTATGGCTGCTCAAACACGGTTGATGATAAGTATTATCCAAGACTAGTATATGGAAAATGTGCGTATTTGGTTTGGGTTGTCCTTACCCTGAAAAAAAGAGTGAGGCTTGAGCCGTTACTACTCGCTAGGTCCTAGCATAGAATGACGTAGCACTGCTGCGGTGTTAGATCATGTTCTATGGAGGAGGCCCTTGATGCCAAACTTTTCGAGTTTTAACTTAAACCCCGACAATTTAAGGACGCTGATATATGGCACGGACAATGAGGAAGTATCCCATCCTGTTCGTACAGATCCATCGGGTAACCTGGTGGGTGTTATTTTGGATGGTACGATTAGTAACATGCCTAGCATCACGAGCGTATCCATTACTGCGGGTACAATTACAAGTGTACTCGGGGCGACAATCACGGCGGGGACACTGACAAGTGTGCTCGGAGCAACAATTACGGCGGGAACGCTGACGAGTGTGCTAGGAACGACGATCACAGCAGGGACCATAACGGGAGTGCTGGGAGCGACAGTGACCGCAGGGACACTCACGAACTTGCTGGATGGAACACTGACAAGTGTGCTCGGAGCAACGATTACAGCGGGAACACTCACAAGTGTACTGGGGACAACGATCACAGCGGGAACGCTGACGAGCGTACTAGGAACCACAATTACAGCAGGGACCATAACGGGAGTGCTGGGAGCGACAGTCACCGCAGGAACATTGACGAACTTGCTGGATGGAACACTGACAAGTGTGCTCGGAGCGACAATCACGGCGGGAACCCTGACAAGTGTACTCGGAGCAACGATTACAGCGGGAACGCTGACGAGCGTGTTAGGAACGACGATCACAGCAGGGACCATAACGGGAGTGCTGGGAGCGACAGTTACGGCAGGGACACTCACGAATTTGCTGGATGGAACCCTGACAAGTGTGCTCGGGGCGACAATTACAGCAGGAACGCTGACGAGTGTACTAGGTACCACGATTACCGCAGGGACGATAACGGGAGTACTGGGAGCAACAGTCACCGCAGGGACACTCACGAATTTGCTGGATGGAACCCTGACAAGTGTGCTCGGAGCAACAATTACAGCAGGAACGCTGACGAGTGTGCTAGGAACCACGATTACCGCAGGGACGATTACGAGCGTCCTGGGAACAACCATCACGGCAGGAACTCTATCGAGTTTGCTAAACGGTACGATCACAAGTGTACTTGGAGCAACAATTACAGCCGGAAGACTAGATAGTATTACCTCCATATCACAGAAAAGCTTTCAGGAAATTCCGACGCTTGGCATTACAACGGCGGATGCTTACACTCCTCTATCTCCAGTCACGACAAGTGTGTTTGGAACCTATTCTTTCTTTGTGTATAACTCAGGGACAACAGGCAGTGCGGATGCAAGGGTCGAAATCAGCGCGAATGGAACGAACTGGTTCACCGATGTGGACACAGTTACAGGAATTGCTGCCGGATCTGTTGATGTGCTTGTTCCGCAGCGTTTTCTTAAATATACAAGGCTTGCTTATAGGTCCAGCACGCCAGGAACACCTGCCACCATTAGTGTGTATTTCAACGGACAAGGCACATAATAAGCGCTGCACACATATACGTACATGGAGTCTCAACAGAGGCCCATGTATTTTTTTTGTAACCGGGGGAGAGTTCACGATGAGTATTCCTACTTTGGGAGTTCACCTGATTGTATATAACGAAGAAAAATGGCTTGGAGCATGTTTGGAACGAATTCATACCCTGGCTGATGAGCTGATCATTGTCGATACGGGTTCTACGGATCGGTCTGTTGCAATAGCAGAAAAGTACGGAGCAACCGTAATTCATAGTCCATGGGAACATGATTTTGCAAAAGCCCGTAATGCAGGGTTAGTACATGCAAATACAGATTGGATTCTTGTGCTGGATGCAGATGAACAGGTGACAGCCGGGCAAGAAGAGATCAAGGAGTTTCTGAGTCAGGAAGAAGGAAGCCAGTGTCTGATTGAACTTGTGAACTGGACGGGATCTAGTCCTGAGGAGTGTATTCATTATTTTGCACCGCGCGTGTTTCGAAATAGATATGGTTACCGGTATGAAGGGTTGATTCACGAACAGCTCGTTCAAGCAAATAAAGACACTTTGGGAGAGAGCGGACTGAATATTCGGCTGAAGATCGAGCATGAAGTGAAAGTGAAGTGCTCTTCGACAAAGTTAAAAATAGCCTCTACACCTTCCATCTGTCCGCTGAAAGTAAATCATTACGGGTATCTTCCCGCAGTCATGGAGAGTAAACAGACAGCTATGCGTAACCTGAAAATAATTCGGCAGGCCCTCCTAATAAACCCGGATGATCCTTTTCATCTCTATAATCTCGGGGTAACGTACTGCCAATTAGAAGATAGGGAGCAGGCTAGAATAACTTTCTTGCGAGCACTAAATAGCTGCCCCGTGAATGCTCCATACCGAGCGACTCTCGTACGGGACTTAGGAAAGCTGCTTTATGCAAACCAGGAGTTAGAACAGGCGAAAAATCTGTTGAAGACAGAAATCAGGCGATATAGAGACTACCCTGATCTTTACATTCTGCTGGGGCTTGTTGAACAGGAGTACGGGATGGCTGAGCAAGCTTATGGCTATTTTGCAAAAGCAGTGAAGTCCGGTCTTCCTTCAAAGAACCAAGCTGTACCTTACGTTACGGAAGCTGGGGCAGACAGCTACATTCCGCTCACCCATATGGCAGATATAGATAAACGAAAGGGGAGAGCATCCGATGCAGAGGATCACTACCGGTCTGCTATAAAGGCACATCAAGGCTATCTTCCAGCGATTAGCGGGTTGGCTGATCTACTGCAAAAAGAAGGGATAGCAGATCCCTCAATGAAGCAAATTTTAGTGGAGTTAATCGACAGAGAGAACCCCGAACATCTGCAAAAAGCGGCGTATGCACTCATGTCATGCGGAGCGTATGAAGCGGCTCTATCCATTCTGCCTGTGCAATCTATTGGCATAGAAGACGAAAGCTGGGCCCGCGCCTGTCTGATTCAGACACAAAGAAAGCCCCGAGCAATACAGCGATCGCAGCTGCTACTAGAGCGGAATAAGGGGATTAATCAGGAATTAAGTGATCAGCTTATATCTCCATACGATCAAGAGCATATTGATTTAGCCATAATGGATTGGGCGATCTGTTCATGGTCCTGCTCTGAGCCATTATCGCAAGTGTTCTACCAACATAGTAATGAAGACAGCGTGTTCTATTCGGAGATAGAGCGGCGGTTGTTGAACATAAAACAGCAGAGTGAAGCAGAAGATCTTCCTCAGTTTCCTCAGCCCGATTCAGGGCCCCTTTTTCAAAAAGCAGAGAAACTAGCGGGCCGGGCAGCGGCCTGCGGACAAAAAGAACTGCTTTTTTCCATGAAAAAAGCTAGATTACTGTCACCTGGCACGGCAGCTGATCTTTTATATAAACATGGTTTCCGATTAGAGGCGGCAGAGCAGTACTTGGAGCAATTAGCGAAGGGCGACCTTCATTTAGAGGGCATGTTTCAGCTGGCTGAATATATGTATGACCGCGCTAATTACTCAGAGTCCCTTGCTTTATTTGAGCAGGCAATCACATTATCCAAAGATTATAGCCGCGCTAGGATGGGGGCAGCAGCCAGCTGCTTGCAACTGGCAAAAGAAGCGGCTGTACGAATGCTGAATACTCAAACTGCAAAAAAATCAGAAAGTACATTTTCTACCTTAGCTCAGGATATTGCCAATCTCACGGGCAGTCTGCAAAGGTTAGATGACCTGAACTGGAAAACATCAAGGGACGGTCAGGCAAGAAGGAGAGGGGTGTGAGAATTGCCGAGTCAAACCATTTCTTTATGCATGATCGTAAAAGATGAGGAAAAAATGCTGCCCGCATGTCTTGAAAGTGTACAGGGAGCTGTTGATGAAATCATCGTTGTGGATACGGGTTCAACAGACAACACGGTTCAGCTTGCAGAACGTTACGGTGCTTCTGTTGTGCACTTTACGTGGTGTCATGATTTTGCAGCAGCCAGAAATGCAGGGCTTGAGGCAGCTACCGGTGACTGGATTCTGTTTCTTGATGCAGATGAAAGAATAGACGAACAGGGAGCAAGAGAACTTCCGATCTGGGCCCAGCAGGATGGGGTTGAAGGTTATTTTTTACAAATTCACAATTATACAGGAAACGGTTCGGGGGGAGTCACGATTAATCCGGTACTTCGTATGTTTCGGCATCGACCAGAGTACCGTTTTCAGGGGAGAATTCATGAGCAGATCGCCGAATCCATTGTGAGTCAACGTGCAGAAGCTCATTTTCATATGACCGATGTAATCATTCATCATTATGGATACAGCGAGACGATTGTCTCTGCTAAGAACAAAGTGAATCGAAATATGGAGCTGCTCCAGCAAATTATCGAAGAAGATCCAGCGAATCCGTTTCATGATTACAATCTGGGTGTCGAGTACTTACGAATAGGAAAAGTAGAGCAGGCGTTAAAGTGTTTTCAGAAGTCATGGAACGGCTTAGATCCCGCACGTGTTAGTTATGCGCATTTGGTTCTTAAATATGAAGTGCGATGTCTGCAGGCACTTGGACAATGGACAGAGGCAATGGAAAAGATTGCTAAAGGACGTAGACTGTACCCAGGCTATACAGATCTGCTGCATGCTCAAGCCTTTACCCAGAATACACTCGGCAGAACAGAGGAGGCCGAAGAGATTCTTCGAGAAGCCCTTCATATGGGGCCTTCAGCGGAGATGTACCATACGGAGGAAGGGATCGGCACCTTCCAAACGCTCTATATGCTCGGTCAGTATGCGGAACAAAGAGGAGCGCTCGAAGCAGCCGTAGATGCTTATGTTGAGGCAGTTCGGTATAAGCCTAGTCTGCTTCCGCCGTTATATCGAATCTGCCGTATCCTGCAGGTTATCGGGCAGGAGGAACGATTGCCAGAGCTTATCGAGGCGCGCTTTCGAATCGAATCGCAAGAAGCGATGGAGAAATTAATCGGGATCCTTAACGATAGCAGGTGCTACTCAGCTGTCCTATCCATCTTGCAGCAATGGGATCAGCCGCCCATTCCTCATAAGACGATCCGCGTAAGTAAGCTCATGGCGCGATGGCGGAGTGGGGATTGGGAGAGCGCAGCTCGTCTGCTGCACAAGAACCCTGACTTTCCTGAACAAGAGAAAGATTGGCTGATGTGGAGTTTAGATATCCCTTCTGGTGCAGAAAAGAAACAGGTCTTTAAAGATCAGGCCATCCTTCTCATCGAGCAGGGGATAGATAAAGAATTGAAGCCTTTAACAGAGGAGACTTGGTCTGGCTTTGCAGAACTTCTGGAAGCAGCTGACCATGCGGGGAAAAGAGAAATGTTTGTAGGGATAACAGGCGTCTGGCGCAGCACATTAGAAAAGAACAGAGAAGCATTGCCTCAGACAGCTCTAATGGGCACGAAGAAGTATGTGAGCAGTATGGTTTCGGCAGCAGACGGGCATCTATCTGCGATCCAAGCGCAGGCAAATGGCGATGTGAATACTCGTCTTGTCCAGCATATTCGGCTCGGACTTCCATGGCCGAACGGATTTAGGTAGATAACATCCATCAAGAATAAGAGGAGGCATTTACGCGAAATGAATCCAGATTCTCCTGTGTCCCTTTGTATGATTGTTAGAGATGAAGAATGGGTTCTTTCCCAGTGTTTGTCTTCCGTGGCTGATATTGTATCGGAAATCATCATTCTCGATACCGGGTCTGTAGATGCAACCTGTTCCATAGCAGAAAAATACGGCGCACAGGTCATTTCGTATCCATGGCAGTCTGATTTTGCAGCTGCACGAAATGAATCTTTAAAACTCGCAACCAAGCCATGGATTCTCGTTCTGGATGCAGATGAATGTTTTACTGATGGTCAGAAAGAAAAATTATGGGCGCTTTGTGCAGATGAAGCAGCCGCAGGATATGAGCTGCAAATCAAAAGTCTACTTGGACACCAAGGCGATGAGCAGGTAACAGACTATGTCTGCCGGTTGTTTCGTAATGATCCCGAAATAAAATTTAGCGGTTCGATCCACGAACAGATTGCCTCTGCAGTTCAAGCGAAGTCCGATCAGCAGTTAAAACGTTGTGACCTAGAAATTATTCACTATGGTTACCTCACGCATATTATTGAACAAAAAAATAAAACCGATCGGAATCTCCGGCTGATTAAGGAAGCGCTGGCTGCCGATTCGAAAAACAGAGAACTGCTTTATGCACTGGGCACAGAATATTTTCAGCAAGCAGATTATTCGCAGGCACTTCCTATCTTTGAACCGCTGCTTGCGAGTCTGCCCGTTACGGAAGGATATGCTTCGGATCTGTTCCTAAAAACGATGTATGCACTCAGAGAAACGGGCCGGGCAAAAGAAGCGCTGCAGCAGATCGAGCAGGGACTGACAGCTTTTCCTAATTTCGCAGATCTACAGGAGCTTTATGCCGTACTCTTCATGGATGAGGGACAAGATGACCAGGCTCTTCATGTGCTGGGCGGCATGTGTATATCGAGGGAATATACCTCGGTATCGGGAGCGGGGACTTACCGAACCGCTTATTTAAAAGGGGTGCTGCTAGAGCGGCAAGGTCAGTGGCAGAAAGCTTGTGAATCTTATAGGGTTTCTCTCGAATACCGACCAGATTATGTGCCGGCATGGCAGAGATGGCTTCCGCTTCTTGTCTGTACCGGGCAGATACAGCAGTTGAATGAATGGGTAAAGAAGCAAGCAATTCCGAAAAAAGCACAGTTGCTCGTATTCTATCTCATGCTGGATTTGCAACAGCCGGCATGGATTTTAAAACATAGAGAATACCTGCATGGTGCTTTTTTGGCCCAACCTTGGATAGAAGCACTTTTGCAAGCACAGATGGGAGAATACAGCACGGCCTCTCGGAATCTTCAGCCTTGGGTACAATCTCCAGCCCACCGAGAACAGACGGAAACCATCCAAGCGGCCTTAGAATATAGCAAGACTGCATTGAAATCAGGGCATCGCGGCGTGCAGACTGGTTTGGGAAAACCCCAATTGCATCGATTCTCCTCTGCTGCGGATGCCTGCAAAATGTTCATTCGAATCGGGGCATGGTACGGTTTTTCATCCATGTTACGCAGTGATCCCTCACCTGGAACGCTGCTGTCTGCCCTATCGCCAGCGATGAAGATGGCACTCGTTCATGCACCGCTTTGGATAGTCGAGCAGCTGCATTCTTTGCTAGAGCAGGAGCTAGAGCGGGAGTGGGAACGAGAACAGCCAGATGAAATCCTGGGAAGTCGTTGCTATATGCTGTGGATTGCTCTCCATACCCGAATGATTCAGAGAGACAGTGATCCGCCGCTTGATACTAGGCTAAGGTCATTTCTACAGGAGCAACAGGAGAAATATATACCCGCTTCAGAGGCACATATCGCACGCTGCGGATGGAATGCTCTTACCTATGTAATCAGCACACCGCTGACGAGGTCGGGATTACATCCGCTTGTGCTATTGTAGTCTAGATGGACGTAATGCTATCTGAGGAAGGGAATCAGCACCTTTTTCCAAGCGGATTTCCACTTCTCTTCATCATAACTAAGAGCGGTTTTCCGTGCCTGCTTACCAAGCTGTAATCGGAGATCTTCATCGTCAATAAGGCGGCATAGGGCAGCTGTAATATGGGATTCTTCAGGCGAGACTAACAGGCCATTAAAACCATCTTGTATCAGATCATTGAGACCGCCGACATTGCTTGCTACAACAGGAATTCCACAGCTCATGGCTTCTAGACAGGCATAGGAAGTTCCCTCAGAGAAAATCGTAGGAATGACCGCGATATCTGCCATATGATAGGCGGTAATCATCTCATCAAAAAGATAGCTTTTGGAAAGAATGCGCGCTTTATGGGGATGGTGTTTCATCCACATTTCAAAAGCTCTGCCCACGGTGCTTCCCTGTACCCGCTCTCCTGCAAACTCAATTTCTACTTGAGGGTAAAGACCTAATAAATAATCAGCGGACAGCATCATCGGAATAATTCCTCGTTCCAGACTAATTCTTCTTGGAAAAAGAATTCGGATCCGTCCCGGCTGTTCCTCTTCACTTGCTTCGAGCTCCTCTTCTGACTGGTGAAGATGGACCTTTCTGTTATTGGTTCTTTTGCGCAAGGTATGCTCTTCAAGTTCTGTTTCTTCCCCAGCAGACTCCAGCGGTTTGAAATAATGGGTATCAACTGCGTTTGGAATTAAGATAATCTTCTGCGGATCGTTAAAGGTACAGACGGCTCTACAAAAGGTGAGAAAGTGAGAATCAACAGATACGATGGTCTCTAAATGATCTAGCGCGTGCTGTATAGAGACAGCCACTTCTTGTTTCACTTCGGATGGAAGACTCGGACGATCCCAGTTGATCCCGTGACATATCCCGAGACTATTTGGGGAATAACGCAGCGGATGCCATATACAGCTGGCATAAATGAGCGGACCCTTCGCCTGGGAAGCCATCTCCTCAAATGCATCCGGTATACGCTGCGGATCATAAGCATATCCAAACACTTCAATCTCTTCAATATGGCGGTGGAATGAATCGTAGTAGGATAATTGATGAACCTGCGGTGTATGACCGAGTGAGCGAATAACCTGACAGAGCTCGTAGATATACCGTTCCAGCCCGCCTCCAAATAGCCTCTCAAAATCACGGTTATATCCGTCCGCAAAGCTGTGCGTAAGAATGCTGACGTACAATTAATCTTCCTCCTTCCATTCCAGAAGGTTAGGTTTCAAATCCAAAATGGACTCATATTGGGCAAGATTTCCCCATTGTCCTTCGGGGTCCATTTTTTTGTAGCGGACATATTTCTCAACCCGTTCTTCCAGCGGTCCTGACCAGCCCAGATGCTTGATACGTAAGTCTGTGGTAAGCCCCGGGAGCGCGGAACAGGTAAGCGGCAGCCGAGGTACATGATGCTGCATTTGCGGATAAAAGTAGGGGTAGTCTTTGAAAAAGCGAACAAGTGTCATGGTTGCCCCTTTATGTGCTTGCCACAATTCGTCTTCCCGGTAATACTGCCGGCTGCCCCAAAGATCATATAGCCGAAAGCTGACTGAGTCATAACGATTCTGATTAATAAGACCTCGAATATTTCGCTTGGCCCGTTCCTCATACAATTCATCGGCATCAACAGCAAGCAGCCAGTCGGGAGAAGTAGAAGCAGCGGCTTGCCACAGGATAGAACGTAATTTCCATTCCTCTGCAAACAACGATTCCGGCAGCTGTACAAGCTTGATTACCTTCTCAAATGACTTACAGATCTCGGCCGTACGATCTGTACTGGCATCATCAACGATAACAATGTGATCAACATAAGTAGAGAGGTCTGTAAGTACTTCTTCCAAGTAGCGATCTTCCTCATTGTGCACTTGCAGCATAGCGGTGAGCGTATTGCCTTCCGATTTACGTACATTAGAAATAGAGGGAGAAGGATCTGACATAAGTAAAATCAGCTCCCTTTCAATAAATTATGAACCTTATCATCCAGTACCTCCAGAGCAGCGATATGGACAAGAGCTTCTTCCTTCTCGGCAGCTGCCTCTAGAAATAGGCGAATGGCTGCGTGTCGTTCTCCGCGCATTGCTTCCACATTGCCGCACAACAGGCGAAACAGATATCGGTCTTCTGCTGCGAGCAAGTCAGAGGAGTGAACCTGTGATAGAGCAAGTTCCAATTGTCCTGTTTCTCGGTACATATGAAACAGCAGGTGACGAACACGATGATCGGCAGGCAGCTGCTTGATGAGAGAAATGGCCGTTCCATAGTCATCATTCAGCCGAAGTAATTCCGCGCGCGCAAGGGACTCCTGATCTTGAGCCAGAAGGGATAGGATGTTCTCATATTGTCTTGCCTCGGTTTCACCAAAGGCCGTAATTCCGTATATACTAGCTGCAGTTTGCAGGTTGCCTAGCTTTGCATGAATCGCGGACAGAAACCGGTAATGGGAAATCAGAGATTGATGATGACCGCTTATCACTGCCTGCAGAAAGGCTTCCTCTCCATAGTGCAGTGCTTCTTGTTCTCCTAATAAGTAGTGATATACAGCTAAAAGAAATGAAAATGTCTCATGAGGTCCGTTCTGTTCTCTCATAGCACGGTAGTGCGCTTTACGCTTAGTCCACTGAATCTCATGGGCAGAGAAAGGAACATCCTCCACGATTTCATGGATGGCATGTATAAAAAGGTCCAGGTTTAGGCTCTCTTGTTCCTCATCCAGAAATAGAGCTGGGGTCCCTCGAAAAGTCGCATCCAGACACTTCATCTCGGAACGGGAACAGAATAGCGAAGATATGGCCCGAAGTTGTTCTGTACAAGTACTGAATAGACTGCTTGCGTCTTCTTCATCTTCGAATTGGAGCATAATGAGCTGCGCTTCTGTTTGGGAAGCAGCGACATGCAGCCAGTACGGATGAGCAACAATAGCAAGGGTATCTTCTGTACAGACGGTATGAAGTTCGGAGGGCGTGAGTAAAAGCACACTTGACGGGAGCTCGGCTAAACGTAAACATGCTTCGTTTTTTACCTGTTCTCCTTCTTGAAGTTTAGGTTCAGACAGATAATAGACATCATATTCCTCACACAGCACAGATAAGAGTTTGGTAAGCAAGGGGTCTGGTTCACGCGGAGGAAATACAACAATGGAAGAAGAGAGCATCGCACAGCTCCTTTCTTGATGCGGATGTTAGCATGAGCTCTATAGTATATGGGCAGTTACCTCAGAACATGTTTTTAGGGTCTGTAAAAGTTATTGCTTCTGTAGAAGTTATTGCAAATGCTATCACGTTCTTTTTAATTATTGCTTAACGCAAAAAAGCAGGACCTGTCGGCCCTGCTTACATAGACGAGAATTTACATTTGAACGAGCATAAGAATGATGGAAGACAAACATAAGCAGACGCTGACAAGGCATAGGACAGCAACTACCTGTTTATGAGACAGTCCGGCACGAAGCAGTCTATAGTGGGCTTGGCTGGCATCTGCCTGATAGATGGCTTTGCCGTCAAGAAATCTTTTAATTACAACAAATAGGTTGTCGAAAATAGGAACACCAAGCGCCAGGATCGGAATGAGAATCGATAATACGGTCGCCTGCTTGAAAGCACCATCCAGGGCAATGACCGCCAGAATGAAACCGAGAAACGTAGCTCCTGCATCTCCCATAAAGACTCTTGCAGGCGGTTTGTTGAACTTGAGATATCCGATGGTCACACCCACGAGTACAATAGCCAGCATGGCAGAATTCCCTTGTCCCATGGTCAGTGCGACAATAAACAAAGTTGTTCCCGAAATAGCCGACAACCCTCCAGCTAGACCATCCATTCCATCCGAGAAGTTAATTACTGTTGTTACACCGAAAATCCAGAGAATCGTGAGGGTAAACTGCAGCCAGACAGGAAGAGAAATATATTCTTCACTGAACGGGTTATAGAAACCGCTGAAGCGAATCCCAGCAAAGTAGGCAATGACAGCAGCAGACATCTGAACTACCATTTTGGGCAGAGCAGGGAAATCTTTTCCCTTAGTCTTAAACCAGTCATCCACGGTGCCAATGATGAGAAGCAGTAATCCGCCTAAAAATAAAGCCCCTGTCTGCCAAGTATATTCTCCTGAAAACAGAAGATATGTAATGAAAAAACCGATGAAAATCGCATAACTTGCCGTTAAAGGAATCGGTTTCTTATGTAATTTACGTTCTTCATCTTCCCGGGGCTTGTCTACAAAATCGATTCGAAGGGCCAGACGCCCGAGCGGGGGAATTAGAAAGACAACGATAGCTATGGATAGTATAAGGGCTCCTGCATAAAGCATAATGAGGAATTCACCACTTTCTTCTATATTATACATTTATATTAAATATAGGTTTGTAATTTGTCGATCTTTTTATAACAAAAAACTGCAAATCCCGAGAAAGGAATCGCAGTTTATATGCGAGGACAACATCCACTTTATAGACTTAACCTTACCTGCATCTTCTAAGGCAGAAGTTATCTATAGCTTAAAATGACGTTTACTAACGTCACTATTACAGAGATCAATATTACAGATCAATTACAGATCTAAAAGAGCTTCTTCTAGAATCTTATTTAGAGAATCAGAAGGGGAATCGCCTTTCCAGTGCAGAATCAGTGCGTTCTTATGTTCATATACAGCAGGAGCATCATCTAAATAATCGATTTGCTGCTCTAGCTCGGTTACTGCATCTTGCAAAGCATCTGCGGATGCATAAGTGAAGATAGATAAAGCTTCGGGCTGACCTGTAGCATTTTCAGGTTGCAGAATATATTGAACTGCAGGAACGTGATTTAAAAGCGGTTTATCAGTGCTCTCACTTGCCGGCAGCAATTGAATATCTTTGCTCTCTAAAGCGCTTACGACCTCAGCGGGAGTAATAATTGCTTGAGCACTCAACATCTTGCTTGCTATGCCGCCAGCAGCAAGAATAAGAATAACTATTAAGGTAGTAAGGATCTTCTTTTTCATAAATTTCCCTCCGTTCTTACTCACCATTATAGCGCAGAACAGAGGGAGAATGTTGGGGAATTGTGAACTGATTGGGCTGTCAAATATCAATGAATGATGTTGCTTTTTCTCGCTTTTTTAACGAGTGGTTCTGACAATTGATTGATCGGTTTCTTGAGTAACACACCAAGCAGCATAAAGAGTCCAGCCATGAGCAGAAGAACTACAATATCTCTTGTGATCACTTCCCATAAAATGCCCCCGGTCGCTTCTCTCATGAGGCTGATGCCATACGTAAAAGGAAGGAACGGATGAATCAGCTGAAAAAAGAAAGGGGTCACTTCAATAGGAAATGTACCGCCTGCTCCGCCAAGCTGCAAGACAAGCAGGACGATAGCTATTGCCTTACCTACATTGCCAAAGACGGAGACGAGTGTATATACAATGATCATGAATACGCTGCTGATCAGCATTCCAAACCATACAAAATATACAGGGTCATGCACATAGGCGTGCAGTAAAAAGATATCGCCAAGTGTAACTACCAGCGACTGCAACAGTGCCAGTGTCATAAAAGTCAGGTAGCGGCCAAAGTACACTTGATAAGGTTGATAAGAGGATTTTACCTGGTGATTACTAGAGTGACCCTCCTCTTTTTCTGAGTGGGAAGGTTCATGTACTTCCACTGACAGCAGAGAGACAAGCAGCAGTGCTCCCACCCACAGAGATAAGGTACTAAAAAAGGGAGACATGGCTGATCCGTAATTCGGAATGGGATAGAGTTTATGTTCTACTAAAGATACGGGAGAGGCAAAAAAACTGCTCTCTTTCTGAAAATCAATCTGCAATAAATCAATAATTTCTTGCAGATTGCCGGTACGGTCAAACTCACGAATACTATTAGCGATTTCAGTTATTTTTTTCTGGACCTCGGGCAGTTCAGATTTGACCTTCGTCAAAGCCTCTCCCCCTGCAATCAGGCCCTTTTCAGCGTCTGCTATGATTTCTTTAATACGAGGCAAAGCTGTTACCGCTGTCTGCAGCGTTTGATTAGCTTTTTGGGCAGTATCGGCTGCTTTCTCCACCGCCGTCTTCACAGCAGGAGCAATTTCACTGTCATACCGAAGGAGTATATTTTCACTGATGGAAGCTGTTTCTTGCGCTGCGTTATATAGACTGTCCAGCAGTTCAGATGGATCTTGTCCCTCTTCAAGCGCACCGCGGATACTATTTATCGCATTCAGCTGTGCTGTTAATCTGTCAGACAATGATGAGAGCTTTGAAATAAAATTGGTATACACCTGTTCCGGCAAAAAGTTCTGAATCGCTTCTATCCATCCTCTTGCATCTTCGGTCAACTGGAGAAGCGAAGTAAGCTTCGGCTCAAGATGATCAAGGCGCTCGGTAATCTCTTCTGGGGTGAGCGCCGCATTTTGAATAGCTTCAAGTGCGGTGAGGGCAGAACTGGCTGCCTGGTTAATAAGAGTGACGTCTTGTTTGATGAGCGGTGATACAGATTCTAGGGTATCTTGTACTTTAGGCAGCACGTCCGCAAGTTTAGCCGAGAATTCAGAAGCCTGATTTGCGGTTTGCTCCATGGATGGCAGAATTTCTTTTACCTGTTCCACCATCTTTTTAAGATCAGCTACATCTTGAGTTGCTGTATCTGCTGCCTTTACCAGATCAGGTACCATATCTTCAAAACGATAAACAAGGGCTTTTAACTTTTCAATGGAAGGGAGCTCCTCTTCCAGCTTCACCCCTATTTCGTTAAATGCTTTGAAGATCACGCCATTTGCCGTTTTCACAAAATTACTGCTAATCTCGCTCACGATACTCGTAGCACCCGAAGAAGTGATTTTGGGTGCAACGGCATTTATTTTTTCGTTTACATAATACTCGAGTTCCGGCTCCGAGGGGTTATCCGAAAGTGCAGTAGCAAGTCCGGCAGAAAAATCTGCAGGAATGATAATGCTGGCGTAATAGCGCCCTTTTTTCACCCCGGATAAAGCTTCTTCTTCACTCGTAAAAACCCAGCCAATTTTGTTATTCGTATGTAGTGTATCTATGATTTCTTGCCCTGCATTTATGGATTTGCCTAGGAGCTCTGTTCCTTCATCCTTGCTTACGACAGCCACTTTAATTCCACCGGTATTGCTGTAGGGGTCCCAAGAAGATTCAATGTTAAACCAAGCATAGAGAGAAGGAAGGATAACGAGACCTAGAATAATGACCAGGGCAGGCCAATTGTGAACAATGCGGTGTAAATCTTGAGTGTATATAGAGAATATTTTCTTCATGTTCAGCGGTTTCCTCCGGGAGTCTAAGTATGATATCTAGTCTTCCAAATGATTTATTAGAATATGCAGAAGGCTTAAGAAGGGAAGAGACAAGCGGCTCATATGAAGATAAACCAAGTAAAACAGGGGTGTTAGTCTAAAAAGAAAAAATATTCCGCTTTTTATAAAAATAGTGGAAAAACCTTTTTTTATTAGGATTGTTTTGCTATAATCTCCCACAAAGGGAATTAGAAGTAAAAAAACTTCCGGGATTCTCACATCATATTGTTCTCTTCAAAAATGACATTTTCCAAAGCTAAAGGGGGAAAAGGAATGAGAAGAAACAGAAAAGGGATGAAGCTAACCTGCCTTACCGTTTTACTGTTAGCTATGTTTATTAGTGCTTGTTCAGGTGGAGGAGGTACGGCAGAACCGGCTGATCCGAAACCGGCTGATCCGGGAAAAGGGGAAGTAAGCAGTGAACCCGTTACACTGAAGTTCTGGACGATTGCACTGCAGCCCAAGTTTAACGATTATTTCAACAAGCTCATTACCGAGTACGAAGCTGCCCATGAGAATGTCACAATCGAATGGCAGGATTACCCCTATGATGCAATTACACAGAAGCTGCTCACGAGCAGTGCAAGTAACACAAGCCCCGACGTTGTAAACCTCAATACGGAATTTGCCAACCAGATGGGCACCAAAGGAGCTCTGGTTGATCTAAATGAATACCTCACCGCCGAAGAAAAAGCCGAATATTTTGATGGAATTTTCGATTCAACCGTTCTTGGAGATAAAGCATATGCATTGCCGTGGTACACAGGCACGGAAGTTCTTTTTATGAACAAAAAAATAGTGGAAGCTGCCGGACTTGATCCAGCAAGCCCGCCTCAAACGCGAGAAGAGCTTGCAGACTGGGCTCGTACGGTAAAAGAAAAGACAGGCAAAATGGGATATGCCTTAAATCTGGTTACGAAACTGCTGACCATTGATGGTATCCCGATTCTTAATGAAGATAAATCCGCCGCTGCTTTTAACACACCGGAGATGGCAGCTACAGTAGAGAACCTCAAGAAACTGATGGAGGAAGGACTCATCGTTAAAGAAGACTCCGATCTTGGGAAGCAGGTACAGTTCTATTCTGCAGAGCAGACGGCTTTTGTACTCGCAGGACCAACATTTATCAACTTTATTAAGACATCCGCTCCAGAAATTTACGAGAATACAGTAGCCGTATCTCTTCCAACTGGAAAAGCAGGGCTTCGTTTATCAAATTCCATGGACCTTGTTGTACCTAGTAAATCTAAGCATCCAAAAGAAGCAGCAGAGTTCGCTAAATTCATTACCAATGCAGAGAACCAAACTGCTTTCTCTAAAGAGGCAAATACACTGCCATCGACTAAAAAATCAGTAGAAGATCCATTCTTTACGGAATCCGATGGTTCGCTTGAAGCAGAAGCAAAACTTGCTTCGAGTCAAAGTCTCGATAAAGCAACGGATCACATGGTAGGTGTGCCGAATGCATCGGACATTAACTCTGCTCTAGCCCGCGGATTACAAGATATGCTGCTAAATGGGAAAGAGATTCAAGCCACCCTTAAGTCGATGGAAACCGAGGTCAATAATATTTTGAAACAATAGTGATGAGATATGAAAATAGATTCAGCTCTAACAGATAAACCAAAAAGTGAGGCAGGACTTGTTCTTGCCTCCTGCTGTTTATGAGGAGGAATGTAAAGTGAGATGGATTCGCTCCGAGTCTTTTGCCGCCTGGGCTTTCATGACCCCGGGGCTGATCATTATCGCCGTATTCGTATTTTGGCCGATTCTTTACGGAATTCCGTTATCACTAACGAACTATTCTGTCATCGCAGAGACCAAATATGTCGGGCTGACTAATTTTAAAAATGCTTTTCTAGATAAGAACTTCACGATCTCGCTATGGAACTCACTGCTGTATGTTATCGTAGTGCCGTTCATTCAGATTTTCTCCATCCTGATGGCTATCCTGGTGAATAGTCGCATTCCGGGAATTAAGCTGTTTCGTGCCGCGTTCTATATTCCTGTTGTTACTTCGATGGTGGCTGTGGCGCTGATCTGGAGCTGGCTCCTAAGTAATAACGGGGTAGTGAACTACCTGCTTATGAAAGTAGGAATTATTAGTGAGCAAATCTCTTGGTTGTCATCAAGTGAAACAGCACTAGCGACGCTGATGTTCATCACCATGTGGAAGGCGCTTGGATATTATATGATGCTTTATTTAGCAGGTCTGCAGGGGATTCCGAATGATCTGTACGAGGCAGCAAGGGTGGATGGTGCGAACCGACTTCAGCTGATTTGGAGTATTACCCTTCCGCTGCTGCGTCCTCATATTTTCTTCTGTTCCCTGATTTCTGTCATGGGTGCAGTGCGGGTCTTTGACGAAGTATATATTCTGACAAAAGGTGGACCCGGAACGTCAACACTCGTATCGAGTGTGTATATTTTTGAAAAAGGGATTAACCAATTTAACTTCGGTTATGCCTCTGCGCTTGGACTAATCGTCAGCGTGCTGATCGGCGGGCTAAGCGTGCTCGTATTTAAGTTCAATCAGAAAGGCGGTGTCAATCCTTACTGATGGAAACGACGAGAAGAGCAAAAAACGTGCGCAAGATTACCAATATGGCGGTTACCTATTTCTTTTTGATTCTGCTGGCCATCTTTATGATGGGACCTTTCCTGTGGCTGCTTAGCGTTTCCTTAATGCCGGGCAGAAATGTGTTTGCTACACCACCTGCCATCTTTCCAACGTTTATTGATTTTGATAACTACGTGCAGGTATGGGCGTTCCTTAACTTTCCGAGATACATCCTGAATACCGTCATTATTACCGCACTTGGCGTGGTATTTAATATTGTACTAGCTTGTATGACCGGATACCCGCTTGCGGTGTTCCGTTTTAAGGGCAGAAACTTCGTGTTTGTGACGATGATTGCTACCATGATCATTCCTTCATCCACCGCAATGATCGTGCACTATTTGACGATACAAGAATTGCATTTAATGAATACGTATTTGGGTGTAGTGCTGCCCGCAGCCGTTTCCGTATTTAATATATTCCTGATGCGTCAGACTTTCATTGGAATCCCAATCGATGTGAGAGATTCAGGGAAGATGGACGGCGCGTCAGAATTCCGAATTTGGTGGCAGCTCATTTTACCCCTGGTGAAGCCGGGGATTGCGGTTATTGCGCTGCTTGAAGTGATGTCATTCTGGAATAGCTTCCTGTGGCCAATCGTTATTCTTGAGGATACAAATAAGTATCCGCTGTCTTCTGCACTTACCTACCTAAATGGACAATTCTCTTATAACTTCGGCTGGATCGCCGCCGGAACCATGATTTCTGTTATCCCTATCATCCTAGTTTTCCTCTTCACACAGCGTTACTACATGGAAGGCATCGCCGGAGCCGTAAAAGGATAAGTTTTCTTTTGCCGATGGAAGCGGCAAGCGACACGCCGAAGGCTACAGAGGTTTTGCCCTACCTCATCTGCCTTATGTAGAAACGGCAGACAAGCGCCGAAGGCTATAAAGGTTTTGCTCTACCTTATCTGTATATGTGAAACGGACAGACAAACGCCGAAGGCTGCAGAGGTTTTGCTCTACTTTAGCTTGATGATGGAAGCAGCTGGACACACGCCAAAAGCTGAAAAATTCCCCATCGTCAGCCAAAAGGATTGTAGGCTGACTTATGCCAAAGGCATCAAACTAACTAATATTGAGGTAAGGGTGGAGTGAAACGACCCGCCACCCAGTCCCCCTTGCAGAGCGAGTGTTCTGGATTCTGAGCGACTTTTGGCTTTGAATGCAGTGATTCCTCTACTTAGAAACACTACGCATTCAAAACAAGTCGGAGCGAAGAAGTCAGAACAGGAGCGCCCGAAGAAGTCAGAATATGAGCGATGAGCTACCAGAACAGGAGCGATCATATGCAAATCACCTTTATCCCATTAGACGAAAGACCATGTAACTATGAATTCCCGTACATGCTTGTCCAAGGAACCGAGCATAAGATCGATCGGCCCCCTTTGTCCATGATGGGACAGAAGAAAACACCGGGAGACTGGGAACAGCTGTGGACATGGCTCGAAGAGAAAATAGAAACCGCAGATGGAGCGGTTATTGCGCTGGATACATTGCTGTACGGAGGGATCATCCCTTCTAGGCTGCACTATTTTAGTGAAACCGTATTACTCGACCGGCTGAACCGCTTGCGAAAAATAAAAGAGAAGCGTCCTGAACTGAAACTGCTGGCTTTTCAGCTGATCATGCGTTGTCCGCAGTATTCGATCGCAGATGAAGAACCGGACTATTATGCCGACTGGGGCCGTGAAATTTTTCGAAAGGGATACATTGATCACCGGAAAGAGCTGAATATCGCAACGCCAGAAGAACGGGAGGAACTGAGCGATATAAACAGCCGCTTACCGAATGACGTGCTGAATGATTATCTGGGCCGAAGAAAAATCAATATGGAAGCGAACAAAGCTGTGCTGGAGCTTGTAAAAGACGGGACGATTGAGTTTCTGATTTTTCCGCAGGACGACTCCGCTCCGTATGGTTATACGGCAAAGGACCAGCAGGTAGCAAGGCAGCGAATTGGAGAACTGGATCTGGAACTAAAAGCTTATATGTATCCGGGAGCCGATGAAGTGGGATGCACGCTGATGGCGAGGCTGATTAACGAGTGGAAAGGGGTACAGCCGCTTGTATATCCAAGGCTTTCTTCCATTCAAGGGGCTTTTGTGACCCCGGTTTATGAGGATCGTTTTTTCTATGAAACACTGAAATACCAGATTACTGCTGCAGGAGCACTGATTGCTTCGAGTGCAGCCGAAGCTGACCTCATCTTACTGGCAAGCACACCTGGAGAAACCATGATGGAAGCTGTTTCGCAGGAACATCCTTTTTTCAGTTATGACGTGTACCGGAATTTGATGGAGCTTGTGGAGTATGGGAGTTACCTGCTGAAGCAGGGAAAGGCGGTAGCCGTTGCCGATGTAGGATATGCCAACGGGGCAGATCTAAAACTTGTAAAGATGCTGCGTCAAAAAGGAATGTTGTTTCAGCTGGCAGGATACGCCGCTTGGAACACAAGTTCAAATTCACTCGGGACCGTGATATCCCAGGCTCTCCTATACACCCATTATGGACGTACGCAGGAACATCTCGATTTTCTGTCGCTTCGATATGCTGAGGATGCGGGCTACTGCGCTGTCGTGCGTAAAGAGCTGAATGCAGGTCTCGTGGATCAGATGGGATATAACAAGTTTCTGCTGGATGGGCCTCGCGGTGAAGTTGCGAATTATGTAAGAGCGAGATTAACAGAAGTAATAGAAGAGAAGATAAATGGATCAGATGGAAAGGTGACGATTACGGATTGCTATATGCCATGGAATCGTACATTTGAAGTCGGTTTGAAAGTGAAATATACGAGGGATTAGATAAATGGATACAGATAGATAGCTTTCGTACTTAGGAGAAGGATGAAGGAAAGAAGGTGCATCAACGATGGAACTCATTATGAAGCAGATTCGTAAGGGACTCATTGCCTCGTGCCAAGCTTTGCCCGGAGAGCCTCTGTTCGGTTCAGATACGATGGCGAAGATGGCAAAAGCAGCGGAAGAAGGAGGAGCTATTGCCATTCGTGCGAACAGTGCCGAAGATGTGAAAGCGATTAAACAAGTTGGTAAGTTGCCTGTCATAGGAATTGTGAAACGAGATTACGCTGATTCAGAAGTATATATCACTCCTACCCCCAAAGAAGTTGATGAACTGGTCGAAGCAGGAGCAGATATGATTGCCATTGATGCCACTCGGCGCAAAAGACCTGGCGGGATGACACTCGAGACAATGGTAGATTATATGCGTTCGCTGAATATACCGATCATGGCAGACATATCGACACTGGAGGAGGGGGAGTATGCAGCTTCTCTCCGGGTTACCTGCGTGTCGACGACACTCTCTGGATATACACCGTACTCTCCGAATCTACAAGGACCGGATCTGGAACTTGTAAAAGAAGCTGTCCAAAAGCTAACTATACCTGTCATTGCCGAAGGCAGGATTCAAGAACCTTCACAGGTAGAAGAGGTCCTTCGGCTTGGAGCATATGCCGTGGTGGTCGGCTCGGCCATCTCTAGACCACAGCTGATAACCAAACGGTTTGCCGATGCTGCACGGAAGGCAGTGATCCTACTCGATGGAAATGAATGATCGGATTCATACGTATTTTCCTTCCCTCACCAAGTCAGAGCAAAAAGTAGCAGAAAGCGTTCTGGCGAATACCGATGATCTGATGTATTACTCGGTCACTGAACTTGCTGATTTTGCGGGTGTTGGGGAGACCACCGTTATGCGTTTTTGCAGAAAGATTGGTTTTAACGGATACCAAGACTTTAAATTATCACTTGCCCAGAACGTTGGAGTGAGAAAGATAGATGGTCAGGATGAAGATGAGAATCATGGTGATTTTGTAAAAATGATCTTTGAGACAAATGTGAATATTCTGAAATCGAGCATGAGTCTGCTTGCAAAAGAGAATCTAATGCAGGCCATTGAATGGATTGATGAAGCGAGACATGTACAATTTTTCGGAGTGGGAGCTTCGGGAATTACGGCACTGGATGCGAAAAACCGGCTGCTTCGCATAGGAAGAAGATCAGAGGCTGTAGTGGATAGTCATATTCAGGCGATGATGGCGGTCAGTATGTCAGAAGGAGATGTAGCTTTTGGGATCAGTGTTTCAGGAAGTACGATAGATACCAATAATATGCTGATGAAAGCCAAAGAAAATGGAGCGAAAGTGATAGCCATCACGAATTATGCCAAATCACCTATTACAGCGATAGCAGATATTGTGCTCCTTACTGCCGGTAAAGAGATGCCGCTTGAAGGCGGTTCGATCGGGGCTAAAATTTCGCAATTATTCATCATTGATCTCATCTGTGAAGGCTTGGCCCGCCGTAATGTTGTGCTAACAAAACAGATGAAAGAAAAGACGGCAAGAGCCGTCATAGATCGAAGCTATTAAGAAATTAACACATAGCCGAGTAACTAACTTCATTCGAATGGAGGAAGCACGATGCAGACTACGTTCATGGAAGCAGATATCGTCATCATTGGAGCAAGTCTTGGGGGAGTGGCTGCAGCCAGGGCCGCAGCCAAAGCAGGAAAACGTGTAGTAATGACGGAAGAAACGGACTGGATTGGAGGTCAGCTTACTACACAGGCAGTGCCGCCGGATGAACACAGGTGGATTGAATCTTTTGGCTGTACGGCAAGTTACCGCGAATTTCGGGACCGCGTCAGAGCTTATTACAAAAATAATTATCCACTCACCGAAGAGGCGATGGCGAATAGCGTATTAAACCCGGGTAACGGATGGGTAAGCCGTATCGCACATGAACCCAAAGTCGCACTGCGTGTGCTGGAAGATATGCTCGCTCCTTATGTGAATACAAGGCAAATTCAAATTCTGTATTACACGGCAGCTATTTCTGCAGAAACGCAAGGTCCAGAGATTATCTCCGTACGCGCAAGAAATGAAAAAAGCGGCGAAGAATATCGGCTGACCGGGCAATACTTTTTGGATGGAACCGATAATGGCGACCTATTGCCGATGACAGGAACAGAATATTTGATTGGCAGTGAATCAGCCCAGCAGACCGGTGAACCTCATGCGCTGGATGAAGCCGATCCGGAAGATATTCAGTCCATTACACATGTGGCAGCAGTAGAGTATGTAGAAGGCGGTAACTTTACGATCCCCCGCCCAGCGAATTACGAATTCTGGAGAAGTTATACACCACTCTTCGGAGATATTCCTATCCTCAGCTGGTTTACCGCAGATGTGAAGGATACTGCTAAACTGAAACAGTATACGATGTTCCCTAATGATCAGGGGATTCCTTCGCTGTGGACCTACCGCCGTATCGTTGATCCATCCATATGGCGTGAACCACTACCGTCTGGCGAAGTTACTTTACTCAACTGGGCACAAAATGATTATTACTTAGCTTCTGTCATTGGTGTGACAGCGGAGCAGAAGAGGGTGCATGCGGAGCAAGCGAAAGAGTTGACACGGTCGCTCGTATATTGGCTGCAGACCGAAGCACCCAGATTAGATGGAGGCAAAGGCTATCCGGGAGTAAGGCTGCGAGGCGATGTACTTGGAACGGAAGATGGTCTGGCTAAGACTGCGTATATCAGGGAATCGAGAAGACTTAAGGCCCTGTATACGATTAGTGAGCACGATGTGAGTAAAGAGCTGCGCGGCGACCAGGGGATTAAGCGTTATTCAGATAGTGTGGGCGTAGGAAGTTATCATCTGGATCTGCATCCTACGACAAAGTCTCAGCGATCGTTCTACATACCAAACTATCCTTATGAAATTCCGCTGGGATCCTTCATTCCCATACGGATGTCTAACTATCTTCCTGCCTGTAAAAATATCGGAATGACGCAGATTGCTAATGGATGTTACCGCCTGCATCCAACGGAGTGGAATATAGGCGAGGCAGCAGGGTACCTTGCTGCTTATAGCGTGACCCATGGTATTCGTCCAAAACAGGTGTACGAATCAGCAGAGCATCTAGCTTCCTTTCAGCAACAGCTGCAGGAGCAGGGCGTCGAACTGCACTGGCCTGATGAAGTATACGATTCTTTATATTAAATGAAAAAAAGCATCCGATTTTCCCACTCAGAACGGGGAGAACTCGGATGCTTTTATTATGCGTTATATGTTTTTAGGAAGCCGCTCTTCCATTTTGATCTGAAAAGCAGTGATTGCCGCATATTCTTCTTCAAACTTGCGAGAAATCCGAATAAAGATAGGCAGCAGCTCGCGGTAAACGGAAACCGCTTCTGCTTCAGGATCATGATGATAGGTAGACCCGATCATGTCCTTTGCTACATCAAGAGAGTCGATGTTCCCTGTTGCGTACATCCCGAGAATCACTGCACCGAGGCAAGAACTTTCAATGCTATCTGGAAAAATGACTTTTTGATCAAAAATATTAGCCATCATCTGCCGCCATAATTCTGTACGAGCAAAACCGCCGGTTGCGTGAATGGTTTTCGGTGTTCCGATCTGTTCTTCAATAGCGAGCATGACGGTGTACAGATTAAACAGGACTCCTTCGAGAGCAGCACGTACCATATGTTCTTTCTTGTGCTGTAACGTCAGGCCAAAAAAGGAACCGCGGGCATCGGGGTTCCATAGAGGCGCCCTTTCTCCCATCATATAAGGATGGAACAGAAGTCCATCTGAACCGGCAGGAACCTTCTCAGCAATATCAGCAAGAACTTCATATGGATTTACGCCAAGCCGTTTTGCTGTCTCCACTTCGGAAGAAGCGAGTTCATCACGGATCCAGCGGAAAATCACACCTCCATTATTCACCGGGCCGCCGATCACCCATTTCTGCTCCGTTAGCGCGTAGCAGAAATAACGGCCTTTCGGATCAGCAATAGGACGATCAACCACGGTGCGTATGGCCCCGCTCGTGCCGATGGTAATGGCAACAACGCCGGGGTCGATTGCCCCTACGCCTAGATTAGATAAAACACCGTCACTCGCACCTACCACAAAAGGAGTCGATGGAGCAAGATGCATCTGCTCAGCATAGGAGGGATGGAGATCTTGTATAACGTGTGTTGTGGGAACCAGCTCCGATAAATGATCAGCCGAGATTCCTGCAACACGCAGTGCTTCTTCATCCCAGTCCAGGGTATCCATGCGAAGGAGCCCTGTAGCGGAAGCGATGGAGTGATCAACGATATAAACCCCAAAGAGTTGATAGAATACATATTCTTTAATTGATATGAATTTATGAATCTGAGGCATTAGGTCTTGCTGTTCCCGAGTAAACCACATGATCTTGGTGAGTGGTGACATCGGATGAATCGGTGTACCTGTTCTTGTATACAGTTCATGTCCAGTCGTATCTTTCCGAAGCTGCTTTGCATACGCAGCGCTGCGATTATCTGCCCAGGTTAGAGCGGGCGTAAGTCGATTACCGGAATGGTCCATGGCAATCACACTGTGCATGGCTGAGCTAAAGGAGACAAACTGTATTTTATCAGCGGTTGTTTTACTACTCGTCATTACCTGCTGAATCGAATAAACGACCGCTTCGACGATCAAATCAGGGTCTTGTTCCGCTTTTATTGCGCCTTCGGTATGTAAGGGATAGCCTTGACTCGCTTCAGCAATAATCGTTCCGTCTTCCTGGAACAGGACAGCTTTGGTGCTTGTGGTACCCATATCGACTCCGATCATATAGGAAGCCTCATGACTTTTGCCCATTGAATACACCTTCTTCCTCGGAAAATAGGAAAAGACCGCAGCTGCAGCGGCCCTTTCCGCGTTCTTTTTTTGCGAATGAAAGCCTGAGAACTATACTCATGCATTAACCTCTATTATTGCCCATTAATCTTCTCCCTTTTTAGATGAGGCAGAAATAATGGAGGAAAAGGAAATCCAGCCTAGTCTTTAATAGCACCCGCTGCAATGTCGGATATAAACTGCTTGCTTACAAATAAGAACATGATGATAAGAGGTATAATGGCGAGCAGTGTACCGGCAATAATCATGGAATAATCGGTATTATAAAGCCCGTTTAGCTGAGATAAGGCAATCTGAAGCGTGTATTTTTTCTCGTCCGTAAGAACGATGAGCGGCCACAGGTAATCATTCCATACTCCAATAAAAGTGAACGCTCCTAGAAAAGCGAAGGCGGGGCGCAAGATGGGCAGGGCTACATTAAAGTAGATTCGAAAGAAACCTGCACCATCCATGCGGCCGGCATCGAGCAGCTCGCTTGGAATCGAACCTTCAGCATACTGCCTGATCCAGAATATGCCGAAGGCATTGACCATTCCAGGGATGATCAGGGCTTTGAACGTCCCGACCCAGCCGAGCTCTGCCATAATGACAAAGGAAGGAACAAGAGAGAGCTGTGAAGGAACCATCATCGTCGTAAGCAGGACAACGAACAGGATCTTTTTTCCCGGAAATTCATATTTAGCAAAGGCAAATCCAGCCAGTGAATCGAAGAAAAGCACGAGTACCGTAACCGCCGTTGCCACGAATAAGGTATTTAAAAAGGCACCCAAAAAGTCAATCTGTGTCATGACCCTCGAAATGTTATTCCACAGTTCCCCGCCAAACCAAAGTTTTGGAGGGAATTGATAAATATCCGATGTCGTTCGGGTCGACATCACAATAAGCCAATAGAAGGGAAACATGGAGATCATAAGTCCGATGGCTAAGCCAAGATAGAGAATAAACGATGTTAACTTTGACTGCTTCATGGAACCTCACTCCTTCTATTTGGATGATGGACCTTGAACAATTTTCCAGTTAATGAATGAGAACAGCGCAATAATCAGGAACATTCCCCAGCCTACCGTTGCGCCGTAACCAAAGTAATTATTGATAAATGATTCACGGTACAGATAGAGGACAATCGTCATCCCTGCTCCGCCGGTTCCGCCATTATTGCCAAGTAGAATCTGCGGCTCGGTAAAGAGCTGCATCCCCCCGATCGTGGAAGTGATGACGGTGAAGAGAATAACGGGACGAAGGAGCGGAATGGTAATACGGAAAAAAGATTGAATTCCCGTAGCACCGTCGATTTTGGCAGCTTCATATAAGGTAGTTGGAATACTCTGCAGCCCGGCAAGATAAATAACGGCATTATATCCGGTCCATCTCCAGATGACCATAGAGGAAAGTGCAGCCTTGATTCCCCAAGGCACATCGAGCCAAGCAACAAGAGGAAGATTGAATACACCCATTACATAATTTAAAATCCCATAGTTGTTCGCGAATAAGGCAGCGAAAATAATAGATACAGCTACAATCGAGGTAACATTCGGTAGAAAGAATCCAATTCGGAAAAAGGTTTTGAACCTGACAAAAGGGGCATGGAGTAAAAAAGCGACAATTAGAGCATAGAAGAGCATGGGGATCGTAGAGTAAATCCAGATCATAAAGGTATTGCCTACGGCTTGCCAGAACTCGGGGTCGGTCAGCATATAGCTGAAATTATTGAATCCGTTAAATGTCATCTCGCCAATGCCGTCCCATTTATGAAAGGCAAGATAGAGTGAGAATCCGATCGGAAACAAACCGAAGACAGCGAACAAGAGATAAAAAGGGGAGATGGCAGTATACACGGCCCGGTTCTTCCAGATTTCCTTAGCAAGCTGACGTTTTGGCGGGACCGGCATATAGGTTTGTGTAGGTTTATGCTTTACAGGTTGCTGCATAAAGGTACCTCCTTTTCATTTGGGCTTATCGCTTCAGTTCTCGTTCTACCCGCTGCATCGCTTCATCGAAGGCAGTAGCTGGATCAAGATTCGCAATATTATTCAGCCAGCGTGTCATCACCCCGTGAACGGCAGGATACCGTTCTCCGAAGAAGGAGATTTGGACATTCCGTGCTGATTCTGCAAAAACTTCACCTGTCGCTTGTCCTCCAAAGAAAGGTTCACCTTCCCGAATTGTGGCACTGTCATAAGCGCTGGGGGTGGATGGAAATAGGTTGGTTGTTTTGAACATCGTCAGCTGGTTCTCCGGGTTCTGGAGCCACTTAATGACTTCAAAAGCTTCTTTAGGATGCTCGCTTGATTTTGGAATGGCCATGAACGAGCCGCCTACATTTCCGTCTCCTCCTGGAGCTCTTGTTACCCGCCACTTTCCTGCGGTATCTGGAGCTGCTTCTTGGAGAGGCTGTTTCATCCACACCGCGCCTACGAAAGAAGCGATCTTCCCTTTGTTCACACCGGCGTTCCATTCGGGTGTCCAGTGGTCTGCATTTGCAATGAGTCCGTCCTTATGAAAAGCGACTGACATGTCCCAAGCCTCACGAATGGTCTCATTCGAATCCCCTATAAAATCTCCTTCTGGAGTAAAATATTTCTTATCACTTTGTGAGATGATCTCGTTGTATACGTTTTCAATATTGTCATACATAAAGACCTTTCCGTTGAATGCTTCCTTCAGGGTTAGACCTGCTTTCCTGTAATCGTCCCATGTGCTCATCTGCTTATGCACTTCTTCAGGATCGGTTGGCAGCCCGGCTTCTTTAAATAAATCTTCTCGGTAAAATAGAGCCGTTGGTCCGGTATCCATTGGGAAGCCAATCATTTGACCATCCGGTGTAACCCCTTGTTGCCATTTCCAGTCTAGATACTGGTCCTTCACTTCAGCGGCTCCAAACTCATAAAGATCGTAGAAACGATCTTGGCTTGGGAACAGCTCCATAATCCAGTCATTTAGAGCAACGATATCGGGTTCGCCAGACTTGGCTGCCATCGTTGTCTTTAATTTGGACTTGAAGTCACCGCCAATCTTTTGGGTCACTAGATGAATGTTGGGAAACTGTTCTTTTGCTTTTTGAAGCAGTTGATCATCAATACTACGGTTCCAATACCACAATGTAAGCGTTATCTTTTTGTTGGATGACAATGGATCTGCAGTGGGTGAAGAGCTGCAACCGCTGATAACAAGAACCGCAATTAGGATAACGAGTGACCAGGTTCTCTGTTTCATCTTGAAGATGCCCCCTTTGGTGGTAATAGACTAGATTTAATACCATCTTATGCTTTATATGAAATGATATGTATCCTCCTGCGTGCCTAATTTGTTATGACTATAAACAGAGAAAGAACGACAGCTAAGTAAAATAAATAAAAAAAGCCTGCCGCTGTAAGCGCCGGGCTTCTCACTTGATTTTTGTATTACATTTTTTTCTTGATTTCATCTTTTAGTGCTTCAGAAGAAGTACCAAAAATAATCTGAACAGCACCATGACCAAGCCGCATAACACCCGCCGCACCTGCTCTTTTTAGTTCAATATCATTCACAATATTCTCATCTCGTACCACGAGACGCAGGCGGGTAATACAAGCATCAATACTTTCAATGTTATCCGTGCCGCCAATGGCTCGGAGCACTCTTTCTGCTTTGATCTCCTCTAGTGTTGATTTCATGGCAGGTACTTCGGGTTCTGCTGCTGTCTCTAGCACCTCTGCATCACTATCTTCGCGTCCTGGTGTTCTTAGATTGAATTTGACGATAACATAGCGGAACAGGAAGTAATATATAACGCCAAAGGCGAGACCAACGGGAAGGAGCAGAAAAGGGTTAGTCGATAACTTGATATTCAGCAGGTAATCAATCAGACCCGCCGAGAAAGCAAACCCAAGCTTAACATCAAGCAAGTACATAACGAGTCCGGACAAGCCGGTAAGCAGCGCATGAATGACATAAAGAACAGGGGCAAGGAACATAAAAGAAAACTCCAGCGGCTCTGTAATCCCAGTAAGGAAAGAAGCCAGCGCTGAACCAATAAAGATGGCACTAACCATTTTACGTTTCTCAGGTCTGGCGGTATGTATAAGCGCAAGGGCAGCTGCCGGCATGGCAAACATCATAATTGGGAAAAATCCGGACATGAAGACGCCAGCTGTCTTGTCTCCTGCAAAATAACGCGTTAGGTCCCCGTGAACCACTTCACCTGCTGCATTCGTAAAGTCACCAATCTGGAACCAAGCAATAGAGTTCAGTACATGATGAAGGCCGACCGGCACAAGCAGGCGGTTTGCTGCACCAAAAATAAAGGCACCTGTTCCTCCGAGACCGACGACCCAATTACCAAAGAAAGCAATGGCGTCTTGTATAGGACTCCAGATCATACCAAGCAAAGCAGCCAGAATAATCGTAGTAATCGATGTAATGATGGGAACAAAACGCTTCCCAGAAAAAAAGCCGAGCCACTCCGGCAGCTTCATGTTGTGAAAACGCCTATAGAGATAGGCAGATAGAATCCCTGTAATAAAACCGCCAAGCACCCCAGTATCCAGCTTCACATCGTCCGGTATATAGTCAAAAACAAGCGGAACCTGTTCCATAACCTTTACAAGAATCAAATACGAGATAACCGCAGACAGGGCAGCGACAGCATCCCCAGCCAAACCAATGGCGACACCCACAGCAAATATAATCGCAAGATTGCTAAAGATCGTTCCAGCACCCGCACTCAGAAAAGGAGTGATGTACTGGTTGATAAATCCGCCGACAGCTCCGAGCGGTATGTCTTTTTGATAGTCAATGAGTGCGAAGCCTTGCAAAATCCCGGCAGCGGGAAGTGTAGCAACCGGCAGCATTAACGACTTGCCGAGTCTTTGTAGAGCTTTCAGCATGAGTATCATTCGCTCCTTATATTGTGATGAAAAGACTAGCTTCTGCGGCATCCTTTTGCTGCCCCATGTTGACTTCCGCAAAGCCAGCATATAGATTAACTATACATAAAAAAGGCACTTGCTTTCTCTGCCGACTAGTCAATTTGACAAGAACATATTTCTCTAATTAGATAAGGATTACAGGATGATAGAGAACCATACCTGACTATATTGAAGTATTACCAGGTATTATGCCTTCAATCATAGTAAGAACGGAAGGGATAAGATTTTTAACTCATAGATGGTTAACCTAATTGAGTTGAACGCTAATATAAATAGAAAAGAGTACACCGTAAGTAAACCGTAAGGAGGTAAACAATGGAGCAATATATCATGTCTTTGGATCAGGGGACAACAAGTTCAAGAGCTATTTTATTCAATAAAAAAGGTGATATCGTCTATAGTGCTCAGCGCGAGTTTACGCAGTATTTTCCGAAGCCCGGGTGGGTGGAACATAACGCGAGTGAAATTTGGAGTTCGATCCTAGCTGTCATTGCGAATTGTTTAGCTGAGTCAGGGGTAAACGCTGCACAGATTGCCGGCATCGGTATTACGAATCAGCGGGAGACTACAGTGGTATGGGAGAAGGATACAGGACATCCCATTTATAATGCGATTGTTTGGCAGTCCAGACAGACGGCAGATATTTGCTCGAAGATGAAAGAGGATGGATTAGAGGATCTAATCCGTGAGAAAACAGGGCTTCTTATCGATCCTTATTTCTCTGCGACAAAAGTGAAATGGATTTTGGATCATGTAGAGGGAGCGCGGGAAAGGGCGGAAAAAGGCGAGTTACTCTTTGGAACGATTGACAGCTGGCTGATCTGGAATTTGTCAGGCGGAAAGGTGCATGTCACCGATTATTCAAATGCTTCTCGTACGATGATGTACAACATTCATGAACTGAAATGGGATCAAGAGATTTTGGATCTACTGCAAATCCCTGCTGCAATGCTGCCTGAGGTCAAAGGTTCATCTGAAATCTATGCGTATACTGTACCTTATCATTTCTTCGGTGCTGAGATTCCTATCGCAGGAGCCGCAGGCGACCAGCAGGCTGCTTTATTCGGTCAAGCTTGTTACCGAGAGGGAGATATTAAGAATACATACGGTACAGGCTGCTTCATGCTGATGAATACCGGTGAGACCGCGATCCGTTCAAAACATGGGCTGATTACGACCATTGCTTGGGGCGTTGGGGGTAAGGTGGAATATGCACTGGAAGGCAGTATTTTTATCGCCGGATCTGCTGTACAGTGGCTGCGGGATGGACTGCGTATGATCCGAGATTCTAAAGACAGTGAGCTGTATGCTTCCCGGGTAGAATCTACGGATGGCGTATACCTTGTTCCTGCGTTTGTAGGCCTCGGAAGCCCGTATTGGGACAGTGATGTGCGGGGAGCGATGTTTGGCCTGACCCGGGGAACAACCAAAGAGCATTTCATTCGTGCTACCTTGGAGTCGCTTGCTTATCAGACCAGGGATGTACTAACAGCGATGCAGCAGGATTCAGGCAATGGGCTGGCAAGGATGCGAGTTGATGGCGGTGCGGTAAGAAACAACCTGCTGATGCAATTTCAGAGTGACATTTTGGGCTGTCCGGTAGAAAGACCGATCATTGGTGAGACGACGGCCCTCGGAGCAGCTTACTTAGCGGGTCTTGCAGTTGGTTTTTGGAGCAGCTGTGAAGAGATTAGTGCGCAGTGGGCTTCAGAGCGAATTTTCGAACCGGTTATGAAGGAAGAAGAGCGAGAACGATTATATAGCGGCTGGCAAAGAGCAGTACATGCTGCCATGGCTTTTAAAATATAAAAATGGTAGAATCTGTGTCAATCATTCAGCTGCGTGGTAAGATACAGGTAAAAGTAAATAAAGGTCTGGAAGAGAAGGAGAGACTGCAAATCCACTTGGGGAATATCCCGTGTGCTATTTTGCAGTCTTTTTTACATAGGTTAAAGAAATGATGGGGGCGGAGGTTTTCTCATATGAAGGCAGGTTTTTCAGGGATATCGAGACTCGAAATGACCCAAACGATGGAGAAGAATACATATGATTTACTCATTATCGGCGGAGGAATTACAGGCGCAGGGATCGCTCTCGATGCTTCATCCCGTGGGATGAAAGTGGCTCTAGTGGAAATGCAGGATTACGCCGCTGGGACGTCCAGCCGCTCTACGAAGCTTGTGCATGGCGGTCTAAGGTATCTTAAACAATTTCAGGTTGATGTCGTAGCCGAGGTCGGTAAAGAGCGAGCGATTGTATATGAGAATGGCCCGCACGTTACGACACCCGAGTGGATGCTGCTTCCGTTTTATAAGGGAGGAACGTATGGCAAATTCATGACCGGGTTCGGACTTCGAGTGTATGATTTTCTAGCTGGAGTGAAAAAGAATGAGCGCAGAGTGATGCTGAGTAAAGAACAGACGCTGCAAAAAGAACCCCTGCTGAATGATCATGACCTGTCAGGCGGGGGTTACTATGTGGAGTACCGGACGGATGATGCAAGACTTACCATTGAAGTGATGAAAGAAGCAGTTAAGCAGGGAGCCCATGCAGTAAATTACGTAAAAGCAAATCAGTTTCTCTATGAAGATCAGCAAATCAAAGGTGCAATCGTGCGAGATCTGGTATCAGGAAAGGAATTCACGGTTCGAGCAGCGAAAGTGGTGAATGCAGCCGGTCCATGGGTAGATGAACTTCGGGAGCTGGATCGTTCCAAAAAAGGAAAAGTGCTGCAGCACACGAAAGGTGTGCATCTAGTCATTGATCAGAGCCGCTTTCCACTAAGGCAGGCTGTTTATTTTGATACGCCGGATGGCCGTATGCTTTTTGCGATTCCAAGAGAGGGCAAAGCATATGTGGGTACAACTGACACGGTCTATCAGGAAGATCTGGCTCATCCACAGGTCGAACCCGAAGATCTGGATTATGTCATGAAGGCGATCCAGCTTATGTTCCCGGGTGCTGGGATTACTTGCGATGATGTGGAATCGAGCTGGGCAGGGATCCGTCCTCTTATTTATGAAGAAGGAAAAAGCGCCTCTGAAATTTCACGAAAAGATGAAATCTGGCAGTCGGAAACAGGACTGATCACGATTGCTGGCGGCAAATTAACCGGTTATCGAAAGATGGCTGAGACGGTCGTAGATTTAGTTGCAAAGTTACTCCATGAGACGAGTGAGCGCGGGTTTCGTTCTTGTCAGACAAAACAAATGCCGATTTCAGGAGGGCATGTTGGTGGAAGCGGCGGGTATCCTGCTTTTGTGGAACAAATGACAAATGAAGGACAGCGGTATGGATTTACACGGGAAGAAGCATCCTCTCTAGTTACGATGTATGGTTCCAATACGGAGCGGCTGTATCAGATCGCAGAGCGGTTAGAGCAAGAGGTGCAGGATTATGATCTGCCTGCTCCATTACTCACCCAGCTTCAGTATGCGATGGAAGAAGAGATGGCGGTAACACCAGCAGACTTTTTCGTACGGCGTACGGGCAACTTATTTTTTCGAATTCAGCAAGTGGAGCAGTATAAATCCGCCGTCATTGCCTATATGTCTGAGGCAAATGATTGGACGGACATGGAACAAGATATGTATAGCCAGGAGCTTGAACAACTGATCCAAGAAGCAAAGCCGCAGCGGGTCTAGATTAGATATATAGGGAGATGATGAAATGATGTTACACATCGGAATTATTGGTACGGGGTGGTTTAGTAAAGTACATGCGGATCTGCTTCATGAGACAGAAGATGTGAAGATACAAGCGATTCTTGGTACGAGTCTCGAAAAGGCGCAGACGATGGCTGTAAAATATGAGGCAAATCCTTATGAAGATCTTCATACCATGCTTGAACAGGAAAAGCTGGATGCTGTTTATATCTGTGTTCCGCCGATGGCGCATGGAGAGATAGAGTTTGCATTAATCGAACGGGGCATCCCCTTCTTTGTAGAGAAGCCGCTGGCAATTGATCTTGAGCTGCCGATGCAAATTGAAGCTGCGATTCGTGAGAAAGGACTGCTGACGGCTGTAGGGTATCATTTTCGCTATCAGGAGCATGCAGAAAAGCTCAAACAGGCATTAGCGGGACAAACGATCGGGATGGCCAGCGGCTGCTGGAATGGAGGGATGCCAGGCGTAGCTTGGTGGCGTGATCTAGAAGGCTCTGGCGGGCAATTTATTGAACAGACCACGCATATTGTCGACTTACTCCGTTATGTAGCAGGCGAAGTGTCAGAGGTACAGGCGATGTATGCAGGGCGCAGCATGCACAAGCTCCATGAAGGAGTTACGGTTCCAGATGTAGGGACTGTAAACTTAAAGATGCGAAATGGAGCAGTAGCCAATATTATGAACACCTGTATTCTACCTGATGGAGTAGCGGGACGATCCGGTCTTACTTTCTATACAGCGGAGGGCGTATGGGAGTGGAATCCTGAACAGCTGGCCATTTCAACTTCTGACGGGAAGCAAACCATAGCGGGTGAGAATAATCCTTATCAGAGTGAAAATGAAGCCTTTCTGCATGCTCTTCGGACAGGAGATCGCAGCTTCATTCGATCAGATTACCAAGATGCACTCCGTACACAGGCAGTTACTGTAGCTGCATTACAGTCTGCTAGGTATGGAGATCGGCTGTTTATTTCAGAGCCGACAAATAATGAATCGGTATAAGTGATTCTGGGTTCTGCTTCATAGATAAATACAAGAAACAAGCCCCTCTTCTTGATGAAGAGGGGCTTGTCCACTTTGTATACCTTTTGTCATGTAACTGCTACTTTAAAATCTGATATTCCTACATGATACCGTTTACTAAAGAAGTTTCTTGAGCTGAGATACACGCCCTTGGCTGATCCCTAGTTTCTCAGCGATTTGATTCTGAGAGATACCGGGATGCGTATCTAGTATTTCTTTCATCTTACGCAGCATTTGCGCTGTCTTCGGTCTTACATCACGGGCAAATTCGTCGGAGTTGGTGGCGAACGGATGTCTATGTACGTTAGGTTTTGCTGACAATTCTGGCTTAATAAAGTAGGTTGCACGTCGTTCATGCTCAGAAAGTGTCTTTTCTTGTCGTTCGCCTGCTGAAATATCGATTAGGTTTTCCGCGATTTTTAACTCTTTAGCACAATTCTTGCAGATAAACTGCTCCTTGAAATACATTTCAGTATCTACATTTCCGCAAAAAATGCATAACGTAGATTTGTATTTACGAAGGATTAGCTCCTTACCTTCAATAAAGAACTCAAGCGGGTCGCCGATATCAATCTCCATGGTATCACGCATCTCTTTTGGTAGGACAATGCGGCCAAGGCGGTCGAGCGCTCTTTTCATACCGGTTCTCTTCATGGGTAATCTCCCCCGCTAATCAGCGATGTTATCGTTCTTTCATTTTAAGGTAGAAGTGTCCTGCAATACAATAACTTTTTTGAAAAAAAAGGGATAGAAGGTGTATTAAGAGAACAAAAACATCGATATGACAGGGGATATTGCTAGAGTGATGATAGCGGAGAGCACCATGGATATGCTGGATATCGTCCCGGTAAGGGGGCTGAATTCGAATGCTTTGGAAGTCCCGGTACCATGCGCACTTGTACCATAAAGAATTCCACGGGCGATTTCCCCGTCAATTTTCAACAATTTTAGGGTATAAGGTCCAATTAAAAGTCCCATAAGTCCTGTCATAACGACGAAGACGGCAGTGATCTGAGGCACGCCTCCAATCATGGTAGCTACGTTCATCGCAATCGGTGTCGTAATCGAGTGTGGCAGCAAGCTTGATTCAAGGCCTGGATCAAGATGTAGTCCCTTGGCAACAAGAACAGAGGAAGTGATGGCGACCACAGAACCGAGCGATACACCGGTCACAATTTCACGCCAGTATTGCTTGAGTTCTTTCAAATATTTATAAAGCGGAATTGCAAATGCAACGGTTGCGGGCTGCAAGAGCAGAGTCAGTATACTCCCGCCTTTGTTATATGAGTTATAAGATGTATCCGTCGTCAGAAGAGCAACAATAATGACCACAGGCACAATAATGAGTGGAGATAAGTACACTTTAGGCATCTTTTTATACATTTTTTTGGCTAGCAGGTAGATGGCTAGAGTGAAGACGAGACAGAGCAATGCGGTCATTTTGTTTTTTCTCCTTTCTTTTTGTCATGATTGAAGCAATAAGCCCCGATACAGCCATAACAAGAAATGTACTGATCAGAATGACGAGCAGAATGCTTAAACCATCTTGCTTCATCATTTCGAAATAATTCATAACCCCAACAGCGGAGGGGATAAAAAACAATAGAAGCTCTGCGAGCAGCCAGCTTGCACCGGCATCAATCCAACTGAGTTTAATGATGCGGGTCTGCAGAAGGATGAACAGAACCACCATACCAAGAATCGATCCAGGAATAGGCAGGTGCAGGAGATTCGCCATCCCGTTCATAAGCAGTGCGAACAAGAGCAGGATCAGGACCTGAAATACGATCTTTCCTGTTTGTTTCATGTGATGGACCTCCTTAAAAAACAAAGCTATATAGATAATAAAACACTTTGAAATTGGAATGTTTTGTTACTGAAAATTTTACATTAAATTCTTTCATGAGTAAAATGCATATTAAGCATTTCTACTATTCCTTTTTTCTATAGTAGGGAAGGAGTTCACTTATGGACATTAGGCATCTGAATTATTTTTTGGAAGTAGCGCGGCAAAAGAGCTTTACTAAAGCAGCTCAGGCCCTGTATATAACCCAACCTTCGATTAGTAAGACGGTTAAGAATTTGGAAGAAGAATTAGGGGTGACTCTACTTGATCGGTACGGGAAGAAAGTCGAGCTTACAGATGCAGGAGAGGTTTTTGCAAGGCAGGCTCAAGAGATTGTGAATTCTTTTCATAACTTGTCCTCAGAACTCGATGATTTAATGAATCTAAAAAAGGGTCATATCCGGATTGGGCTTCCGCCAATGATTGGTGCGAGCTTCTTCCCTAAGGTCATTGGGGAGTTCTACAAACAGTATCCGAATATCACCATTCAGCTGTTTGAGGATGGCGGGAAAAAAGTAGAGAAAGACGTGGTATCCGGTGCACTTGATATTGGTGTTACTGTCTTGCCAGCCGATGACTCACTACTAGATGGATATGTATTTGTTACAGAATCACTTAAAGTCGTACTTCACCCTACACATCCGCTTTCTGGTGAAGAAGAGATTCGTTTATCAGCATTTCGGGAAGATGCATTTATTCTCTTCCGTGAAGACTTTACTTTGCATGACCGCATTATTGGTGCTTGTCAAAAAGCAGGCTACCAGCCTCGTATTATCTATGAAAGTGCCCAGTGGGATCTGATCAGTAATATGGTGGCAGCGGGGCTTGGTGTGGCGCTTATGCCGGAGACAATTTGCAGGGAACTGGATGTGGAGGAAGTATGTATTTTGCCGCTTCACGAACGTATCCCTTGGGAACTTGGCATGGTTTGGCGTAAAGATCGTTATCAATCCTTCGCGGTAAGAGAATGGATCGCATTCACCGAGTCTATGCTGAAACAAAAAAGCTAACGATGATACCCTTTGCTAGATACAATAGTGGCACTAGTGGCTCTAGTGGTATACAAAGGTTATAAATACGAAAAACCCTCTATACAAGTACAGAGGGTTTTTCGTATTTGCTATTTTGCTAAGAAGAATGATGATTTATCGCTTCGGTAACTGGGTTACATAGCTGTCTGAAAGGTGAAGCAGCTCAAGCGCACGATCGTATTTGTCTTTGCTGACCGTTCCCTTGTTTATGTTCTTGCTTGCTTCCTTCAGCGCATCCGGCGGTGGATTCAGAGAAGATACAAACGAAGGATCGGCTGTCTCTTCAATTAAGGGAAGCGGATACCGTGTACCGTCTTCATAACCGCTGCCTGGAATAAACATGCCTTCTTCGGTAATCAGCGATCCAGAAGGAAGGTAATAACGCTCTGGAAGAAGGTTAGAATGACCTGTCAGCAAATCCTGACCGAAATGAATATATTCGTCCATGGATATGCCAAGTAAGCTTGCGACGGTAGGCACAATATCGGATTGACCTCCAAGTTGATCAATACGAGCCCCGTCAATGGCACCTGGTGCAGTGATAATAAGCGGGATGTTCATCATATCCGCGCGAGTATAATCACGTCCAAAAATTTCTTTCATCAGAACCCGATCATCTTCCTCAAGTGAATAGAGAGGGAGTCCGAGATGGTCTCCATATAGAACAATGAGGCTCTTATCCCATACCCCGTTATCTTTCAGCTGCTCAATGAAAATACCAAGTTCATAATCAGCATAGTTCTGGGCTCTTATATAATCACCTACGAGCGTATTTTCATATCGCGCTGGAAGCTCCATTTTATATTTGCTTTCGGGCAGATGATATGGATGATGTGCAGACATGGATATGACCTGAGAATAAAAAGGTTTATCCGTGTCCTGAAGCGACTTCAGCTCTTCAGAAGTTTTCTTATACAGCACTTCATCAGAGGCGGAAAACGCAATTGCGTCTTCATTACCGAAAAAGTCCATATCGTAATATTTTCCGAAGCCGAGTGCAGCATACATCTCTTTACGGTTCCAGAACTCTACCTTGTTGGTATGAAAAGTGGTTGTATTATATCCGTACTTATCCAGTAGTTTGGCTAAACTAGGCACCTCATAATCAGCATATACCTGGGAAGCAGCACCTCTTGCTGGAATGTAATACGAAGAGTTCACGACAAACTCTGCATCCGATGTATTTCCTTGACCTACTTGCTGATAGAAGTTTGAAAAATACAGGCTTTCTTTTGCAAGTGCATTTAGATTCGGTGTGATTTCTATACCGTCGATATGAAGTCCAATCAAGAAATTCTGGAACGACTCCATTTGAATAATGATGACATTCCGTCCTTTGGCTGCGTCCCAATAAGTAGAAATCGCAGGCTGATCGGCGGAGAAACCTTTTAGTTCATTAATTTTATCCTGTGTAATCTGGTCAGAAGGTACGGGATCACTAGGTTTATCTGCGGCAATCATATAAGCCTCGTAATTAAGTATTCCCATCGATTCGGCTTGATTCAGCTCATTCATACTGGCACGGTTTGGCCAAATGTTATAGATGGTCAATAGCGCAGAAAAAGCAAAGATAACGACAGCCGTCCGCTTACCTATACGAGGCAAGGTTATATTTGATCTAGAACCCTGTTTCTTTTGCCTAATCCTGCGCTGAATATAATAAACACTAAGCACAATAACATCAACAAAGATCAGCAGATAATAGGGTGCAAGCAGAGAGAAAACACTGCTGTTGACGGAAGTAACTTGATTTACTTGAGCTAGTGCATGATATGTAACGATGACCCCATAATATTTGTAGTACATAATGGCAGCAAAGAAAACGATGGTAATGACCAGATTGGCAATCATGTAATAGCCGATTTTACGTTTATGAGAAAAGCGTTCAATAAAACAAAAAATAAGCCATACAAAAGGAACCTCGGTGAGTAAAGGTTGCCAGAAAGGAATGTTGTCAAAGATGGCATACCAAGTCAGGTAGCTTTTTATAATCATAATTAAGGTGAAGAATACAAATGGCTTCGTAATCAATCTGCTCCATATTGGGCGTTCCAACAGGTTCCCTCCTTTACTTCCATGTGACAAGCTATAATGTAAAATAATGGTTTTATTATATCTTATTTTAGAATATATGCTATCTCCACATTTATAAGAAATATTATCCTATGCATGCTAGGGGTTGTCAAAAGACAATCTATTCATTATTGCAAGCAAATCTGACATATATAATATAAAATAACACTTAATGGATATCGATTACCTGAGGAGCATAAGGAGGGACTGTGGATGATACGCAATGTTATGCATTCAAACCAGAAGCTGTACAGCCGGTTATTGCTGTACATTACATTATGTGTGGCGTTCACGATGATCGCATCCACAATCGTTTATTATCTCTACTATAACCAGTTTCTAAAAAACCAGGCATTTCAAAATGATCTCACTAGTCTGGAGAGCACAAGCAGTGTAGTTACGAATATGACAGAAACTGCGGAAGCCTTGTCCTATCAAATCTATCGTAATTCCACGATATCAAAGCTGATGTTCTATAACGAACCCGGAATATACGACGAGACTGCAGCCATGCTTGAACTAAATAATTACTTGCGAACGATGCCGTATATTGAATCAATCTATGTAAATAACCAAAGCAACAGAACGTTCTATATTGCATCCAACCGAGAACAGAATGGAATCTACAACCAAGAAGAGGTCGTTGATACAGGAATTGTAGAAATCCTGCAAAATGTTGAGGACTACAAACCGTTTACTCCAATCCCCCGTAAATATCTCAGCAGTGACGGGGAGCAAATCTCTGTCTATTCCTTTCTTTGCTTTGATGCAATCGGACGCAGCCGGGGTCTCAATTCTGCGGTAGTCGTAAATCTATCCTCTAGCTGGATTAACAATTCTATTATTGGAAACGCTACCACTAGCGGATTCTCTTTCATCGTGGATGACCGGGGGAGGACACTTCATGTCGATACTTTGGATGAACTTGAAATGGATGAACAAAGTGCTAGAACGGTCCAACAGCAAATTTCAAAAGTTGAATCCGGTTATTTTGTTGATGATTTTTTAGGTGAAAAATCACTTCTTTCCTATAGTTCTCCTGATGCGCTCGACTGGCAGTATGTGCAGGTTACACCTTATACAAGTATTACATCACATACATCGAAGATTAGAAATATGACCATTATGCTTGCTGCCCTAGTATTGGGTATCGGACTTTTTATGTCTTTTCTTCTGTCTCGGAGATTGTATGTACCCTTTAGGCAGGTCCTGTCTCAGAATCACTCGCTTGAAGTTGAGAAACGTAATGGGATGTTTACGGTGAAACAGAATACACTTCGTAACATGGTCAGAGCCAAAGGGGGCTGGAATCCAAGGCTTGCCGGACAATATAAAGAACTCGGGATCACGGTAAGTCTAACTGAACCATATTATGTTGTGCTGTTGTCTATTGATCGTTTTGGAATACTGATGCAGGAGCGTGGGGCATCAATACTACCCTATAAATTTGCAATGATGAATATTGCCTCAGAAGTCTGCTCACAAGCGTTTCGAGTAGAGACCGTTGATATGGATGAGGATAGTGTACTTCTATTCATGAACCGGACTGAGGGAAGCATCCTTTCCGAGAATGAACTCATGGAATCCGTTATAAGGCAAATCCAGGAGGCTTCTGAGGAATATTTAAAAATCAGCTTATCCGCTGTTTACAGCTCAGCAGCAGATCGGCCTGAACAGCTTCGGGAATACCATAAACATACCAAAGAAGCCATGAAGTATCGTTTTTTTTATGGGGAAAAAAGCGTAATATGCGGAGATACCATCGCAGCTTATCAAAGTTACTCCTATATCTATCCAGCAGATAAGGAAAACAAATATGTAGAACTGCTGATGGAAGGGAAGATAGAAGATGCCAAACATGTATTTGCAGATATGTTGCTTGCTACTGAGTCCTATCCTTATCAGGCGGTAGAGCTTGCTTACTCCCGTTTATCGTTAACGACGAGCAGTGTTCTGGATAACATCCAAAAACGGAACGGTTTTACGCTATCTTTCGAAGAAATCCCTTCTCTACACCACTATGAATCCTTAGCTGAATGCATTGGTGATTATCATCAGCGCCTTGATGAAGTTCAGTTGAAACTACAGGATAAACGCAGTGATAAACAACTTGGCTTAATGAAACGAATGAATGAGATGATTGAGCACCGTTATATTGATCCTGCGCTTTCTTTACAACAGATTGCGGAAGAACTGCAGATGTCTCCTGTCTATCTCGGGCGGATCTATAAACAGCACCATTTAAAAACCGTTGTAGATGCAATCAATGAAGAACGGATTAAAAATGCCTGTCAGCTGCTAATGGAGACAGATGATTCAATAGGGAATATTGCCGAAAAAGTAGGTTTTACAAGCAGTTCCTACTTTCACAGGATGTTTAAGCGATTCTACAGTATCACGCCAACTGATTACAGGCGCTCCCGGCAAGTCGATGCCTAAAAATAAGAAGCGGCCAGACTAAAGTCTGGCCGCTTCTTATTTGCCTGCAACGTTTTACTGAATTCCTTGTTCTTCTACGTACGCATTCCACTGTTTGGTATACTCGGTTTGCACCTTTTCAAGCCCAGCCTGTTTGGCTTTAGCGAGGAAAGTATCTATACCTTCATCAATATTAGTGACAAGTCCAGCAAGTAACGGATAAAGATACTGTTTTTCTACCTGCTCAAGTGCTGCTTTTTCGGCTTGGTAGGAAGTGTAGTCTTCAGCAAATCCGGTGAATATATCCGGTTTCTGCACTTTATCCAGCTCTGCGAAGATCGCTTTCACACCATCGTATCCTTCATCAAACAACATGAACTCAGGATTACGCCAAGCCCAGCCATTCATGCCTTCACGAGGGAAGCCGTTAGACTGCGCATCTCCAATCAATTTGTAATATCCATTGGCGTCAACTTCATAGTTCTTGCCTTCGATTCCGTATTGAGTAAAGAGATTATATCTTTTGTCTGTGACAAGCTTTTCATAAAAGGCAAGAGCGCGTTCTGCATTTTTGCTGTTCTTTGGTACAGCAAATCCGTTGTGAATCGGATGCACCGGTGTAGAGTATCCTGTTTTCTCTGCAAAAGGAGTATAAGCGAGCTCCCAATCGGGTTGAGAAGCTTTTATTTTAATCACCGCATCGTTGAAGCGGGTAGGATTATCGCCAAAGATGGCAGCCGATTTACCGGACGTAATTTGGCTTTGAAGGGTATCTTTGATGTTGAGTACGTTTTTAGGAATGAATCCCTTATCAGCCCAGCGCTTCAACATTTCAAGTTCAGCCTTGTGTTCCTCAGAACCCCAGAAAATAAAAGGCTCCTTCGGATTGTCATATTTCACTCCGACTCCGTATTTGGTAGGGCCTGCAAAGCTGCTGATTTCCGTATACCGGTCATGAAGGTTGCCGATCACATCACTGTTTAGGGAAACCGGCATCATACCCGGCTCATTTTTCTTGATGCCGTCCATGTACGCTTCAAAGGTTTCGAGATCGACCGGCTTAGGCAGATCATATTTTTTACGCAAATCTTCACGATAGACAAAACCATTATTTACGTATTCTTTATAGGTAGCCGGAATTGTATAAATGCTATCGTCAATCTTCACTGCATTCCACATGTCTTCTGGAACAAACTTATGAAGTTCTGGAGCTGCAACAGGAAGGAGCTCATCCAGTGCCAGGAAGGCGCCTGCTTTTGCGTAGGATTGATACTGTGTCCACTCTGCTGTAAAGATGAGGTCTATGGATTGACCAGATGAGAGCAGCAGTTTATATTTCTGATCCCAGTCTGTCCAGGTAGTAAAGTTAAATTTAACAGTAGTATTCAGGTCTTCCTGAGCCATTTTGTTAATCTCAGCTTCAATCACAGCTAAATCTTTAGGAGCATCTCCCAGCATGTAGAACTGAAGCTCTACTTTCTTAGAGGTGTCCAGCTTACCGTCTTCTGTCACGGGAGCGTTCCCGCTGTTCTGACCTGTGTTGCTGCAGCCGGTTAAGATGATGATACATAGAAAAACGGTGGAAAGCAGGATGGAACAAGTGCGTTTTACTGTTCTTTTCATGTGAATCCTCCCTTTAAGAATTATTCTTGTATCTACAATCTATGTTAGCTGCGGCAGAAGCAACGGACATTCTCGCTCAACCTGCAGTCTTAACCTTTTACCGCCCCAATGGTGAGTCCCTTTACAAAGTATCGTTGTACAAAGGGATATAGCAGCAGGATGGGACCTGTAACGACGATGGCCATCGCCATTTTCATAGATTCCGTCGGCAAGTTGCCGGAGAGGGAAACACCGGTGCCCGCTCCCATATTAGCCAAGAAGGCGCTGGAGTTAATCACATTGTATAAATAGTACTGAAGCTGATATTTATGCGGCGAGTTAATAAACAGGGAAGAGGAGAACCAGTCGTTCCAGTAGTGTAAAGCAAGGAAAAGTCCAACGGTGGCAATCCCGGGCATCGCGAGCTTTAGGGCAATTCGGTAGTAGATTGTAAAATCATTTGCACCATCCATTTTGGCAGACTCAAATAACTCTTCCGGTACACCTGAACGGATAAAATTTTTCATTAGGATAATAAGAAAAGGAGTCATGAGCCCAGGCAGAATGAGAGCAGCGACGGAATCCAGCAGTCCCAAGTATCTAGTAATCATGATGTACCATGGAACAAGCCCGCCCCCAAACAGGGTGGTGAAATAGATATAGAACGAGAAGCTGTTACGGTATTTAAAATCTTTGCGGGCAAGTACATAACCAGCCATTGTCATCAAAAAAAGTCCAAGTAACGTACCGCTTACGGTCGTAAATAGGGTAATCCCATATGCTCGCAGCACCTCCTCCGGAAATATGAAGATCGCTTTGTATCCTTCAAATGAGATCTCTCCGGGAATGAACTTAAATCCATCTCTTACGATGGAATCGTTACTTGTCAGTGAAGCAGAAATGATGAGCAGGAAGGGAAGCAGACAGATGATTGAGGTAAAGATTACAACCGTGTAGGCAATGACTTGTAGCAGCCGGGTATAGTGGTCATCTTTGATGCTCGTGTTCATGTTCTCTTCTCCCTTCTAGAATAAAGCGTAGTCTTCGTTAATTTTACGAATGATGGTGTTGACCGTCATGACGAGCACAAATCCAAACATGGACTGATATACGCCGGCTGCCGAAGCCATTCCCATATCAAACGTGACTTTTAGAGAACGATACACATACGTATCGAGAATGTCGGTTGTGTTGTACAGAATGCCGTTGTTTCCAACAAGCTGATAGAACAAATCGAACTGCCCCTTCATAATGCTGCCTAGTGCAAACAGAAGCAGAATAACAAAGGTAGGTTTAAGCATAGGGAGTGTGATGTTCCAGATCCGTTGAAAAATATTCGCACCGTCAATTTTAGCGGCTTCATAATATTCTTCGCTGATCCCTGTAATGGTTGCGAGATAGATGACCATGCTGTAGCCGAGATTTTTCCAAAGATAAAAAATAATGATGAGAAAAATCCATACATACGGTTTGTTATAGACATCAACAGGCTCGTATCCAAACTGAACAAGCAGGGTATTCAGAAACCCATTGTCATAGTTAAACATGTTGTAGACGATGACACTTAGGATAACGAAGGAGACAAAGTAAGGCAGGAACATAACAGATTGGGTTATTTTCTTAAAAAAGGCCCCTCTGATTTCGTTTAGTAGAACGGCAACGACGATAGCAAGTACGTTACCCAGTACAATAAAAGCCAGATTGTAACCGATGGTGTTCATTGTAAGTTTCATGAGAGTGCCGGATTGCCACAGAAACTTAAAGTTCTGCAGTCCCACAAATTCGGCTTGGAATAAACTTGTGTTAAAGCTGAATTTGGTGAATGCATAGTAGATCCCTACCATGGGCAAGTAGTTGTTGATAAAGAAGAAGAGTAAGGTAGGAAGCAGCATCAGAAACATGATCTTGTTCTTCCTAATTTCTTTTATAAAGGAACGAAACCGTCCTGTTCGCGCTTTTGATCCGGGTACGGTTTGAGGCCTAAGCGGGATTAGCGCCTCTCCTTGAGGATCGGATTTTGCCAAAGTCATTCACCCTTTCTCTGTGATCTGGACTATCTGGTATTCAGTATAGGAAAGCGTTTACCAAACGTATAGTGAAGCCTTTTGTCCTTTGTGAACAAACGAAGGAATGGGGGTGTGAACGATTTATACTTTTATGAAGAAAAGTGGTGGGGAAGGTTGATGTGACGTGGTTTCAGGGGTTGGCGGAAAAGGGAAACGGTGTTATTGCAGAAGTTGGGGAGGAGGGAAACGGTGATTTCGAGCTCTCTGCTCCGCTTGTTTTGTCTGGACAGGGTGGATTCGAAAGGTGAAGAGGTCCAGCCAAAGCCAAAGTCGCGCCGATCTCATAATCTCCTTATTCCCTGGAGTTACGCTAGCGTAGTTCCGAAAGTGCAGGGCAAAATCATCCTTCCCCTAGATGGGGGGCGGTAAGGGACATCGTTGCTCCCTGAGATGAGCAACGAGTCCAAGGGAAATGAATTAAGGAATAAGAAAAAAGGATTCGGGCGAAGTGAAATTAGAGTAAATGTGGATAGGTAACATATAAATACGTAAGATATGAATACATAAAAAGGGATTAAACAAAAAAAGTACGCAAAAAAAGAGTACAGAAAAAGAGTACAGAAAAAGAGTACAAAAAAGAGTACACAAAAAACCGTCCCCCCCTGTTCAGGCTAGAACAGGAAGTGGACGGGTTGCATTATTTTATATTACTCTGCGGTGTACATCGTTACAAAGGATGGGCGGGTGAAGATTGACGGTGCTTGTGCAGCAATACCTTCGCTTGTATCGCGTTTAGCATGTGCGTGGGAATAGGCTTGAGACTTCTGCCATGCTTCAAAACTTTCTTTGGATACCCATGCGGTCAGAATGACATACGTGTCACTGTTCAGTGGACGAAGTACGCGGATGCCGGAAAAACCAGATTCGCCTTCCACTTTACGTGCGCGGTTCATGAATCGTGCTTCAAACGCTTCTCGTCCCTCTTCGGTAACAGGGATGTTATTCATAACGATGAAGTTGCTGCCTGCGATCGTACCATTTGCATCAATGACTTCATATCCGGGAACCGCTGCTTCTCCCTCGATAGGATTATCCATTTCGACAATGTAACGTGTACCTTCTTCGCCTTGGAGCGTGACGTAGTGATGTTCCTCGCGTGCATCTGTGATCGGTGATGAGAAAATATAAAGATACATAATAACAACCTCCTGTGCACTAATAATGAGATAACATGTATTACCATCAAAATATAGCATATAAACAGGTCGCTTTCTAAACATGAGAGATAGATTAGCTATTTATCGTTATTTCTTTTATTATATCTTGTCTGTTCATCCCGGAGTTTCTTTCGTATTTGTCTGGATTTATCAATTTCATTTTTTACTACGTTTCGTTTCTGAGGTAATTTACTTCTAATATCTAAAAGGATAAGGATAACGATCCCTAACAATATAATTATAAAAAGCATAAAGGGTCTCCTTTGTGTTCATTTCATCTATTATATTACAAATAATGTAATTCACGAAGTGCTGTAAACATACTTTCTAACTTGTTGTTCACTGGTTTCTGGCATGCTGTTCTGTTACAGTGAAGAGATGAATAAGACCAGGAGCGGGTGAAAATATGAGTTACGATATTTCCATATCGGTAAGACCGCTGGTAGAGTACGTCTACCGCAGCGGCAGCATTACGAGCGGTTTCAGGACGAATGCTACGATGCATGAAGGGACCCGGATTCATCAGAGCATACAGAAAACCTATGCGGAAACAGATCAGAAGGAAGTATTTCTTACCGCAGATATTCAGCATGAGGAGCTGTTATTCCATATCGAAGGGCGCTGTGATGGGCTCATCCAGCTAAACGGAGAGTGGACGATTGATGAGATCAAATCAACCGCAGCACCGCTATCGGACCTGGGAGAAGGACTGCAAGTCCACTGGGCGCAGGGGAAAATGTATGCTTATATGCATGCCAAAGCACAGAACTTGCCCCGCATGCAGGTACAGCTTACCTATGTACGTACGGGCAGCGGAGAACAGCGGAAATTGCTTGAAGCTTATACCTTCGAAGAGCTGGAAGCATACGCACACGAGATCGTAGCAGCGTATGCTCCCTATGCGGACATGCTCCGTATCCATGAGGAAGAGCGGAATCATTCGATTGAGGCGCTGCCCTTTCCTTTCCCGAATTACCGGGCGGGTCAGCGGAAATTTGCAGGTGCCGTTTTTAAAACGATTCAAGAAGGTGCGGGACTCATGGCAAAGGCACCTACAGGAATCGGGAAGACGATGTCCACCTTGTTTCCGGCAGTGAAAGCGATGGGAGCAAAACATATCAGCAAAATTTTCTACCTTACTGCGCGGACGACGACAAGAGCAACGGCAGAAGAGGCTTTTGCTAGGATGCAGGCACAGGGACTTCATGTGAGCAGCGTAACGATTACTGCTAAAGACAAGATTTGTTTTAAAGAAGAGGAAGCTTGCGATGCAGGAAAGTGCTCATTATGCGAAGGATATTATGACCGGATTAACGGAGCTGTTCTCGATATTATGACAAATGAGACGATCATGACGCGGCCTGTGATTGAACAGTATGCACGTAAACATCGGGTATGTCCGTTTGAATACTCTCTCGATATCGCCTATGCGGCTGATGCGGTAGTCTGTGATTATAACTATATTTTTGATCCGAGAGTATCTCTGAAGCGGCTGATGGAAGACCAGAAGAAAAAGACAGCCGTCCTTGTCGATGAGGCACATAACTTAGTGGATCGAGGCAGAAACATGTTCTCGGCAGAGCTTGTGAAATCAGTTTTTCTAGGAATTAAGAGCGAGTATAAGACGGCAAATGAAGGTGTATCTCGCGCAGCAGGAGAGGTCAATTCCTTCTTGCTTGCCGTTAAAAATAATTGTAATGCAGATGGCCGAATCATCCAGTCCGAACTGCCTGAAGCACTGATTCAAAAGCTGGAGAAGTTTGTGGAGACAGCAGAAATTGAGCTGGTAACGGGAACTGCAGCATCCAGGGTGAGTGTAGAAGCACAGGAAGAACTGCTCAGTACCTACTTCGCAGCACAAAACTTTATTCGGATGGCGAAGTTCTATGACGAACGTTATCTAACCTATGCGGAGATTATTCGCAGTGATTTCAAAATCAAAATCTTCTGTCTCGATCCTTCCGAACTGCTTCGGCAAGCAGGAAAAGGCTATCGCTCCATTATCCATTTCTCAGCGACTCTGTCACCGATGAATTATTACCGGGATATGCTGGGTGCGGGTGAAGAGGATTATACGCTGAGCATTCCTTCACCATTCAACAAGGATCAGCTGGATGTAAGGCTTGTCCCTGTCTCGGTTCGTTATAATGACCGCGAGCGCTCGAAGCAGGTCATCGCAAAGCTGATTCAGCAAGTCGCAGAAGAGCGGCCGCGTACGAATCTGCTTGTCTTTTTTCCTTCTTATGCGTACATGCAGGAAGTATATGATGCCTTTACTCAGGAGCAAGGCCAGGGGATCGATACGGTGATTCAGCAGTCATTCATGAGCGAAGAGGAGCGGGATGCCTTCTTGCAAGCTTTTCAGCCGCATCCAGAGCGAACCCGGCTTGCTTTTGCCGTACTTGGGGGCGTGTTCTCAGAAGGGGTGGATTTGCCAGGGGATCGACTGAACGGTGTCATAGTGGTGGGAACGGGATTGCCGCAGATTGGCATGGAGAACAACATGCTGAAGGATTATTTTAATAAAACAGGGCGTAATGGATTTAACTATGCGTATGTTTTTCCAGGCATGAATAAAGTGCTTCAGGCAGGCGGGCGGCTCATTCGAACCGAAGAAGATGAAGGCGTGCTCGTGCTGATTGATGATCGCTTTACCCAGGAACCTTATCGCTCCTTACTGCCTGAAGAGTGGAGAGAATATGAGCTCGTTAACCCTGCTTCCCTTTGACAAAAGCCCTGACGAACTGAATGAAATAATAGAGAAAAATCCAAGGTAAGATATACAGGGTAATCCACTCAATTAAATGAATAACAAATAAGCCGAGCGAACCTGTATTAACACCAGTCATAACTAGTACGAAAAGGAATACAAAACCGAGAACAGAGTAAAACAATAGTTTGTTTGCTTTTTTCGATATGGGATGAGGAGCGTAGGATTGATCTTGTTCCAGATCATTCATAATAACATCATCCAAAGGCCCCTCCTGAGGAGGGGTATTTTTGTTATGGCTTTAGCCAGTTGAGTGCGTGAAACGCGCGAAACAAAAAACCACCCGCTATGCGGGTGGAACAATCAAAGGTTTGACCACTAAGACCATTCCGATAGAATTGAGATGTTCAGGCTCAAAGAAAGGAATGGTCTTAGATGGCAAACAAGAGCTACAGCCTAGCTCACACAAAGTGGATGTGCAAATACCACATTGTATTCACCCCGAAGTATAGACGGAAAGAGATCTATAATCAAGTAAGAAAAGATCTAATTGAAATATTCAAACGTTTATGTAAGTACAAAGGAGTAGAAATCATAGAAGGACACATGATGCCAGACCATGTGCACATGTTGGTAGCAATCCCACCCAAAATTGCAGTCTCATCATTCATGGGCTATCTAAAAGGTAAAAGCTCTCTAATGATCTTTGAGAAACATGCCCAGCTAAAATACAAATACGGGAATCGAAAGTTTTGGGCAGAAGGATATTATGTGAGTACGGTGGGCTTAAATGAAGCAACGGTACGAAAATACATCCGAGAACAAGAAGCACACGACCAAGCAGTAGATAAGCTGAGTGTTAAAGAGTATGAAGATCCATTCATCAGCAACAGGAGCAAAAAGAAATAAACCAGTTTAACTGGTAAGTGAAAGTGACAAATAACAATGAGCCTGAACAGATTTACTGTCAGGCTAGCGTCTTTAGGCGCAGTTTGGCAACAAGGGGTTATACCCCAAGAACAAACCACCCGTTTTACGGGTGGTCCTGATTATTCGGTTGATGATCTGTCATAGTTCAATCACCTCTAGCGGATGGGCGAGCTTTGCCAGTGATTCTTGGTTAAACCGTTCTCTGCCTTCCCTATTTGCGTACCCGTCATGGTAATGCATGAGTAGCGTTTTCCGCTGAATGGATTCGGGCAATGCCTGAATATCACCTAGTGAAGTGTGCGAGCCGATCGTTACGTCCTGCATATGGCACTCATAAAGAATGATTTTTACATCTTGATCGATGTCTAGCAGTAGATCCCGGTCCATGGTAGCGTCTCCGCTGTAATAGAAATATCCTCTTGCGAGTAGACCGCAGCTTATCATGCCTGGTACATGCTGGGTTCTGGTCATCTCATACGTTATCCCGCCAATAGTGAAGGGAGTTCCCTCTTGTAACGGTACGATATGAAAATAATCCTCGAGAGATTTTTCACCGCCTACGGTGTATTTCATCCCGGGCTCCAGCGTGCGCCATAGCGGGTCAACCAATTGCTCGTGAATATACAAAGTCGGTTTATGATCGCCAAATACTTGTGCGTAGTAGCCAAGCTGCTGTAAGCCGTTGATGTGATCGTCATGCAGATGAGTAATGAACACATCCCGTACATCGCTGAGGGGAATTCCTAGTTTGTGAAGTACTTTGCTATTAGACTCGGGAAAATCAATAATGAGCCTTGTACCTTCATGCTCGATCATGGCACTGTTATGATCCTGTTCGAAGCTGAACATGTCGCCGGTTCCAAGAAATTTAATCTGCATAATAAAACACCTCTCTTTCATGTTTATTATAACCGTCCTTTGCTAGAAAGGACGCTTTAAACGAAAGAGAGGTTGTATATAAACGTAATACTTATGTTTCTAGGTAAGATGATCCCACTGTAATCTATGAAATAATGCCGCGGATTTCATCAAGCGACTGAACGCCTTCTTGTTCCATCCAGGCTGTAACCCCTTCTATTAGATCTGGACCTGTACGTAGATTAATAAAATTAGCCGTGCCTACCTGTACGGCATCAGCGCCTGCCATAATAAACTCAATAACATCCTCAGCCGTTGTGATTCCGCCCATACCGAGAATAGGAAGGGTAACCGCGTGGGCAACTTGATGAACCATACGAAGAGCAATCGGTTTAATCGCAGGACCGGATAGCCCGGCATAACCATGCTCAAATACACTTTTGCGCTTGCGTATATCTATTTTCATAGCAGAGATGGTATTGATCAGGGAGAGGGCGTCTGCTCCTTCGTGCTCGCACATGATCGCCATTTCCGCCAAATTCTCAGCACCCGGCGATAACTTTACTATAAGAGGCAAGTTTGTCTTATTTCGCACTGCACGTACGACATGCCGTGCTGCATCAGTCTGAATCCCAAATGCCATTCCGCCTTCTTTTACGTTCGGGCAGGAGATATTCAGCTCAATCATATCGATCGAGGAACGGCCGGTCTCTTTGCGGACTCTCTGCTCATGTTCTTGAATGAGTTCTGCGCCGGCTCTATAATCCTCAAGTGTTCCGCCGCCGAGGTTCACAATTCGAACGGTATCTAGTGACTGCCAGTAGGCACACTCTTGTGTAAGAAAAGCATGGATTCCTGGATTCTCAAGGCCGATACTATTCATCATTCCTGCAGCCGTTTCCGCCATACGTGTCCCATTATTACCTTCTTTGGGTTGCAAGGTAAGGCCTTTACCCACAAATCCGCCTAGTTTATTAATATCATAAAATCCGCTGTATTCCCGTCCAAAACCAAAGGTACCGGAAGCCATGACGATGGGATTCTTAAATGAAATACCTGCAATATTACATGAAAGATCGATCATACGAAAGAAACCTCCTCTGCTTGAAAAACAGGGCCGTCCGTACACGTTTTTTTGCGTCCTGTTTTATGTTTCGTGCTGCAAGCAAGGCAAGCACCAACACCGCAAGCCATTTTATTCTCCAGAGAAACATAGACGCTCGCCGTGGTTTGCTCTGCTGCTTGTTTCGCTTGTACTGCTTTTAGCATTCCTTCAGGACCACATGCGATGACATGGTCATAATGAGAAAACGATAGGGTGTCCAAAATTGTACCGCCAACATCAACCGTAACAGAGGAAGAGACTTGTTTGAATTCTTCTACAAGATAGGGCTGATCGCTAAAACCAAGATAGACATCTGCATTCTCATACTGTTTTGCTGCGTAATAAAAAGGTGCAATTCCAATTCCGCCGCCGATCAGCGCAATTTTCCCGCTCAGTTCAGGAAATCCATTGCCAAATGGTCCTTCCAGCATCAGGTTGTCGCCTGCGCGGAGCTGATATAGACGGCGGGTTCCCTCGCCAACAACCAGGTATAGAAAACGGATGCTGTGATCCGTACAATCAAAGATACTAATGGGTCTTGGGAGCAGCGGATAGGTATCCCAGGCTCGAAGCATATAGAACTGTCCTGGTTTTCCGCCGCGTTCACATTCCACCTCAAGCAGACCCACTTTTTCATTCAGGTGCATATTGGAAATCACTTTTGCCATTAGAGTTCGCCCCTTTGGTACATTTCGATACACTTTGCATGAAAAACAGAACTTTTTCAATGAGTTAGATCACTTAGCAAGTACTCTGCCAAAAATCCGTGTAAGATGGATAAAGGTGTTCAATAGAAAAAAGGTTTTGTTAGCGCTGTCAATTTATATTGAATTTTTTGGGAAAACAGTGTAGCTTTAGGTAGTAAGTAAACCGAAATGAACTAAAAGGAACTTATAGGGGAGCGTGAAAGGGTAGATGAAGTCTTTTCTGGATGAGCAGTTTCTGTTGACGAACGACACAGCGATTACGTTGTTTGAGAACTATGCCAAGGATATGCCCATCATCGATTATCACTGTCACTTAAGTCCTAAGGAAATTTACGAGAATAAAACCTTCCGTAATCTGACGGAAGCTTGGCTATATGGAGATCATTACAAATGGCGGCTGCTTCGTGCGAATGGAGTAGAGGAGAAATACATAACCGGCGATGAAAGTGTCAGCGACTACGACCGGTTTATGGCCTGGGCTAGAACCGTACCACTGGCGATCGGGAATCCGGTCTATGCATGGTCACATCTAGAGCTTCAGAGATACTTTGGTGTATATGAACTGATTAACGAAAAGAATGCACCTGTGATTTGGGAAAAAGTAAACGCCAAACTGAATGGTGAAGGTTTTGGTGCACGTGATCTCATAACCAAATCAAATGTTACCGTAATTTGTACAACAGATGATCCGGCAGATACGCTGGAATATCACCTTCTAATTAAAGGGATTCCGGACTTCCATACCGAAGTGTTACCCTCTTTCCGTCCCGATAAAGGACTCGAGATCAATCGTGATGGCTTCCGTCCCTGGTTAACTCAGCTCGAACAGGTTGCCAAGCGAAAGATAGAAGACTATGATACCTTCCTTCAAGTAATGGAAGAGAGGGTGGATTTCTTTCACTCTGTAGGAGGACGGGTCTCCGATCATGCGCTTGATTATGTTCCTTATGCAGATACAACGAAAGAAGAGGCAGCTGCTATTTTTGCACAAGCTAGGACTGGCGCAAAGGTCAGCTTGAACGATGAGCAGAAATACAAGACTTATACGCTTGTTTTCCTAGGGAAGTTGTATGCAGCTCGGGGCTGGACCATGCAGTTCCATATCAATGCAGCGCGGAATAACAATACAAGAATGTTCCATCTGCTTGGACCGGATACGGGATATGACTCGATCAATGACAGCCTGATCGCAGGTCCGCTAGTTAAGCTCCTGGATTCGCTTGCAAGCGAAGATGCACTGCCAAGAACCATCCTCTACTCACTTAATTCGAGGGATAATGAGGTGCTGGCTGCAATTACGGGAAGTTTTCAAGGGGACGGGATTCCAGGCAAGATCCAGCTTGGATCTGCATGGTGGTTTAATGATACAAAAGACGGAATGCTTGCTCAGATGAAAGCACTCGCGAATGCGGGACTCATTAGCCGATTTGTTGGGATGCTCACGGATTCAAGGAGCTTCCTTTCGTATCCAAGGCATGAATATTTCCGCAGGTTAGTGTGCAATTTGCTTGGAGAGTGGGTAGAGCAAGGAGAAGTTCCCCACGATATGGAGTTGCTTGGAAATATCGTACAAGATATTTCATATCGAAATGCAAGGCAGTATTTTGAGTTCAGTTCCCAGGTATCTACAGCTAGGGAATAGTAGAGGTGTGAGGAAAGCGGTGGCAACGATGCCATCGCTTTTTTTGTATTCCAAGGGCTTAGAACCTCTTCATAAAAACAAGCAGTAAGGGGGATTTTATTCTGTAATAGAGGCTAGTTGACATTCCTGATAACGGGGAATATAATTTGCTTGCTTGAAGTTAATTAGGATACCTAACAATTTATTAAGGGTATGATTAATTTCAGAAGGATATAAGGGTATTCGGTTGTAAAGGAGGGGTTTACAAAAATGAATGAAGATACGACGGTACAAAGTTTGCTCTATACGTTTATGAAGTTTAATCGGGGGATATGGAAACAACGAAAAACGGAAGGACGTAACCCTAGCGAAATTATGCTTTTAACAGCACTGATTAGAGGTACGGAGACAGAGCGAGATCCTGCCTCCGTTGTATGTAAAATCAGCGAATATATGGAGAAGGGACCCACGACGAAGGAGCAGATCGAGGGAATGAAGGCATCTGAAATCAGCAATCTTCTTCGTGTAAAATCTCCTACAATTACACCAGTAATCAGGACTTTGGAAGAAGCAGGTCTGGTGGAGCGGACAGTGGATCCGGATGATCGGAGGGTAGTCCGCATCAAGATTACAGAGGCAGGTCAGCAAGTAGTCAGAGAAGTTCACAAAGAAATGATGACTACCATGCACGGACTCGTGGAGTACCTCGGAGAAGAGGATACGAAGCAGCTTACCTTGCTCCTGAACCGGGTTCATGAGTACCATGACCTGGTCCGGGAAGAAAAGGAAGAACGAAAGAGAAAAGAAGGAAGTGAAAAACCATGCTGAAACTTTTAAGGATGCTGAATGTTTACAAACTTCCAGTGATCCTTGTCATTATCTTTGTATTCTTACAGTCGATGTCTGATCTATACTTACCTACATTGATGTCAAAGATAGTGAATACAGGGATACAGAATAACGACGTTCCTTATATCTGGAGTGTAGGAAGAACGATGCTGTTTATTGCTCTGCTTGGAGCACTATGTTCAATTCTAGTCAGCTTTCTTGCCTCTCAAGTATCTGGGAAGTTTGCGCGTGACTTACGCAGCCGAGTGTTTAGACATGTCGAAAATTTCTCACTGCAGGAATTTGACCAAATTGGAACAGCTTCACTCATCACCCGTACAACGAATGATATTACCCAAGTACAAAATGTACTGCTCATGATGATGCGAATGATGATCAGTGCTCCGCTCATGTTTATCGGAGGACTCATCATGGCAATCTCGCAGGATGCCAAGCTTTCACTGGTTCTTGTTATATCTCTGCCGATCTTGGCAGGAACAGTAGCGCTTATTGCCTTTAAAGGGCTGCCTTTATTTAAGGCAATTCAGAAAAAACTAGACCGATTGAATCTGGTGCTGCGTGAACAGCTTACCGGAATTCGGGTTATTCGTTCCTTTAACCGAGGACATTTTGAGAAAGAACGTTTTAAAGAAGCCAATCAGGATTTAACTCAAACGGCGATTCGTGTCAATAAAATTATGGCCTTTATGATGCCGTCCATGATGCTGATCATGAACTTCACCGTTATTGCGATCATCGGATTCGGCGGCCTTCGTATTGATGCAGGCGATATGCAAGTTGGTAATATGATGGCATTTATCCAATATGCCATGCAGATTATGTTTTCACTGATTATGGTCTCCGTGATCTTTGTTATGCTCCCTAGAGCTTCTGCTTCTGCTGCTCGTATTAACGAAGTGCTGGAGATGAAGCCAGAATTAAAAAATCCAGATACACCGGCAAAACCTAACAAACTTTATGGAACACTGGAGTTTGATAACGTCTCTTTCAAATATCCAGGTGCTGAAGAATATGCGCTTGAAGGGATCAGTTTTACAGCGAAACCAGGCGAGACAACCGCCATTATTGGCGGTACCGGTTCAGGTAAAACGACGCTGCTCAGTCTTATTCCTCGTTTCTATGAAGTGACAGAGGGCAGTGTGAAGGTAAATGGAGTAGATGTCAGAGAGATGACGCAGGATGATCTACGGTCAAAAATTGGTTATGTACCGCAGAAGGCAATCCTGTTTACAGGAACGATTGCGGATAATCTTCGTTATGGTAAAGAAGACGCGACCCAGGAAGAAATCGAGCATGCCGCTTCGGTAGCTCAGGCTTCTGATTTTATCAGCGAAATGGAAAATGGGTACGATAGCGTAATCGCTCAAGGCGGGAATAACGTTTCTGGAGGTCAGAAGCAGCGCTTGTCCATTGCCAGAGCCTTGGTGCGCAGACCTGAAATTTATGTGTTTGATGACAGCTTCTCGGCACTCGATTTTAAAACGGACAGCCGTTTGAGAGCTGCTTTGAAAGATGAAACTTCCAACTCGACCGTCATTCTTGTCGCCCAGCGCGTGAGTACAGTGCGAGATGCAGACCGGATCCTTGTTATGGATGAAGGAAAAATTGTGGGCAGCGGTACCCACAGCGAACTGTTAGCTAATAACGAAGTCTACCGTGAAATTGTATCCTCACAGTTATCAGAGGAGGAGATCGCATGAGTGAGAAACGTACACCGCCACCTGCAGGACCAGGGCATCCCGGCGGACATCCGGGACGAGGTCCTGTAGAGAAGGCGAAAGATTTTAAAGGAACCATGAAACGGCTTGTCAAATATCTGAAGCCGGAGAATAAAATGCTCGTATTCGTCTTTATTATGGCGATTCTGAGCACCGTGTTTACCATTGTTGCACCGAAGATCATGGCGCGTGCTACAAACATTTTAGCGGAACCGGCCCTTGCGAAGATGTCTGGACAGCCTGCTATGCCAATTGACTTTACGGCTATCTACCGTATTCTGATGCTGCTGGGCGGACTTTATTTACTAAGTTCTCTATTCAGCTATGCTCAGCAATATTTAATGTCTGGTGTAGCGCAGCGAATTGTATACAAGATGAGAGAGCAGATCAACGAAAAGCTGTCGCGTTTACCGCTCAAATATTTTGACGGACGCACCCATGGAGAAACACTTAGCCGTGCTACAAATGATGTGGATAACATTAGTAACACCTTGCAGCAAAGCATAACGCAGTTCATCACCTCGCTTGTGACCGTTATCGGGGTTATCGTAATGATGCTGACGATCAGTCCTTTGATGACACTCATTACGTTTCTGACGTTACCGCTTAGTGTCATTGTCGTAACGGTGATTGCCAAACGTTCACAAGGGTATTTTGTGGGGCAGCAGAAGAAACTTGGCGAACTGAATGGGCATGTGGAAGAAATGTACACAGGTCACAATGTCGTCAAAGCTTTTGGACGCGAAGAAAGATCCATTCATGATTTTGATGAGATTAATGAAAAGCTGTACCATACGGGCTGGAAGGCTCAGTTTATCTCTGGACTCATTATGCCGCTGATGCAGTTTATCGGAAATCTAGGATATGTATTGATTTGTATCGTAGGCGGGGTTTTAGTCACCAAAGAAAGAATTTTAGTGGGAGACATTCTTGCTTTTATCCAGTATTCCCGTCAGTTCACTCAGCCGATTACACAGCTGGCGAATATCGCCAACGTCATTCAGTCCACGGTGGCTTCGGCCGAGCGTGTATTTGAACTGCTGGATGAAGAGGAAGAAGTGAAAGAAGCAGGAAGTAACGTGGCACAGAAAGAGGTTCAAGGAGCAGTTACCTTTGACCATGTGAAATTTGGATATGAAGGCGGACAGACACTCATTTCAGATATGAGCCTGGATGTGAAACCTGGACAAACGGTAGCCATTGTCGGACCTACGGGTGCTGGTAAAACAACACTAATCAATCTTCTGATGCGCTTCTATGAGATTCAGGGCGGTGAAATCCGAATTGACGGGGTTAATATTACCGATATGCCGCGCGGTACTCTCCGTGAAATGTTCGGTATGGTACTGCAGGACACTTGGCTGTTTAATGGTACGATCCGCGACAATATTGCCTACGGTAGAGAAGGAGCAACCGAAGATGAGATTCGGCAGGCTGCCATTGCTGCCCGTGCCGATCATTTCATTCGTACGCTGCCGGATGGTTATGATACCGTACTGAACGAGGAAGCATCAAATATTTCGCAAGGTCAGAAGCAGCTTCTTACCATTGCTCGTGCGATCTTGGCAGATCCATCGATTCTTATCTTGGACGAAGCAACAAGTTCAGTGGATACGAGAACCGAGATTGCGATCCAGCAAGCGATGAACGAACTGATGAAAGACCGTACCAGCTTTGTTATTGCTCACCGGTTATCCACCATTCGTGATGCCGATGTGATTCTGGTCATGAATCATGGAGATGTGATTGAAAAAGGAACACATGTAGAATTGCTTGCGCAAGGCGGATTCTACGCCGATCTGTATAACAGTCAGTTCTCTGAAGCTGGCTAAGAAACTCAAAAAACACCGATCTCTTTTTGACAGACGGGCATCTGTCTCTGAAAGAGATTCGGTGTTTTTTATCTTTTCATGATGAACTCGGTTATTCCTTAGGTGTCGTATCTGCTGCTTCATTCTCAGAATGAGCTTTACTGTCGATAGCGACGGATTCCGTTATTCTGCTGAGAATTTCAGAATCTTTCGGCAGTTCATGCGCTTTCGCTCGGCGTTCTTCCAAGAGCTTTAATGCAACTTGGTAACAGTCTTCTACATGTTTGTTGCCGATATAGCGCATTGCTGAGAAACTGAGTACGGCAGATAAAGCTTGCCCTGCAAAAGGAACAAACCGTGTTGCTTGTTTCGCTGCCATTCGCACCCCAACTTTTTGGAGCAATTTAATGACCACTTCTCGGGTAACGAGTCTTCCGATGACAGCGCTGCCCATCGATAGAACGAGTCCATAAAAAGCGGCCTTGCTCTCTGCATCCATACCCTCTACATCTTCTTTAGCTAATCCGAATTTCTCATTAATAGCAGGAAGCAACTGCATTAAAATTCCTACGTCGGCAACGACATCGGTTCCCGGAATCGGAATGAGTGAAGTGCTTCCAGAGGCAAATGCCCGCGTCTTTACCATGGACCGACATTGTGTCCTGATTTCTTCCAGCTCTTTATGTGTTGCAGGAATCATAGAGATTGCCTCCTTGGTGAAAGATGTGGTTTTTTTACTTTATTACCCTGAACGAAGGTGATAGATAACACCTCACATCAATAAAATATGGAATAAGTTGGTCTGAGAATAATGTCATGTAATTGTTAACGGCCTGTTACAACGGGTAAAGAAAGAGTAAGCACGATAAGAGAAGTAGGAGGGTTGATTCATGGAGATCACAAAAGCGCTGCTTATCCATAATGATGCAGCAGGATCTGCTGCAGGAAGTTTAGTCAGCTCTGCCGTAGCTGTGCTGGCACCTGCCATCAAGGAGCTGGATATCATTCAGACTTCCGGCCCTGGAGACGGAGAGAGGATATGTCTGGAACGGGGAAGCGGGGTAGATGTGGTATTTATTTTAGGTGGGGACGGCACGGTCCATGAGTGCATCAACGGATTAACACAGCTGGTTCATCCGCCGGTCGTGGGAGTTCTGCCAGGCGGAACGTGTAATGATTTTGTAAGATCGCTCGGAATGCCGGTGGACGTTACGCAGTCTGCTCGTATGATGCTTGAAGGAAGAACCATCGATATTGATCTGGGGTATGCGAACGGGCGTGTATTTACTAACTTTTTTGGGGTAGGCCTCATTACGGAAACATCTGAAAATATCGATCCAAACTTAAAAGGTTCGCTTGGCAAGCTAAGTTATTTTATTAGTACACTGCAAACGATCCGCTCAGCAGTACCCTTTGCTTTTGAGATGGAGGCTGATGGCAAGCTGATTCAAGATGAAGCCGTGATGATTTATATCGCAAACGGCCGATCGCTTGGATCGAGTGCGCTTCCTTTTGCTCAAGATGCCCTAATGGACGGCCAGTTCGATATTTTAATTATTCGCCAGACAGGATTGCCGCTTCTAAGGGAATTATTAGCTCGTAAACCAGAAGGAGAGTGGCAGCCGAAGAATGACAGCATTCTCTACTACAAAGCCCGTAATATCAAGCTTCGAACCGCTGAAGAGAAACAGGCAGATACAGATGGAGAGGTGTATCTTAGTACCCCTGTGCAAATCTCCGTTCTTGATCATAAGCTGGCTTTTTTAGTGGGCGGTCCGGATGCCATATAGAGATGTAGTGATCTTATATATAAAAAAAGCCCTTACGGGCCTTTTTTAATCTTTGTTCAAAGGGCAGTTTCTCTTAAGAACCTGCACCTTGCCAGAATAATTCAACTAGTTCTTCTGCAAGCTCTCTCGGACTTGCATATTTACTCGTAATATCCTCACGATTACCCAGCATGAGCAGGGCGGAGAAAGCTTGGGCAAGTAGGAGGGGATTCTTCTGTTTAATAACCCCTGATTGAAATTCGCGCTCAAAATGATCCGCTAAAAGCTGATGAATGGCACGCTCGCCATCTCTAATCTCTTGGATCTGTTCTTTGCTGAGAAAAGTTTCTGCTTCACGAAGAATCGTTTCCATCTCCGCATGAGGTGTAGTAATTTTGGCTTCCGCAATAAAGAGAAGGCCTTCTTTCAAAGTATCTGCTTTCATCAAACACTTATGTGTTTGTTCGTAACCGCGCCGCAGCATACTGGTGACAGCGATCTTGAACAGTTCTGGCTTACTGGTGAAGTGATAGTATATGGAGGCCTTTGTAACATTACATAGCTTCGCAATCTGCTGCAAAGACACGGGTTCATAACCATTCTCCATAAACAGCCTGGAGGCTGTTCCTAGTATCACATCATAGGTGGACGCTTCATCGGAAGTCTGTTTAGGACGTCCGGGTAAACGAGGTGGTTGTTTAGTCATCATGATTCCTCCTGATGAGCAGTATAAGTGAATCCACCGCCGATTTCAAAAATAGTTATTGATAATTAACCTACCGGTATATATAATTACTTCTAGATTGTATTATGACCTGCGGTTCATTTCAATAAAAACATTAAAAATGAAGGATGTGACTGGAACAATGCAAGAAAAAGAACCCGGTGGATATGGAAAATGGGTCGCTGGTAAAAAAACAAAATGGATCACCGTTTTGGTGTGGGTCATCTTGGCCGTTGTTTTAAACCTGATTTGGCCTGCTGTTGGTGAACAGGAAAATAACAATGCAGCCAATTTGAAAGAAAATGAACCTTCTGTCATTGCGCAAATGGTAGCAGATCGTGAGTTTCCGAATGATTCGGGTATACCTGCTCTAATTGTTATCCATAAAGAGTCAGGACTCGGTACAGAAGATCTGACAAAGCTGCAAGAATTAACTCTTCAGCTAGAGGAGAAGCCTGTTCCTCATCAAACAGCTGTTATCCCTTTACATAAACTACCGCCGCCAGCGTTGTCTGCACAGTTGTCTGAAGATGGAAGCACACTGGTGCTGCCTGTGTTTTTTGAAGACGAGGCGGATGCCGAAGAACTAGGGAAAGGTCTTGATGGAATCAAGTCCAGTATGACTTCTATATTTGGAACGAATCCATTTGATGCCGAAATAGATAGTGGAGATGAGCTTAGTGCTCGTGTAACAGGTCCTGCCGGTATCTCGGTTGATGCGACTGGCTTGTTTGAGAATGCGGACGTATCACTTCTTATCGGTACCGTGATGCTTGTTCTTATCTTCTTGCTTCTGATCTATCGCTCACCACTGCTTGCTGTTATTCCTATTGTAGCCGTTGGATTTGCGTACATTGTGACGAGTCCCATCTTAGGATATCTAGCAAAACAAGGAATCATTACCGTAGATTCGCAGTCCATTTCAATTATGACGGTTCTGCTTTTTGGGGCAGGAACGGATTATTGTCTATTTATGATTTCTAAATTCCGTCAGATTTTATGGAATGAAGAAGACAAACGCAAAGCATTATTCCAGGCGATTACAAGTTCTTCGGGCGCAATCGCGATGAGTGGATTTACCGTGGTTATTTCACTTTTCGCCCTTCTGCTTGCTGAATATGGAGCTTATGAGCGTTTTGCTGTTCCATTTAGTTTATCCATTCTTATTATGTTTATTGCGAGCCTTACGTTGGTTCCTGCATTTCTGGCCATCTTCGGCCGAGCATCCTTTTATCCGTTTGTACCGAGAACAGCGGAAATGCAGGCAGAACGTGCTCGTAAAAAAGGGAAGCCGGTACCGGCTCCGCGTAAGAAAAAAGAAAGCTGGATCGGCAATGTGGTGACGAAGCGTCCTTGGACTGTTATCGTATCCACGATTGTGGTGCTCGGAATTTTAGCTTCCTTTTCACCTCAAATCAAATACACGTATGATCTATTGTCTTCTTTCCCAGAAGACGTTCCATCCAGAGAAGGATTTACGGTCATTGGGGAACAATTCTCCGAAGGAGAGCTTGCCCCTGTACAGCTTATGCTGGACACGGAAGGTAAAGATACGGATGTGAAATCGCGTCTGGAAGCACTAGATTATGTAAGTATCGTTTCGGAGCCTGAAGAAGGATCTGTAAATAGCGATATTCTGGCTTACCAACTGGAACTTGCCATGAATCCATATTCCATCGAAGCAATGCACCATATTCCAGATCTTCGTACTGAAGCAGAGACTGCTCTTGAGAGCGCAGGTGTGGATGCTTCCGCTGATAAAGTGTGGATTAGCGGTCAAACAGCTACACAGTATGATACGGAACTTGCCGGAAAACATGATTCAAGACTCATTATTCCGGTCGTTGTGGGTCTAATCAGCTTGCTGCTGTTAATTTACCTTCGTTCCTTGGTAGCGATGGTATATTTGGTTGCTACCGTAATCTTGTCTTATTTCTCGGCTCTCGGTCTTGGCTGGCTCATTATTCATTACGGTCTTGGTGCAGATGCAATTCAAGGAGCGATTCCGCTATACTCCTTTGTATTCCTAGTGGCACTAGGTGAGGATTATAATATCTTTATGATCTCGAGCATTTGGCAGAAGAGTAAAACGATGTCGCTGAAACAAGCGATTAAAGAAGGGGTAGGAGAGACGAGTTCTGTCATTACCTCCGCTGGACTTATCCTTGCGGGTACCTTTGCCGTTCTTGCTACTTTACCGATTCAGGTACTTGTTCAGTTTGGTATTATCACAGCGATTGGAGTATTGCTTGATACGTTTATTGTGAGACCTTTCCTTGTACCTTCGATTACCATGGTGCTTGGAGAAGTTGCTTTTTGGCCAGGTAAAAGAAAAGTTGCCGCTAAAGAAGAACAAGTTCAAACGTTTCATTAATATTGGATAATAACGATATTAAGGGGTGTGTTAGCAGATATTGAATTTGCTGACATACCCCTTTTTTCTATTTCCTGTTGATTTTCAGAGGAGGAATGGTTGCATTTGCACTTTGTAAAGACTTAAGATGAGAACATATAAGGTAAGGTTTCACACCTAATAGATAAGACTAGCAGGGGGATTTTTCAAACATGACGAAGAGAAAAGTATATTTTAATCATGATGGCGGAGTAGATGATCTTGTATCACTGTTTATGCTTCTGCAGATGGATGACGTGGAAGTGACAGGGGTGTCTATTATTCCGGCAGATGGTTATCTGGAACCAGCCACGGATGCAAGTCGTAAAATTATCGATCGTTTCAGCACGTATCAAGTCGAAGTATCGAAATCGAATTCTCGTGGTAAAAACCCGTTTCCAAGCGATTGGCGCATCCATTCTTTTTATGTTGATGCACTTCCTATATTGAATGAATCCGGAACAATGGAAGCTCCATTGTCTGAATTACCTGCACATAAGCATCTTATTGAGACCATACGCAAGACGGAAGAAAAAACAATTCTCGTATTCACCGGACCACTCACAGACCTGTCCCGAGCTCTGGAAGAAGCACCAGAGATTGAAGAGAAGATTGAGAAGCTGGTATGGATGGGAGGAACCTTTGAAAAAGGGAATGTCCAGGAACCAGAGCACGATGGAACGGCAGAATGGAATGTATATTGGGATCCAGAAGCAGCTTACCAAGTTTGGCAGACAGGGATTGAGATTGACCTTGTTGCGCTTGAAAGTACGAACAAAGTACCGCTCACGCCGGCCGTTCGTAATCGCTGGGCGAAAGAACGCTGCTATGAAGGCGTAGACTTCCTTGGTAACTGTTATTCGGGAGTACCTCCGCTTGTATACAGCGAGACCAATTCAACCTATTATTTGTGGGATGTACTTACCACAGCAGCGCTGGGACGAGAAGAGCTTGTGAAGCGCAAAGTTGTGCAGTGCAGCGTGATTCCAGATGGACCAAGCCAGGGGCGCACCATTATAGATCCAGCTGGAAAACCAGTTAATCTTGTCTATGATACCGACCCAGATGCATTTTTCTCTTATCTCACAGAGTTAGCCAAAAAAGCAGCACCAAAAAGATATTAAGCTTCATCTATAGAAGCAAGGGATTATAAAAAATAACCTTTGCAATATCAACCACTGCCGTTCATTCAAGTTGCTGCTGAGCGCTTAGAAGAAGGGCAGTGGTTTGTTTTTATAGTAAGGTTAGGCGAGGAAGAAGGGAATTTACAGATGAATGATAAGCTCGTCCTATGTATTCCAGGACAGTGGAAAGATGAAGACAAACTGATACGAAAACTGACAAGAAAGAGCAGCGGGGAATATTCTCTTACTGGCGGTCTCTTGCTCGATACGAAGCGAAACCGTGCTTTTGAAATAAGGATTGAAGAGCAGGATCCAAAACTCGCGGAAGCTTTTTATTTATCCTCTAAAGGTGATTTCTCAGACAAGACGATGCAAAAGGTAGAAAAGCATACAATGGTCATTTATCTGTCTGGCTATATGGGTTCCGCGGAAGCGGTCCAGCGTATGATTGCTCCTGTACAGATGCTGCTGGCATGCGGGGGAGTTGCCGTCAAAATCGAGAATTGTGATAAAGCATTTACTCCGGAAGAGTGGAATATGATCGGTGAAGAAGCGCGCCTTGATCAATTGCTGAATACGATGATCAGCTATATGCAGGACGAACATTATTTTTACTCTTGCGGGATGCAAATGTTTGGTTTGCCTGATGTAGCTCTAAGCAAAGAAACAGATCCGGATGCCTCCTTGCAGGTAATGTCCCAGTTTTTGTACCTTATGATGAATGCAAGTGAAGGAACGAAAGATAAATTAAATGAGTTCAAATTGTATGGGACCACGTATCAATATCATCATCAGGAAGGTTTCTTTCAAGAAGAGAGCTCTTCTATAAACAATCCATACGGCATTTATGTGTTAACTCAGATCTAGGAAGAGGAGGAAAGCTTTTGGCTGATAATGTACAAAAAGCAGTGTTCTTTGACGTCGACGACACACTCTATGATCATTTATCACCACTTCGAGAAGCTTTGCAGGAGGCTGTGGGTTTAGCGGACGATATGCCTTATGAGGATATTTATTACCGGTTCCGTTATTACAGCGATTTGTTATCAGAAGAGAAGAATTTATCTGCCGTACCTGAAAAAGAGGCGTTAGCTGATATGCGCAGACGCCGCTTTATGCTGGCTTTAGCAGAATTCGGGGTTTTCCTCAATGAAATAGAAGCGGAGGCTGCTCAGACAGCTTATGTAAATAGACAGTTTCAGATTCAGCCCTTCCAAGGTGCTATGGAACTGATCGAGACACTGACCCATTCAGGGATAAAGGTAGGACTAATTACGAATGGACCAGCGGAACACCAACAGAAGAAGCTGAAGGCACTGCAAGTGGAACGATACATTCCGGAGAATATGATCTTTGTATCCGGAGGAGTTGGTTATGCCAAACCTGATGTCAGACTGTTTGAGCATGTTAATGCGATCACAAAGACTTCTCCTGAGCACAGTTACTATATTGGCGATTCATGGCGAAATGATGTGGTTGGAGCAATAAAAGCAGGCTGGACCGTACTTTGGTACAATCACCGGAACGCTGAAGCTGAATCTAACCATCGTCCGCATTTTACAGTTCATAATTATCAAGAAATCACAGACACCTTGCTTTCGATAGCTGGACTGCAAAAGGTGTGAATTTAAAACATGGAAGAGCGATCACAATGATTTCCTGATCGCTCTTCCATGTTTTTTTATATCGAAATGGGGCATTCTATTCTTGTCAGTGCAAAAGAAGCCGCTGCTCTGACTGTTCATCAAATCTTCATCTATCAAATAGAGGGAGTAAGCTTCCCTTTTTCGAAAACCATGCTATAATAATATTAGGATTTAGATTAAGTCTAAATTAAAAGCGTGTGACAAGTATCACTGTACCAACATTGTTTATTACTTACATTTAAAATAAAAAGGAGATCTAAATATGACAACTCAAACCAATCAAACAAACCAATCACAAGGTGTACAAAAATTGCATGATGCATTAAATCGACAAATCGCTGGATGGTCTGTGCTATATACAAAACTGCATAACTTCCATTGGTATGTAAAAGGAACTCACTTCTTTACCCTGCACGAGAAATTCGAAGAGTTTTACAATGAAGTAACAGAACATATGGACGTTGTAGCAGAACGCTTGCTTGCTATTGGCGGATCTCCGGTTGCTACACTGAAAGAACATCTGAGTCTTTCTCCAATCCAAGAAGCGACTGACAGCAAAACAGCAGAGCAAATGGTTCAAGCTTTGGTCGAAGACTTCACTACCATGGTTGAAGTACTCGAAGAAGGAAAAGAAGCAGCAGAAGAACTGGGCGATGACAGCACAGCTGATGTGATGATTGGCAACCAAGAAACACTGCAAAAACATATTTGGATGCTTAATTCTTTTCTTGGAAAATAATTAACTTTCTAGCGATTAGGTGAATATAAAGTGAACATATTACCCAAATGATGGTTTTGTATGCAGTCGAACCGTATAATGAGACTATTCCATTAGTCCTGCTGAGGTTAGAGTGAATTCTCTGGTATGACGCGTAGACATGAGGAGATTATCGGTATGACAAATACAAATGATATGTGGGAAGAAGCAAGCACATTTATATACACTTGTTATGAGGAGCTGGGTCTTTGCCGTGAAGCGGCAGAAGCCCGGCTTCTTGACATTCAGCGGGAAATTGAAGATTCAGGCACGTATGGACATACCCAGCAGGAGCTGGAGTACGGAATCAAGCTGGCTTGGCGCAACAGTAATCGCTGTATAGGGCGACTATCCTGGCAATCCATACGGCTTGTAGATGCAAGAGATGCAGGGAGTGCAGAAGAGGTAGCGGAGTGTTTATTTCAGCATATCCGTACAGCTACCAATCACGGCAAAGTGATTCCGCTGCTTACTCTTTTTGCTCCAAGAACACCAGAAGGAGTCGATCCAGTCCGCATTTGGAACCATCAGCTCATTCGTTATGCCGGGTATGAAACGAGCAGCGGTATTGTGGGGGATCCGGCTTCTGTCGCCTTCACCAAAGAAGCAATGAAACTCGGCTGGGAAGGCAATGGCACAGATTACGAAGTCCTTCCGCTCGTCATAGAAATAGCAGGCCAAAAGCCTGTGTATGTACCGATACCGAAGGATCTAATCATGGAAGTGGACATAGAACATCCTGATTATCCTGAGATGGAGTCGCTTGGTCTGAGATGGTATGCGGTACCTATGATTTCCGATATGAGACTAGAGATCGGGGGAATTCAGTATCCGGCAGCTCCTTTTAATGGATGGTATATGGGAACGGAGATCGGAGCAAGAAATCTAGCGGACCCTTTCCGTTATAACAAGCTTCCTGCTGTGGCAAAGGTTATGGGCCTTGAAACCACGAGTGAAGCAAGTTTGTGGAGGGATAAGGCACTCGTGGAGCTGAATGTAGCGGTGCTTCATTCTTATCGAAAGAATGGCGTCAGTATGGTAGACCATCACACAGCAGCGAATCAACTGGCAAAGTTTGAAGAGAGGGAAGCAGAAGCCGGAAGAGAAGTGACCGGTAACTGGACCTGGCTTATTCCGCCGATGTCACCGGCAACGACACATATTTTTCATAAGTCCTATTCGAATCAAGTGAAAAAGCCGAATTTCTTTCATCAACCAGCACCTTACACGAAAAATCAGGATGATAACCTTCCGGAGAAAAAGTTCGATCAGAAGGAAGAAGCAAATCCTGCTCTCGCTACATGCCCGTTTCATGGGTAGAATATTTTATTGTTTTTTTGGTAAATTCATAGAATCGTAGGCTAAGTGAATACGAAATGGTACAATATATAGAGCAGGGACCAGAGCATCTCAGAGGTTCAAAAAAACCTTTAGGAGATGCTTTTTTGCGGGAGTAAAGACAAATTTTGAAGTTTGTAGACACGGTTTTATTCCGTTTATTGGGTGACAGACTCAATTTTGGAAATATGCTCGGGATAAAATATCGAAGAAAGAAGTAAACTTCATAGAATGATAAAAAAATGGGTTGCGCAATTAGATGATTTCTATATAATAAGTTGCGACATGTGCCCGAACGGATCAGCAGTAATATGCTTAAATGAACTAGAAGGCGCAAGGTAATCCCCTGAAAAAGGAGGTTTTTCTATCATATGATAAACCAAGACTCCATTATCCGGTTCGAAAGCGTGACGAAACGATATGATGAGGATGATCCCATCCTTAAATCGGTCAGCTTTGAAATCGAACGCGGTAAATTTTATACGCTGCTGGGTCCATCTGGATGCGGCAAAACTACGATCCTTCGGCTGATTGCTGGCTTTACGGAGCCTTCCGAAGGAAATATTTATTTTAATGGCAAAATTATTAACCGTGTTCCTGCACATGAACGTCAAGTAAACACCGTATTTCAGGACTATGCATTATTCCCGCATCTGAATGTATTTGAGAACGTGGCATTTGGTCTGCGGATCAAAAAGATGAAGAATGCAGAGATCAAAGAGAAAGTGGAGAACGCTCTTCGTTTTGTCAATCTGGCTGGGTACGGAAACCGGGAGATTACTGAAATGTCTGGCGGCCAACGTCAGCGGGTAGCAATTGCTCGGGCAATCGTTAATGAACCAGAGATTATTCTGCTAGACGAGCCTTTGTCTGCGCTTGACCTCAAATTGCGTACAGAGATGCAGTATGAGCTGCGCGAACTTCAGCAACGTCTGGGTATCACCTTTATTTTTGTAACTCATGATCAGGAAGAAGCCCTTGCTATGTCAGATGAAATCTTCGTACTCAATGAAGGGGTCATTCAGCAAAGCGGAACACCACTTGATATCTACGATGAACCGATTAACCGATTTGTAGCTGATTTTATCGGGGAATCGAACATTGTCTCAGGTAAGATGAAACAAGATTTCTTAGTTGAGTTTGCCGGGAAGACGTATGAGTGTGTTGACCAAGGGCTTAGACCGGACGAACCGATTGAGATTGTAATTCGCCCAGAGGATCTAGAGATTACAACACCTGAGCGAGGAAAACTCCAGGTGCGGGTAGACTCTCAGCTATTCCGCGGCGTGCATTATGAAATTTCAAGTTACGATGATATGGGCAACGAATGGCTTGTACATTCTACAAAACGCGCTACCGTTGGTGAAAGAATCGGTCTTTATTTTGATCCAGAAGCCATTCATGTTATGCGCTTTGGTGAAACAGAAGAAGAATTTGATAAACGTCTGGAATCTTATGAATCCAATCTTGAGGATGCACAGAAGACTTCAGAGGGTAAGGTTCAAGAGGTAAATCATGAATCGTAGTTTAAAGAACCGCAACTTCTACCTGATCCCCTACATGTTTTGGATCATTTTCTTCGTCGTTGCTCCGATTCTGTTAATTGTGTATTACTCCTTCTTCAATGTAGAAGGTCAATTTACGTTTGAGAATTACGTGAAATTCTTTACACCTGTATATCTGAAAATGACACTCAGCTCATTTTGGTATGCACTGTTGATTACTGTGTTTGCATTGCTCATTTCGTATCCAACAGCTTATTTACTTACGAAAACAAAACATAAACAGTTATGGTTGTTACTCGTTATTTTGCCGAGCTGGATTAATCTTTTGCTTAAAGCTTACGCATTTATCGGCCTGTTTGGCACGTACGGATTTGCTAATGCGATACTCGAAACGATTGGGATCGGTACGCAGCAGATTCTATTTACGGATTTTAGCTTTGTTTTCGTATCCGTATATATCTTCATTCCGTTTATGATTCTGCCGATCTTTAATGCGCTTGAAGAGCTGAATCCTTCCCTTATCTATGCAGCTCGAGATCTGGGGGCTTCTTCATGGACAACATTCCGGCGCGTTATTTTTCCACTGACACTAAGCGGAGTGCGCTCGGGAATTCAGGCTGTATTTATTCCAGCTTTGTCCCTGTTTATGATTACAAGACTTATTGCCGGTAACCGGGTAATTACCTTAGGTACCGCAATTGAACAGCATTTCTTAGTAACACAAGATTGGGGAATGGGAGCAACGATCGCCGTCTTCCTCATCATTATTATGATTGCCATTATGTTTATTAGTGGGCGTGGAAAGCGGGGTGTGCCTCATGGGAAGAAATAGTAAGCTGTCAAATGTATATCTGTTTATTGTTTTTGCCATTTTGTACATGCCGATTCTTTACTTGATCTACTATTCATTCAATAGTGGCGGAACAATGCAGAACTTTGAAGGCTTCACTCTGGAATGGTACGAAGAAGTATTTGCGGATACGCGCCTGCTGATTATTGTGCTGAATACCTTTGTGATCGCACTTCTGTCTGCGGTGGCTTCTACAATTTTGGGCGTGGCAGGTGCTCTAGCGATTCATCAGGTTCGCCGCAAACGTAACAAGAATACTCTATTGTCTTTAAACAATGTACTCATTGTGAGTCCTGATGTGATTATCGGTGCTTCCTTCCTCATCTTCTTCACGATGCTGGGGATTCAATTAGGATTTACCTCGGTACTCTTATCACATATTGCGTTTAGTGTACCGATTGTCGTGATCATGGTACTGCCTAAGCTGCAAGAGATGAGTCCTACACTTATTGATGCGGCACGTGACCTCGGTGCATCGAGTTGGCAGGTGCTGACAAAAGTTATTTTACCGTTTGTTAAGCCAGGAATTTTCGCTGGTTTCTTTATGGCCCTAACCTATTCACTGGACGATTTTGCGGTTACTTTCTTTGTTACCGGGAATGGATTCTCAACGCTATCGATAGAGATCTACTCGAGAGCAAGACAAGGAGTATCACTGTCCATTAATGCATTATCGACGCTGTTGTTCTTACTGACCATTATCCTGGTAGTAGGTTACTACTTTATCAATACACGTAACAACAAGCTTCAAGGAAAGGGGCTGAGACCATGAAGCAGCTGGTACAGACATTTAGTCTTGTGCTGATCGTGGCTTTTGGCCTCATGTATTTTACCTCGGTACTGAATTCTAGTGAGGGATATTCTGGAGGTAATACGCTTACCATCTATAACTGGGGTGATTACATTGACCCCGAACTAATCGCTGAATTTGAGGAAGAAAGCGGGATGAAGGTCGTTTATCAGACGTTTGACTCCAATGAGGCGATGATGACCAAAATTCAGCAAGGAGGAACGACGTATGATGTCGTGATTCCTTCGGAATATGCAATCAGTAAAATGAAAGAGGAGGATCTGCTGATCCCTCTCGATCATTCAAAACTCCCGAACCTTAAATATATCGATGAAAGGTTCCTGAATCTCTCTTTCGATGAAGGTAACAAGTATTCGATTCCTTATTTCTGGGGTACGGTCGGGATTGTATTTAATCCAGAATTAACGGACCTTACATTTAAGAGTTGGGACGATCTGTGGGACCCAAGTCTGAAGAATCAGATACTGCTCGTGGACGGAGCACGTGAAGTTATCGGAATGGGCCTAAATAGTCTGCATTACTCTCTAAATGATACAAACGAAGAGCATCTGCAAGAAGCACTTACGAAGTTGTCTAAGCTCACACCTAACGTGAAAGCGATCGTCGGAGATGAGATTAAGATGCTGCTTGCAGGTGAAGAAGGTGCAGTCGGTCTAGTTTGGTCGGGTGATGCTTCGGAGATTATGGATGAGAATGAGAAACTCGATTATGTGGTACCGGAAGAAGGATCGAATCTGTGGTTTGACAACATGGTCATTCCTAAGACAGCGAAGAATTTAGAAGGTGCACATCAGTTTATTAACTTTATGTTAGATCCAGAGCATGCTGCACGTAATGCAGAGTATGTTGGTTACTCGACACCAAATGCTGGGGCACTAGAACTTCTCCCTGAAGAAGTTTCAAGTGATGAACGTTTCTATCCAAATGAGGAACTGACGGAAAAGCTCGAGGTTTATGATAACCTTGGCAAACGAATGCTTGCTCATTACAATGATCTGTTCCTCATCTTCAAAATGCACCCGAAGTGAATAATGGGGATAACCTGTGAATATATAGATAGTCAAAAAACCTTATCCACATGTGGATAAGGTTTTTTGGTTTTTGAACCAGACATTCAACCACCCGAATTCCTTTGGCATCTTTCAATTAAATGATAAATGTTATATACTGAAATTATATATACTTACTTAAAGTTAGTTAAAGTGATATATAACACATACATATCAGGTTTATAGAAACAAAATGTAGAGATCCACTTCAGACCAAAAAGAGAGGAAGATCAGGATGGGAGAATTACAATCCGTAATTAAAGAACGGCGTTCGGCGATGAAATTTCAAAAAGAAGTGAAGATTAGTAAAGAGGAACTAAGCCAAATATTTGCAGTTAACAAATATGCTCCCTCTGCGTTTAATTTACAGCACGCTCACTATGTTGTTTTAACTACGCCGGAAGAAAAAGCATTAGCTTATGAGGCTTCAGGTCAATATAAAGTACAGACAGCATCTGCTGTCATTATCGTGCTCGGTGACACGAAGGCATACAAGCAAGTAGGACGGATTAATGAGGGAATGCTGACACTGGGGATGATGTCTCAAATTGAATATGATTTGGAGATTAGCAGTGTAACGGAGATGTATGAATCAAGAGGACCTGCATTTCAGCGCGAGGAAGCGATTCGTAATGCCAGCCTGTCTGCCATGCAGTTCATGCTGATTGCAAAGGACATGGGATGGGATACCTGCCCGATGATCGGATATGATGAAGCACAAATAGCTTCACTATTACAGCTCCCTGCACATCATATTCCTGTCATGATGATGACCATGGGGAAAGCGGATGAGAGCAAAGTGAGACCCCGGGGCTACCGCAAGCCGGTAGATGAATTTGTGACTTGGAATTCGATGGCCTGAATAAAAAAAGGATGAATGGTAGTTTCTTATCAGAACTACGAATTCATCCTTTTTTATTTGTTACCGGTGTGCTGCTGTATTCATGGCGAGCTCTGCAAGTGTATGATCCTTTTTTTTGACATAAATCTCGTATACGGTGCTTGCTTCTGAACTGGTCTTTTGTTTGCCCGTGCCCGCAATATTAGTCTTGTAATCAATATAGTGGGCATTGAGATTTAAGATTTTCTTATGGAAATCCTCTTCATTATGAGAGGCATAAAGCTGGATTTTGTAGCGTGAGAATAACTTTCTGCAGGCATGGATGAAAAGATTGTCAACAGTACCGATCCGCTGGGACATAGATAACACTCCTTTTACATTTGATGAAGAGGTGAGGAAGGGAGTCATTATAAACATCTCATAAACAAAAATGTAAATATTTTCTATTGTATTACTTCTCTATCGCTTTATGACACAAAAAAACAGCGCGATGCACTGCACCGCACTGTTTTCATTATTAACACGCGATAAGAAGAGGATCATTAGGAGAAGATACGACCAATCTCCGTAATTTCTGACTGGGATAGTTTCACATCAAGGGCTTTTAAATTATTAACCACTTGTTCTGGACGTTTCGCACCTGGAATGAGTGCATCTACAGACGGCTGAGTAAGATACCAGGCGAGAACAAGATGAGCCACTTCTACCTGTTTAGCATCTGCAATCGTACGAAGCTGCTCGACTTTGTCCAAGTTTCTCACAAACTGCTCACCTTGGAACTGTGGATTGTTTTTTCTGAGATCATCAAATGTGGTGTCTTTATTATATTTACCTGCCAGAAGTCCAGATACTAGTGGGAAATACGGAATAAAGGTAATTTGGTTTGCTGCTGTATAAGGGAGAATCTCTTTCTCTACTTCCCGATTTAATAGATTATATTCGGATTGAAGTACATCAACATAACCATCCTTATTTGCTTCTTTAAGCTGGTCGATTGAGAAGTTAGATACACCGATGGCGCGGATTTTTCCCTCGTCTTTTAGACGCCGTAACATACCTACAGCTTCGTCTTTGGGTGTATGCTCATCTGGAAAATGAATATAGTAGAGGTCTATGTAATCTGTCTGTAATCGTTTAAGGCTGTCTTCGACTTGTTTTTTTAGAAATTCTGGTTTGTTGTTTGGTTTATAATCATTATTCTCATCATGGGCACCTTTGGTGGCAATCACGACCTGATCGCGAGCTTTGAGCTCCTTGATCACCTGACCAGTTAGTTCTTCAGAACGTCCTGGGCCATAAATAAATGCGGTATCCAGGAGATTTACCCCATTCTGAATGGCTGTGCGAACGACTTCCTTACCCTGCTCCTCACTGAGGTTAGGGTATAAGTTATGCCCTCCCACAGCGTTTGCTCCAAGTCCGATTGGATTTACATAAAGATCTGATTTACCGAGTTTTGTGTGATTCGTCAATTCCTTCGCCTCCCTATAGTTATATATAAGACAAATTATACAAAATAAATCGGTGGAAATCAGAAGAACCTCTGACTAACTAGTCAGAGGGAGGTAAAAGCCCAAGTAAATCAAGGTCAATTTACTTGGGGTCTATTTTGAAGATAGATTCCAAGATCCGGATTAGAACCTTTAACAATGACATCACACAAAATACGAGACAGCACGGCATTGTACACCGTTCCGTTATCTCCATAACCCATAATGACGTAACAGTGAGGATACTCCTCGTATTGTCCTATAATTGGCAGTCCGTCATGAGTTCCGCCATAAAAAGCGCCTAGATAAAATTCAGGTTCAGCCTGAAGATCAGGGAAAAGCTTAAAAAGTTCATTCATCAGCTTATCGCGGGTGTGAAGAATCTTCGAGTCTCGTGTGGAGGCATAGGCAGTATCCTTATCCATTCCGCCAATAATAACCCGATCGTCTGGTGTAGTTCGGAGATATATATACGGGCGGGCTGTTTCCCATATAAGCGTCCGTTTATACCAACTAGATAAATCGGGTACAGGCGATGTAATGACAGCATAGGAACTGCTTATAACTGCATTTTTTTCTACTTTAAATTCTTGATTCTCATATCCAGCAGCAATAATCACATGCTTTGCTTTGATCTGATGCCGATTCTTCGTATAAAAGACAGCAGAATCTTCTTCGAAACGGTGTCCGGTAACCTGAGTCTCGGCCCATACTTTACCTCCCATCTTTTCTACTGCTTCAAGGAGCCCATAAATGAATTTTAGCGGATTCATCTCTGCATCGTCATAGTAGTATAGTGCTGCTTGTTTACGAAAAGGAAAGTGGCTGCTAATTTTCTCTTCATCCCAGCGATCCACATGAAACCCGTATTTGCTAAGCAGTTTATGCTCCTGTTCGAGAGCGGGGATATCTTCCTCGTAACTTGCATAATACAGGCTGTCCCTGCGAACAAAATCAGCATCTACCGGCAGTTGACTGCACGTCATTTCAATATCATGAATAGCCTGCTCACATAGCTTTAGATGCCTGGCCGCTATTTCTTCGCCGAACGTATTGGCAAGGGAAACGAAACTTTTATCGCCTGCATATTGGATCAGCGCTGTGTTCGTGCTGGAACTTCCCTCACCAATTCGTCGCTGGTCTACCACCACAACTTGTAAACCTTCCTTGGCAAGAAGATAGGCAGCTTGTGCTCCCGAACTCCCCCCGCCAATTACGAGTACATCACATACGATATCCTCGGTCAGTGGCGGGTAAGATTTAGGATTAGTCACGGTAGTCGGCCAGTACAGTTTGCCGCTTAGTAAATCCATTAGGACGTAAAGCCTCCTTCTTTAGCTCAGATTGGCTTTAGTATGGATGAACAAGGGCTTATGCATACAAAGATGGTAGAGTAGGGGATATTAGGGCTGTGTAATGTTGATATTGCCTGAAGTGGCACGTATCTTTATGAGTTCCGTTCCTGTTCGCAAAGAGTCTGGGGTACGCACATTACCTGATACAGTTTGTGCATCAAAGAATCCAGCAAAGTCACTAGCAGCGACGACATTGATATTTCCTGAGATCGTTTCAATATCTAAGCCTGCTGCTGTGTTTTGGACAAGATGAATATCACCCGATTTCATGCGAATCGTTCCTTCACCAGATAGTCCATTTATTTTCAGATTTCCAGAAGTAAGGTTCGCCTTTAGATCCCCATGGATATCTTCGACTTTAACATCGCCTGACTGCAGCTTCATCGTAATTTCCTCAGCCTCTATGGAGCTGAGCTTTACGTTTCCAGAAGTGAGTTCAAAGCTGGCAGCTTCAGCCACCTTCACCTGATTTGCCTTCACCTCGCCGGAAGTGAGTTTTGCAGAAAACGCATTGGCATTGATATTGTTCAAATTCAGATTACCTGAGGTAGACGTAAGCGTAATTCGCTCTGCATTAAGACCGGTGATATCCTGATCACTTGAGACAATTTCAAGAGTGAATTCCGTAAGTCTTTTTTGTTTGGGAACAGAAATCTCCATTACATTTCTACTAAAATCGGTGGAAAAGCTAAAGAAGGAGAAAGAATCTTTCGAGCGGGTGTTAATCGTTAGAAGTTCGTTTTCTGGCTGAAGTTGGTTTAGCTGCTCTATGGTATCTGGGTTCCATTTTCCTTTAAAATGAACGGAAACCTGATCCTCGTCTGTTGAAGTAAATACGATGTTAGTGCTATCTTCTGTTTGGACTAGCAGGGAATTAACGTTCGCAGCATCGAAGCTTAGCTTTTGGTCATAGTCTTCACGTTTGTCACCGAATTCATATCCGAAGAAGGTAACTCCGACGAGACCGACCACAATGCAAAGAATGGCAAGCCTTATGGCATTTTTCATATCAATTCTCCTTTTCTTTCAATACTGTTCGGTTCCACTTGAAATATCCTGTAGTCCATCGTCCTAGTCTTTTCATAAGCCAAAGAGCGAAGATCCCAACCAGAATACCGATACCAAAAAAAACAAGGCTGACAAAAAGTTCAGGGAGCACTACTTGTTTCTGTACAAAAATAAAGTCTAGGATAGCAAGTGCGGGAGCGAGGATTCCTGATATTGATATTCCAGCTAATGAGACCCACAGAGCCCAAATGGTTACGATGATCGGCAAGGCAAGAAGGAGATTCAAGAATACTAATCCAGTTGCTCTTAAAAAGCGCGAAGTCGTTCTTTGGTTAGATGTTTCTTTTGGAAAAGAAGGGGATCCTTGTGGTGACTTATTGTATGTGGTCTGCTCTTCATCATGCACTCTATCCTGTGACAGAATTTTTCTATCTTGAAAATAACGGTCACCCAGCGCCTCCTTTATTAAATCCTCTGGATTTCCTAGTTCAACGGCAATCTCTTTCTCGCTTTTACCTTCAGACAGTCCCATTTCAAAATGCTGCTCGTAGTCACTGAGTAGTTCTGCTCGTTCCTGAGCCTCAAGGGGGCTTAGTCCTTCTTTCATTCTGTTCATAAACTGAAGCCTATTCATTAGCTTCTCCTTCCTTCAGCAGGGAGCTGACGCTGTCTACAAATTCATTCCATTCAGACTGTAGTACACGCATATAGTGTACGCCCGTCTCTGTAAGTCGGTAATATTTTCTTGGAGGTCCTTCAGTAGATTCTTGAAGATAAGTTGTACAGTATCCATCGGATACAAGCCGTCTGAGCAGGGGATATAAGGCACCTTCTGCAATCTCAATATGCTTAGATACAGCTTGAGCCAGTTCATATCCATAACGGTCTCTTCGGTGGATTAGGACGAGGACACACAGCTCGAGTACGCCCTTTTTAAACTGAGTATTCACATTCATCCTATTGGTTCCTTTCATGTTATGAAATAACGTTAACTAATGTTCTATACTATGTACTGTTTATTATACACTACTGTACATAATTTGCTACCTCATAATATAAAAAATAGTAAATTTATCCACTGTCCATAAATTACCAACTGTGAAAACATCGTGAAAATCGTTTGATCCTGTGCCATTCGGGTAAATTTGCAGAAGGAGGGATGGAACGTGAAAGGTAAAATTCATACTGATATTCATAAAGAGGAAACTTCACGCAATCCCTCAGGGAAGAAAAGAGGGTTTCGTGTACATTTACACCGAAAGAAAAATTCACTTGTTAAAAAAAGAATTGAAATAAGAAATCGTTATGAAACAGCCCATATGGCGAGTGAGATCGTAACGGCCATTTTGTATTTGGTCGGTAGTTTTTTTCTCTTCTATCCAGATTTAAAAGTGATCGGTTCTATTATGTTTATCCTAGGGAGTATTCAAATGCTCGTGCGTTCTTTGATCCGCATGTCCTACCTCATAAAGCTAAAAAAGTGGGATTATAGGGATCGGCATTCTTCGGTAGAAGGACAAGCACAAACTGAGGAAGAGGCCTATCTTAATTCAGAACTCAAATAAATTCAAATTATCCAGTAGAAAAAAGGTCATAACCTAAGGTTCGGTATCTCTTTCGAACTTAAGTTAAGACCTTTTTATTTTTATATAGTGAGGGTGTTATGCAAGTGCCTTAGGTTTGGTATGCAGGTACAAGTCAAGATCGGGACTTTTCCCCTTTGTAATTACGTCCGTGACGATTTTCGAAAGATTCATATTATAGACGGTTCCATTATCGCCATAAGCCATAATATAAAAACAATGGGGATACTCTTCGTTCCTTCCAATCATCGGGAGACCATCAACCGTACCGGCAAAAAAAGCTCCCTGTGCGAATTCCGGTTCTGTATCCATCTCAGGGAACATGCGATGAAGAACATTCATCAACTTATCTCGGCCCTGTCCGATTTTAGCATCTCGGTTTAGCGTCTGATCCGTATCCTGATCCATTCCGCCAATAATAATCCGATTGTCCTTGGTAGTTCGCATGTACAGATATGGTCTGGCTGTTTCCCAGATGAGGCTTCGTTTGTACCAGCTTGTAAAATCAGAAACAGGTTTTGTAATCACAACATACGAGCTTGTAATCGTCGCATTTTCGCTGGGTGTGATCTCTGCTTGCTCGTAACCTGCAGCCATGATGACATACTTAGCTGTAATGGTGTGACCGTTCTTTGTCTTAAAAACAGCCGTATCTTTCTCAAAAGTTTTCCCGGTAATCTCCGTATTACAGTATATTCTGCCTCCAAGTTGTTCCACTTGCCGGAATAACCCGTAAATGTATTTGAGCGGATTCATTTCTGCATCATTGGAATAGAATATAGCTCCTGCCTTGCGGAAAGGATAGAGGCCGGCAATCTGTTTCTCGTTCCAATAATCCACGTTAAATCCATGTTTGGACAGCAGTGCATACTCCTCTTTTAAAGCAGGGATATCTTCAGCAGTAGAAGCATAGTACAGGCTGTCACGCCTAATAAAATCAGCTTGATCCTCTATGTTGGCACAGGCCTCTTCGATATCTGTAATCGCTTGTTCACAAAGTTTTAGATGGCGTACGGCTGTTTCTTCTCCGAAACTTGCCGACAGCTCAGCTAAACTTTTGTCACCCGCATATTGAATGAGTGCCGTATTTGTACTAGAGCTTCCGCCGCCGATGGTGCGTTTATCAACCACAACGACACGTAAACCCTGCTTAGCAAGCCTGTAAGCACTTTGTGCGCCGGAACTGCCGCCTCCAATAATTAGTGCATCACAAGAAATATCCTCCGTTAATTTAGGATACTCCGGAGCATTGCCCACTGTTGTTGGCCAGTATAGTGTACCGCTTTGTAGATCCATAGCGGGAGCCTCCCTTATTTCTGTTCTATTTTATGGTATAGGGTCAACATTCTGTTCTTTTCAATACCATAATTTTATAAATAAGAAACAAGTAATTTATGGTGGGCAATGATATCCTCCAGCATAGTAAGACTAAATCTTAAGCGTCTAGCTTTTTAAGCGGTTCGGAAGCAGGACCTTCCATGACGGTTCCATCATAGGAATAACGGGACCCATGGCACGGACAATCCCAGGAACGTTCCCCCGAATTCCATTCGACTTCACAGCCCAGATGAGTACAGGTCCGGTCTACAAGATGTACTTTGCCTTCTGGATCTTTATAAGCTCCGGCTCGCTTGCCTTCATGCCACACCACGGAGCCTTCGTCGGTCCCCAGATCACCTAATTTAGGATGGGAAAGATCTACTTTTCCTGTAATCAGTTCTTTAACTACATTCAAGTTTTCTTTGATCATATTTTTGATCGATGGATCTGCTTTGAAACGGCCAGGATCATAGAGTTCTGCGTAAGGATTACTTCTCTTCATGATGAGATCGGTAAGAAGTCTTCCTGCAACGGTTCCTGTTGTCATACCCCATTTGGCATATCCAGTTCCAACGAATACTCGGTTGTAGGCTCCTCCAATAGGGCCGATAAAAGGCAACTTATCTATTGTAATCAGGTCCTGTGCTGACCAGCGGAAATAGACTTTTTTGACACCAAAATGTTCGCCGGCAAACTTGAGAAGTTCCTCATAATGCTCATGTGTACTGATGCCTTGTCCCGTTTTGTGATTCTCACCGCCAACAATAAGCAGTTTTTTATCATCATACTGTACAGAGCGCAGGGATCGTTCCGGTTTATCGATGCTAATGTACATATCCCCTTCATAAGAGGTTTCCGGTTCGATGGCAATCGCATAAGAACGTTCGGCATGCATACGGGCTAAATATAGTCTCGGATCATGAAAAGGGAAGTGGCTTGCGGACACTACATATTTACTCGTGATATGATGGTCTCCATTTTCTAAAAAGACTTTTACATGATCATCGTTTTCTTCCAGGTTCGCTGCTGTCGTTTTTTCATAGATTTGAACACCGAGGCTGACAAGTTCCTCCGTTAATCGCTTAAGATACTGCAGTGGATGGAATCGTGCCTGATTTGGCAGACTGATACCGCACACCGCAGGTACGGGAATCGTTAGGCGGTCATGCCATACACCGGGGATGCTAAGCTGTTTATAAGCCTCAAATTCATCCTCCATTTTCTTTTGTTCTTTCTCATCTTCTGCTTGAAGATAGATATACGCATTTTCTTCACTTAATTGGCAGTCGATCTCCATCTCTGTAACGACACTGCGGATAAACCGAAGGGCTTCTTCATTTGCTTCATAATACAGCCGAGCTTTTTCATGGCCAAAATGCTGCAAAAGTTCGTTATAGATCAGACCATGCTGGGAAGTGATTTTAGCGGTGGTGTGTCCTGTCGTTCCATTAAGGATCATTCCAGCCTCAATCAGGGTTACTTTGTATCCTTCTTTGGCAAGAAGATAAGCGGTAGTTATACCGGTGATGCCAGCTCCGACAATCGTAACATCCGTTACTAGATTTTCCTGCAATTTAGGAAACGTAGGCAGAGGAGTGGTATCGCGCCACATGGATTCTGGGGTTTTGGGCAATTCGGTAGCGGACCAAGGTTCAATATGGTTATTCACAGCAAAAAAACCTCCTATTTGTAGTCGTTCATTGTACACACGAGTCTATTTTTCAATTATTACCACCAGCATATAAATAGAAACTCTGCGTATGGATATATTTTAGAAATAAATCCAGCAGTGTGCTTTTTTTCCTATTATTTTTGCAGGCAAGAACTTATACTAGAAAATATATAAAACGTTTTAGATAATAAAATAATGGTATTGTAAGCGGTTCACTTTTGGTAATATTGGTAAATAGACCAATTTGGTAATCAAAGGAGAAGAGAACATGACAAAAGCGGTGCAATTTCCTTTTCAAGATATAGAGCTTGATTTAGATCTGCGTGTAAAAGACCTGATCTCAAGATTTACGCTTGATGAAAAAATAGAATCGATGCTGCAATACCAACCTGCTATCGAGCGGCTTGGTGTAGGCGCTTACAAGCATGGGACTGAAGCGGCACATGGTCTCGCTTGGCTGGGTGAAGCGACGAGCTTTCCGCAGCCGGTAGGTCTCGCTCATACTTGGGATACGGAACTGATGGAAGAGATCGGTTCTGTTATTGGGGATGAAGCAAGGGTGTTCTACAAACGGAATCCAGAAGTGAACGGGCTGACCTTGTGGGCACCCACGGTGGATATGGAGCGGGACCCAAGATGGGGACGTAATGAAGAAGCATACGGAGAAGACCCTGAGCTTACAGGTGAACTGACAACGAGCCTTGTCAAAGGGATGCAAGGAGATCACCCTAAATATTATAAATCGATAGCGACATTGAAGCATTTCCTGGCTAACAATAATGAAGTCGATCGCGGCAGCGGGTCTTCAAGTATTGATCCTAGGAATATGCGTGAATATTATTTGAAAGCTTTTGAGAAGCCTTTCTTAAAAGGCGGAGCGCAGTCCATGATGACAGCTTACAACTCCATTAATGGAACGCCGGCACTGCTGCATTCTTTTGTCAAAGAAGTAGTCAAAGATGAATGGGGAATGGATGGCTTTATCGTCAGCGATGCAGGTGATGTGATGGGAATTCACAATGACCACAAATATTATGATTCTCATACGCCGGGAGTAGTAGAATCAATCCATGCCGGCATTGACAGTATTACAGATGATGCGGAATTGTCTAAAAAAGCCATAAGAGAAGGACTCTTGATAGGGACACTGATGGAATCAGATCTTGATGAGGCGCTGTTTAATACATTCCGTGTGCGCTTCCGCCTAGGAGAATTTGATCCAGCCGAGATGAATCCATATGCCTCTATTGGTGAGGAAGCATTGATGACAGAAGAAGCGAAAGCATTATCATTGAAGGCAGCGAAGAAACAAATGGTTCTTTTGAAAAATGAAAAGAATACGCTGCCACTGAGCAAAGAGAAGCTGCAAAGTGTGGCCGTTATCGGTGAACTTGGCAGTGTAGTTCTTCGAGATTGGTATGCGGGTACCCTTCCGTATAAAGTGACTCCGCTTGAGGCCATTCAGAAAAAGCTTGCAGGTAAACAAGTACAATACTGTGATGCGAATGATCGCATAACTCTTACTTCTGTTGCGAGTGGCAAAGCAATAGGTGTATTAGATGGGGAGAATCCACCTGTGGCAGCGAATGGCACAGCAGAGACGTTTATTTTATCGGATTGGGGATTTGGGAGTGTAACTCTGCGTGCGGAATCGAGCGGTAAATTACTTACATCTGATGAGGAGCAGTTAACTGCATCGGCGGATGAAGCGTACGGCTGGTTCGTAAAAGAAATCCTTCATCTTTTGCCGCAAGAAGATGGTACGGTAGGAATGAGTACCTGGAACGGCAAAAAAGTGACAGCCCCAAATGGCGGCACTGCGGCTCTTACTGTGAACGAAACGATTACTGAAGTAGGAAAGGAAGAGAAATTTAAACTTGAAGTGGTATCTGATGGTATAGCTGAAGCAGTGGAAGCAGCTAAATCGGCTGATACAGCGATTGTTTTTGTAGGGAATAATCCGCTGATTAACGGAAAAGAAGAGATTGACCGTCCGAGTCTTGAGCTTCCTGAATCACAGCAGCGTCTACTCGAAGCAGTTTACGCGGTGAATCCAAATACAGTTGTCGTTGTCGTTGGAGCCTATCCTTTTACAATGAACTGGGTAGAAGAGAACATCCCTGCGATTGTATATACATCTCATGCAGGACAGGAGATAGGAAATGCGATTGCTGATGTCTTATTCGGTGATTATGCTCCGGCAGGCAGACTGAATATGACTTGGTACAAATCCGAAGATCAACTGACTCATATCAAAGATTATGACATTATCAAATCGGAAAGAACGTATCAGTATTTCAAAGGCGATGTGCTGTATCCATTTGGACATGGCTTAACGTATGCTTCGTTCAAGTATGACAATCTTAAACTGAGTGCGAGTGAGATCAGTGAAGAAGATCGTATTACAGTAAGTGTAGATATTACGAATGTTAGTCAAGTTTCAAGTGATGAAGTGGTTCAATTCTATATTCGTGCGAATGAGTCCCGTGTGAAGCGTCCGCTCAAAACACTGAAAGGATTCCGCCGCATTCACTTGGCACCAGGGGAGACGAAGACCGTTACTTTTGAATTGCCGGCCTCTGAGCTTGCATTCTGGGATGTAACGCGAAACAAATACTGTGTAGAGACAGGCAGCTATCGTATTCTTATTGGAAGATCATCTGCGGATATTCAGGTTTCTACTGACATTCAGGTGGAGGGTGAAGTCATCCCTGCCCGGAATTTGGCACTCGAAACACGCGCAGAGAATTACGATGACTACAGTGGTGTGGATCTGGATGAGTGCAAAGAAAGCGGAAGCTGCGTACGATCCTTAGAAGAAACTAGCTGGGTACTTTACCAAGGGGCTGATTTTGGAGAAGGAAGCGTGGGCTTTACCGGACGTTTATCCAGCGAATTTACAGACGCAGGGATTGAGATTCGTCTTGGCGCACCAAACGGAACGCTTGCGGGTACGGTGCAAGTCGCGGCCAAAGGAGTACAGGGCTGGCAGACGGTATTTACGACACTTACTGAAGCAGCAGGAGTGCAGGATGTTTATATTATTCTTCCAAAAGGCGTTCGAATGAGTCGATTTACGATTGCCTAGGAAGGGAATTTGCCTTCTCTTTTGTTGATCGAAATAGTTGAGCATTGTCTTGTCTGGCACATTTGCCAGGCAGACAATGCTCTTTTTTTACATAAACGAATTCTTTCGTATAAATTGTCATCACACGGGATCTGAAATGTTACATTTTAGGCTCCCAAGGTCGATATATTATCCAGGTACGTAATTTTTGGTGGCGATCGCCACTTGTGGAAGAGGTTGTCCATGGAAATTGAACATATACATAATTCTTATGATCAAATTTTTGTTTTTTTCTCTTTTGTTATTGCTGTATTCGCTTCGTATAATGTTCTAAATCTAGCTAAGACCATTAGCAGCTCCAGAGGGAAAAGTTACGGACTTTGGCTGCTATATGGCGCTGTTGTTATGGGGATGGGTATATGGTCGATGCACTTTGTCGGCATGCTTGCAAACCACTTTCCGATTCCTGTTTCCTACAATTTCGAGATTATTATCGCATCTGTCATCGTTGCTATTGTTGCTTCATTTATCGCCCTCTATATTGTTGTGCATAAGAATGTGTCCAGAAGAAGATTACTGGCGGGAGCTTCCCTGTTTGCGTTAGGTATCTCTGCAATGCACTACATTGGGATGGAGGCAGTCGAACTTAAGATAACGTATGATCCTTTATTTTTCATATTATCCATTGTAATTGCCTTCGCTGCGTCGATTACTGCTTTAGGACTCACTTTTTATTTCCTTGGTGATCAAAAGTATTTAGAACGAGGGAAGAAATTTGGAAGTGCTTTGTTAATGGGGACTGGTATTGCCGTGATGCACTACACGGGGATGGCAGGAGCCCACTATGAAGAAAGTCTTGAGCGTGAACCCGCAGTAATGATGATTCAGCAGGAATGGCTCGCTTATTTTATTACCATAGGCTCATTACTTACACTTGCGCTCTCTCTTCTAGGGTTGTATATAACGAGACGATTTGCACGTCAGGAGATGGCGAAACAGGAAAGTGAGAAATGGTATAAGTCCTTATACGAAAGTAATCAGGACGGCATTATTTCTATTAATTCGGAACATATTATTATCGGATTTAACCCCGCCGCCGAAAAGATCTTGGGAATTAAAGAAGAAAGTTATAAAAGTAAACCCATCAGTTCGATTCTTCCGATCTTTGTGTTCGCTCAGCATGAATATTTGAAAGAAATGTATCGCCGCTCATCGAAAGGAGAAATTCTCAGATATGAATCAGCTATCCACCATCACAGCGGAGAACAAATAGACCTGAGTATGGTGAATGCCCCTGTTCTTGTCGATGGAACCGTGATGGGGAACTACATTATTGCAAGAGACGTAACGGAGGAAAAAAGAACGAAGGAAAGAAACCATTTTCTTGCCTTCCATGATGAGCTTACCGGACTTCCCAATCGGCGGATGTTCAATCAGGATTTATCAGACATGATTATAGAGCAGCAGGGCAGCGGCAATTCCTTTGTTGTAATGGTCATGGATATGGATCGTTTCAAAGTCATTAATGACTCTCTTGGACACGCATATGGTGATTTGTTCTTACAGCAGATGAGTAAGCGGATTAAGCAGTGTTTAGCTGGTGAGAATGCCGTCATCTCACGTATGGGTGGAGATGAGTTTGCTATTTTGCTGAAAGAGGTTAGGAACGAAGAAAAAGCAGTCCTGTTGGCTGAACGGATCATTAAGGAATTGGGTCTGCCTTATCAGCTTAAGGATAACGAATATTATGTTACCGCCAGCATTGGGATTGCGATTTATCCGCATCATGGGGTCAATGCCGTACAGCTGCAACGAAATGCAGACATGGCAATGTATGAAGTAAAGAAGCAGGGGAAAAACAATTTTCACTTTTTCTCTAATGAGCTTAATGCTCAAATTACGGAACGAGTCGAACTTGAAGGGGAGCTCCGGAAGTCTATTGAGAGAGAAGAGTTTGAACTTTATTATCAGCCTCAGTTCCACGCAGGGGAAGCAAAACTGATTGGAGTAGAAGCGCTGGTGAGATGGAACCATCCAGAGAAGGGAATACTGTCGCCTGCTCTATTTATTCCTGTTGCAGAAGAGATTGGTCTCATAACGAGCCTTGGAACTTGGGTTCTTCGTGAAGCTTGCCGTCAGATGCATAAATGGCATGAAGAAGGAGGACCTTTAATTCCCGTATCTGTAAACCTATCCTCACAACAATTCTATCAGCCGCAACTTGCGAGAGATATTAAGAAAATATTAGAAGAGACCGGACTTCAGCCGGCGTATCTAGAACTCGAGATTACGGAAAGTATGATGATGGATGCGGAAACATCGAGTGAAATTCTTAAGGAGTTATCAAGTCTTGGAATACGGATTAGTCTCGATGATTTCGGGACAGGATACAGCTCTCTTAGTTACTTGAAAATGTTCCCGATTAACAAACTGAAAATTGATCGTTCTTTTATTCAAGATATCGCTGTAAGTGACAATGATAAAGCCATTGTAGCCTCCATTATTTCCATGGCCCAGCATTTAAAGATGGACGTTATTGCAGAAGGAATTGAAACAAAAGATCAACTTGATATATTAGTTGCGAGTAATTGCAGTGAAATTCAAGGGTACTATTTCAGCCGGCCCCTGCCTGCGGGAGAACTGGCTTCTACCTTTTTAGCCTTGCTCCATAAATAATAGAGGTTTCCTAAAAAGATCATAATCTAATTTTTTTCTTTTGTTCTGGAACTTATTCGTTTCTCGTACGTTAATCTTTAGTGAACCAAGTGGAAACATTTTCTTATAATATGGTTTATGGAAGCATGAAGTACGAGGAAGGGGGTTGTAAAAAGTATGCATGTGCCACTTCAGTATGAAGAATGGTCGGAGTCAGAGAAGCGAGTGGTAAGAACATTAACTCAAGATCAAGTGCCGCAGGAAGAGTTATTTGTAAGGAAGCTCGTAAATGCCACGGTGATAAGAGGACATTTATACGAACATACAGCAAATGAATCAGAAGATGGCTATCGTCATCTTATCTATGTACAGCCATTTGATACGGATCAATATACGTATGGAAAAGCATTACATGACGCTACTTTTGATGCTTGTAGGGTGTCCAGTTATCTTGAGTGTGAATATGTGCTATGGAATGGCAATGCTTTTAAAAAGGCAGAGTTCTCGCTGTCCGTGTCATCTCCCATAGAAATTGCAAGGTTACTCTTGGATCATCTCATTGTAATTCAGGATGATACCTTCGAAATGGTCTATTCGGCGCTCGATTCAGACCGGGGAAAAGTCATGATCTATCTAAAGCGAGGTGATTTTTAGTATGGATCAGCAGCATGATGAACAGCTGCGGGCTGAACAACATGAACGGAAGAAGAAGAGTGCACAGAAATGGGTGACCTTCTCATTGATGCTGACCTTGCCGGTTGCACTTGCGGGATGCGGCAGTTCAAATGATTGCGTGGATAACAATAACGATGGCTACTGTGATGATTCCAGCGGGGGATCAAGCGGCGGTTACTACGGGGGCGGCAAAAGTACATCTTCCAAAAACTCCTCTTCTTATAAGTCGAATTCCAGTTCCAAAGGGTTTGGAAGCGGCGGCTTTTTCAGTTCTGGAGGTTGATGTAAGTGGATCGAATGATACAACTAAAGAAAGCACGTCATGACATTTTTACAGAAGAGATTGAAAAAATTGTCCCGTACCATCGGATGTATGGTAAAGAATATTGCTTACCGTCCGTTACTCTTTATTCCGAAGAAGAAGCTTTACAGTTGAAATATGCATCCGAGTTGTTAGATTCGGTGTACACCAAAACATTGCGGTTTACCCAGCGTTATTTGCCAGACACCTTTTTACAAGAGCAGCTTGGTATCCCTGCTGCACTGATTCCTGCTGCACGAATGGAAGTGCCGGGTCACGGAGTTTCTAGGCAAGATTATATTATTCAGCCAGACGGCTCCATGAAGTGCATAGAGAATAATACGGATACGCCAACAGGTATCCCAGAAACCTCCTATCTAGCTCCGAAACTCATCGCTGCACATACAGATGGATATAGGGCTACGTCTTCGGAGATGCGTTCACATATTAAGCAGGCGTTTAGCAGTTTACTTACACATTATGAACAGGTTGGTCTTTCCGGCAGCGTCGCTTTTACCTGTTATGATTGGCATCTTGAGGACAAATGTAATACGTCGTACCTCATGGAGATCGTTCGGGAATTAGGATATAAGGTGTTGTATGCCCCTCTGTCAGAACTTGAGATCACCAGGAATGATGGACTGTACTATCAAGGAGAGCGTATTTCTGTGCTATACAGGCTCTATCCGCTCGAATATCTGGTTTATGATGAAGCTGAAGATACAGGAGCACAGGTAGGAGAGTGGCTGCTTGATCTCGTTACACAAGAGAAGCTTGGGCTCATAAATCCTGCCCAAAGTATAATTACTCAGAGTAAAGGATTCATGGCTTTAATTTGGTCTTTGTTTGAGCGTCATGAGGAAGCAAGCGACCTGCTGGAGGAGCCTTTGTTTACAGAAGAAGAACTGCAGGCAATCGCTGATTTTATGCTTCCCACCTATTACGACCCTGCCCTGTTTCACCAAAATGAGGTGCCTTATGTAGCTAAAAGTTATTGGGGCCGTGAAGGAAAAGGAACCTCTCTCTACCATTCAGATGGAACACTTCAGGAGAGGGAGTGGGGGCAAAGTGAGGATGGGAACTTAGAAGAAGTACAATCCTACTACGGCCAGCAACCTGTGATTTATCAGCAGCGCTGCATGATGGAGGAAGTAAAAGTACATAGAGAAGAGGGCCTGTATACGGGATATTTACTGACAGGTGTTTATGTTATTGGTAGTCGTTACAGTGGACTGCTGCCCCGTGTGGGCGGCCGGATTACGGGTGACATGGCTTATTATTGCCCAGCTGTGGTTTCCGTTTCTGGTACAGGTAAAGAGGAGGATGATCGTTAATGAATACCCTGGGAATCGATCTACTGAATGTATTAATTGGAATCGTACTTATACTCGCTATTTTACTGGCAGGCTATTTTCTTTTCAGCAAGGTAACCCGCTTTGATGATGGGAAGGAAATCAGGGGCGGCAATGAAGCTGCGGGCCTTTATATGGGGAGCAAACTGCTCGGTCTCTGTATTATTGTGGGGATGGTATCACTAAGCTCTCATTCCTGGATCGATATGATCATTTGGTCTGTTGTAGGCATCGCTGTTCTTATTGTGGTTTATCTTATTTTCGATTTCGTTACGCCAAATATTAAAGTGTGTGAAGAGATTGAAAAGGGGAATATGGCGGTAGCCCAATTGCTGCGCTCCATCATTATTGGGGTATCCTTTGTGATAGGAACGTTTCTAATGTAATGAGGTTAGACAGCTTGAAATCATGAATAAGGTAAAAAACGAATAAGCCCAGAGTTCCTGATCAGGAGCTCATGGGCTTGTTTTTATTCGTAGGTCAGGAGATGTTCAATTGATCGGGTCCCAACCTTACTCAGAGAGTATCCGTTTTTGACCTGTCAGTTCCTGAATCGGTTTAATATTTTGCGTAAATTCAAGTGTACCTAAATAAGTCCCTTCTTCATCTCTTACGGCGAAATAGCGGATATAGACAAATTTATCTTTAAAAGGAATCCAGAAATCTTCCGAGTCTTTGACACCTGCTTTGAAATCAGCAAGCAGCTGATTTACGACATGAACACTTTGCGGAGGATGGCAGTTCTGAACACTTCTGCCGATGACCGCCTTGGTCCGAACGAAGATTCTTTCTGGCCCCTGTGAGAAGTACCGTACGATGTCATTCTCATCAATAAAAGTGAGATCGACCGGTAAATGATTGAGAATCGTTTCGAGCTGTTTAACTGATAAAATGCCGGTGCTCATTCGGACAAATCCTTCTTGCAGCGGAGAAGATTCTACTCCCGCATCTGTGCCAGGTTCCGCTGCTCTTTCGGGAATCCACACTTGATCGGGTGCAGTCAGGCAATACCCGACTTCTTCACTTTGGGCAGCGATCTGAAGCCATTCATCTTCTGTCAATTTATCGAGGGCCATAGGTAATAAAATATGTTCCTCTTTATAGATCATTTCTGTGACTTCGGTTAAGACACGTTTTGCCAGGTCCACTAATGCTTCGGCATCTCCATCAAAAGTAGTGAGTTTCTGTTTCACTTCTTTGATTCCAATCCGAATACCGTCATCTACCGCCCACATTACTTTCGTCGGTCCATAGATTCCGTATTTTTCGAGGAATGGAAACAGTAAATTTTCTTTGCGGCTGTAGTGTTTGTCTACATCATACAGGAGACTGAAATCCTCCAGTAGTTGAAGGCGATTTGCTTCCCCTTGGTCCTTAAGAAAACGATCCAGATGCAGGGCGATTTTGAAATTGGCAAGTTGATCAATTTCCTTGTTCTCCATTTTAAAGGTATGCACAGGATGTCCAGGTTGCTCTTCAGGCTTGTTAGATCTGTGAATATCTTGGATGGAACCTTTGAATACCGCCGCATGCACACTGCACAGCCTTTGTACTTCCGTTACCGGTATTCCTTCTTCCTGCATGAGAACTTGCTCAAGTTCCGAAATTTCATTAACTGATATTTCTCCAACCGCTTGATTGAATTTTTCCTTTACTTCCTCCACGCTTTTCCCATGGTGCAGCTCTTTAATAATATCCTTGAGTACATTTATACGAAGAGCTCGATCAGCAGAAACTCCATTTTCACGGTTATTAATTAATTCACTCATGATTTCACCCCTGTCTGAATCAATTTCATATACTCCTGATTAAAGCAACTAAAGGTGTTGTGAAATTGATTCAATCTATATATAAAAGCTTCACTTTGTTCTTGTTTACATCTTTAAAGTTACCACCTCCCTGCTGCCTACCTTGTGATTACAAACACAAATAAAATGGAATTTCATTGAACAAAAAAAGGTAAGTTCCTTCTCGGTAAAAATCTTGCCAAGCCTACCTCTATACCTTCACGTAACGTGAAGGTTTATACTGAATTTATAAGGGGGCAGTGATATGAATTTGTTGCTGATTAAGGATATTTCAGAGCGGCTTCAAATATCGGCAAGAACGATTCGTTATTATGAGGAAAAAGGCCTGATCGCGCCTGCAAAGCAGGAGAGCAGCGGCTATCGGATGTTTACAGAACAGGATGCAGCGAGACTCCAAACGATTGTTTCTTTGAGAGAGGTAGGAATGTCTTTAGAAGAGATCGGCTGTGTACTTGCTGAGATGGAGGGAGGAGACAGTGCGGATGTTCTTCATCATCTGGAGCTGCAAAGAGCGGTTCTGTTTTCTCAGATGGTAGAGATCAGGCACTCCATTGAAACGACCGACCGAATCATTGCAAAAGGGAAGGAGCAGGCGAAGCTGGAGTGGGACGATATCTATGAATGGACGGCGAGCCTGCGGCATGCGAAAAAGCTGCGGTCTACCTGGCGGGACCACTGGAATTATGATTCATATGCCGTACATCATGACGAACGGGTAGAGAGCACGCAGCAATATGGGGCCTATCCAAGTTACCGTACTGCCTTACGAAGGGTGCTTGAAGCGGTTCATCCGCAGAAAGGGGAAAAAGGGGTCGATCTTGGAACAGGGACAGGCAATCTAGCTGCCTTATTTATGGAGAACGGAATAGAGATGAAAGGGATGGATCAATCCATTGCCATGCTGAGAGAGGCAGAGCGCAAACATCCAGGGTATGAGGTGAGGCTCGGTAATTTTTTGGCGATTCCTTATGATGATTATCAATTTGATTTTGCGGTAATGAGCTATGCTCTGCATCACCTTACAGAAGACCAGAAACGGCTTGCGCTCCTTGAGATCAAGCGAATTTTGAAGCCCCACGGACGTATTGGTATCGTCGATTTTATGTTTGAGGATCATCAGGCGAGAGAAGAGTATCTGCATATGCTCAGAGAAGAAGGGAGAGACGATGTCATTGCAGACATTGAAAAATCCTATTATGCCGATCGTTCTCGGTTAACTGGCTTTTTAGAAGAACAGGGATATGTGACCAAGACGGAAGAAATCCAGAAAAGACTTCATTTTATCTACGCGGTCCCGGTCAGAGGATATTTATAAGTTAGGTGTTGACCTTCACGCCGCGTGATCCTTTACGCTTCTTTGTATTACAAAGGAGGTCATGATCATGAGACTAAAGATTGAGAATGCTTGGCTTGTTACGATGGAAGGAGAAGATTCTCCTTATAAGGGAGATCTGCTTATTGAGCATGATCGGATTATAAAACGGGGAGACTGCTCAGCGGATGAGGCAGATGAAGTAATCGATGGGACCGGATTTGCGGTGCTGCCGGGACTCATTAACACTCATCAGCATAGTCCAATGAGCTTACTTAGGGCTTATTCTGATGATCTGAAACTGATGGACTGGCTCGATCAGAAAATACTGCCCGCCGAAGCAAATATGACAGAAGAAGATATTCGGGCAGGTGCACGGCTGGCTATGGCAGAGATGATTAAATCAGGAACAACGACTTTTGCAGATATGTACATTCATATGAGTGCGATTGCAGAAACGGTGGAGGAAGTGGGAATGAGGGCTTCCTTGACAAGGGGACTCGTATTTCATGAACCGGATGGTGGAGTAAGAATGGCAGAAGCGCTGGATCTGATCGATCAGTGGCATGGAAAAGCGGAAGGACGAATAACGACGATGTTCGGCCCGCATGCCCCTTACACCTGTCCGCCAGACGCTCTAAGCCAGGTAATTAGACTTGCTGAGGAACGGGATATCCCCATTCATATTCATCTAGCAGAAACGGTGGAGGAAGTATCAACCATACGTCAGAAATATGGACAGACTCCTACGGAATATTTGCACGCCCTTGGGCTTTTTGATCAGTGTCATGTTCTATTGGCTCATGGTGTGCATCTCAGCGAATCGGATATTCAGCTACTTAAAGGGATGAAAGGCGGGGTATCCCATAATCCGGTAAGTAATCTGAAGCTGGGCTGCGGGATTGCTCCTGTTTATAAGCTGCAACAAGAAGGTGTAATTGTGGGACTCGGTACGGATGGAGCGGGCAGCGCAACAACACTTGATATGTTTGAAGAGATGAAAGCAGCCACATGGATGCAGAAATTACAATATGGCGACCCCACGATCCTGCCTGCAAAAGAGGTGCTTAAGATGGCAACGATTCATGGCGCAAAGCTATTGCGGCTTGATCATGAGATTGGCACCTTATCTCCAGGTAAGAAAGCGGATCTTATCCTGATCAACCTGAATAAACCGCATCTGACACCGCTGCATCAGCTTGAGTCACTGCTGGCTTATGGCGTGAGCGGTGCTGACGTGGACACGACCATTGTAAATGGAAAGATACTGATGCGAAACCGGAAGTTACTAACGATAGATGAGAAGGTTCTTCTTCAGGATGTGCAGACCCGAGCTGAACGTATCGTCCAAAGCGTATAGCAGGGGGCCACTTTCTATAATGTATATATAAAACCGGTAGAGAAGAGGCCGTTAAAGCCGACTTTCTTTACCGGTCCATTTTATGTAAGGGGAGCGCAAGATTTTCATAAACTGAGACTTTTCTTAGGATCATGACTTACGCGGCGATCCCAGTCTACAGAATTAGCTAGATCTGTAAGTCTTGCATGCGCTTCATCCTGATCAAATGTGCTATACCAGCGAATATGAGTGGTATCGAGAATCCGGTAGTGCATACTGATCATATTTTGCTGCAAAATATAATCGCCTTCTCGTTCAATTTCATTCCACCAAAGTTTACCCCCAAGCGTTCTGCCTTTCGGTCTTTCTAGAATACTATGTGCTGCCATTTCGATAATTTCCATCGGTTCTTCACCGAGAATAGATTGGACCGTCAAACTTTCAGAGTGCAAAGCTACAAGAGCAACAACAGCAGTCCAACTTGCTTTGGAGCGGCCTTTTTCAATTTGGACAAGTGTTTTCTTAGATATGCCCAGCACTTCCGCCATTTGCTCTTGAGTGTATCCCATTTCCTTACGTACCAGCTTGATTTTACCGGATAAGAGCTGAATGAGCTGCTCTTTTGTCATTATGATTAAGCTCCTTCCCTCCTGTACCCCATTAACAATAGGTAACATTTGGTTATTCTGATTAGTGTAATTTTACACTTTTAAAAATAAACGGTCAATGATTCGTTAAGACTCCTCTTTTTCATCCTTATCCTGGAAGGGTAATGTATAATGGGAATTATTACATATTTTTGAATGGGAGGTTATCAGAAGAGATGAAGTACCGAAGATTAGGCGGAAGCGGCTTACAAGTGAGTGAAATTAGCCTTGGGAGCTGGCTGACCTATGGTGGGTATGTCGAGCAGGAGAACGCAGTACGTTCCATTGAGACGGCTTACGATGCAGGTGTTAACTTCTTTGATACAGCTAATGTGTATGAACGTGGAGCAGCAGAGGAGCTTCTAGGCAAAACACTTCAGAATTATAAACGTGAGTCTTACGTTCTGGCAACAAAAGTATTCGGTAAAATGGGCGATGGTCCGAATGACCAAGGTTTATCCCGTAAACATATTATGGAACAGTGCGATGCTTCTCTGAAGCGACTGGGCACAGATTATGTAGATATTTATTACTGCCATCGTTTTCATACGGGTACTCCTCTGCTGGAGACACTCCGTGCACTAGACGACCTCGTGCGTCAAGGGAAAGTGCTCTATGTTGGTGTAAGCCAGTGGACTGCAGCTCAGATGGAAGAAGCGCTGGGAATTGCAGATCGTTATCTGCTGGACCGGATCGTGGTTAACCAACCTATATATAATATGTTCGAACGTTATATTGAAGACGAGATTATTCCGCTTGGGGAGCAAAAAGGCATCGGACAAGTCGTCTATTCTCCGCTTGCACAAGGCCTGCTGACAGGTAAATATAATGATGCCTCTCGCATTCCTGAAGATAGCCGGGCGGCGAAGCTTAAATGGGATGATAAGAAAATAAGCCAGGAAAAACTTGAAAAGGTACGCAAGCTTACCGGCATTGCAAATGAACTGGATGTGAAGGTGGGACAACTTGCACTGGCTTGGATCTTAAGACAAAAGAATGTTTCCAGTGCTCTTGTGGGTGCAAGCAGGCCTGAACAGATGCAAGAGAATATAGGAGCTTCAGGTATAGAACTCAGCGAAGAAATACAAGATAAGATTGAGTCCATACTTTCGGAGTAAAGCATTTGATAAAGATAGAGAGCCAAGTGAAATCCCGATTACAGCCGGATTTCACTTAGCTCCTTTTTATTTTCATTAGGCCAGATCGATACACCGTTTATAGAGGGATTGACTGCTTATGAATTAAGATTTATACTTAATCTAAAAATAAATACTAATGATGCGGAATCATTTTATAATAAAAGGAGATCTGATGATCTTATGCCTAGAACATTAAATTTAACAACACAGCGTCAAGCCGTTTATGATGTAGTCAAGAACGCTCACAACCACCCAACAGCAGCAGAGGTAATGACAATGCTTGCTCAACAAGGGTATAACTTAGCTTATGGTACGGTATATAATTCATTACGTTATCTGGTTGAGAAAGAATTAATCGTTGAACTTAAGCTTGGTGAGACAGCCAGCAGATATGACGCGAGAACAGATGACCATCAACACATCATTTGTGAAGTTTGCGGCAAGGTAGATGAGGTAATGACCGAAGTACCCGGACCTTGGACGGAATCTGTTGCAAAAGAAACAGAATATGAGATTGGCCATGTGCATGTAGTTTTTGGGGGTGTATGTCCAGAATGCCAAAGCAAGCGGAAGAATTAGTGAATAAAAATCAATATCCTTATGCGTCTGTTCGTATTTCACAGGATAAGTCTTCACAATGGCTAAATAAACCAGAAGAAGATACGGTTCCTTTTTGTGCGGTGACAAAGCGAATTCTCTTAATCAGTCCTACTCTGAATCAAGTACATGACCTGGTTAAAGTTCTAACAGATCGATGCTTTGATGTCATGATGTTTCATAGGCTTGAGCCTGAACTGTACAACAACATTCCGCATGACCTACTGATTTATGATGTGACTTCTTATGATGATCAGGATGCACTTGAACTTCAGATGAAGCTAAAGGAATCGACTTCTTCGCAGAACTTGTTTCTTGTGAGTGAGAAATTTATTCGCGGTGCAGCACCCGAGATGCTCCAGGAAGAATTGCTGGTTTGGCCGGGAAGACCTCATGAAGCGCTGTATCATGTGCAGCGTATTATCAGCCGTGCCGTACCAAGACAAGAACAAACGGTTCAAACAACCAGCAATGATTCCTTAATCTTTAAGGATTTAAGAGTGGATTTGGAGCGAATGTTGGTCCTTAAACAGGAGGAACAAGTTCACCTTACCAAGACGGAATATGATCTTCTGCTCATCCTCATGAATGCGAAAGGTTCTGTTATATCGCGTGAAGAGATGCTCAGCCGAGTATGGGAAACTGATTTTACCGGCGGGAGCAATGTGGTAGATGTTCATATCAAAAGCCTTCGTAAAAAGCTGGGGGATCAGGCTTCTGACCCTAAATATATTATTACAGTCCGCGGTGTAGGTTATCGTCTTGCCGACTAAAATAAAGCCCTTAAATGTGCAAACATTTAGGGGCTTTCGTTTTGTTCATAAAGAGTTTCATTTCTTCATAATATGTAAGAGTGAGTTCATTTTGTAATCACAAATCATTCATATTATGTTCATGAAAAAAGGCAGAGGACCATGGTACAATCAATACATGAATTTAGATTAAATCTAACTACACATATAAATATAGATAAATGGAAAGGGTGACCCCTATATGACAGAACGTTTAACTACCAATCAAGGCACACCTGTAGGTGATAATCAGAACTCTAGAACTGCAGGAAGAAGAGGTCCAACTTTATTAGAAGATTATCATTTAATCGAGAAGATCGCTCACTTTGACCGTGAACGGATTCCAGAGCGCGTTGTTCATGCACGCGGATCAGGAGCACATGGAGTCTTTAAAGTAGAAAAATCAATGTCTAAGTACACAAAAGCTGCTTTTCTACAGAAAGAAGGAGCAGAGACACCCGTTTTTGTACGTTTCTCTACCGTAATTCATGGACAGGGATCTCCAGAGACGGCTCGTGACCCTCGCGGCTTTGCGGTTAAATTCTATACTGAGGAAGGCAATTATGATCTGGTCGGCAACCACCTGCCGGTATTCTTTATCCGTGATGCGATTAAATTCCCGGACATGGTTCACTCCTTAAAGCCATCACCTAAAACCAATATTCAAGACCCGGCTAGATATTGGGATTTCATGACACTAACACCAGAGTCCACTCACATGATGACATGGTTGTTATCGGATTACGGTACGCCAGCTAATTACCGCCAGATGGATGGATTCAGTGTTCATGCCTATAAATGGATCAATGATCAAGATGAAGTGGTATACATTAAATATAAATGGGAAACACAGCAAGGCGTTCGTAACTTCAGTTCAGAAGAGTCATCAGAGACCCAAGGAAAAGACTTTAACCATGCCACTCGTGATCTGTATGATGCAATTGAACGTGGTGATTATCCAGAGTGGGTTCTTAAAGTACAAATCATGAATCCAGAAGATATTGATGCACTTACGTTTGATCCGCTTGACCCAACCAAGATTTGGCCAGAAGATAAGTATCCGTTCCATACGGTTGGACGCATGACACTTAACCGAAACCCAGAGAATTTCTTTGCGGAAACGGAGCAGGTTGCTTTCTCTCCAAGTGTTCTTGTACCGGGAATCGAAGCTTCGGAAGATAAGCTGCTTCAAGGTCGTTTGTTCTCTTATCCAGATACACAGCGTCACCGTCTGGGAGCGAATTATACACAGATTCCAATTAACTGCCCTTATGCAAAAGTGAACAATTATCAGCGCGATGGTCTTATGCAGATGAACCAGAATCCTTCGGAATATAATTATGAGCCAAACAGCTCTACTGACAGTCCGAAGGAAGACCCGAAATATCGTGATTCTAAAGTAGCGATCAGCGGGCATATTACCCGTGAACCGATTGAAAAAACAGAAGATGATTTCAAACAAGCGGGTGATACGTATCGCAGCTTCACCGAGCAGGAGCGGGAGAATCTTCACAAAAATCTGATTAATGATCTGAATCAGACACCACAGCAAACGCAGCTTCGTGCAATTTGCAACTTCATTCGTGCAGATCACAGATTAGGTATGATTCTAGCAGAAGGTCTTGGTGTAGATATTCGTGAGTTTATGCCGCCAACTCAATAATTAATTTCTAAATTTCACAAGAAACCGAGCTGTCAGAATTATTCTGTCTGCTCGGTTTTTTTCTTATGAAAAACTGGATGCGAGTGGAATCATATGTTGACAAAGGAAAGAGAGACAATACAATGGGTAGTGTGGAGGGGTGCTGATGAGGATTAGTCACTTTAAGGTGGGAGAGCAAGGTCTTAACCGTTTTTTTGGTCCTCTGGAGGCAAAAATTATGGACGTCCTCTGGAATGAGGAAGAGGTAAGCATTAAAGAGGTTCAATTAAAACTGGAAGAAGATAAAGCTCTGAGTTTCAATACGGTTATGACCGTGATGAACAGGCTTGTTGAAAAAGGGATACTCGTCAAAACACTTCAAGGAAGGACCTCAAAGTATCGCCCGGTTCAATCAAGGGAGGTGTTTATGGATACGCAGTCGAAAGAACTGACACATGAGCTGATGGACCAGTTTGGTTCCATTGCGGTCACCCATATGCTCGATGCGGTTGAAGTTGCTGATCCTGAGTTAATTAAACAACTTGAGCTCCGAATTAAGCAGTGGAAGAAGGATCTACCGTGAAGTGGGCGCTGCGTTCCAGGATGTTATTTGGCTGCGGGATTCTAATTTGCGGGGCTGTTTATATTCAAATGGGATTATATGTAGTTCATATGATCTGGGGCTGGCAATCTACGTTTAATCTATTTACATGGTGTACTCACTGGATGAGAGAGTTTGGGTTGTTGTCTGTTATTCACTTACTAAACGTATTCGTTGCAGGAACATTTCTACTGATTATTTATTATATATGTACCCAGCTGATTGGCGGGGCTCGTGCTTTAAAATACATATACAAATTAACTGATTTCAACCTCACGACGTATTATGTGGAGCGTTATCCGAACCTCTCACTTCGCAAGGAACTGGTGGTCATCCATACTGATGAACCGGTTGCCCTTGCTTGTGGATTGTTCCGCCGGCGAATTGTGATCTCATCGGGACTGATTCAGCTGTTAGATGAGAAAGAATTGGAAGCTGTACTCTATCATGAACACTATCATCTACGACATTACGACCCGCTTAAGACGTTTCTTCTTACACTCGGTGTGTCTACCATTGGTTATATACCTATATTAAAATCGATACTATTCAATTACAAAATGGTTCGTGAGATTATGGCAGACCACGATGCCATTACCAAAGCAGGTACACCTGTCGGCTTGGGTGGAGCCCTTCTTAAGCTTCTGGGTATATCAGTGAATTCTGGCTTTCAGAGCGGTGTGGTTTCTTCTTTTGCTGCGGAAAGTACAGTAAATGATCGAATTGCCTGGATTTTAGAACCGGAGAAGGAGCTGCCTTTACGAATATCCGGCTCAAGCTTGCTATGTTCCGTCTTCATTCTGATTGCATTGTTTGCTGTATTTAACGTAGTTCCTCATTGATAGATGAATGGAATAAAGAAAATAAAAAACACATGAATTCGCAGGAGGAATGAGAAAATGTATAGCAACCGAAATCAAAGCCAGACTCGAAACATGGAGCTTGGACTTCTAATTACTAGACTCGTACTTGGGGCCATTTTTTTAATCCATGGCATTACCAAATTCCAAGGCATGGAGGATACACAAAGCTATTTTATTAGTTTGGGTCTACCGGGCTCGATGGCAACCATTGTAGGTTTGGTAGAGTTCTTTGGCGGGGTGTTTTTAATTATTGGTTTGTTTACACGAATCGTTAGTCTTCTATTTGTTGCTATTCTATTTGTAGCTATCTTTACTGCGAAGGCAGAGAGTGGGTTTATTGGCGGCTATGAGCTCGATGTTGCACTGATTGGAATGGGAATCACGCTTGCTGTAGCAGGCAGCCGATATGTGGCAGTAGATCGTTTATTCCGAAGAAACCGCAGATAACAGAAGAGCAGGACAACAAGCATAGAGGGGGATTCATAAGAAATGGCACAAAATTTACTTGGAAAAAAAGTTGCACTCGCTGGACCAAGGAAGTCGGAAGAGATGTCCATGATCGTGAGAAAGTTAGGCGGTACTCCGCTGCTGCGACCGGCACAAGGAACCGTTTTTGTGGATGATGAACATTTGAAAAGCAGTATAGAAGCTTGGGTGAAGAGTCCACCCGATTGGACGATTCTCACAACAGGGATGGGGCTTGATGCAATATTTCAGGCAGCTGAACAACTTGAACTTGAAGAAGAGCTGCTTGAAGCTTTGAAGCAATCACATATTGCAGCACGTGGTTATAAGACAGTGAATGCGCTTCGTAAGCGGAACTTGACACCTGCCGTTAGAGACGATGATGGAAGTACATCAGGACTCATTCGTGAGCTTATGAATTATGATCTTCAGGGAAAACGTATTCTCGTTCAGCTCCATGGAGAATCTGCTCCGCGCCTTATGGCATGGCTGAAAGAGAGAGGAACATCAGAGATCAAGGAAGTCCTTCCTTATCGCCATGTGCCTCCTCAAGATACGGATCTCGAAGAACTGCTCGAAGATATTCTTCAGCAAAGAATTGATGCGGTTACTTTTACGAGTGCTCCACAGATTCGCTTTCTTACAGCTTATGCAGAAAAGCATGGAAAACTACCAGATATGAAACAACGATTTGAAGAGGATGTGGTTGTTGCTGCGGTTGGCAGGGTAACTGCACAAGCCATGGTGGAGGAAGGGGTTACCCCTAAGGTGATTCCCGAGGAAGAACGGATGGGAAGTATGATCGTTTCATTAGGTAAGTATTTTGCTGAGAAAGAGCGAGTATAAGAAGGACAATCTTGTTACAACCTATAGGGCAAGAACACCTGACCAGGAGAGGTGAGGTGTTTTTGCGTTATTTAGACAGAAGGTGTATGACTAAGCGTGTCGTTACTCCAATTTGTGTTTAGATAGGTAAGAGACTTATTATTTATATTGTACATATTTCAACACTCACAGGAGTTCCTGGAGTGGACTGATGAATTAGGAGGTGCAACAACCATTGGGGTTTGATATTTTAGTCATTCTCATCTTACTTGTAGTTAATGCTTTCTTCGCAGCTTCTGAGATGGCACTGATCTCCATTAATGACAACCGAATTCGCATTTTATCGCTCGAAGGAAATAAACGTGCACAGAAGCTGGAGAAGTTACTGGAGGAACCAACAGGCTTTCTATCCACCATCCAGATCGGAATCACACTTGCTGGATTTCTAAACAGTGCTTTTGCGGCAGATAAATTTGCGTCCCTGCTTGTGGATTATGTGTTGTCGCTAGGTGTTGATATTTCACCATCTGTGCTATCTTCCGTATCGGTCATTGTTATTACATTGATTCTTTCCTACTTTACGTTGGTATTCGGTGAGCTTGTTCCGAAACGGATTGCGATGAAAAAAGCAGAGGCGATTGCACTCGCGGTATCAAGTCCGCTGAGTGTGTTGTCTAAGGTCGTCAATCCTTTTGTAAAACTGCTTACGGTATCGACAAATCTTACCGTCCGTTTGTTTGGTATTGATCCCAACGCGGAAGATGAGGAAGCTTCCGAAGAAGAGATTCGGATGCTTGTAGATACAGGGCTTGAGAGAGGAACGATTCAGCAAAGCGAAAAGATGATTATCCACAACATATTTGATTTTGATAATAAAGATGTATCGGATATGATGACTCATCGTACGGATATGATCGCCATTTCTGCGGACACTCCGCTAGAAGACGTGCTGGAAATTGTGCAATCAGAGCAGTATACCCGGTTCCCTGTATTCGAAGAACGTGTCGATAATATCATTGGAATCTTGCACGTAAAAGACTTGATTGTTCAATTTAGAAAAGATACCACAAGACCGAAGAGCATCCTGGATATAATCCGTCCTGCTTATTTTGTATCTGAGTCGAAAAAAGGGGACGACCTTCTCGAAGAACTGCAACAAAACCGAGTGCATATGGCAATCGTGGTTGATGAATATGGAGGTACGGCAGGTCTCATTACAATTGAAGATTTAATTGAGGAGATTGTAGGCTCTATTTATGATGAGTATGATGAAGAAGAGTCGATCTTTGAACAAGTGGATGAAGATACCTACATTTTTACAGGGATTGCCCATTTGGATGAAGTAAGCCAGATTACAAAAGCAAGTTTGCCGGAAGAAGAGTACGATACTCTTAGTGGATTTATGGTGGGTACCATCGGCCGTATTCCCACAAAACAAGAACGCCCCGAATTTGAATTCCGAGGTTTCCGGTATAAAGTGTTGGAAGTTGGAAAACAACGGATTCGCCGAATTCAAATGACAAGGCTGCCCGAAGAGGAAAGATCACTTTATCAAGACGGTGAGGAATTGCCTCCTGAAGTATAAAGTTAGTAATAAAACAAATCGCAGAGATCTTTTTCTGTGATTTGTTTGTTTTTATACGGAATGATATGACGAATATGGTAAACTCACAGAATGAATAAAGGGTATTTTCGAATAGCGCCGAATTCAAAAGTAGTAAATACAAAGCTTTTTGTCTGTTATGTAACTTATGGATTTAGAAGAACGATTGCGGCTATACTAGGCAAGTCAACAGACCATGAAGTTAATTCGTTTCTAATTTTACCTCTCTAGGGCGGTAAGGATAGATATGATCATATAAGCGAGGAAAGGGTCCTGCGAACTTTCTTGCTTTGCGTAAGCAAATGAAACGAAATGAATCAGACAAAAGCAGAGCAAAGGAGAAATGGTTAATGAGTCGAAAAAAAGCATTACTATTGGGAGATTATACACATCCCATGTATCACCCCTTGCAAGGAGTTGACGCGGAAGTCAGCCGTATCTTGCAAGATGAAATGACCGTACAGTGCAGTGAAAATCGCAATTTGATGTTAATGGAAAACTTGGCTGGTTATGATCTGCTAATTTCTTATCTGGATGATTGGAAGGGAGCAATTGCTCCGCAGCAGGCCGCAGGATTGCTTAGTTACGTCAGCGGAGGAGGCGCTCTCCTGGTGCTGCATAACGGTATATCCATGCATAATCGTTATGAAATAGCTCAATTACTTGGCGGCAGATTCACAGGTCATCCGGCTCCGCGTGAACTGAGGTTTCAAGTCACCGATCCGCTTCATCCCATTGTGTCGGGGATAGAGAATTTTTCAATGGAAGAGGAGCCTTACGAGATTGAATTCGATAATTTCACTGATATCACGGTTCTTCTTGAGTATATGAATGAAGATGGGAAATCGTGGCCTGCAGCTTGGGCTCATAACTATGGCATGGGGCGTGTTGTATATCTTATGCCAGGACATTCGGTTCCTTCTTTCAATAATGAATCATTCAGACGACTTCTCTTACAGTCGGCAATGTGGGCTACACGTACGAAACCAAAACGTAATTAGAGATCGGACGTACTTTCGCTTAAGTGGGTAATATAGGTATATACTAGTATAGAAGCAGATTTTTTCAGAAGGAGGAAAAGCGGCATGAGCGATTTGTTTAAAAAGGCGGTTTCTCTAGGATTGGGACTTACTCTGGTTAGTAAAGAGAAAGTGGAGAGTGTTGTAGGTGACCTCGTCAAACGCGGAGAATTGGCTCCATCCGAATCTAAGGCACTCATTGATAAGCTTATGGAACGTGGAAATGAAGAACAAACAAGCTTTAAGAAAATGATTGAAGGTCAAGTGGAGAAAGTGCTAATTGATCTGGGTGTACCCACCAAAACAGATGTAAACCGATTAAACATGCGAATCGAAGAACTGGAACAGAAACTGTCTGCACTCGAAGCGAGTCAGCCTGCGAAACAACCAGAAACTCCGATTCTTACGTCAACGCCTGAAATAGAGCAGCCTCCTAAAGGAAACGAGATTGAATAAATGGTAGTGCATATTAAAAATGCCGGACGATATAGAGAAATTGCCATGGCGCTGATGCGTCATGGCTTCGGCTATATTGTGGAAGAGATCAGCTTCTTTCAGGTGTTGTCTTTACCCAGAAGGTGGATTACCCATGAGACAGGTCCGGAAGCCAAAACCCTTGGTGAGCGGATAAGACACGTATTGGAGGATCTGGGGCCGACTTTTGTTAAATTAGGACAACTTGCAAGTACCAGGTCCGACCTGCTGCCTCCAGGGATTATTTCGGAGCTGACCAAACTTCAAGATCAGGTCCCTCCTTTTTCACCAGAGATTGCAAGAGGGTTACTTGAACAGGAGCTGAACAGTCCACTTGAAGAAATCCTCACTGAATTTGATGATACCCCTCTTGCAGCTGCGAGTATCGGTCAGGTACATATCGGTAGACTGCGGAGCGGGGAACAGGTGGCGATCAAGATTCAGAGACCTGGAATATCACCTGTAATTCAGCGTGACCTGAACATTCTTAAAGATTTTGTTGCTCTTGCTGAGCGCAGGTGGGAATGGGTAACCAGGTACCAATTGCAGGAGATGGTGAATGAATTCGCTGTATCTTTACTTGCAGAGCTGGATTACAGCTATGAAGGAAGAAATACAGAAAAGGTAGGGCAGCAGTTTGCAGAGAATCCAGAGGTTCATGTCCCTGTTATTTATTGGGACTATACGACTGCAAGGGTACTGACGATGGAGTATATGGACGGGATCATGCTGAATCAGCGGGATGTACTCATCGCGAAAGGGTATGATCTAAAAAATATAGCGCAGCGATTAGTAGATTCCATGCTGCACCAAATTTTTATTGAAGGCTTCTTCCATGCAGATCCCCATCCAGGCAATCTAATGGTCATGAAGAATGGGGCGCTGGCTTACCTTGATTTCGGAATGGTCGGACGTCTTAATGAGGATTTAAAAGAGCAGCTTTCTTCCCTGATCATATCGCTGATGCGAAAGAATACCGAAGGAATGGTACGTGCTATTGAACGTCTTGGCATGATTCCGGATGGAACCAACATGGCTTCCCTTCGCAGAGACCTCGACCGAATTCGGGACGATTATTATGATCTCCCTTTTTCCAGTATCAGTATTGGGCAAGCGTTGAATGATTTATTTGGCGTGGCGCAAAGACACCAAGTAACCATGCCTTCGGATGTAATCTTACTAGGCAAAGCATTGGTGACTCTCGAAGGAGTTATTGAAAATCTAGATCCTTCCATTAGTATTATTGATATGGCAGAGCCTTTTGGCCGGAAGCTGATGCGTGAAAAGTTCAGCTCAAGACGGATTAAGGGGAAAGTGCTGGGCGGTATGACAGAGCTTTTTGAGACATTGATCGACTTGCCGGGACAAGCACGGCTGCTGTCCTCCATTATCAGTAAAGGTAAACTAAAGGTCGAAATCAGCATTCCCGAAATTGAGCAATTTGAACACAAGCTGGACCAAATCACCAATAAATTATCACTCAGCATCGTATTGCTTTCGTTCTGTATTCTCATGGTAGGTTTGTTTATCGGAGCTTCAAAGATGGAGCAGGTCTGGCATGTACCGCTGCTCGAAATTGGCATGATTATCGCTGCTTTCATGGTGTTATGGCTTATTATTTCTATTATTCGATCAAAAAAACAATAAAACAGGCATGAAGACAAAGCTCCTCTTCCCTAGATCAGGGTGGGGAGCTTTGTAGTTAAGGGGAATCCATGTATAATCAGGAACAAGAAACGAATCCATATAAGATCTAAGTTTGGTAATCATTCGTGTAATGACAGGGGGTAAGTCCATAATGAACGTAAGCGACATCGTACATAAACAGAAACTTTACTATAGAACGGGCGCAACCCGGCGTTACGAAGCAAGAATAAAGCAACTAGATTTACTGAAAGAGGCCATTCGGCGCAGAGAATCTGAAATCTTGGAAGCACTGAAGATTGATCTAAGCAAAAGCGACCAAGAAGCATATATGACCGAGATCGGTATTTTATTTGAGGAAATTTCATTCGTTTCTAAACGTTTGAAAGGGTGGATGAAGCCTCGAAAAGTAAAAACGGCAAAAACCCATATTGGCAGTAAGGGGCATATTGTCCCTGAACCTTATGGCAGTGTACTGATTATTGCTCCCTGGAATTATCCATTTCAGCTTGCTATCTCTCCCCTGATCGGAGCGATTGCAGCCGGCAATACGGCTGTGATCAAGCCATCGGAGCTGACGCCGCATGTATCTGCTGTCATCACTTCGATGATCGGTGAAGTATTTGATCCTGCTTATGTAACGGTTGTAGAGGGCGGTGTAGAGGCAAGCGAGATGCTGCTTGCTGAACCTTTTGATAAAATATTTTTCACAGGCAGTGTTGCCGTTGGTAAGGTGGTCATGAAAGCCGCGTCCGAGCGTCTTATTCCTGTGACGCTGGAGCTCGGCGGAAAAAGTCCATGTATCGTTCACCATGACGCCAACATGAAGCTTGCTGCAAAGCGTATTGCTTTTGGGAAACTGACAAATAGCGGGCAAACATGTATCGCTCCTGATTATTTACTGGTTCATGAGAGTGTAAGAGACGCATTTGTCACGGAATATGAAAAAGCGATCAAACAATTCTACGGTAAGGATCCGCTGCTAAGTGATTATTATGGAAGAATTGTTACTCCTAGACATTTTGAAAGGTTACAATCTTTTCTCACGAGTGGCTCCATTGTTCTTGGCGGAGAGACAGACCCGGAATCGCTAAAAATAGCACCAACCTTATTGGATGAAGTGTCTTGGGAAAGTCCTGTTATGCAGGAAGAAATATTCGGCCCCATTTTACCAATGATGACCTATAAGCACCTGGACGAAGTTATAGAGGTAGTAAATGCTAGGCCAAAACCACTCGCTTTGTATCTCTTTACGGTCAATCAGTCTGTTCAAGACCGAATTGTTGAACAAATACCTTTTGGTGGAGGGTCCATTAATGATACACTTATGCATATAGCTACACCATATTTGCCATTTGGCGGCGTAGGGGAAAGCGGCATGGGCAATTATCACGGAGAGTACAGCTTCACTGCATTCTCACATATGAAAAGTATCCTTAAGCAAACCAATGCTTTTGATATTAAATTTCGTTATCCTTCCAAGACCGGGTCTGTTATGATGCGCCGGTTCATGAAGTAGAATAATTGCTTATCATGTTGCTTAAGGTAGACGAATATAAAATAGCTCGAAATAAAACCATGAGGTGAAAAATTTGGTAGGTTTTGATAAGTTGGGCATTCTGCCCGAATGGAATGAAGCTCTGCGTTTGCAGGGAATTGCGGTACCGACTCCGGTACAAGAAAAATCAATTCCGATTTTGCTCCAAGGATCGGATATTATTGCGGAGGCACAGACAGGAACAGGAAAGACGTTCGCTTTTATGCTGCCGATCTTGCAGCGTCTTAACGCGGAAGATCGTTCTCCGCAAGCACTGATTGTAGCCCCTACAAGGGAACTTGCTCTACAAATTACAACAGAAGCGAAGAAGCTGACGGAATCAAGAGAAGATATCCGGGTTCTTGCTGTTTACGGTGGACAAGATGTTGAGAAACAATTGCACAAACTTAAAGGCGGAGCACAGATCATCATTGGTACGCCGGGAAGACTACTGGATCATTTAGGCCGCGGAACGCTTGTGCTTGATAAAGTGAAAATGCTGGTTCTGGATGAAGCAGACCAAATGCTTCATATGGGATTCCTGAATGATGTGGAAATGCTCATTAAGGCACTCCCTTATAAACGTCAAACGATGCTGTTCTCAGCAACGATGCCTGCGGGTATTCGTAAACTGGCTCGTGCTTACATGAAAGAACCTGTTGATGTTAAAGTACAGTCCAGCAATGTAATACCTGTAAAACAAATCCGTCAGTTAGTGGTGGAAGTAACGGATCGTACAAAGCAAGCAGCACTGATCGGGGCAATTGAGCAATATCGTCCATATCTCGGCATTATTTTTTGCCGTACGAAACGTCGTGCATCGGTTCTTAATGAGGCGCTGCAGGATCTTGGATATGCGAGTGACGAGCTGCATGGAGATCTCTCTCAAGCGAAGCGCGAGACGGTAATGAAAGCATTTCGTAATGCGAAGCTGCAGCTTCTTGTAGCTACGGATGTAGCAGCCCGAGGTCTTGATGTGGAAGGCGTAACGCATGTATTCAATTACGATATTCCTCATGATGCGGAAAGCTATATTCACCGAATCGGAAGAACAGGCCGAGCGGGAGGCAAAGGGCTGGCAATTACATTTGCTGCCCAGAAAGACAAGCCGGAGATCGCAAAGATTGAAGAAGGAACAGAGCAACGTCTTGACCGTGCTGTATGGCAAAGTGGTGTAGCTGATGAGCCGGGAACGATCGAGAAGCTGGCTCACGGTACAAGTTCATGGGGCAGCGGAGGCGAAACACGCAGAGTTCGTCCGGATGCGAAACGAGATGCCAGCCGTGCTGGCGGCGGAAGAAGCGGCGGTCGCAGCGGATCACGTAAGAGTGAGGATTCATCTGGTAATGGCCGAGGCAGAAGCCGCGGACAGCAGAGTGCCTTCTATGATCTAGAGCGCGGCGGAAGCAAGCGAAGCAGCGAATCTGTGCGTCAAGTTTCGGACAAACCACGCAGTAGTGGACGCTCTGGAGGCAGTACTGGCCAGAAGAGAGCGGACAGCGATCGCCCATGGCGTGCTTCAGAAGGAGCAACCGGCACTGGCAGTAAATCACGTTCAAGCAGCGGCAGCTATGGCAGTGGAAGAAGCTCACAAAGCAGCAGTCGGAGCGGCTCATCATCTCAAAGCAGAGATAACCGTCGTTCCTCGAGCAGCAGCGATCGAGGTCGCTCTGGCGGACGAAGAGGACGTTAATTCGATTATAAGTGGTTCAAAGTTCAAAACACGCCTTTGAAGAGAAGGCGTGTTCAGACTGTAGACAAACTAGCCTAACCTAGTTTAGCCTACAGTCTTTTTTTGTGTTTATTTAGTGAATTAGCAGTAAAAACTAACACAGCATGACTTGACAAGTGATAATGATTATCAGTATCTTTAAATAGATTAAAAAATCATCATGAATTTTTCATTTGTTGTTCGTCTGAACTTCATATTACACATACATACACCATGATATGCCAGCTTTTTACGTAGATAGCCAATCAAGTGGAGGAGATGATTTTATGTTTCGTCTGGAAACTGCAGGACTAAGCATCGCTTATGAAGACCGTTTGATCGTTGATGATCTGAATATACAAATTCCTCAAGGCAAGATTACAGCACTTGTGGGTGCGAACGGCTCTGGGAAGTCTACGATTCTTAAAACAATGGCTCGTCTAATGCAGCCGAAAAAAGGCCAAGTATTGCTCGACGGTAAATCCATTCATAAGCAGTCCACTCGGGAAGTGGCGAAACAACTAGCAATTCTTCCGCAAAATCCGACTGCGCCGGAAGGTCTTACTGTAACCGAGTTGGTATCTTACGGACGTTTTCCTTATCAGAAAGGTTTTGGCTCACTGAAAGCAGAGGATAAGAAAATGATTGAGTGGGCTATTGAATCTACTCGTCTTAGCGAATTCCATGATCGTCCTATTGACCAACTGTCAGGTGGTCAACGTCAGCGTGCCTGGATTGCTATGGCGCTGGCACAAGATACAGATATTCTTTTTCTGGATGAACCAACAACGTTCCTTGATATGGCACATCAGCTTGAAGTGCTGCAGTTACTCGAGGAGCTGAATATTACGGCAAAACGCACAATTGTCATGGTTGTTCATGATTTGAATCATGCATCCCGTTACGCACACCATATGATTGCGATCAAGCAAGGAAAGGCAGCTGCAACAGGATCCCCGAATCAAGTGATGACTCCGGACGTACTTAGAGAAGTATTCGGGATTGAAGCTGACATTGTAACGGACCCTCGGACAGGGGTTCCGCTCTGTCTGCCATATGCACTTGCAGGTAAGGAGAACAGAGGACTTCTCGGTGTGGAAAGTTCAATAGAAACTCAAGTACGTCAGGTTGCTGGTGTATAGACTTATATAGATAGGAATGAATCTGAATAGGAAAGTGGGGAGATGAAGATGGCACTAGATTATGCTGTACTTGCTCAATATGGGGGAATTCACACAAAGCCCTCCTCTGAATCGGTAAGAGACATTAGCTTACTTGAGCTGATCCGTCCGGAATATGGTAAACCATGGCTTGAGATTTATCAGCGCCATCTTCAGGCAGAGACGACAGGAGTAGCTGCAGTGTATGTAATGCATACGGTTCGCGGACTTCTTGCAGCAGCTCATTATATGGTATCGAGATGCGGTACATATGTGGATCTTTCTCTCACAAACCTAAGTATACAGATGCAATTGAATGATTCCGGTGCTCCTCAGTTATCTTTTGTACTTCACAAGACAGAAGAACGTGAACTTGTGAACCACGGGGATGCAGCTGAACGCAGACAGATGCTGGAGCAGTTCTATGTTAGAACGCTTGGTCCAATAATAGAGGGATTGGCAGCGGCGGGCAGAGTACCTGTTTTAGCATTATGGAAGCAGTTACCAGGTATCCTCATTTATTATGTTAATCTATTTAAGGAAGGACTCTCCTGTGGGGAGCAGGATCTTGTGGAATATCTGACAGCAGACTTAGAGGCCGTGCAAGGTTTTAGTTCTGATGTATTTAATTTGAGAAAGAATCCATTTGATGTGGAGCCTGTATATTTAGAGAATCCGCTAAATGCAGAAGAACCGTTTCGAATGAAGGATGCCTGCTGCGAGTTCTACCGAGTATCGGATGGGAAGAATCGCAAATGTTTTACATGCCCGAGAATGACAGCTGAGGAACGAAACGCACGAGCAGAGGAAATGCGGGGTACAGTAACGATCTAACGATGGACTAATGATAGATCTAACAATTACATTCTAAAAAAAACATATGTAGAAAAGAGAGGCAGATACAATGGTATCTGTCTCTTTTATTTTTAACGCAGGGCCGTTTCATATTCGCTTATCGTTATACCGTAATAGACGAGATCTTCGAATTCTCCCCACTTTTTGATATGTTGTACAAGCTTTCCTTCATACTTCATTCCATTCTTCTGCATAACCGCGGAAGAAGCAGGGTTTCGAGCCAAGGCAGCGGCCCAGATCCGATTTAGCTTCAGCTCATCAAATCCATACTCCATCATACGCTGTACCGCCTCTGTCGCGTAGCCGTGTCCCCAATAAGGCTTGCCGATCCAGTAAGCTAGTTCCGCTCTGTTATAATCGCTGACAATATGCATTCCTGCACAGCCCAAAAGTTCATTCGTTTCCTTCGAGATCAAGGCAAAGGTACTCCCGAGGTTCTTACTGTACCTTTCGTGAGTAGCCGCAATGAAAGATTCTGCTGCACCATCCGGATAAGGATGAGGAATAGATAAAGTAGTACTTGCTATGTCTTTCTCCCCAGCAAGTTTCTGTATGAACGGTGCATCAGCTAATTGAAGAGGTCTTAGTATTAGTCTTTCGGTTACGAATGTAGGCTGCATATCCATGGCTCCTCATCTCATGATTTTTTATATTATATCTCAATATTTGGAAGATTCAAGCGAAATCATGAGTTGTTTTATTTTGGGCATATTAAGTGGACTGGATTTTGCAGATATCTCGAGCTTATAGGCAGGAGGATTTTTTAAAATGATAGAACTTGATCTGTTGTTAATTAATGCAAATGTGCTGACCTTAGATGGTGATAACAATAAAGCAGGGGCGATTGGTGTGAAGAATGGTAAAATCAGCGCCTTGTGGAAGGAGAAAAACCCTGCACGGGAAGAAATCACGCTGTCTGACGACAATGCGGTTATTGATCTCCAAGGGAAAACGGTACTTCCTGGGTTTATTGAAACACACAATCACTTAATCAGTGCAATTATGCTGAAACGATTCATTGATTGCAAAAGCCCGCTGAATCAAACGATTGCTGATATTCAAAAGCGAATTTCTGAAAAGGCTTCGGAAGTTGGAAAAGAAACCTGGATTGTTGGTTTCGGGTATGACGATACATCTTTACTCGATATGAGGCATCCGACGAAAGCAGATCTCGACGCAGCTGCCCCGGATCATCCGGTTGTGGTTTATCACATTTCGGGACATTTATGTGTAGCGAACTCAGTTGCTTTATCTATAGCAGGTATTAGTGATTCAATGCAGGATCCAAAGGGAGGTCGTCTTGGGAGGGATGCCAGCGGACAATTAAATGGCATTCTCTATGAAGGGGCGACAATGCTTGTCGGCTCGCATCTGCCGGGACCAAGTGAAGAAGAAGTCCTCTCCTTACTTCGAGAGGAGGCTTATACTTATGCTGCTCAGGGAATTACGACTTCTACGGATGCCAAAATGGGCGTGAGTATGGATATAGATGATATTGATTTATGTATGAAGGCAATTGAACAAGAAGCCATTCCCTTTCGCATGAAGCTGATGATATCCAGCGATAAGCTAAATCAGGATAAAAAACTGCAATCGATGACAGCAGAGGAGGTGGATGCTTACCTTCGTGAGCGATCTGGAGGGAGAGCTTCGCTCGACAGCGTGAAACTGTTTCAAGATGGGTCCATTCAAGGACTGACCGGTGCCCTTCGGGAGCCGTACTTCTGTGATGTCGAGCGGTATGGTGAACTCATTAAATCACAGGAACAATTAAATAGGGAAGTGAAGGAATGGCACGATAAAGGATTCCGTATCGCAATACATGGGAACGGAGATCGGGCCATTGGTTCCATATTAGATGCATTTGAATATGCATTGACATCGAATCCACGCAGTGATCATCGGCACCGGATCGAGCATGTTCAGACAGCTACCACAGAAGATCTGGAGCGAATGAGAAAACTCGGGGTAGCAGGTTCCTTTTTTATCAATCATGTTTATTATTGGGGGGATCGGCACGAGAAGCTGTTTCTTGGACCGCAGCGTGCGGCTCGAATTAGTCCGCTTGCAGAGGCAAAGGAGCTTAAAGTGCTGTTCACTCTTCATTCCGATTGCCCTGTGACTCCCATCTCTCCTTTATTCTTAGTATGGGCCGCGGTGAATCGGGTAACAAGCAGCGGTAAAGTATTAGGTGCGGAGCAAAGAATTGATGCGCTGACCGCTCTGCGGGCGATGACGAGTTATGGTGCAGAACTGAATTTTGAAGAAGCAGAGACAGGAACGATTGAAAGCGGAAAAAGAGCAGACTTCGTCATTCTAGAGGAAGATCCGACCGAGGTGGAGCCGATTCGAATTAAGGACATTTCGATCTTCGCTACATTAAGGGACGGCAAATTCATCTATGGAAATAGTGTTTAGCAGGACGATGGGATGAGGTAAGCCCAGGTGGGGTGAGTATATTGGCCAAGGAAAAGAAAGTATCCTTGGTCTTTGTTTTTTTGTAATAGCAGGGAGTGTGGGGTTACATAGAGAATTTTGAAGGGAAGGAAAAAGGGTATAGTATAGTTTACCAGAAGCATTTAGTAAGAAAAGAGGAGGAATAAAATATGTCTATTTATTCGTATCAAGCAGTGACACCGACAAATCAGGAAGTTTCACTAGAGATGTATACAGGCAAGGTAGTTGTTATCGCTAATACAGCCAGTAAGTGTGGACTGACTCCGCAGTATGGGGAATTACAAAAGTTATATGATCGTTATAAAGACCAAGGGTTGGTCGTTCTTGCGTTCCCATGCAATCAGTTTGGTGGACAAGAACCGGGTTCGAGTGAAGAAGCTGAAGAATTTTGCCAAATTAACTATGGTGTCAGTTTCCCCGTCTTTGCTAAGGTTGATGTAAACGGAGAGAATACACACCCAATCTTCCAATACCTAAAGGAGCAAAAACCTGGCAGCGGAGAGAGCAGCGACATTCAGTGGAACTTTACAAAGTTTGTAATAGATCGTAATGGGGAAGTTGTGGAGCGTTTTGAACCTAAGCAATCTCCGGAAGAGATGACAGCACTTATTGAAAAATTATTATAATGGCTGCTTTTAGATTTCATCAATGATTCCCTTGAAAAAAGATATAAGGAAAGCATCATGGGTTTGTCCATGATGCTTTTTGGTTTACAATTACGACCTCTGCTTGAGATGAGTCTGCTGCCTCACCGTGATTCGTTTCGGTTTTGCAGATTTGATCATGAGGTGGAGGTTACTGTTGCGAATAATAAGCCATGCGGCTACAAGCAGTGTCAAGCCATTTAAAATGAAGATCCAGCGGATTGGCAGCCAGATGCCGAGTAATCCACCTACAATGGGTCCTGCCATTGTAGCCAGCTGTGAGACCGATTGATTCAAACTAAACGCCCTTCCTCGAAAAGAAGAGTCTGTAGTTTCTACAATAAGTGCATTAATCGTGGGATATACAGCTGCAAAAAACAAACCATATCCGAAGCGAAGGGCTCCAAAACCGATATAGTCACTCACAAAGAATTGAGCGATGTTTCCCAGTCCACCGCCGATTAGCCCAATGATAAGTACTTTGGCGTAGCCGATTTTTCTCCCGATTTTACCCCAGCGAGGAGCCATGATAATTGTAGCGATTCCGACAGAAGAGAAGATGATGCCCGAAGTCAGGGAAGCACTGCTTTTGTCGACACCCATCTCCATGACGTACACGGTAAGCAGCGGTTCTAAAATCATGACAGAGAACGTAGTTACTGCCATAACACCAAGCAGTGCCATAAAGGGTTTGTTGGCAGACGCTTGCTTAATGTCATCTCTTACTCTGGAACGGGGTGCGGAACGATCAAAATTATGCTCCTTCACAAAAAAGGTAGCAATCAGAGCGGAGACAAGCACTATAATCGCAGAAAATAAAAAGGCGTTCCGATTGCCATAGTAGTGACTGACCACACCTCCGATGAGTGGACCAATGATACTGCCTGTCGCACCAGCAGTGGACATAATCCCAAGCGCATATCCTGTCTTTGCTTCTGGAGTATTGGTGGCGACAAGAGCAATGGATGCGGGAACAAATCCAGCCAGTAACCCTTGAAAGATTCGTACAATAATAAACAGGTAAGGGTCATGTACGAAGTAGTTGATCAGGTAAAGAAGGGAAAGGGCGAAACCAGACCTTATCAGCATCGGTTTCCGCCCATATTTATCAGCTAAGGAGCCCCAAAAGGGAGAAATGAGTGCACTGGCAAGGAAGGTAATCCCAAAGGCTACACCAGACCATAATTCGAGCCTATTTTCTCCGATGCCAAGTTCTGTATTCATAAAGATAGGTAAGAAGGGGATAGAAATCGAATAGGCTGTACTGCAAAAAAAGACACCGATCCAGAGTACAGCGAGATTTCGTTTCCAAGGGAAATCCATCGAGACACGTCCTTTCGCTTGAACGACCCCCCGGCCCAATTTGCATGACAATAAAATGCGAGGTCGTATAATCAATAAGTTAGCCTTTATTCTACTCCTAATATTTGTAAAAACAATTTAAATATTACTCATAAAAGTGCTCAGTGAGTGTAGAACAGCCAAAAAATCTTGGAAAAATAATAAAAAGGGGCTTGCAATGTGAAAAAGATCACATTATAATCAGGATATAAACATTAGTGAATTAAATCACAATTCAAACCAATGCCTAAGAATCTATAGAAAAGATCGTCAGGCGGAAGCAAACACATATCCATGAATTTTTTATAGCCTATTTAGTGAAAGTTTTCACAAATTAAAATCAATGTGCTTTTATATCATTTATCTCTAGGAGGAACTCTATTATGAAAATTGCTGTTGTTGGATGTACACACGCAGGTACGGCTGCTATTGTGAATACGGCTAAACTTTACCCCGATGCTCAGATTACGGTATATGAACGTAATGATAATATTTCTTTTCTATCTTGCGGTATTGCGCTCTATGTTGGCGGGGTAGTGAAAGACCCAGATGGTTTGTTTTACTCTTCTCCTGAGCAGTTGAAAGAACTTGGAGTCGAAACTAAAATGCTGCACGAAGTTACAGATATTGATACGGAAGGTCGCAAGCTGACGGCGCGCAACTTAGAAACAGGCGAGGAAATCACAGACACTTACGATAAACTGATTATGACAACAGGTTCTTGGCCTATTATTCCAAACTTTGAGGGCGTTGGACTCGAAAACGTACTCCTGTGCAAAAATTATAACCATTCCAACACGATTATCGAAAAATCCAAAGATGTTCGTCATGTGACTGTCGTCGGTGCAGGATACATCGGTATTGAACTCGTCGAAGCATTCCAAATGAATGGGAAAGAAGTTACTTTAATCGATGCAGAAGATCGAATTCTAAATAAATATCTTGACGCTGAATTTACGGATCGTATCCAAAAATCGCTTACGGATAAAGGAATAGAACTCGTTCTCGGTGAGAAAGTAAGCCGATTTGAAGGGCAAGATGGAAAAGTCACTGCGGTCGTAACCGATAAAGGAGAATACCGTACAGATCTAGTTATCCTTTGTATCGGATTCCGTCCGAATACAGCTTTACTCAAGGGGAAAGTGGATATGATGCCAAATGGAGCGATCCTTGTAGATCGTTATATGCGCACAAGCAACCCTGATATTTTCGCAGCAGGGGACAGCGCAGCCATCTATTATAATCCAACTCGTCAGAATGCTTATATTCCACTAGCAACGAATGCAGTTCGTATGGGCATGCTTATAGCTCGAAATCTGGTAAACCCTACTATGCCATATATGGGTACTCAAGGGACATCAGGAATTAAAATTTATGAACAGAATATTGCAGGAACAGGAGTAACGGAAGCTGCAGCAAAAGCGGCAGGCATGGCGGTCCAAGCGGTTACGATTGAAGATAGTTACCGTCCTGAGTTTATGCCTACTGCGGAGAAAGTTCTTATAAAAGTCATCTATGAGACAGAATCCCGCCGAATTGTGGGTGCTCAGATTATGAGTGAAGTCGATTTAACACAGTCAATCAATACAATTTCCGTATGCATTCAAAATGAAATGACGGTAGATCAGCTGGCCTTTATCGACTTTTTCTTCCAGCCTCACTACAATAAACCTTGGAATTTCCTTAACACAGTAGGGCAAGCAGCACTAGAGCCGGTACCAACTAGAGAGACAGTATCTGTATAACAAGAACCGTCCGTACATCATTGTACGGATGGTTTTTTTTATGCTGAAATATGTCCAGGAGTTATGAAAATATTGCACGTGTGATTTTAGTAACAAACTTGAGTTGGGAGAAGATTTACAATAAACCTGAGATACTTAATCTATAGGTGAAAGGAAGTTATCCCGACTATGGCAGCATTAAAACCGGCAACAGTTGCTGAGTTAACGGCGGATACGGGTGAGCATAAGGCACATAATCCCGCTATAGTGGTTCTGATATTAGGTTTTTTAGCAGGTGCGTACATTGCCTTAGGATATCTATTGTATATACGAGTGATTGCTGCGGCTCCTGAAGCATGGGGGAGTATGAATGGACTCATTGGAGCTCTTGTTTTCCCCATCGGACTTACGCTGGTCTTGATTGCAGGCGGAGAGTTGCTCACTGGGAATATGATGGCATTATCGCTTGCTCGGTTGGCGCGTAAAATTACATCGCGAGAAGTATTTTGGAATTTAACACTGGTTACAATTTCGAACTTTGTAGGGGCTGTTTTTGTAGCGTACTTGTTTGGTCACGTACTGGGATTGACAGGCCAAGGTATATACCTTGATAAAGTGGTGGATTTGGCAGGACATAAAATTGAGGATTCCTTTCTGCAAGCTTTTGTTTCTGGTATTGGCTGTAACTGGCTGGTCGCTCTAGCCGTTTGGCTTTCTTATGCTGCGGATTCAATGAGTGCTAAGATTGTTGGAATCTGGATTCCGACAACCGCTTTTGTCGCTTTAGGATTTCAGCACGTTGTAGCTAATATGTTCCTTATTCCCGCAGCGATTTTTGAAGGGCACTTTACTTGGGGGCAGTATTTCATGAACTTTATTCCTGTCTGGCTTGGAAATCTGACGGGCGGAGCCATCTTTGTAGCTGCAGCATATTATGCTGTTTATCTCCACAAACCAGCTAGTACTTCAGTAACGAAAGAAGAGGCAGAGCCTCCTGTGAGTTCGAGTCCAGCAGCAATGCAGTCCATTACTGAATAATATCTTACATTACAAAAAATAAACGCAGGAAATTAATTTCATAATATGAAATTAATTCAGGACTATAAAAAAAATCCGTCATGGCCAGGTTCGGGGGAACGAAACCTGTTCATGACGGATTTTCGGGAGTGGTCCATGATATGGCATGTGGAGGAGGTCTTTTGCCTGTCTCATAATGCCTTGATCTTCATTACCCGCCCTTATATAGGGTGAAACATCAGAGATTAAAAATTTTCTCATGATACCTTCTAAGCATCAGTGAACGGTTTCAAATCTGTTCACTGGTGTTTTTTTTTTACTTTTTTGCACATCGATTATGCCAGCGTACGCAGAAACTTTGCTTTACGAAATCTCATGACAGAATTATCATAAAGGATATGTTTGGAACAAACTAGAAAAATGTAGAAAGATGCAGAAAAATGCAGAAAGATAATGATCTGAATTCATATGCCAAATAGACTTCATAGGAGAACCTGACATGAGATGGCTCGATACGTACCCAAAGGAAATAAAAGTTTTTTTGATTGCTAGTCTGGTTAATTCAACAGGCAGTTCGCTCATGTGGCCGCTGACTACAATGTATGTCTTCGATGAGCTGGGCCGGAGCATGACACAGGCTGGTTTTGTTATTCTGATTCAATCCATCGGCGGTATTGCCGGTCAGCTTCTTGGAGGGGCGCTGTATCACCGGGTTGGTGTGAAGAAATTGATTGTAGGAGCACTTCTATTTAATGCGCTAGGGCTCTTTACGCTGCCTGTCATTAGTCAAACTTGGTGGCTGTTCATCACCATGATGGGGCTGATTGGATTATTTAACTCGATGTCGCTGCCGGCGATTCAAGCATTTGTCGGTTTCCGATTTGCTGAGCGGCGCGGAGAACTGTTTAATGTCATTTATGTGGCTCAAAATATCGGGGTTGCGCTAGGGACGGGACTCAGCGGTTTTTTGGCAGACATCTCGTATCATCTGAGCTTTATTGCGAACGGAATCACTTCTGCCGGATTCGGTCTGTATTTCTTTTCTTATCTAAGTAAGGTCGATCACCAGCAAGGCGAAGTTTATGTGCCAAAGAAACAGATTTCTTCCCAGATAAAGAAGGAAAGCACCTGGCAGTTACTGCTTAATCTGCGGCTGTATTTATTTCTCAGTTTGGGGACCCTTTTCATTCTGCTCGGTAATTCCATCTGGAATACAGGGGTGTCGCCATATATCATCTCCGAAGGTATGGAGAAGAAAGCTTACAGCTTGCTATGGACGTTAAATGGAATTCTTATATTTGTCGCTCAACCTGTGACTTCCTTTCTTAAAAAGACGATTGCTTCTACATCCACTGCCCAAATGACAGTCAGTGCCGTGCTTTATACTGCGGGTTTTGCTGTCATTGCTCTATTTCAACATTATCCGGGTATGATTCTGGCCATGATCCTCATAACGCTTGGTGAAATGCTGATCTCTCCTGCTACACCTGCTTTCATCTCCGATCATGCGGGAAAATCCGCACCTTTTTACTTGGGTGTCTCCGGTGGTATTGGTGCGATAGGAAGAGTCGTTGGTCCTTATGCAATGGGCATCATGTTTGATGCCGGGGGATTAGCTCCCGTTGCTTTTTTTGCAACGATTACGGCAGGAATCAGCATTATTATGTTTATAATTCATGCTCGTATGAATGCTGCCAGAGTGCTTGCTTATGAGCAGGGAGAGCAGCATACTACTTTTTAGTTTTTAGAGACCACTCGTGCAGACCCTATTGCGGTAGAGATACGGCTATAGGACAGGAGTCGGAAAATGTCATCTTTTAACACCAAATGACTCGGATATTGTGCTGTATTGTCTGGTGATGTATAGCATGTGGTAGAATAGGAAAAATACATTTAATTGAATCAACGTTATGAAATTGATTCACTTGCAAGGAGAAAGGTAGATCGCAGATGGTATTAACCAGAGAAGCTCTGACGGTGCGCAGATCAAACCTACAGGATGCAGCGCAGCTGATGGAACTGGATGCTCTAATATGGAACGAGCACAATGCACCTGCACCCGTATTTTGGAAATCGAAAGAAGAATATTTACTGGCATCGCCGCCAGGAAGTCAGTTCATTGCTCTGAAGGATAACAAGCTTTGTGGATATATTGGTTTTAGACCGCCTACCTCCTTGATCAGCAACAATCATGTATATGAGATTCATATTGCGGTACATCCGGCTTATCAGAGGCAGGGGATCGGCAAGTCACTTATGGACTCGATGATCGAACATGCAAAACGTGAAGGGATCCGTAAACTTCGTCTGCGTGTTTTATCCAGCAACCTTGCTGCACTTGCTTTCTATAAACAGTATGGGTTCGTGGAAGAGGGAAGGCTCAGCTCAGAGTTCTACATCGCAGGAACGTATGTTGACGACATCTTAATGCGGTATATGCTATAACCGCTACCCAAAAGAGGCTAACCTAATTGCCTAGGTCAGCCTCTTTCTCATTTGTATGAAGTCTTGTTCTTGTTCAAAGAGACATACTGGAACATCTTAATTGTTATTTTGCTTATTTGAATGATCTGAACGATCTGTTTCCTGCCGGGTTACAGCTATGTTTTGTTGCCTATCTGCAGTACTTCGGTTATCGATAATGGAGTGCTGTGATTTCTCTGTGTTTGAAGCGGGTTGTCCGCTGCTGGCATAAGGACTGGTGCTGACAGCCATCCCAATGGTTAACATCATGGCAAACGAGCTTGACATGACCCAATTCGATACTTTGTCATTCATTAATAATACCTTCCCTTCATTCGCGGCTATTTAAAGATAACCCAATAGAATGAGTGAGGTATGAATGGAGCCTTAAGACTAGATTAAATATAAAAGCATTCTGCGTAACCGAGCGGGTTAGCAAAATGCCTATATACATCATAGTTCATCTTTATTATGTAGGAAACGTAAGCGTTGCTGATTAACGAAGTAATTTCCACTCACTTTGGAGCATGCCGTATACAGCATGGTTTACATAGCCGAGCGGTAATTTCTCTGCTTGACGGATAATACCTTCAAGAACAAATCCGAGTCTTTCGGGAACCCCGCGGCTGCGATGGTTACTCGTAGCACAGCGAATTTCCACTCGGTTCAGATCAAGATCCAGCAAAGCATAATCAACTAGAGCGCGGCAAGCTGAGCTCATAATCCCTTGCCCCTCATGAACTTTACCAAGCCAATAACCAATACCTACGGTACGATTATGCCAATCGATCTCATGAAACCCGATGACACCGGCAAGTTCACCTTTTACCCAGATTCCCGCAGTAAAGCCGCCGTTATCTGCCGCTTGGCGAATCGCATTTTTGATAAACTGAACGGTGTGTGTTTCTTCGGTTACATTATCCACCCAGGGAAGCCATTCCCGTAGTCGCTCACGAGATTTATCTGTCAAACTATACAAGGCTCCGGTATGCTCCATAGACAGGGGCTTCAGTTCAATATCATCATCTAACTTGTACGCAAACATGATCAAACCTTCCTTCTAATTAAGATCATAGAAATCAAAGTAAAAGAACATATATGAGAGTAAGACTAACTTAAAAAGCAAAAATCAACGAGATAATTTGATGCTTTTCTCTAGAGCATAAACATCCTCTTCTAAGGAGATCATTCGCTGGTTCAATAATACTCGGCAGTCGCTTAGAGCTTGATTGTATACATAGGGTGAGAGCTGTGTCATGAAAAAATCAAGAACTCCATCTGCCGCCAAATCACCGATGGTTTCTCCGCGTTCTGTTTCGAAATAAGCTTGAATTAATCGTATCATTTGATCCTTCTGTTCTTTGGGCAGCTTCATCGCTTTCATAACTAATACTCCTTTAACACCTCATTTCCTTCATGCTACCTTATATTAAGCTTGTCGTCAAAAGGCGAGAGATGCTGTAGTTATACCTATTTTAAGAGATGGAAGTTCAATCGATTTATGAACAATTCGCTTGCTTCAGGTTATCTGTACCTGATAACTTGGGAATGCTGATCATAAGGGGTATACTGCTGTGCAAGGGTCCCATCTATAATGGATGTGATCGCAACTTGCCGTTCCTCATTATCCTATATTATTGCTGAATAACGCCTGAAAAGGTATATTTAATAGAAGGTATTTTTTGAACTACAGAACTTATTACGTAAAGAAAGGTTGATCATCATGGAGAAGCCGTTAACACCCTCCAATTTCATAAAAAATGTGATCTCTGAGGATCTTCGTACAGGAAAAGTAAAAGAAGTGGTGACCCGGTTTCCTCCGGAACCCAATGGTTACCTTCATATTGGCCATGCCAAAGCGATTTGGATTAACTTTGCCCTCGCTGAGGAATTTGGCGGGACGACAAATCTGCGTTTTGACGATACGAACCCAGCTAAAGAAGATACGGAGTATGTAAACTCCATCCGTGAGGATGTAAAATGGCTTGGATATGAATGGAAAGAGAATCCATTTGCATCCGACTATTTTGAAGAAATGTACAACCGCGCCGTAATCCTTATCAAAAAGGGACTTGCTTATGTGGATGATTCCAGTCCAGATCAAATCCGTGAAATGCGCGGAACCTTGAAAGAACCGGGTACAAACAGCCCTTACCGGGATCGCAGTGTAGAAGAGAACCTCGATCTGTTCACTCGTATGCGTAACGGAGAGTTTAAAGACGGAGAGCGAGTGCTTCGTGCCAAAATCAATATGGCTTCGCCGAATATCAATCTTCGAGATCCTATTATTTACCGTATCGCTCATATCCCGCATCATAACACAGGGGATAAGTGGTGCATCTATCCGATGTATACCTTTGCTCATCCTATAGAAGATGCAATTGAAGGAATCACTCATTCCCTTTGCTCTCTAGAGTTTGAGGACCAACGTCCATTTTATGACTGGGTGATTGAGCATTGTGAACTTGAAGCGAAGCCGCATCAATATGAGTTTGGCCGTTTGAATCTCGCTCAAACTGTAACGAGCAAACGGAAGCTGAAGCTTCTCGTCGATGAGAAACATGTAGACGGATGGGATGATCCGCGGATGCCGACGATTTCTGGTCTGCGTCGCCGTGGTTATACACCAGAAGCGCTGCGCGAGTTTGTCTATGAGACCGGAATCTCGAAGAGCCAAGGACTGGTTGATCTCGGAATGCTGGAGCATTTTATCAGAGAAGACTTGAAACTGAAGGCACCGCGTACGATGGCAGTACTTGATCCGATCAAAGTGGTGATTACCAACTACCCAGAGGGACAAGTCGAAATGCTTGAAGCAGAGAATAACCAAGAGAATGAAGAGATGGGCAAACGCGAGATTCCTTTCTCCCGTGAGATTTATATTGAGCGTGAAGATTTCATGGAGAATCCGCCGAATAAATACTTCCGCTTGTTCCCAGGGAACGAAGTTCGCCTGAAACATGCTTACTTTATTAAGTGCAACGATGTGATTAAAGACGAAGAAGGTAACATTGTGGAGATCCACTGTACCTATGATCCTGAAACGAAGAGCGGCTCTGGATTTACCGGCCGTAAAGTAAAAGGAACGATTCACTGGGTAGAAGCGACTCAAGCAATTCCTGCGGAATTCCGTTTGTTCGAACCACTCATTAACAAAGAAGAACCGGAAAGCGATGATGAGTTTGAGGAAGAGAAGGAAGCAGGGGAACCTGTGGAGAAATCATTCCTTGATGAACTGAACCCGAATTCGCTTACGATTGTTCAAGGTTTTGTGGAGCCGAACATGAAAGATGCAAAACCACAAGATAAGTTCCAATTCTTCCGTCATGGATACTTTAATGTGGATCCTAAATATTCAGAGCCAGGTAAACCGGTATTTAACCGGGTAGTATCTCTGAAGAGTTCCTTCCACCTTCCAAAAGCATAAGAAAATAAAAATAAGCCCCCTTTCTGTTTCTGACAGAGAAGGGGCTTTTGTTTTTATTTTGTTCTATAGGTCGATGCTATGTTATCAACTAGATTTGACATTGTAGCTCGATGGAAGCGGAGGCTGGTAACCGTATCTGCGTACAATATAGTACATTATACCAAAGCCAATGGTTCCCACAGCAGCCATGAATACGCCAACTTGGTACATAACGGACGCTCCAAAGTTCTGGAACATAAAACCGCCAAATATGCCGGCGATCACACCTGAAATTCCACTCCAGGAAAGCGTGTAAAGCGCTTGTCCAGAGGACCGGTATGGTTTTGGAATAAAGAGCATGGTCAGCTGAGTTCCTACATAAAAATATCCGCCAAATGTAACCGCATGTAGCAGCTGGATAAAGGCAATCTGCATCGGAGTGGTTGCCAGTGCCATCAGTTCCCATCGCAGCGCAAAGAGCAGACTGACGATCGTGAGACAAGCGAGCATGATGGTCATTTTCCGTTTCAGAAAACGGTCAAATAATAGAAAGACAACAATCTCCAGAATAGAAGACATAAATACAGCGAGACCTACCATTTGTTTGCTTCCGCCAAGTTCGGTAATGTACAAGGAAATAAACGAACTATTCATTGCATTTGGAATGGACACAAGAATTCCAAGGATCACAAATGTCATGAAATAGGGATTCATGATAACCTGAGAGAATCCGCGCATGGTAACAATCGGTGCATCGGATGATCGCTTGAGACGAGGCAGAAGAAGCGCAAATCCAAAGGCTACGATGAGCAGAACACTAAAGACCAGGGACATTTGGGAATCTCCGAGCCTGTCCATGATCGGCCCTGCTATAATGGCAGTGAACGCCCAGCCCATGGAACCCCATATACGAAAGGAACCAAATTTATAGTCTGTTCCATCAATATAGGTCAGAATCATACTGTTCGTCTGTGCAAATAAGGGACTCTGAAAGAAATAGTAGAAGATCATTGCTGTAAAAATAAGACTGTAGCTCTGCGCAAGGAATACAGCTTGTACAAACAACAGAGTACCTGCCACCATAATAAGTACGGTCTTGCGGATGTTCTGTGTGCGGTCACTCATATACCCCCAGAAAGGGTTAGCAAACAGAGAAACAAAAGGACCAATTGCCATCAGGCTGCCGATCTCGATTTTCGTCAGACCGATATCTTGAAGATAGATTTGAAAGAAGCTGGTAAAGACCGCAATGGCTCCATAGACAAAGAAATTATACAGCTTCAGCTGCGAAAAAGAGGACGTACGCAAAGGTAAGCCATTCCTTTCGGTAGAATCATATATTTTGGCGTAAATTCATGTTTTGTTTACACTTTAGCACGTAATTGTAAGGGGATACAATTTATTTTTATTCTAAGATGTTAATGATGTGGATAATAGGTGAACAGTAGGTAGCCCAATGTTCGTTATATAGTATCTTTAAGAAGGAACGTAGTCCTTATATTTTATTAAGAACGGAGAGGTTTGGCAGATGAAGATTGCAGGCATTGTTTTGGCTGGCGGGGCATCCCGGCGTATGGGAACGGATAAAGCTGCACTTGAGCTTGGAAGCAGCAGTGTCTTAGACATCATAGCGGGAGAACTGTCCAGCATTACATCCCAAGTCTATATTGCAACAGGATCCGTATGTAGAGAAGAAATGGCTTCTGAGTATATAGAGGTAAACGATATTTATCCGGGAAGCGGCCCGCTAGCAGGGATTCAAGCAGGAATGCTTCGGGGAGAAGCCGATCTGTATGTGGTTGTGTCCTGTGATATTCCTTTGATTCGTGCAGAATTATTATCTGCAATGGTGGAGGTATTGGAGGTCAGTCTTGATTCGGGGATTCAGGCGCTGGTACCGCAGATTAAAGGCCAAATTCATCCCCTGGCAGCAGTGTATCATCATAGCATGATAGATACGCTCGAGACTCAGCTTAGGGAAGATAATCGCAGGGTAAGAGATGCGCTCTCTAAGGTTTCCGTTCGTTATGTAACCGAATCTGAGCTGGAAGCGATCACGGGCATTCCTGCTGCGCGGATTGAAGAGATGTTTATCAATATGAACGAGAAAGAAGACTATGAGCGGGTAAAACAAATATACGGCTCTAGAGGTCAGAATCAGTAAGCAGATAAAAACATGCCCTTAAGCCATGAAATTATATCCTGGGTAAAAGGACAAATTCATTTTTAAGGGCATGTGCTGTAGAGAATTTCCTGCGTTGTTGCCTTTTTTTTAGAAATTAAAGTTATCTGGGTCTGCTCCTGTTCTTTCATCTTTGTTCATTGCATCAATCATCGCCATTTCGTCCGGGGTTAATTCAAAATCAAAAATTTGCATGTTTTCTTCAATCCGGCTTGGCGTTACTGACTTAGGGATGGTTATAATGTTGTGCTGAATATCCCAACGTAAAATAACTTGAGCCGGGGACTTTCCGTATTTTGCTGCGATTTTCTGAAGTACTGGATCGTCGAAGAAACCTCCTCTAGCAAGTGGCGACCAAGCTTCTACATAAATTCCCTTCGATGAACAGTATTCACGAAGCGGTTGTTGACTAAGCAGTGGATGGAGTTCCACCTGATTCACCGCAGGAACAATCTCTGCATCCGCAAGCAAATCATCAAGATGATGCGGCTGGAAATTGCTTACGCCAATCACGCGAACACGTCCATCTTTATAAAGCTTCTCAAGAGCTTTATATGTCTCTTTGTATTTTCCAGGGACTGGCCAGTGAACGAGATAAAGATCTACATAGTCAAGACCGAGTTTGGTGAGGCTTGTCTCAAAAGCTTGCAAGGTAGAGTCGTATCCTTGATCCGAATTCCATACCTTTGTCGTGATAAATAGATCTTCTCTAGGAATGCCAGATTCACGAACTGCTTTCCCTACACTTTCTTCGTTCTGGTATACTGCGGCAGTATCGATGCTTCGATAACCTGTCTTGATCGCATGAGATACAGCTGATTCCGCTTCTTTGCCTTCCTGAGCTTTATAGACGCCTAAACCAAGCTGTGGCATCTTCACACCGTTATTAAGGGTTACTGTATTTTGTAATTGATTAATGGCCATAGATGTTCCCTCCGTCAATAAAAATCAGTTTTTGCTAGTATTCCACCTAGAAGGGGAAGTTAACACGGCACCTCTTATACTTTCATGCACATACATATAGTTTCTCGTTTATTTTAGACTCAGGCTAGGATGTAAGCAAGTTTGTCTGTGCTTTTCCAAGTGAAATCATTTGGATAGAATGAGACGTGCTAGCGCCATGATTCCTCGTTCCAATTCTGTTTCAGATGCATAAGCAAATGATAAGCGGATGTGGTCCTGATCAAACCGGTCATAGATAGATCCTGGGTTCAGCAGAACTCCTTCAGCAAGAGCTCTCCTGAACAAGGTTTCTGGCTGAGTCCCATTTGATAACTTCACCCAAATATAAAACCCGCCTTGCGGCACATTCCACTCCGCTGCACCTGCCAGATTTCGGGATAGTAGATCCAGAACCAGATTTCTTTTACGGATTAATGCTTCACGAACCTCAGCCAAGTGAACATCGTGATATCCTTCTGTGAACCAAAGTGCTGCCGCTTCCTGTCCAAGACTGCTCGCACCATAATCGGTTTGCATCTTAATATCTGCAAGACGCTGTATGACGGTTTCTGGTCCCGCAACCCAGCCAATACGAAGACCTGGACTTACACTTTTGGACAGAGTGCCCATATGTAATACATAACTTCCTGGATCACGAGCTTTCAGAGATAGAGGAGGTTTTTCGTCAAGCCATAAATCTGCATAGGCATGATCTTCAAGGATAGCTAGTCCGGTAGCCTCAGCAGTTTGAATGAGTTCCATTCTTCTCTTATCACTCATCACTGCTCCGCTCGGATTCTGAAACGTAGGTATCGTGTAAAGCAAGGATGGGCGGTTTTGGCGGATATAACGCTCCAACTCTGCGGTAAGGAGACCCTCCTTGTCCATAGGCATGCCGATCATTCGAACTCCTGCAGACTGAAAGGCGTGGATTGAATAGAGATAGGATGGTTTTTCTACAAGTACAGACGATTTTCTGGGCAAGAGTCCCATGGCTATCAACTGCATCGCTTGTAATGAGCCTGAAACGATAATAATCGATTCTGGTGAAGCCTGTATTTGCTGATCTGACAAATAGCTAGATATAGCTTGTCTGAGTTTGTAAGACCCTAAAGGTTCCAAATAGCCAAGACTCGGTGCATGCTGAGCTAACTTTTCATAGATCTTCTGAAAATAGGATTGAGGGAGCAAACCTTGTGCCAATTCACCTGTACCGAGACGAATGATGTCACAGCGGTATTCCGACTGATTAATGATCTGAACCTCTGGGAGATTGGGATAATGATGCCCGCTTTCCACATAATCTTCCCAGTTAAGAAGAGGAGTGGACATACTATTCCATCCCGCACGAGAAACTTTGGTTCCTCCGCCGTAGTTTGTATCGATGAGCCCTTCAGAATGAAGCCCGTCCAGTGCTGCAATGATTGTACTTCGATTGACTTTAAAAGCGGCTGCTAATGCACGCTGAGAAGGAAGACGCATCCCGGGGGTCCATTCTCCCTGCATTATTTTTTGCTTGATGTATTCTTTAATCTGGTGATAGAGGGGTTCAGGCAGCAGCGGATCAGGAGTGAAACGGATCTCTAGAGCAGGTTTCATAGGATATGGCACATCCTTCCATAAGGGTGATATGGACTGTAATATACCATTTGGTTGGTATGCTATACAACCAAATGGCTGGGTACTGGTTGTTCTATATCAGATAGGATGGAGTAAGGAAGAAGTTCATTACATTCTGGGAGTAGAGAGGATAGGTCGTGAAATGCACGGAGCAATTATTCATGCACTAATTTTGGCAACAGGTCTTATTTTGCCGCTCGGGGCACAAAATGTATTTATATTTAATCAGGGAGCGACTCACAAACACTGGACAGGGTCTTTGCCAGCGGTGATTATGGCAGCTCTATGTGATACGGTTCTCATTGTACTTGCTGTTGGAGGGCTGTCTCTCTTTCTGTCGGACAAAAGTGTGGTAACCCAAGGGATATATGCGGCAGGTTGTATTTTTCTGTTATATATGGCCTGGACACTTTGGCAAACGGGGGATGGGGCAAAAGGAAAGCAGCAGCCACTGACAAGTCGTCAGCAGATTCTTTTTGCTCTATCTGTGTCAGTGCTTAATCCGCATGCCATTTTGGATATTGTAGGAGTCATCGGAACGAACTCTTTGCAGTATGAGAGTAAAGAGCTTATCGCTTATACATTAGTCACTATTCTTGTATCATGGGTGTGGTTTGTTTTGCTTGCTGCGGCAGGAAGAAGCATGGGGAGATGGGACCAGACGGGGAATGTCACCAAGTGGCTTGGCAAAGGTTCTTCCCTTATGATGGCTGGGCTGGCGGTATATATGATGTATTCCTTTGTACAAAGTTTGTAGTAAAAAAGAAGCTTTCTCTAGCAAATATAACATTTGCATGAGGAAAGCTTCTTTTAATTATTCTAACCATCGAAGTGCATTTTCTATGTTAGATTCTCTATTTTATTGCAGTCCTAAAAATGGAATCTAATGAATAGATGCAGTTACTTAGAAATTAAAGTTATCTGGGTCTGGGCCTGTACGCTCATCTTTGTTCAGGCTGTTAATTGTATTCATGTCTTCTGCATTCAATTCGAAGTCAAAAATCGCTGCATTTTCTTCGATACGGCTTGGTGTAACAGATTTAGGAATTGTAATCGCATCGTTCTGCAGATGCCAGCGAAGGATAACTTGAGCTGCTGTTTTGTTATATTTTTTTGCAATCTCCTGAATCGAAGCATTGTCTAATAGTTTACCATTACCAAGTGGTGACCAGCCTTCGAAATGAATTCCTTTGGATTTGCAGAATTCGCGGAGTGATTCTTGTGTAAGATATGGATGGAATTCGGACTGATTAACAGCAGGAACCGTTTTGGCTTCGGCCAGCAGATCTTCCAGATGATGAATATTGAAATTACATACGCCGATCGCCCGGACTTTACCATCGCTGTATAGGCGTTCGAGCGCTTTCCACGTATCTTTATATTTATCTTTTACCGGCCAGTGGATCAAATATAAATCGAGATATTCAAGACCGAGCTTTTCTAAACTGGTTTCAAAAGCACGAATGGTAGCATCATAACCATGGTCTGCGTTCCATACTTTGGTTGTAATGAAAAGTTCCTCGCGAGGTACTCCGGAATCTTTAATTGCTTTTCCGACACTTTCTTCATTCTTGTATGCAGCAGCTGTATCAATTGCACGATATCCGTGCTGAATGGCATGTTTAACGGCAGCGTAAGTTTCTTCTCCGTCTTTCGCTTTCCATACCCCAAGACCGAGCTGAGGCATTTTCACACCGTTGTTAAGGGTTACTGTATCTTGTAAGTGAGTAATGGTCATAGATAATCCCTCCGTTAATAGATTCTTACTATTATTACACCTATATGGAGCAAGTAACACAAAGTGTCTTAATACTTTCATGCGCATGCATATAGTTTCTTGTTTATTTTAGACTTTAGGTTAAGTGAAAGCAAGCTAGTCCACACTTCATACGCAAACAAAAGGCCCCTGGAGGCCTTTTGTTTGTGTTAGAAAGTATAGGAATTTGAATGCTGCTGTTTTGAAAACTACGGGTAGATCAAGGTTCTTAATCTAATCCCTCAGCGTTTTGTAAAGGCAGAATAGGGAATAACAAACTTAGGCATACCTTCCGCAAAGGAAGTGTACTCGTATTGCGTGAAGTAGATAACGATCCCATCACGGCTTAGGAAAAAATCACGATCTGGTTCAATCGTCTTGAACGGAGCAATCAGAGGCAGTTTACGATCAGCAATTTGTTTCTTTATTTGCTGATTGATGATCGCAACATAATCCGACCCGCCGCCTGAGGCTTCTTTCAATGTGAGCAGATCGCCTGTCGATAGGTCGAAGGTATATGCTTCGCGAACGGTATCACTGTGCGCCCCTCCTAAGTAGACGGAGTAATCAGCATAGATGCTTAGCAGTCCCTTTTCGTTATATGTGACGGTAAATCGTCCGTCGAAGCTCGGACGCCGGATCGAAGCATTCGGATCTTTAGCCAACAGGGAGTTATTTTCTTTGACGACGGGGTCCATTTGTTTTGATCCAGCTGAAACGAACCGATCCGCTTCTTGTTTCAAGAACTTGTTGATTTTTTGCTGTACCTCGGCATTTTTAAACCCAGACAGAACGGGGTAGAACACAAGCAGAGATTTCTCTTCACCATCTGCTCCGATCGTTTCCGCAGTAACGGAGAGCGTGTTTTCCGATATGGCTTTGAGTCCGATGGTCTTTGATTTATTTTCGTATGTCACCTCGTAACCGAAGCTCTCTGACAAGAAACGAAGCGGAAGATACGTCGTGCCACCTTGCAGGATAACCTCGGGGCCTAAAACGGGCTGGCCATTCAGAACGTAAGAACTATTTTGGAGACTAATATCCATCGTTCGTTCTCTTCCCGTCACTTGAACGAGCTGGGTAGAAGGAACGTACTTCGTTTTTAATCCTAACGAGGTGTTTAGACTCCGTAGTGCAATGTACGTTGAACCATTCTTGTTGATCGTGCCAATGCGGGAGCTTTCCCCTTTGATCTTAAAGGGTTGAGAGATAACCGGATATTTTTTAACAGCTGCTGAAGCGTTGTCTGTGGATATATTGGCTGCGATGGGAAACACCATAATGGCGGCAAGTGATATAGTCAGCGCCCGAGAACGCCTTTTTCGATTAATCAATGAAATCACTACCCTTTCGTGTATTGACGTCGTTACATTTTAATAAACGAAACAAAGGTAGAAAGGTTACGGATAGGAATAAAGGTTACGGAATCAGGTTTACATGTTCATTCCTGCTGAACAGATATTTGCTGCTCCAGTTTAGTTACATCTTCCGTTGATAGGACACCGGCCATAGGGTGAAGCGCTGCTGAAGTGCCGCATGCAGCACCTTGCCTTAGAATCGCCTGAATGTCATTTGGGTGTTTCAGAGCAGCTGCCACCATGCCTGCTACCATCGCATCTCCGCTGCCGAGCGGACTTACGATGGAGACGGCAGGAACCTCTACGCGGAATAAGGTATCTGCTGACGCAGCTACAGCACCATCTGCGCCGAGAGAGATAACGGCAAGCTTTGCACCAGCTTTTACTAGCTGTGCAGCAGCCATCTTAGCCGTATCCGGGGTGAGCGCGGCAACCCCGGCATAGCGGGCCGCCTCTTCTGCGTTGGGCTTCACCAGGTCCGGCCCGCCTTGCAGCCCTTGTGCGAGCGCCTCGCCGCTTGCATCGAGCGCGGTGCGCGCACCTTGCGCCTTCGCCAAAGCGATCAGCTCGGCGTACAGCCCAGCAGGGCAGCCTTGCGGCAGGCTGCCCGAGAACACGACCCAGGCGGAGCTTCGCGCCTGGGTCATTACTTTGCGGCGCAGCGCCGCAAGCTCATCGCGGGTGACCGGCGGCCCCGCCTCGATGAGCTCAGTCTGGGTGCTGGGCGATGACCCCAGCACCGTAATGGCCAGCCGCGTTTCTCCATGCGCGGCTTCTACAAAGTCGGCTGCGATGCCTTCGCTGCGCAGCCCATCCAGCACTTGCCGGCCCGTGTGTCCGGCAACGATACCCGTAGCGCCTACAGGTGTTCCTAGTAGGCGCAGTACCCGGGCGGCATTAATGCCTTTGCCGCCTGGGATAGTAATCGCATGTTCAGGGCGGTGCACCTGATCGAGCTCAAAATTCGGCAGGGTGTACACTTTGTCTAGTGCAGCATTTAAGGTAACGGTGGTAATCATCAGTGTAGGCAACTCCTTAATGGATATGGATTCTTTTATCATACAGGAAGACTTGAAAAGATTCCGCTATGCTTCTTCTTAAACGTAAAAAAGAGCACTGAATACGCGGGGTATTCAGTGCTCTTACACTTTACAAACGATTTAATTAACAAGGCCCTTTAAGGAAGGTAATTAATCTAATCTTCAATCCGTTTTTTCTTAAATTTCATTAAGAATTCGTACACGATCGGTACAATAACGAGCGTGAGCAGCGTAGAACTGATGAGTCCGCCAATTACCGTAACGCCAAGACCTTTGGAAATAATACCGGCACTGTTCTCCCATCCAAAGACAAGCGGGAGAAGAGCTCCAATGGTAGCCAGGGCTGTCATGAGAATTGGACGAAGACGAGTTGAACCTGCTTCAAGCAAGGCGTCTCTTGTAGACATACCTTCGTTTTCCTTGTGAATAACCCGGTCAATGAGCACGATCGCATTCGTGACAACGATACCGATCAGCATCAGCGCGCCCATCAAAGAGGATACGTTTAATGTTTCCCCTGTAACAAGCAAACCGATTAATGCACCAATCACCGTAAATGGCAGGGAGAACAGAATGGCAAATGGAGCAAGTCCGCCGCCAAACGTTACGACAAGTACAAAGTACACGATAGCGATCGCAGCCAGCATAGCAAGACCGAGCTGAGTGAAGGTTTCGTTAATTTGTTCGGTTACCCCGCCAAATTCAACATGAACCCCTTCAGGTAAATCCATAGCATCGACTGCTTTTTCAACGGAAGATGAAGCAGAACCGACATCAGAAGAGAGGATGTTGGCCGTTACCTGTACAACCATATCACCGTCAATACGCATGATGGAGTCAGGAGTTGTTCCTTTTTCCACGGTTGCTACCTCTCCAATCGGAACCTCAATACCAAGCGGAGAAGTGATCGTCTCTTTTTCAATCGCTTCAATGCTTCCATATTCTTTACTGTCTGTTTCAATGTAGACTTTGTAAGACTTACCGTCCACTTCGACTTCGGTTAGTACCGGACGTTCTCTTTCTGGGCTAAGTGCCATCGCGAGTTGTCCAGCAGTAAGTCCGAGAGAGCTGAGTTTTTCTTGATCAGCTACGAGAGTATATTGCTCATATCCTTCTGCTAGAGAAGATTCCGCATCTTCAAAGTTTGCTGTGTCGTCTTGTACCACTTTTAGAATATCATCAGCAACAGGTTTAATTTGATCGAGATTGTCACCGAAGACGCTGACTGTCAGTGTGCTGCCGCCCATAGCTCCAGCAGCCATATCCAGTGTTGCCCATTCACCTTCAGGCACACGTTCTTGAAGTCCAGTCAGTATCTTTTCGCTTTCCTCACTGACTTTGACACCATCTTTAAAGATGACATAGAACAGACCCGAGTTGGAGGAACCCATACTCATCGGATTGCCGCCGCCAACAGAGTATTGCATACTTTCAACACCGCTTGCATCAAGAATGAACTTCTCAACGCTTTGAGTACGCTCTTCCACAGTTTCTTGTGTTGCCCCTGGTTCAGGACTGTAAGTTACCAGAGTATAGTTGGTTCCCTGCTCTGGCAAGAAACTAATGCCGATAAAGCGAGTAAGGAACAAGCTGCCCACGAGCAGAACTACTGCTGCCCCTACTGTGATGAGCTTATGATTCAGTGTCCATTTCAAAATTCGAGTATAACCGCCTGCCAGTCGGCTTGGTTTATGTTCATGGTTCTTTTTGTTTTTCAGCCCGCCTCTAAAGAGGGAGTGAGCCATGGCAGGTACAATCGTGATCGCTACAACAAGGGAAGCGAGAAGTGCAAAGACCATCGTAAGTGCGAACGGCATAAAGAGTTCACCGACCATACCACTAACTAGTGCAAGCGGAAGGAATACCGCAATGGTAACAATGGTTGAGGACATAATCGGTACAAACATCTCACGAGTAGCAGCACCGATCAATTCTCTGCCTTTCAGTTTCTCTCCTGGTAGAGAGAGACGTCGATAAATATTTTCAATAACAACAATAGAGTCATCGACTACCCGGCCAATCGCAACCGTCATTGCTCCGAGCGTCATTACGTTAAGCGTAATATCCATTAGATAGAGTACGGTTAAGGCAATTAATAGAGAAAGGGGAATCGAAATAACGGAAATAATCGTCGATCTCCAGTCTCTCAAGAAGAGTAGAATGATAAGTACCGCAAAGATGGCACCAAATAAAGCTTTGGATAACATCGTATGGACGGAGTCTTCAATCGGTTGTCCCTGATCAAGAAGAATATCGACATTAATATGATCGTATAGTTCTTCCAGTTCAGCGGAAGCTTCTTTTACTCCGTTTACAACGTCAACGGTGTTGGCATCATTTGCTTTTACAATGGAGAATCCGATCGATTCTGCACCGTTTGTGCGGGAGATCGACTCTGCTTTACCGATGACTTCAATAGAAGCAATATCAGAAAGCTTAACGGTAGGTATGCCTGTCATTTGTGCTGCAGCAGCGCCAGCATCTGGCATCGTTGCAGAGCCGTTTCCTTGCTCGGCACCAGATGTGTTTCCACCAGCTGAGCTGCTCGCATCAGCACTACCCGCAGCATTGCCTTCACCTGAACCGGAAGGAACGACAGGGATCTCCAGGTTCTTCAGATCATCTACGTTAATAACATTGCCGTCTACAACAACAGCTTTCTCTGAATCTTCCATCGTGAACAGACCTAGAGGAACACGCAAAGAAGAGGCTTGAACAATATTTTGCACGGTTTCTTCTGTTAAACCAAGTTCATCCATTTTCTTTTGGTCGAATTTCAGGGAGACTTCTCTAGTGTATTGACCGGATACTTGAACGGATGCCACACCATCCACATCTTCAAAGGCGGGTGCGATCTCATTCTCGGCAAGACGAGTTAGGTCTTCGAGAGATTCGCCATCTTTACCAGATAAGCTTATGGAAGCTACCGGGAAAGAGTTCATGCTGAACTTGGAGATGGTAGGCTTCTGAGCATCATCGGGAAGTGGAACATCGTTTAGCACTTCGCGTACCGCAGCCGTCGCATTGTCCAAATTTGTGCCATAATCAAATTCAATCATGACAGAAGAAACATTCTCCATTGATGTAGACGTAATACTCTTAATGCCATCTACATTTCGAAGGGTTTCTTCGAGAGGCTTGGTTACATCCTCAACGACACCTTCCGGGGCTGCCCCTGGATATACCGCAGTGATGTTTAGGAACGGAATGTTGATATCTGGAATCGTTTCTTGCTTCATGGTCAAACCGCTGTACAGTCCGCCAAAGGTCAAGATAATGGTCAGAATCCAAATCGCTAGCTTGTTTCTTAGTGAGAAATTAATTATCCCTTTCATCCGTAGGTTTCTTCTCCTCTCTCAATCACAAAAAATATTCATCTTATATAATAGCGCTTATTTATTTGCGCCAAGATAAATACGTATCAAACAAATGCTCCAATTGTATGACTTGTTCTTCCGTACCAGGCACCACACTTAAATTACTAAGCATACCCGTCAGGATCACGCGGCGGGGCTTCATTTCAGTAAGCTCATGTTCTAGTACAAGAATAGACTCGAGCGCTTCGGAGCGAACGAGCTCAGACAACTCCACATTTTCTTCAATGCGCTGACGCATTTCTTTCAGTAATAGCAAAGGGTGTTTTTTAGCAGGGCTTTGTGGTATTCCCTCTTCAATCCAAGGGAGCAACAGTTCCTGTTGAATAAACGGTTCTCGTCCTAGACGCAGTTTCGCTTCCGCTAGATCATCAAGCGTTTCCACGAGATATTCCGCCATTCGCTTAATGGATATAGGCAGTATTTTTGAAAACACAATTTTTATGTAGGAACCCATCAAACTTTGTACTTGAAGCGCCAAATCAAGAGTATAAGGATGAATCTGTGGTCCATACACATCAATCATTTTCTGATTGAATTTTTTTAAGATGAGTTTGAACATAACTTCAGGGCAATTCTTCTGCGTTAGACCATTGTTGCCTTGACTGATGGCATCTTGAAATTGGGCGAGAAAAAATTCTTTGAGTTCAAGAAAATTTTCGAGCAAAATTTCGATCTGCCTGCAGAAAATCTCTTTCGGTGATAAGTGCTTTTCACTCTCCACAAGCACTACTTTGTCATAAATAGACTGAATGCAATAATGAATCACACTCTGCTGTAATTCTTCTTTAGATTTAAAGTGAAGATACAGACTTCCTTTAGAGATGCCGCAGGTTTCTGCGATTTCTTGCATGGAGGTTGCCGCTGTTCCTTTGGTAGAAAATAATCCGAGTGCAGTGACTACAATATGTTTCTTTTTATCCGTGGTTGAGTTCATCATCCAAGATCACCCCTCTCTAGAACTCCACGGTTCTCATTTTGACTAAGAAGTCATGAAAATTATAGCTTAATTAAAGGGGCGATACAACTTCACGCTATAGGTAAGCAGGGGGAGATAACGAGGATAACAAGGGGAATATAAAGAAAAGCCAAGAATGAAAAGTCAGCAGGAGGCTTCCTTTTCACTTTGGCTTTAGAGCCTTACTATGATACGAAATATCAGCCAATAAGTTTCAGGCCGACAGCGGAACAGAGAATCATGGAAATAAATAATAAACGTTTCGCTTCTTTCGGTTCACCAAATACGAACATACCGACAAGTGTACTTCCTACGGTACCAATCCCTGTCCACACGGCATAAGCTGTACCCATGGAGAGGGATTGCATAGCATAAGAAAGAAGAGAGAAACTGAGGAGGAAACTAAGTCCCATGAGCAGAAAATATTTTTTGCCTTTACCTGTCGTGAGCCCTTTAATCCCAATGACTCCAAGGATTTCACTCATTCCTGCGAGAACGACTGCTAACCATGCCATCTAGACAGCACCTCCTTGTGAAGACGAAGACTCTGTCTTGGAAGACTCGTCCGTAACCAGCTTGAGTCCGATTACCCCTACAAGTAAGAGCGCGATCAGCAAAACTTTTGTAATACGGAAGGGTTCCCCAAACAGGAGCATTTCAGTGATAACAGTCCCTGCTGTACCGAGACCAGTAAATACGGCATATACGGTGCCGACTGGAAGTTTTCTGGACGCTTCAATGATAAGCCAGAAGCTAGCCGCAATGGATAGTACGGTTCCAATCCATTCCAGCGGGGTGGAGGCGTGCTTAAGACCAGATACCCATAGGATCTCAATGACCCCTCCGAGCACAACGAATAACCAGTAGCGATTCATGATGTAGACTCCTTTTTCTCGAATTGATGTATAATTCCTTGCCAAAATATAGGCCAGGCTGCCTGAAGCCTCTTTTGATAACGAGCCGAGTCCCCATAGAGCAGCTCTACGGATACTCCGTCAATCAATGTCATATAAGCAACGGCAAATTGCATGGCTTCTTCTTGAGAAAGCTCACCGTTCCAAGCTTCTGATGCAATAAACTTGGCTAGTGTTCTCTCTAGCCCGTCTAAGAAGGGATATACAATATCCATGACTTCCCTATATAAAGCTTGAGGAGGGAAGTAAGACGTTCGCAACAGGAATCTGCCCGCATCCTGAGATTCAAATTCTTCTTGAATCCAGTCGAGTAATCCTCGCAGCCTGAGCTCCAGTGGTGATCCAAGATTTTTTTGCTCCTGAAAAAAGGTGAGAATTCTCCTGCGTTCCAGCCCAAATACATAGCGTACGACATGAAGGAATAAATCCTCCTTGTTTTTATAGTGCGCATAGATGGAAGGCTTCTTAATCCCGACTTCCTCGGCAATTTTACGAAGCGAAGCTCCTTCATAACCTTCACGAGCAAACTGGGTCAGAGCCACTTGTTTAATAGAGGTTGAACTCATTTTCTATCACCTACCTAACGATCGTTAGCCTAATGTATTTTTTCATAATCGAATTTCGATGTCAACCTTCTCTTTAGCTCATAACCACCGAAAGTTCATGACAAAAACCCGCTTCTGCAGCGGGTTTTCGGCCGTCCCTATGATGATGAGTTAGAACGTAGTGAAACCAAGAGAGTATTGCAGTTTATATAGAATGTCTTTGAAAAATGGGATGTCATCTTTATATTCGGCTAGATCGAGTGTAAATTCGGCATCTTCATTCGTCCACAAACGCTCAAAGTATTGATTCATTTGGGTTACCAGTTTACTGTCTTCGGGAGCTTCCATATAGAGATCATTCTCCAGATTATAATTATTCAGATTACGCGGCGTAAAATTAGTTGAGCCTCCCAAAATCAGCTGAGGTCCGTTACTGCGTGAGAGATACAGAAGTTTTGTATGGTACTGTTCTTTGGTGGTATTGTACCACCTGATTTCAATGTTCCCCTCTGATTCGTCTGTGAGTTCCTGGGCAACGGGCCGATTTGGAATCCCTATTTTTTTCTGACCAAACGCATTTTCGTTCGGGTCTAGAATCAGTTTTACCGCAGCTCCGCGTGAAGCCGCCTCTAGCAGTGCTGATTTGATATCACGGTCCGCGAGATAGAACATGCCCATCCAGAGGGTGTCTCCTTTTTTCGCTTCATTGATGAGGTTAACTGCGTATCCTGCAACTTTCCCTTCGGTCAGGTAACGAACGCTGATGGGACCTAACTCGTCTTCATGAGAAGGAGTAAAGACCGGGAGTTGTCCTCCGCCTGAAATATCCAGTACCGCTTGTTCGGCTTTGAGCATATCCCCTATGATATTCCCGCTGACTTCAAAGGCAATATTAGAGTGATAAATACTAGGGTCATGTACATTAGCCGAGGCCACAATCGCGTTTTTCTCACTGGCTACTAGTTTTCGGTGATTGGCTTTTACATTCATGAGTTTAAGATAGGACCGTAATGTAACATCGGGACCATCGCTTGCCATGAGATTGGGGAGCCATCCGTTACCGGACTGTCCAAACCACTGAAAATAGGTACGCCATACCGCTGAATACAGCGGTGTAGAGTCGCGAAGTGAATCCACATCGGTGATAACAACCCGTATTCCATGTTGCTTCATTCGCTCAAGCAGTGCATTTGGATGAGAATTATAATTGGTATTTACTTCATCTGTAATGAAGACAATGTCCATTTCCGGGTTCTCTTTCTTTTTGTTCACAAGCAGGTTCGTAAATCGTTCACTCGCTTCGGGAAATTTCTGATCGGTATGCTGGTAATTGTTAAATAAAAATAGATCAATGACTAGAAACTGCTGCGCTTCGTTCACAATCTTCTCCATGCGTTTAATAATCTGCTGCTCATGTTCCATCTTTCCATTTGAGGAAGGGTAGGTAAGGTCTGTTATGAAGTCAACATCCTCTACTTGATGGACCTGACCTTCAAAAGCAACACCCTCAGGCAGAGGTTTATTCATTTGATAGATGACAACGGCAGCAAGCCAAACGATATTAACAAGTAAAAACCAGAAGATGAATTTCTTTACCGGCCTCTTTTTTTTGGTCGCTGATTTTATAGGGTAAGAGGACGGGGAATACGGTATTACTGGATTATTTTTAGAATGCTTGTTCATACGAAACATCCCTTCAAGTAAATAGTTGATATATGTATACAGGCCTATTCAAGCAGGTAAGCAGGCAGCCTGAACACTATTAACACCAACATACACCTGTTGAAGCATGGTCCTCTTATCCTATATACAAGAGTAGAGGAACAAGGGTTATCGACAGTGAATTTTGGTTTGTGTATAATGAATGTACTATTTTTGTAGAATGTTTAAGGAGACTTCTCCTTAAGGCACGGACCGGATGATAGAAGAGAGTGAGTGAATGCCTTTTGTATTCAATTAAACAGGTTACTGAAATGTTGGGGATTCCTGCCGTAACCCTGCGGGCGTGGGAGAACAGATATCATGCGGTGGAACCCCTGCGAACAGATTCCGGATACCGAATCTATACGGAAGAAAATGTAGAGGATTTGCGCTGGCTCAAAGAGCAGGTCGATTCTAACCATATGAGCATTTCCCATGCGGTACGATTGTTAAAAACCCATAAGGAAGAACAAAGTAAAGCCGATGCAGTACTCGCCCAGCCCATTCCACAGGGTGGAAATGAAGATGCATTTCGGAAAATGGAAGATCAAATTTACCAGTCTTTGTTTCAATTCCAGGGAGAACGAGCAAACGCTCTTATTGATTTTGGATTTACGATGTACGGATACGATGCGATGTTTTATCAAGTGCTGGTGCCTATACTGATTCGGGTAGGGGATGCGTGGGAGAACGGACGAGCTTCGGTTGCTCAAGAACACTATATGACGCAGCTGATCTCTCAGCGGTTTTATCAGTTCTTTCATTTATTCCCGATTTATCCTCACTTACCAAAAGTGCTGGCCATGTGTCCAGAAGGAGAACATCATCAGGTCGGTCTAATGCTCTTTAGTTTATTCTTAAGAAAGAATGGAGCAGAGGTACTTTATCTAGGTGCAAATACACCTACCGAGGGAGTGCTTCCCATTCTCAAGGATCAGAAGATTGATCTTGTATGTATTTCGGTGACGAATGAAGAGATGGCTGAAACAGCGGACAATGTGATAACAACGATTCTGAAGCATGCTCCAGATATACAGTTTGCGCTCGGTGGACAAGGGTATGAAAAAGCAAAAAATCCGAAGTATCCGCAGTGGATCATGACGGGAAGTGCTCATGATTGGCAGGACTGGTTTACAGAAACGTATATGGCGAAATTCCATCCGGGAGATCTATATTTTAAAAGATAGATACAGAATACAGTGAAACAGTAGCGATAAATAATATACTAGCACGCTCTTTGATATGAAAAGAGGGTGCTTTTTTGTTTTTTGAATGCTGTTTTTGTGTTCAGGAGAAGAAGTTAGTGTAAAAAGTTTGTATAATGTTTGTCTTAACTTTACTTTATCCACGATGATTTGTATTATATTTGTATAACGTTATGGATGAATATATTGGGAAGATTGTGAATATTGTCTATCATATCCGCTAATCCTAACCGTAATTATAGAAAGGTGAGTCTGCAATGAACCATAATCAGAACAAGAGACAAGCTGTTGTCATTGGAGCTGGGCCTGGGGGGTTGGCGGCAGGGATGCTGCTTGCCGGCCAGGGATATAAAGTTGATATATATGAAAAACAAGCGGGGATTGGAGGACGATCTGCGAGACTAGAGCTTGGAGACTATCGTTTCGACCGCGGAGCTACCTTTTTGATGATGCCCCATCTGCTTGAAGAAATGTTCCAGAAGGTGGGCAGGTCTTTATATGATTATGTGGATATGCAGCAGCTCGACCCACTGTATTCTCTCCATTTTGGGGATACCGTATTCAGACCTTCCAGTGATGAAGAGAAGACAGCGGCAGAGATTGCACGCGTGTTTCCAGGAGATGAACAGAACTACAGAAATTTTATGCGGGATGAATCGGTTAAATACCAAAAGGTAGAGCCGCTCCTACGCAGACCTTTTGGCAAGTTATCTGATTACATAAAACAAGATGCGATCAAGGCACTTCCTTATCTTCATCTACAAGATACGGTTTACGGCAGACTCTCTCGGTATTTTCAAGATGAACGGCTCCGGTGGGGATTTACTTTCCAGGCTAAATATTTAGGGATGTCCGCTTGGGATTGTCCAGGAACGTTTACGATTCTTTCTTATATAGAACATCATTTTGGATTACATCACCCGAAAGGCGGAGTCAATCAGATCTTCCAAGCGATGGCCGATGTCATTCGGGAGTATGGAGGAACGATCCACACAAGTACGGCTGTGCAGAAGATTCAAGTGGAGCAAGGCAGAGCGCAAGGTCTTTTACTTGAGAACGGGGAAGAAGTGAAGGCAGATCATGTTGTGCTAAATGGAGACTTCGCTGCATCGATGAACAAACTGTTTGAGCCTGGGGTACTGAAGAAATACACGCCTGAGAAAATCAAGGATATGAAGTATTCCTGCTCCGGTGCCATGCTTTATCTTGGCGTGAACAAGAAAATCGACCTTGCTCATCATTCCGTTCATTTTGCCGCCGATTATCGTAAAAATGTGGATGAGATGACGCTGCATAAGGTTTTATCAGAAGACCCTTCCATTTATGTTCATAATCCGTCTGTGCTTGACCCGACTCTGGCGCCGGAAGGCAAGTCATCCCTGTATGTGCTGATGCCAACACCGAATACGACAGCGGATATAGATTGGGATGGACAGCGAGCAGAGATCCGGCAGAGAATGATGGATCGTCTGGAACAGATTCCGGAACTTGCAGGTTTGTCTGAATGTATCGAAGAAGAGATGTTTTTCACCCCGCTTCAGTGGGAAAAAGAGCTGGATATTTATAATGGAGCGCTCTTTAATCTCTCACATAAGCTTGGCCAGATGATGTATTTAAGACCGCATAACCGATTCGAGGAAGTGGAAGGTGTCTATCTCGTCGGCGGTGGAACCCATCCGGGCAGCGGTCTGCCTACCATTTTTGAATCTGCCAAAATATCTGTGGGGTTAATTCAAGAGGATGACGCCAAAAAACAAACCGCACGTCCCCTCATTAAAAAAGGGAAGGAAGCAGGGCAATGGACATGAACAAGAAACAGATTGCCATTGTAGGCTCTGGAATCGGTGGGCTGACAGCCGCTCTGCTATTAACGAAACAAGGATATCAAGTGACGATCTATGAAAAATCCCATCGTACAGGCGGCCGGCTTGCTTACGAAGAAGAAGGGATATATCGAATTGATCAGGGGCCGACGATTGTTTTATTGCCGGATATGCTCCTGAGTATTCTGGAAGAAGCCGGCGTGGATCGTTCCAAAGTGGAACTGATTCGCTGCGATCCGATGCACCGTTTTTATTTTGAAGATGGAAGAGTACTGAATAAGTGGTCAAGAAGGGAAGAACAGGTAGACGAGATTAACCGTGTATTCCCAGGTGAAGGCAAAGGGTTTGAGCAGTTTATGGCCGATATGGACCCGCTGTTTCCAAGAGGGGTAAGTGCAATTCTTGAGAGGCCTTTCCCGAAGCAAAGGGATTTCTATACTCGCGAGATGACGGGCCTTCTAAAACAGATGAGAGCTTATACGAGTCTGCGTTCTGCGATGAGCCGTTACTTCCACAGTGATCAACTGAAAGATGCTTATTCTTTGCAAAGTTTATACATCGGCGGGTCACCGCTGTCGACACCCGGTATTTATACCTTGCTACCTTATGCAGAACATGAGTATGGAGTATGGATTCTCAAAGGCGGATATGCTTCACTGGCTTCCATACTGGAAGAGGAATTAAAGAATCGCGGGGTAATCTTTCATTTCGGTGAAGAGGTTACGTCGCTGGTGATCGAAGAAGGAAGCTGCAAAGGAATCGTGACTTCACAAGGAACAACTCATTATGATGCTACCCTATTTAATGGCGATTTTCCGCAGATTACAGAGCTTCTGGCTCCGAAGCAACGACGAAAAAGACGTGCATACAAAGCATCTTCTGGTTGTTTGCTAGTATATTTGGGCGTAGAAAAAAGGTTTGAGGAAGCAACGACGCATCAGTTTTTCCTTCCGAGCGCTTTTGTCTCTAACATGAAAGAAGTGTTTCAGAAGCATAGGCTTCCTGAACATCCTTCCTTCTATGTATTTAATCCCGTTCATGCGGATGCATCTGCGGCACCAGAAGGTCATAGTGTTCTCTATTTTTTAATACCTGTACCCAACGCCGAAAGATTCTCTCATGGGGAGGAAACGGATAAGCTGGTAGAGAAAGTGCTTGAAGAGGCAGAAAAAAAAGCATTCCCAGCCCTCAGGGAAAATATCCGCTGGAAAAAAGTGCGTACACCAAACGACGCCAAGCGTGATGGATTGTATGGAGGAGGAAGCTTTGGCATCGCGCCGGTATTGTCTCAATCCGGAGTTTATCGTCCTCAGCCGAAACCTTATCCGAATATCCAGGGTTTGTATGCGGCAGGCGCTTCGATTCATCCAGGCGGGGGCGTGCCCATCGTGATGCAGGGCGCGAAGCTGGCAGTTAATCAACTAATAAAGGAGTTGAGATCATGAACGAAATGATATTCGAACGCTGTGAGGAAATGATCAAGAAGGGTTCGACTTCTTTTTATCATGCTTTTTATGGTTTACCGAGTCCCAGGCGTGAAGCCGTATTTGTGATATATGCATTCTGCCGGATCATCGATGACAGTGTAGATGAACCAGAGAAGGCCCCTTATTCTATTCATGAGCTTCGAGAACAATTACATGAGCTTGAAAAGGCCGAGGGTCACTTTATATGGCCGGCACTTCGCTGGTTGTTTGATACGTTTCCCATGTTGTCAAAAGCCCCATTTTTCAGACAAATGGATGGACAATTATCAGACTTAACCCTGACTCAGTATTCTACGGTAGATGAGCTTGAGCACTACTGCTATCTGGTTGCAGGGACGGTTGGTGAGATGCTGCTTCCCGTGCTTCGCGATGACAGCGGAATAAAGGTCATGGAATCAGGGATTGCACTAGGCAAAGCAATGCAGATTGTGAACATCATTCGGGATGTTGGAGAAGACCAAAGGAGAGGTCGCCGCTATCTCCCGCTAGAGATGATGAAAGCCCATGGCTATACAGAAGAAGACTTTCATAACGAAATTATAGATGAACGGTTTGTATCTTTGCTTACCGAATTAAGAAAGATGGCACTAAAATGGTTTGAAATCGGATTATCGGATATAGGGACTTATCCTCAAGTAAGCGGCTTTGCCATTGAACTCGCTTCATCATATTATGCCTCGATCTTACATGCAGTAGAGAGTAATGAATATGATGTGTTCACAAAGCGGGCCTATGTTGATGATGAAACGAAAATGCACTTGTTTTTAGAAGTAGCTTCTAGATATCCTGCTCTATTAGGAGAAGGACCGAAAGCAGCGGTATCCTAATGGTTCAGCTTATTTACTGGATTTGGTACAGTATTGGAGCGGTTTTGTTATTAACGATCGGCGTCCCCGATGCGCTCTCGTTCTCAAATGGCATGTTTCTCATTTTATATGCACTATGTGCTGTTGATCTTATTTTTAGTAAAGACGTGAAAAACCCACTGTCCGACCAGTCAGTCATTTGGTGGAAGAAACCAAGATTCTGGGTGATGGCAGTCGTCATTTGGACTGGGGGAATGGGTGTAGAATGGGTGGGGGTCCATACGGGTTGGCCGTTTGGATCCTATCATTATTCCTATTTATTTGGACCTCATTTGTTTGCCGTTCCTTTTACGCTCGGATTTGCCTGGATTGCTGTGGTTGGAAATTCAGCTCTTCTCAGCGGGGGAGGAGCCGGCTGGAAGAGTAAAGGAATAAGAGCAATAAAAACAGGAGCATGGGCACTTATGATGGACTTGGTACTTGATCCGGTAGCTCATCACCGAGAATTTTGGAGCTGGGAAGCTGTTGGTGGATTTTACGGGGTTCCGTGGACCAATTTTGTAAGCTGGTTTGTTATGGGAGGCCTGTTGTCACTCTTTATTCCGCCGATCCCGAAGGACCCTGTCGTTCAGCGAAAAGCAAAAGTTCTATACCAGCTGTTTATATTGCTGTTTGGATTACTTGCTCTTCAAGCCGGACTCTATGGCAGTGCCATGATTGCTGTACTTGGTATTCTGCTTGCTGAAGGGAGACATCAGTATGCTGTCCGCAAACAAGTCTCGGTTTTTTGATCAGATATTTTTTCTTTATCACCAAAAATACCTGCTCGAGCGGCGGTTTAGATATGTCGGTTTTACCGGTGATCTAGACCCTTCGCTCGTAGAGGGCAGACCTGTGTTATATATCATGAATCACAGTTCGTGGTGGGATGGTCTGCTGGCTTATCAAGCTTTTCGTAAGCTTACGACCCATGATCACTACGTCATGATGGAGGAGAAACAGCTCAAAAAGTTCACCTTTTTTCGCAAATTAGGAGCCTTTTCGATCAACAAAGAGTCTGCCTCTGATGTGAAGGCTTCCTTTGAATATACAACGCAGTTATTACGTGCTGGCAAACGGGTATGGATGTATCCCCAGGGAAAAATCATGCATCAAGATCTGCGTCCACTCACGTTGCAGCGCGGAATCGGAGTTTTACTGAGACGGGTGCCGGATGCTGCTGTAATACCGGTAACTCTTGTACACGGGATGTATGGGCAGGACAAGCCGGAAGCACTGCTGATGGCTGGTACACCGCTGCTGGACAATTGGGGAATGATGGACAGCAGATTGATTACAAATAGACTTGAGACCGTAATGGAAGAACAACTAGACAGTCAAAAATTAGAGGTAATGAAGGCTGTAAATAATCGTCCCGAGCGATATCAACCTCTAACGAAATCAGGACGTTCCACAAGCGAACATTTTGATCATGTATTTGTACGGAAGCGGGGATGAATCATGAATATTGTTCACACTCTGCTGCTGATCCTCTGCGGTATTCTTGCCGTTCAGCTGCTCTTCTCCCTCTGGAACCGGACAAAGCTTCCACTCCTTGGGGTGCCGGATGGTAACAAAGATTGCACTGCAGATCACACCCCAAGTCACACCGCAGATCGCACGAAAGGCACTCGCATCTCTGTTCTGATTCCTGCCCGGAATGAACAGATTCATATTAAAAATTGTGTGGAAAGTGTGCTGGCTGCGGATACAGAGGGCATACAGCTGGAGGTCATTGTTCTCAATGACCGATCCGAAGATAAAACCGGTGAGATTCTAGAACAACTAGCGGCAAAAGACCATCGGCTGCGCATTCTGCAAGGTAAGGAACTTCCCTCAGGATGGATGGGTAAATCCTATGCATGCCATGAGCTTGCTCAGCAGGCAACCGGAGAGTGGTGGCTGTATATGGATGCCGACGTCAGATTGGAAAAAACGGCACTGACCGCGGTGCTTACCACTGCGCAAGCTCAACAAAAAGGACTTGTTACGGGTTTCCCCCGCCAAATTACAGCAACATGGCTTGAGAAACTGGTCGTACCTATGATGAAATTTACGATCATCAGTCATCTGCCGATTGTGCTAGTGAGAGGTTCACAGAATCCCCGTTTTGTTGCGGCTACCGGTGCCTTTATGTTTATTCACCGGGATACCTATAAAGCAGCAGGAGGGCATGAAGCAATTAAGGCAGATTTGCTGGATGATATGCAGCTTGCCCGTGCAGTGAAAAAAGCAGGTCATCCGGTTATTCTCGCTGATGTTCATCGTCATACACGCACAAGGATGTACCAGAATGCATCCGAGGTATGGAACGGATATAAGAAAAATATGTACGAGGGCCTCGGGCGCAGTGGTTTTCTTTTAGCGGGGATTCTTGTGATGTATGCTGCTCTCTATCTTCTCCCGCCGATCAGTTTTCTGATTGGAATGTTCACTGGCGACTTTAAAGTAGTGGCTTTGGGAGCGGCAGGGACTTTACTTGGAATGCTAGTGAAAAGAGTGGCCGATCTTACTGGAAGCCATCCATTCTGGTTAAGTTTACTGCACCCAGTCAGCATTCTTTTTGTCATTGCCATTGGTATCTCATCCTGGCTTGGAGCTGTGACCGGTAAAGGTTATGTGTGGAAAGGGAGGCACTATCATTGAACAATCAAAAGGTAGTTATTATTGGAGCCGGATTCGGTGGGTTGTCTTCTGCTATACGTCTTGCCACACTAGGCAGAGATGTGACGATCATTGAGCGGCAGCAACAGGCGGGCGGGAAACTGCAGCGAATTCAGCTTGGCGATTACCATTTTGACCGGGGGCCTAGCACCATTACGATGCCCCATGTCTTTCGGGAAGTGTTTGAACTAGCTGGTGTACAGATGGAAGACTATGTGAAAATGTATGATCTCGAGCCAAGGACAAGAAATGTATTTGCTGACGGGACAACGGTAGACCTGTCTAGCGATCGTGCCTTTATGAAAGAGCAGATTGCCGCATACAGCGAAAAAGACGCACAAAACTACGATGCCTTTATGAATGAATCCAAAGCGCTTTATAGGGAAGCAAATCAGAAATTCCTTGGGCAGCTGATGATTCGTCCTCAGGATAAATATAATATATCGATGTTAAAAAGCTTACTGCGTGTCAGACCCGTGACGAAGCTGAATACACTGCTTCAGCGTTATTTCACGCATCCAAATACACTCCAAATGTTCGGCAGATACGCCACTTACGTTGGTTCTTCGCCTTATGAAGCACCTTCGATCTTCGCCATGCTCGCTCATGTGGAAGCAGAGCTTGGGGTATATGGCGTAGAAGGAGGCACGTACTCCCTGGTGTCTGGAATGGAGAAGCTCGCGCGGGAGAAAGGGGTTATCTTTCGGACCGGAGAAGAAGTGAAGAGAATTAAGACTCACCACAGCAGGATTACTGGAGTAGAGACGGACAGGGACGAATATAAGGCAGACGTTGTTATTGCTAACGGGGATGTACTTCGTATTCATCAGCTGCTGATTCCTGAATCGGAACGTCCATCGATGAACAATCGAAAGATTGAGCAGTATGAGCCCTCCTTATCAGGGTTTGTCACACTTGCAGGCATACAGCAACAGTATGACAAACTTCTTCATCATACCGTCTTTTTCCCAGATAATTATCAAGCGGAATTCACGGATATTTTTGGTAAAAAGAGAGCTCCTGAAGATCCGACGCTATATCTTTGCTACTCTGGGTATTCAGAGCTGGGAATGGCACCAGAAGGGGGCAGCAACCTTTTCATTCTTGCCAATGCACCTTATGTATCAAAGGAATGGAATTGGGAGCTTGAGTCGTCTGCTTATCAGAATAAATTGATCCGCCGGCTTGCAGAGCTTGGTGTGACGGGTTTGGAACGAGCAGATGTGATGAGTCACTATACCCCAGAAGATATTCAGCGTGATACCCTTGCTTACCGGGGCAGTATCTATGGCATCTCTTCCAACAATCCGAAGCAGACATTCACAAGACCGTCCAATCGTTCCAAAGATATAGAAGGGTTATGGTTTGTAGGAGGGACTACACATCCAGGAGGGGGAACTCCTATTGTCACCCGCTCGGGAAGGCTCGTGGCGGAGGAGATTGCTCGTTAGAGCATATCTAGGTAAACACAAAGTAACATAAGGTAGACACAGGGACAGGCGGAGCAAGCTGCGCTGTAAAACAAGGCGGGAACCTTATTTATAAGGTATAATGACTCTATCTAGCTTGAAATGGAATGGGTAAAGGAGACGGGATATGCGGGAAGCGGGACGAGATAATCAATTACATAAGGATCAAGATTTTCAGGGGGTTGGCGAGCATTTGCTGCCTGAAGTGCCGACCGGCGAACGGAAAATAGAACATGTCCGGCTCTGTCTTAATGAAGACGTGAATGCACAGGGGATCACAGCTGGATTTGAATCTTACCGGTTTCGGCATGCAGCACTGCCTGAGCTTGATTTCGCTGATGTTCAGCTGAATACGATGTTTCTCGGACAAGAGCTCCGCACACCGTTTCTTATCAGTTCTATGACAGGCGGAAGTGGGGCGACAGGAAAGATTAATGAACGCCTGGCAGCGGTTGCTGAAGCAAGAGGCTGGGCTTTTGGCGTTGGTTCCGTAAGGGCAGCAGTCGAAAAAGAAGAACTGGCGGCTTCTTTCTCTATGAGAAAGTTTGCGCCCACGATTCCCATTATTGCGAACCTCGGCGCCGTTCAGCTGAACTATGGGTTTGGTAGAGAAGCATGTCAGCGGGCGGTTGATATCGCAGGTGCGTCGATGCTTGTGCTTCATTTAAACGGTCTGCAGGAAATTTTTCAGCCGGAAGGAAACACGAATTTCAGCGGGCTGCTGAAGAAGATAGAAAAGCTCTGCGGGGAACTCTCTGTACCTGTTGGGGTCAAAGAAGTAGGCTGGGGAATTGATGGAGAGACAGCAGCAAAACTTTATGATGCCGGAGTTTCTTTTATTGACGTTGCAGGGGCCGGCGGGACAAGCTGGGTTCAAGTAGAGAAGTTTAGAAATGAAGACAAGATGAAAAAAGCAGCGGCAGAAGCATTTGTAGATTGGGGAATCTCTACAGCCGAATGTATAACAGAGGTGCGGCAGATGAATCCCGGGAAAGCAGTGATTGGTAGCGGCGGGCTCGCTTCCGGTGTAGATGCGGCCAAAGCGATTGCACTCGGTGCTGATCTTGTTGGTTTCGGAAGATCACTTCTTGGAGCAGCTGTTGAATCGGAAGAAGCCCTTCATCATCGACTTCACCAAGTTGAATTTGAACTGCGAACAGCGATGTTCGGGGTAGGCGCCCCGCGTCCTATTGAATTGCAAGGTACGAAGCGTTTGATCAGAACGATCAAGTAAGGACGGTGTCACCATGCAGCTTGAACTAATAGCAATGGATAAAGAACAATATGAAGACTTTATGGCGTTTACACTTGTGACCTATATGAAAGAGAAGATAAAGGCAGGCACCTGGATTCCAGAACATGCAGAAAGTCGAGCGCTGGAGGATATGAGCAGGATTCTTCCAAAAGGGTACTCCACGGAAAATGCTTATTTTTACCGGGTTATTGATATGGAGCTCCCCACTCCTGCTGTCATCGGATTTATTTGGTTTAATCTCTATAGAAGAAATAATAAGAATGAATTATTCTTATACGACATTACCATTCTGGATGAATACCAGGACCAAGGATATGGTACAAAGACGATGTTCCTTCTGGAAGAAGAGGCTAGAAAACTCAAGGCAGATCTCATGGGACTGCATGTTTTTGGACACAATGAGCGGGCTTTGCATTTGTATCAGAAAATGGGATATGATGCTAGAAGTATTACGCTTTATAAAGAGTTGTCATGATTCCTTATTGATTAGTAGGGGAAAAAGGTACATAACAAAATCACCGCAGTGGAATATGTGGCTTAAGAAAAGTAGCAAGAGGGGAAAGCTGCCATAGGTAATATCCTTGAAGCCCTTCTTGTTCTCATATATAATTAGAAAGATTGTTTGATGGAAATCGTAATATACACCAAATACATTTGAGGAGTGTTTATATAAATGGCTTTGAAAGCAGGGATTGTAGGGTTACCGAACGTAGGGAAATCAACCCTTTTTAATGCAATTACACAAGCGGGCGCAGAAAGTGCCAACTACCCATTCTGTACGATTGATCCGAACGTGGGGATCGTTGAAGTTCCAGATGAGCGTCTTGATAAATTGACAGAACTCGTAGTACCGAAAAAAACAGTACCAACGGCTTTTGAATTTGTGGATATCGCGGGACTCGTGCGCGGTGCAAGTAAAGGTGAAGGGCTAGGCAACAAGTTCCTTGCTCATATTCGTGAAGTGGATGCCATTGTACATGTGGTTCGCTGCTTTGAAGATGAGAACGTAACCCATGTGGATGGCAAAGTGGATCCAATCTCCGACATCCAGACAATTAACCTGGAACTCATTCTTGCAGACATTGAAAGTGTTGATAAACGAATTGAACGTGCGCGTAAGAATATGAAGGGCGGCAATAAGCAGCACGCTCAAGAAGTGGAAGTTCTAGAAAAAGTAAAAGCGGTACTTTACGATGATAAACCAGCTCGCAGTATCGAGCTGACAGATGATGAGCATTTGATTCTTCGCGATCTACACTTGCTAACGATGAAGCCGGTTCTTTATGCAGCGAACGTTAGCGAAGATGAAGTTTCTTCTGCAGACAGTAATCCTTATGTACTGAAAGTAAAAGAATTTGCAGCCGATGAGAACGCAGAGGTTGTTCCAATCAGTGCGAAGGTAGAGTCTGAGATTGCTGAGCTTGAAGGCGAAGACAAAGCAATGTTCCTTGAAGAGCTCGGACTTGCAGAGTCTGGTCTAAACCGTCTGATTAAAGCAGCTTACCGTTTACTTGGTCTGTACACTTATTTCACAGCAGGTGTACAAGAAGTTCGTGCATGGACCATTCGTAAAGGAACAAAAGCTCCGGGTGCTGCGGGAGTAATTCATACGGACTTTGAACGTGGATTTATTCGTGCAGAAGTTGTGTCATACGATGACCTTGTGGCTGCAGGTTCAATGAACGGTGCCAAAGAACGCGGTCAGCTTCGTCTTGAAGGTAAAGAATATGTAGTACAAGACGGCGACGTAATGCACTTCCGTTTTAATGTATAGAATAGCTTCTGACAGTGAAGCCTCAGACTCCTCCTCACGGGATGAGCCTGGGGCTTTCTTCATGAATTCGGCATGGAGTGATCTGTATGATTCTGGGCGCCAGTCCGTATCTTCTCAAGGGCTTTGCCGTATGATATAATAAAGAGTCGCCAGAGTAAACTGCGACGAGTGTTTATTCTATACTAAAAGGATGGATGACATTGTAGCGATACAAATCATCAATAACAAGGCACAATTCATTTGAATATCAACAGTTGGAAGCTTTCATCATATATAGACAAACATTGAATATGGAGAGGTGATTTTACTTATGCTGGATCGTTTACAAGCATTGGTTGATCGATATGAGAAACTGAGCGAACTTTTGTGTGACCCGGATGTAGTCAGTGATAATAAGAAGCTGAGAGATTACTCTAAAGAGCAGTCCGATCTGCAGCCCGCTTATGAAGCTTACATGGAATACAAGACCGTAATGGAAGAACTGGAAGCAGCTAAGCAGATGCAAGCGGAGAAATTGGACGATGAGATGCGTGAAATGGTCAAAATGGAAATTGATGAACTGAGCACGCGCCAGAAAGAGCTGGAAGATAAGATTCATATTCTTCTGCTGCCAAAAGACCCGAATGATGATAAGAACGTAATTGTCGAGATTCGCGGCGCGGCTGGTGGAGATGAAGCGGCTCTATTTGCAGCTGATTTATACCGGATGTATACACGTTATGCGGAATCTCAGGGCTGGAAAGTGGAACTGATGGACGTAAATGAGAATGACCTCGGCGGATTCAAAGAGGTGATCTTCATGATTAACGGACGCGGTGCATACAGCAAAATGAAATATGAGAGTGGTGCCCACCGTGTTCAGCGGATTCCTGCAACAGAATCCGGCGGCCGGATCCATACCTCTACTTCTACAGTAGCGGTAATGCCGGAAGCAGAAGACCTTGACATCGTTATTCATGATAAAGATATTCGTGTAGATACGTTCTGCTCCAGCGGCGCTGGCGGACAGTCCGTTAATACGACCAAATCAGCGGTTCGTGTAACTCACGTTCCAACGGGAATCGTAGCAACTTGTCAGGACGGAAAATCCCAGAACTCGAATAAGGAAAAGGCATTGCAAGTTCTTCGTACACGTATTTTTGATATGATGCGTCAAGAGGAAGAAGCAAAAATTTCCGGAGAACGGAAGAGTAAAGTGGGAACAGGAGACCGCAGTGAGCGGATTCGTACGTATAATTTCCCGCAAAGCCGTGTAACAGATCACCGCATCGGTTTAACCGTGCATAGACTCGATCAGGTGATGAACGGTGATATTGAAGATATTCTGTCTGCTCTCACTGTTGCACAACAAGCAGAGCTAATGGAAAAAGGGGAATAATGCTTGATGCGGCAAGAATTTAACTTACCGCAGGGAAGCAGCAATCGGGAAGCCTTTGTGAAGGCTTCCTCTTTTTTAGAGGATTGCGGCGTAATGGAGCCGCAAAACAATGCACGGCTTCTGCTGATGCATGTGCTTGGCCTCGAAGGAGCTGCTTATTATATGGCACAGCCGGAACCATTTCCGGCGCAGCGGATCACAGCTTTCACGGATGCTGTGAATCGGAAAGGCCGCGGAGAACCCGTTCAATATATAATTGGACAGCAGGAATTTTACGGACTGCAGTTTGAAGTAAGTCCAGCTGTGCTCATTCCAAGACCCGAGACCGAGCTATTGGTCGAGGCGATTATGAAGCACGGCGATGTACTGTGGCCAAGCGGAACTCCGCGGGTCATTGATATTGGTACTGGCAGCGGCGCTATTGCGGTGACGCTGAAAACCGAGCGCCCGCGCTGGGACGTCGCAGCCAGTGACATCAGCCCAGATGCGCTGGAAGTTGCCGCGAAGAATGCAGCGGCAAACGGCGCAGCTGTATCCTTTCGTGAGGGCGACCTGCTCACGCCCTTCGCGGGAGAAAGGTTCGACATCTTGGTGTCGAACCCGCCTTACATCCCGGCGGGAGATATCGCGGGACTACAGCGCGAAGTGCGCGAGCATGAGCCGCGCACAGCTCTTGACGGAGGGCCGGACGGGCTGGCTCCGTACCGAATCATGATGGCGCAACTGGACTTGCTTGCTGCACCGCCTGCCCTGGTTGGATTTGAGCTTGGTCAAGGGCAGGCGCAAGATGTGGCAGAGCTGTTAAGGCAGGCCGGTCACTGGGATCAAATTGAGATCGTGTCCGACCTAGCCGGCATCGAAAGACATGTCATTGGCATTCATACAAAGGTGACGAAATTGTAAGCTGCAGAACATTTTCTTTTTACGATTTCATCCTTTACAATAGAGGGTAGTGTCGTTTCGTGTCGGTATAGATCGTAGGAAATATAGGGGTTCTAAACCTCCCTTATCGTGTTACAAAGCTAATTATTATGTAAGGCTGGTTAGATTAATGCCCAGTCTCGCCTTTAGGGGGACGGTTCATGCTGCAAAAGTTTAAGAAGATGGATGTACCCATACTGATGATCATCTTTATGCTGATGATTATCAGTATTGTATGTCTGTATAGCGCTACACATGGTGATGCAAAGCTCGAAGGACATCATATTAAAATGCTTGTCTTCTATATACTTGGATTTGGCGCTGTGTTTGCTATAACACTTGTCGATTACAGATTGCTTGTCAAATATGCGCTGTATATTTATTTCTTCGGGCTGCTTATTCTGTTGGCGGCTAATTTCTTTGGAGGAAAATTGAATAATGCAACAGGATGGATTAGTCTTGGTCCGATTTCCATTCAACCTGCTGAGTTGTTCAAGCTGATCTTGGTTATTTTCCTGGCTTCGGTGCTCATCAAAAGAGGCAAGGCCAAGCTAGAATTCTGGAGAGATGTAGTTCCGATTGGACTCATGACCTTTGTTCCATTTGGCCTCGTTATGCTTCAGAATGACCTCGGTAATGCGATGGCCTATGTCGTGATCTTAATTGGACTGCTCTGGATTGGTAATATTAAAGCATCCCACGCCTTAATCGGATTTGTCATTATTGCCGTACTCGTGGGCGGCGGGATCAAACTTTATAAGGTATATCATGATAACATTTATGATTATTTGGATAAGCTCGGTCGCGCCCACTGGGCAGAGCGGTTTGATCCATGGCTCGTGCCCGAAAAGGCTACAGCCAAAGCTTCCTGGCATACAGATAATGCCAAACTTGCGATTGGTTCAGGCGGAATTACAGGCAAAGGATTTATGGAGGGGACTTCCGTTCAATCCGGCCGTGTTCCATATACCTACTCTGACTCCATTTTTGTACTGATTGCAGAAGAGTTTGGGTTTGTAGGTTCTTCGGTCGTATTGCTGTTATATTTCATACTGATACATAGGATGATCTTGATAGCACTGGAATCAAAGGAACGATCAGGACCCTATATTATCGTCGGGATTGTCGCGATGTATTTGTATCAGGTATTTGAGAATATAGGTGCATTTATTGGACTAATGCCGCTGACCGGGATTACACTGCCGTTTATCAGTTACGGAGGAACATCACTGCTCATTAATATGGCGAGTATCGGACTCATTATGAGCATCAAAGTACATGGACAAGAAGTCGATGATGATATTCTTGCTCCAGGGGCAAACGGTCAGAACAAGAAACGCATGTTTGGACGTAAACAAGCTAAGGCGTAGATTTTAATCTTTAATTAGAAAATTCAATAATGAATACCAAGGATACATCGATAAAATGAAGCATCATCACGGTTACCCTCTTTTTGAAGAAGGCTCGTGATGATGCTTTTTTTGTACAGGCGTAGCTCATTCTATGAAACTATGAGTTCTTTTTAATAAAAATAAGTTTGCTAGGTTTAACTCTACCAACTCGCGGACATACTGATAGACATGAAGAGTTCGAGGGGGAGAAGAACATGCGGAAGAGTATAAAACAGTTTTTCATGATTGTGGTGTGTATGATGATTGTTATGATGAGCTGGGAAGGTCAGAAATCAGATGCAGCCATACATCAAGCTGTCATTCCGCATGATTCGATCCGGTTACGTATTCTGGCAAATTCAGATATGCCTCACGATCAGTTGGTCAAAAGAGAGATTCGGGATGCCGTTGTTGAGCAGATGAATGAGTGGGTGCCGGCTCTTGCTGATCCGCATAATCTAGAAGAAGCTAGAACCATGGTTCGCGGACATTTGCCAGAGCTGAATGAACTGGTAGGACAGGAACTTAAAAACCGTGGATTGACTTATGAATATAACGTAGAGCTTGCGACGGTACCTTTTCCAACAAAAATGTACGGCAAACTGATCTATCCTGCCGGAGATTATGAAGCGGTTCGAGTTACCCTGGGTAAAGGGGAAGGACAGAACTGGTGGTGCGTGTTATTTCCTCCTCTATGTTTCGTTGGCGGTAAAAATGGAGATGTAGCCGAGAAGAATGTGACGGCAAGTAATGAACAAGCGGGGCAGGGATTAGAAAATGAGGGCACTATCGAGCCTGAAGTCCGATTTTTCCTATGGGATATGTTGGTGAAAGCTTGGGATTTTGTAGGGAATATAGTGGCATAATTAAAAGATAGTTTTTTTGAGATAACCTTGGTTCGAGATAACCGTAGTTTGAGATATCTTGATACTAATGGGACTTCGATTTCCTCTTAGTATATTAGTCTTTACTCTCAGCCCGAAGAATGCATGAATTGTGATATAATGTACGATAATTAATATATGAGACTGGATGATAACAACATGTGTAATGAGAAGAATTCGATAGAGAATATAGCGGACGTTAATACGGAGATTAGACCAGACATGGTGACTCACATCTGGGATGTAACAGGGGATATGAATAAAGAGGAGACAATGGAACACTTGAAGGAAGCGGCAGCCTTGCTTCAAGACGGTTCCATTGTTGCGTTTCCCACGGAAACGGTATATGGACTGGGTGCAGATGCCAGAAATACGGCAGCTGTAGAGTCTGTATTTGCTGCAAAAGGCAGACCTTCTGACAACCCGCTTATTGTTCATGTCGCAAGTAGAGCACAGCTGGACGGATTTACGGAACCGGTTAATGAATTGTCCAGCAGGTTAATGGATACATTTTGGCCTGGACCGCTTACTTTAATCCTTCCGCTAAAACAAAAAAGCTTGTCAGAGAAAGTCTCAGCAGGGCTTGATACGGTTGGTGTGCGTATGCCGGATCATCCGGTTGCACTTGAACTGATTGCCGCTGCCGATTGCCCGGTCGCAGCACCAAGCGCAAATCGTTCGGGACGTCCAAGTCCGACGACATCTTCTCATGTGAGAGAAGATCTTATGGGCCGAATTGCCGGAATTGTAGATGGCGGACCTACAGGAGTAGGGGTGGAATCTACCGTGGTAGAGGCTCATGATGATGGGACCGTTACGATTCTTAGACCTGGCGGCATTACAGCCGAGCAGCTTGCTGAGGTAGCTGCCGAGGTACGTCTCGATCCAGGCCTTTCCGTAGATTCAGTCAAGGCAGATGCTTCCTCTCCTGCACCTCGCTCGCCAGGGATGAAGTACACGCACTACGCTCCTAAGGGAGAGCTTTGTGTAGTGCAAGGCGCACCCGATGCGGTAGCCGCATATGTGAATGGTGCGCTCTCAGCAGCGGCTGCGCGCGGAGAACGAACTGCGGTGCTTGCTTTCAGCGAGCACCTGCATCTGTACCGCGCAGACGCTGTCTATTCTCTCGGCAGCCTGGAGCGGCTTGCCGAGGGAGCTCACCGTCTATACGCTGCACTGCGCAGCTGTGACGAGATCGGCGCCTCGGTACTTTACGCCGAGGCGTGTCCCCGGGATGGCCTCGGGGATGCGATCATGAACCGCTTACTGAAAGCAGCCGGTCATCAGATCATCCATGTAACTGAATAGACTTACTCGTCATGTTTCCATTCTTGTCCGCATATGGTGTACAAGAATGCTGTGTACATGGGGGTATGAACAATGCTGGAGGCTTCTGCGCAGTGGGGCCAGCTTATTACCATTCTGATAATGGCGGTAGCACTGGGTTTGGATGCATTTTCTCTAGGAATAGGGATTGGTATGAAGGGAATTCGATTATTGCATATACTTCGGTTGAGTATTTTAATTGCAATATTTCATGTCCTCATGCCGCTCGTTGGATTTTATGCAGGTGAGTATTTTAGTTCCTTGCTTGGACAAGTTACCTCCTATGTAGCTGGGGGACTGTTGCTTTTGCTGGGAGCTCATATGATTTTTAATGCGTTTCGTTCGGGAGAGACTAGCTTCATGGATCACCGTACGTTTACGGGTACATTGATGTTTGCTTTTAGTGTGAGTATTGACTCCTTTTCCGTTGGGGTGACTCTCGGTATGTTCCGCACTGACTTATGGCTCACGTTATTTGCTTTTGGGCTGTGTGGGTTTCTAATGTCGGTTGTGGGACTACTTATTGGCAGAAGAGCAAATCGCAATATGGGTGAATATGGAGAGGCAGTAGGAGGCGCGATTTTACTTGCTTTTGGTCTCTTGTTTATTCTCTGATATAAGGCAGCTTGCTGTGTAATTTTGCGTATTAGGTCAAAGCAATTTACAATAGAAATGATCTCCTGCGGATGGGGAAAAGATTGATATCGGCTTTACAGGCCCTGATGGAGGTGAAGAATATGAAACATATTTTATTTGTTTGTACAGGCAATACATGCCGAAGTCCGATGGCAGAAGGGTTACTCCGAAAAGCTGCAGCAGAACGTGGAGTTGATCTAAAGGTTCGATCTGCTGGTGTTGCAGCAACAGATGGGAGTATGATTTCTCGTCACGCAAAAGCGGTACTTCAGGATCACGATATTCATGACTCGATTACATCTTCCTCACTTACATCGGAACACGTAGAGTGGGCAGATCTTATTTTGACATTAACCGGTTCTCATAAGCAGCATGTGCTTCACTTCTTCCCGAATGCAGCAGACCGAATCTTCACGCTGAAGGAATATACGGAAGATAATGTACAAATCCTTGAGGATCTTAAAGAGAGAGATCGTTTGTATGCAGAGCTGGAAATGAAACTGTCACTTGGTCAAGAGATTGAAGCAGCCGAGCGTCAGCGAATGATTGAGATCCAGCAGCGTATCCCAAGTTTTGATATATCTGATCCGTTTGGCGGCAGTAAAGAAGATTACGATGTCACAGCGGCAGAAATTCGTTTAGCAATAGAGCGACTTCTGGATAAGCTGTAATATACAATATAAAAAAATTACAGTAAGCAATCATAAATGGTTGATTTCTGCCATCTGATGTTCTATGATGAGATGGAATGTAAAAATAGATTCCAGTGTAACTGGCGACAAGTGTGGATTAAACCACGATGGAGCACTGGAAATATCGGCCGGTCGCCTGGGCAAAAGAGCATTTCTGTGCGTATCTATACGTGCAGACTGCTCTTTTTTCGTCTTTCGTCATTTTTTTCGTTATAATAAATGAAAAAAGGGCGAGGCGAACACCATCATTGATGTTTGTTCACTTGAGTTATGCCCTTACCTTTTGATTATGCTCGTCATAGAAGGGAAGGATAGAAGGCAATGGAACAACAGAAGTCTGCTTCAGAATGGCATGAGCTTGTCCAGCATACGGCAGAGATTCTAAGAGAACTTGCTGAAGCTGGGGATTTAGGCCCTGGAAAAGTCGTTGTTGTCGGAACGAGCACAAGCGAAGTAGCCGGCAAACATATTGGTACAGGCGGTGCTTTAGAAATTGCCCAGTCCTTACTTAATGGGATCAACGAGGTAAAGGAATCCTTTGGTTTTGAAGTTGTGTTTCAATGTTGTGAGCACCTCAACCGAGCACTCGTAATGGAAAGGCATTTACTCGAACGCTTAGGTCTGACCGAGGTTTCTGCGGTACCCATTCCAACCGCCGGCGGTTCTATGGCAGCAGCAGCTTATCGTTCTTTGACAGAGCCTTGCCTCGCGGAGACGATCGAAGCTCATGCAGGAATGGATATTGGAGAGACGCTCATAGGGATGCATCTTCGCAGAGTGGCCGTACCCTATCGTACAAAAAGACGGTATATTGGCGAGGCTCGTGTGACAACAGCGATAACAAGACCGAAACTTATCGGGGGTCAGCGCGCAGTGTATCAGATGGAGACATCAAGTAATACCTCAACATGTGATTAACTTTTTTTCATATTATTTTATTTCTTAGGAGGAATTATCATTATGGAACAATTGCGTAAAAGTGACCCTGCTGTACTGGAAGCTATGAATTTGGAACTGAAACGTCAGCAAAATAACATTGAATTAATTGCATCCGAGAATATCGTATCTGAAGCGGTTATCGAAGCAATGGGATCTGTTCTTACGAACAAATATGCAGAAGGATATCCAGGCAAACGCTATTATGGCGGTTGTGAACATGTGGATATCGTAGAAGATATCGCTCGCGATCGTGCAAAAGAATTGTTCGGAGCAGAACATGTCAATGTTCAGCCTCACTCTGGTGCACAAGCAAACATGGCAGTTTATCTTGCAGCACTGAAACCAGGCGATACTGTTCTTGGTATGAACCTGGCACATGGCGGTCATTTAACGCACGGCAGCCCGGTGAATGCTTCCGGTCTTTTGTATAACTTTGTTTCTTACGGTGTACAAGAAGACACGTTCCGTATTGATTATGATGATCTCCGCAAAGCGGCATTTAAACATCGCCCTAAAATGATTGTTGCAGGTGCGAGTGCTTACCCGCGTACGATTGATTTTGAAGCAATTGCTAAAATTGCACACGATGTGGGTGCGTTGTTCATGGTCGATATGGCTCACATCGCTGGTCTAGTAGCAGCTGGCCTTCACCCAAGTCCAGTTCCGCATGCGCACTTTGTTACTACAACAACACACAAAACACTTCGCGGACCGCGCGGTGGTATGATTATGACTACAAAAGCATGGGCTGCAGCCATTGATAAAGCCGTATTCCCTGGTTCACAAGGTGGTCCTTTGATGCATGTGATCGCGGCAAAAGCAGTAGCTTTGGGTGAGGCATTACAGCCATCATTTAAAACTTATGCTCAGAACGTGGTGAAGAATGCTCAAGTATTGGCAGAAACCCTGATCGCTGAAGGTCTCAATATTGTATCTGGCGGAACAGACAACCACTTGATGCTTATCGATACACGCAGTGTAAACATTACGGGAAAAGAGGCAGAACATGTCCTTGATTCCATCGGTATTACAGTAAACAAAAATGCAATTCCATTTGATCCAACCAGTCCTTTCGTAACCAGCGGTATCCGTATTGGTACACCAGCGGCTACTTCCCGCGGTATGGATGAAGCAGCTATGGTCGAGATTGGCAAGATCATCGCGAAGACGCTGAAAAACACGAAAGATGCGGCTGTTCTTGAAGAAGCAAAACGTCAAGTTACGGCGCTTACCGATAAATTCCCGCTTTACCCTGATCTGAAGTACTAAAAATGAGTAATATTACCCATACTAATAAATAGCTCTCGTAAGCTGTTTATTTCAAGTAGACCGAAGCTGCTTTTTGTAGTTTCGGTCTTTTTTGATCGATGTCCCGAAGCTGTCACGGTTTATAGTGTAATTTGAGGATAGGGAATGATATAATATACAGGATTTATCGACAGGTTTTGTTTCTGTGAGCAGGAACTGCCCGGAGTTGATAATGGAAGATGAAACTACCGGAGGGACAAACAATGGGAAAATTGGTGGTATGTGATCACCCGTTGATTCAACACAAATTGACAATTATTCGTGACATGCGCACGAACACAAAGGATTTTCGCGAACTTGTAGATGAAGTAGCAACTTTAATGGCTTACGAAATTACACGTGATATTCCACTCGAAACAATAACAGTACAAACTCCTGTTGCAGAGACAGAGGGAAAAGTGATTTCGGGCCGTATGCTCGGACTTATTCCGATTCTTCGTGCAGGGCTGGGTATGCTTGATGGCGTAGTGAAACTCATTCCGGCAGCAAAAGTAGGACACGTAGGACTATTCCGTGATCCTGAAACATTGCAGCCTGTTGAATACTATACGAAGCTTCCAACAGACGTAACAGAGCGCGAACTCATCGTGATTGATCCGATGCTGGCAACTGGCGGATCTGCTATTGAAGCGATCAACGTACTTAAGAAACGCGGCTGTACTCAGATTAAGATGATGAACCTGATTGCTGCGCCAGAAGGCGTGAAAGCAGTTCAAGAGGCACATCCTGACGTAGACATTTATGTTGCGGCAATGGACGAGCGCCTGGATGAGCATGGTTACATCATTCCGGGTCTTGGAGATGCGGGAGACAGACTGTACGGCACCAAATAAAGAAAATTGGTATAAAAAGGGGCTCTTGAGCAATGTCTAAAATTAAAGTAATGACGGTATTCGGAGTGCGCCCTGAAGCAATCAAGATGGCTCCACTCATTTTGGAGCTGGAACGTCACTCCGAAGATATCGAATCCATTGTATGTGTAACGGCCCAGCATCGTCAGATGCTGGACCAAGTACTTGAAGTTTTTAACATTACACCGGATTACGATCTGGATGTCATGAAAGAGCGCCAGACGCTGAATGAAGTTACCGTTCGTGTACTGGAAGGCCTTGAACCCGTCCTGCGGGAAGCGAAGCCTGACATCGTTCTGGTTCATGGAGATACCCTGACTACATTCCTAGCAAGTTATGCTGCCTTTTTACAGCAAATTAAGGTAGGTCATGTAGAAGCTGGGCTTCGTACCTGGAATAAACTTTCTCCATATCCAGAAGAAATGAACAGACAACTAACAGGGGTTTTGGCAGATTTACACTTTGCTCCAACAGATATGTCCGGAAGCAATTTACTGCGTGAAAATAAATCGGAATCAAGTGTATTTGTCACAGGCAACACCGTTACAGATGTGTTTCAATATACAGTACGCGAAGATTACAACCACCCTGTGTTGGAATTTGCTAAGGGAAAAAGATTGATTTTGATGACGGCGCATCGCAGAGAATCACAAGGTGAACCGCATCGAAATATATTCAAGGCGGTAAAACGCATTGCAGATGAATTCGAGGATATTGCAATTGTATATCCTGTACATCCAAGCCCAGCTGTTAAAGAACCAGCTTATGAGCTGCTTGGAAACCATCCGCGCATTAAGCTGATTGATCCGCTGGACGTAGTGGATTTCCATAACATTTATCCACACACACATCTGATCCTAACGGATTCCGGTGGAATGCAGGAAGAGGCTCCTTCATTCGGAGTGCCTGTTCTTGTTCTTCGTGATACAACGGAAAGACCAGAGGGGATTGAGGCAGGAACACTGGAACTGGTTGGTACAGACGAGGAAAATGTATATGCAAGAACAAAAGCATTATTAACAGATTCAGAACTGTACGCTTCAATGAGCGAAGCAGCAAATCCTTACGGCGATGGACATGCTTCCGAGCGTATTGTCAGTGCGATTTTGCACTATTTCGGTAAAAAAGAAGAACGCCCTGAGACTTTTCACAGAAAGTTCAAAAAATAATTCAACCTTTCCATGTCTAGTATAGACAGTAGAGCGTACAGTTAAACTGTACGGTTTATAAGGGTTTGAAAGATTTTCTGATTTTCTTTCAGGATTTTTCAGTGTTTCTTACAGCCAGAACAGGTTGTTCTACCGATTGACAAACGCTTTAACCATTCAGTAAGATAATTGGGATTGGACAAACTTGACACATTTTTCATCTTTTTCTCTCGATTTCAGAGGAAAAAGAATTATTAACTCATTTTCCATATACAGCGCTTTCTAGGGATGGGTTGTGTCTAATTATGAATCAGGATAAACCGTGGTTGATTGCTTTGAGTATCGGTGGTTCAGGCATCCTGCTGGCTGCTTACATAACGATCGGATACTTTATAGGAAAGTGGCTCATGAATGCTGTGAATGGACCGAGTTTCTGGATTGCTATTGGCTGTCTATTAGGTCTTGTTTTAGGTGTTCTAAATATAGCCCTTTTTATTAAGAAGTTTTTGGGGGAACAAAATGAATGATTTGTCTTCCATTGTAAATGCTGTTACAAGAGCGACGTTTCTCCTTTTATCGGGATCACTTCTCGTATGGGTGATATTCCCTGAACAACGTCCTTTGTTTTTAGGCCTCATCATTGGTCTTGCAGCAGGGTTGTTTAACTTTAGATATCTGTATATCAAAATCCACCAGGTTTCAGAGAGTGTAGTAACTCCTGGAAGCAAATATGTGAGTTTTGGTTTCTTGTCACGGATGTGTATCTCTCTTCTGGCTATCATGCTGGCTGTGAGATTTGACCAGATATCAGTGGGTTTTACAGTGATGGGTCTTTTCACGGTGCAGATTTTGGCAATTCCAATTAGCATTATGGTAAACGCTAGATCAAGAAAATAACATTACTATGGGGAAAGGGGTGAATAAATCAATATGCATGACTCACCGATTATCGAACTCGGAGGATTGAACATTGACCTTTCCGCTGTTTTAATGCTCACAGTGACGGTGCTATTCGTGTTCATACTTGTTCGTTTGTGTGTTCGGAATCTATCTGTAGAGAATCCTTCAAAAGTACAAAATTTCATGGAATGGGTCGTTGAATTCGTTCAGAACATTGTGGCAAGTGCCATGCCTTTAAGTAAAGGTAAGCCTTACATAACTTTGGGGTTAACACTGATTCTGTTTATTTTCGTATCCAACATGCTTGGTTTGCCGTTCTCTATTATCTCGGAACATGATGAGCCAGCAAGTATATTCGGACACGTAATTGAAGCGACCAGAAGTCTTGGTAATGGAGAACATTCAGAAATTCTATGGTGGAAATCTCCTACCGCAGATATTTCGATTACCGCAGGGCTTGCGATTATTATCTTCATTCTGATGAATTATCTTGGATTGAGATACAACCGTAAGCATTACCTGAAACACTACATCGAACCGTTTCCTGTGTTTCTGCCGCTGAACATTATTGAGAACTTGGCGAAGCCGATCGCCCTTGCGATTCGTTTGTTTGCCAATATTTTTGCGGGAGAGATTCTGATCTCTACCATTCTCAAAATGGGATGGCTTGGTATTCCAGCCATGATGGCATGGCAAGGATTCAGTATTTTTGTAGGTGCATTGCAAGCCTTCATCTTCACGATCTTGTCGATGGTGTACATCGCTCAGACGACAATTCACGAAGAACACTAGATATCTTTTCCACAATAATAGTAACTCCAAAACTGTTTGTAAGTAAGGAGATTATTATATTAAGTTAGGTTAACAAAAAATGTATATATATTTCGAGGAGGAAATTTAAAAATGGAAATGTTAGCAGCAGCTATCGCAGTAGGTTTGGGTGCACTTGGTGCAGGTCTTGGTAACGGTATGATCGTAAGTAGAACAGTTGAGTCTATCGCTCGTCAACCAGAAGCTCGTGGACCATTGCAAACAACTATGTTTATCGGTGTTGGTATCGTAGAGGTAGTACCTTTGGCAGCTACAGTTATCGCGTTCTTGATTATGTTTTCATAATATCAGAAGTAACGGTTTGGCGGGGAGGGCGATGCCATCCGCGCCTTCGTTTTTGTTACGATACAGGAATGAACGGAAAGGAGTGACGTGAGTGCACATTTTATGGGAAAACATTGCTATTACCATTGTTGCGTTCTTGATCCTTTATTGGCTTTTGTCCAAGTATGCATTTAACAAATTGTTCGCTATTATGGAGCAGCGTCGTGAGTTAGTTGCTTCCCAGCTTAATGAAGCAAAACAAACTCGTGAGCAGGCTACCCAATATGTAGAAGAGCAAAAAGCGGCTTTGCAAGAAGCGCGTAATGAAGCTCAAAGTATTATTGAACAATCTCGCAAAACAAGTGTAAACCAAACAGAGCAAATGCTGAATGAAGCAAAACAAGAAGCAGAGCGTCTGAAACTGGAAGCTGTTCGTGCGATTGAGAGTGAGAAGAATAAAGCGGTTGAATCCCTCCGCAGTGAACTTGGAGCAGTATCTGTACAGATCGCATCCAAGATTTTGGATAAAGAAGTTAAGCAAGACAACGTTCAGGAAGAGCTTGTTGAAAAGTATCTGAATGAAGTAGGAGGCAGACCATGAGTAGGGATTCGGTAATCGCCAAGAGATATGCAAAAGCGTTGTTTGAAGTGGCGATCAAAAATCAATCCGTACTGGAAGTCGAAGCCGAGCTTCACGCGGTTGCAACCTCTATTACAGGAGATCGCGACATCGTTAAATTTATCTCTTCTCCAAACGTCAGTGTTGCTTCGAAACTGAGTGTTGTAGACAACAGTCTGCAAGGCAAAGTATCGGAGCCGGTCTTAAATACAATTAAACTGCTTATCGAACGTAACCGAATCCATGCACTGGAATCCGTCGTGGAAAGTTACATGAAATTCGAATCCGATTCACTTGGAATGGTTAATGCGCGTGTGTATTCGACATATGAGCTTAGCCAGGAAGAGAAAGATACAGTTGCTAAAGATTTTAGTGCTCGTATTGGTAAACAAATTCGCATTGAAAATGTGATTGATAAAAGCTTGATTGGCGGACTTAAAGTTGCCATCGGCGATACAATTTATGACGGAAGTCTGGCAGGCCAGCTGAAACGTCTAGAACAGTCTTTTACAAGACGAGTAAAGTAGTGAGGGGTGAGGACGCTTGAGTATCAGACCTGAGGAAATTAGTACTATCATTAAAAATCAGATCGAACAATACAAAACGGACATCGAAGTCAGCGAAGTTGGTTCTGTAATCGAAGTCGGTGACGGGATTGCCCGTGTTTATGGACTCGAGAACGTAATGTCCGGTGAGCTCGTAGAGTTTTCTACAGGCGTATTAGGCCTAGCGCTTAACGTTGAAGAAAGCAACGTAGGTATCGTTATCATGGGACCTTACACAGACATTCGTGAAGGAGACCAAGTAAAACGTACAGGACAAATCATGCAAGTTCCGGTAGGGGAAGCTTTGATCGGCCGTGTCGTTAATGCAATGGGACAACCCGTTGATGGCAAGGGTCCGCTTGCAACAGATGAATTCCGCCCGGTAGAAAACCAGGCACCTGGCGTTATGGCCCGTAAATCGGTTCATGAGCCAATGCAAACAGGAATTAAAGCGATTGACGCAATGGTACCGATCGGCCGCGGACAACGTGAGCTTATCATCGGTGACCGTCAAACAGGTAAAACAGCGATTGCGATTGATGCGATCCTTAACCAAAAAGGCAGCGGAATGAAATGTATCTACGTTGCTATTGGACAGAAACAATCCACCGTTGCACAAGTAGTTGAAACACTTCGTCGTAATGGTGCAATGGAGTATACAACGGTTGTAACTGCATCTGCTTCTGAGCCTTCACCACTTCTCTACATAGCTCCTTATGCTGGTTGTGCAATGGGTGAGTACTTTATGTACAAAGGTGAGCATGTGCTCGTAGTGTATGATGACTTGACTAAACAAGCATCTGCATACCGTGAACTTTCCTTGCTGCTTCGTCGTCCTCCGGGTCGGGAAGCTTACCCAGGTGACGTTTTCTATCTGCATTCCCGTTTGCTCGAACGTGCAGCTAAACTGAATGACGAACTTGGTGGTGGTTCATTAACCGCTCTGCCATTTATTGAAACGCAGGCATCTGACGTTTCTGCATACATCCCAACGAACGTAATCTCAATTACCGATGGTCAGATCTTCCTGGAAGCAGACTTGTTTAACTCAGGTCAACGTCCAGCGATCAACGTAGGTATCTCGGTATCCCGTGTTGGTGGTTCCGCTCAGATTAAAGCAATGAAAAAGGTAGCAGGTTCCCTGCGTCTGGATCTAGCTCAATATCGTGAGCTTCAAGCGTTCTCCCAATTCGGATCCGATCTTGATAAATCAACACAAGCTCGTCTGAACCGTGGTGCGCGGATGATGGAAATTCTGAAGCAAGATGTGCATAAGCCACTTCCTGTTGAACAACAGGTTGTCAGCTTGTATACAGCGACTAAAGGATATCTGGATGAAATCCCAGTAGGTGATGTAACTCGTTTTGAGAGAGAATATCTCTCATTCATGGAAAGTAATCACCCTGAGATTCTTGAATCCATCCGTACAACGAAAGAGCTTACTGCAGATAATGAAGCCGCTCTGAAAAACTCTATCGAGAAATTCAGAAACAGCTTCTCTAAATCATCGAACTAAGCCGCATCGTATTCCATATCAAAGAACCAAAGAAGGGCTGCGCGAACACAACGTACGCCGCAGTCCCTCTTTCTTATATGAAGTAAATGCTTACGAAGATCGTTTTGATTTCGTCAAAACTTAAGTAACGCTCTCGAAGATCGTTTTGACTTCGTCAAAACTTTAAGTAACGCTCTCGAAGATCGTTTTGACTTCGTCAAAACTTTAAGTAATGCTCTCGAAGTTAGTTTTGACTTCGTCAAAACTTTAAGGTGGTGAAAACATGGCAAAAGGTATGCGCGAAATCAAGCGTCAAATCAAAAGTGTTCAGAGCACGAAGCAAATTACCAAGGCAATGGAGATGGTTGCTGCCTCCAAGCTTAGAAAAGCGCAGGAGAAAGCAGAAGCTGCAAAACCATATTCCGAGAAGTTGAAGGAAGTGGTAACTAGCATTGCATCCTCTTCTTCAGAGGTTACCCATCCCATGCTGGTGACTCGTCCTGTCAAAAAGACGGCTTACCTCGTAATTACTTCAGATCGTGGTCTTGCAGGTGGATACAATGCCAACGTTCTTCGTCAGGTAACCCTGACTCTTAAGGAACGCCACACCTCTAAAGACGAATATGTTCTGTTTGTAATTGGACGGAAAGGTCGCGATTTCTTCAGACGCCGTGAGCAACCGATTGGTATGGATGTTACAGATTTGTCGGACTCCCCAACATTTGCTGATATTAAATCCATTGCGAACGAAACCGTTTCTGGATTTGAAGCAGGAAAATATGATGAGATCTATATCTGTTACAGCCAATTTGTAAATGCAATTACCCAGATTCCTACGGTTGAAAAACTTCTTCCGATGGAGAGACCGGAGAATAAGAAGACGGAAGCTTCTGCTCAATATGAGTACGAACCTTCAGCAGAGGCAGTACTGGAAGCTCTTTTGCCTCGCTATGCCGAGACTTTGATCTATGGTGCACTTCTGAATGGTAAAGCAAGTGAACTTGGAGCGAAAATGACAGCAATGGGCAGTGCAACGAAAAATGCATCCAAGCTCATTGGAGAATTATCGCTTACTTATAACAGAGCACGTCAAGCTGCGATTACGCAGGAAATTACAGAAATTGTGGCTGGAGCAAGCGCGCAGTCTTAATTTAATTAAGTACGGATAAACAATGAAGCTGGTCAGAATAATGCTCGCTCACATTTATATGAATGGTGACAGGAGATTATTACTGCTATAGCTTGTAGGAGGGAACTGAAGATGAACAAAGGACGCGTTGTCAGCATTACGGGTGCGGTTGTTGACGTTGAGTTCGACCGTGACGGACTTCCCGATATTAATAATGCAGTTACAATCAACACAAAGACAAGCGATGGTAAAGAAATTAACCTTACGCTTGAAACAGCGAAACATCTAGGCGATAACCGTGTACGCTGTATTGCAATGTCTTCTACAGATGGTCTCGTTCGTGGTGCAGAAGCAATCAATACAGGTGCACCTATTTCTGTACCCGTAGGGGAAGCAACTTTGGGCCGGGTATTTAACGTACTTGGTAATCCAATCGATAATGGCGGTGCAATTGAAACGGCTGTTCGTAATCCGATTCACCGTTTAGCACCTACTTTCGATGAGTTGTCTACACAAGCAGAAATGCTGGAGACAGGAATTAAAGTTATTGATTTGCTTGCTCCATACGCAAAAGGCGGTAAAATTGGTCTTTTCGGCGGTGCGGGTGTAGGTAAAACGGTAACTATTCAGGAACTTATCAACAACATTGCTCAAGAACATGGCGGTATCTCTGTATTTGCCGGTGTTGGTGAGCGTACTCGTGAAGGTAATGACTTGTACCATGAGATGACGGACTCTGGTGTTATCAACAAAACAGCAATGGTATTCGGTCAAATGAATGAGCCTCCAGGTGCACGTCTTCGCGTTGCCTTGACGGGTCTTACTATGGCTGAGTATTTCCGTGATCAAGAAGGTAAAGACGTTCTTCTCTTCATTGATAACATCTTCCGCTTTACTCAAGCAGGTTCTGAGGTTTCTGCCCTTATGGGACGTATGCCATCAGCGGTAGGTTACCAACCTACACTTGCAACGGAGATGGGTCAACTTCAAGAACGTATTACTTCGACGAAATCAGGTTCAGTAACTTCGATTCAGGCAATCTATGTTCCTGCGGATGACTACACTGACCCTGCGCCGGCAACTACATTTGCTCACTTGGATGCAACAACGAACCTCGAGCGTAAAATCTCTGAGATGGGTATCTACCCTGCGGTAGATCCACTTGCATCCAGTTCCCGTATCCTTACTCCAGATGTAGTAGGGGAAGAGCATTATAACGTAGCTCAAGGGGTTAAACGTATTCTTGCTCGTTACAACGAACTTCAAGATATCATTGCGATCTTGGGTATGGATGAGCTGAGCGAAGAAGATAAAATGCTCGTAGCTCGTGCTCGTAAAATCCAACGTTTCTTATCCCAACCGTTCCACGTAGCAGAAGCATTTAACGGATTCCCGGGTAAATATGTTCCTGTTAAAGATACAGTTCGCAGTTTCAGAGAAATCTTAGATGGTAAGTATGACCATCTTCCAGAAGCAGCATTCCTGTACGTAGGAACAATTGAAGAAGCGGTAGAAAAAGCAAAATCAATGGAATAGTCAATTAATCCTAAGGATTAATGACCCAAAGATGAGTTAACTATCCTTCGGATAGAGTTCAGGAGGGATGACAATGAGTACCTTTTTATTGGAAATTGTAACTCCGGAGCGACTCATCTTCTCTGAACAGGTAAATAGCCTGGTTGTACGCGGAGTGGAAGGTGATCTGGGAATCCTTCCTGGTCACGTTCCCTTCGTAACTCCCTTGCAAATTGCACCTGTGTCCATTAAAACGGATGGAAAGGAACTGAAAATCGCTGTTGCAGGCGGTTTTGTAGAGGTTCGCAAAGAGAAGGTAGTCATTTTGGCTGAAAGTGCTGAACTCGCTTCTGAGATTGATGTAATTCGTGCGAAAGCTGCTCTTGAGCGTGCTGAAACGCGTCTAACATCTAGCGGAAGCAGAGATCAATACGATCACCGTCGTGCTGAAATTGCATTACAAAAAGCAATGAACCGACTTAAAGTATCCGGCAACCTATAGAACATAGAACCTGACCATTCGTCAGGTTCTTTTTGTTTTTGAGATTATTTCCGAGGAAATGACAGAAAGAATGCGGATTAGACATGTTTTTGTCAAAAGTATAACAATTCAGAGTTAAATTAAGGTTTCTGGGTTCCAATGTTGTAAGATTGGTTGACAATAAACAATGATCCGAATATGATTTCACAGTATGTGAAATTAATCATTAACAAGAAAGACGGAGGCTGGACATGGATCAACTGTTGAATGATCAAGTTAATCAGGCCATTAGTACAAATAGTCTTGTAGCTATGATTATCTCACTTTCCTGTATTGCGATCGCTTGGTGGTCTTTACAGCACTTGAAGCTCGACTTGATTGTAAAACACCCAAAGAGTGCTCAAGCTAGAATGCTGCAGCTGCTTTTAGCTATTGTGCTGGGACATTTTGTGTCTGATTTCGTGCTTGAATATCTCTCTTGGACACAAATGCTTAAATATCTGTTTTAAAGCTTTCCAGGCTGGTTATATCACTCTTAGGCCAGAATACCTTAAGACAGCTTTTGTCGAATAACATTATGTTTTTATGTGAACAATGAAATTAAAGATATTCATTTGATAACAATGCAATGTCGGTCGTTTTATACGTTGATCCGTATGAAATGGTAAAAAACAATGTAAAATGAAAAATCGCTTGTCTCCCATGAACTTTTAATGTTATGATGTAAGTTAGGGGATTAGCGGAATGACTGCTATTTCTTTGTTTTTAATCACAGTTTCAAATGATTTCGAATAGAAATGGTCTTATATGATGGAAATCATGTCTTCAATCACTAACGAATTTAAAAAATGAAAAGTGCAAACTATTCTTTTCTGAAATACGACATCTTGACGAATGTTGAATAATGATGTCGAATTTTCCGACGGGATCGGACGACAAGTGAAAGAGGAAACTCCACTCGTAAGCAGAAAAAGAAAAATAACGCGCGGAGGGAAACAAGATGAGCAAATTTATCGTCCGCGGAGGCAAGAGATTGACCGGAAGTGTCAAAGTCAGCGGCGCTAAAAATTCAGTTCTTCCGATCATCGCCGCCTCTCTCTTAGGGGAAGAAGGAGTAAGCATTATTACAGATGCACCTCCTTTAGACGATGTGATGACAATTAACAAAGTACTGGAATCGCTAGGAGCGGAAGTTACATACCAAAATGAAGTAATCACCGTAGACGCAACGAATCTTACTTCGTGCGAAGCCCCTTACGAATGGGTTACAAAAATGCGGGCGTCTTTCTTGGTTATGGGTCCTCTGCTAACACGTATGGGTTATACAAAAATATCTCTTCCAGGCGGATGTGCGATTGGTACACGCCCGATTGATCAACACCTTAAAGGTTTTGAAGCAATGGGTGCAGAAATCAGCCTAGGACATGGTTATATAGAAGCAAGGTCAAATGGAAAATTGCGCGGAGCCAAAATTTATTTGGATGTTGCGAGTGTTGGTGCAACTGAAAATATTATGATGGCTGCTGTACTTGCAGAAGGAACAACAATTCTTGAGAATGCAGCAAAAGAACCGGAAATTGTGGATCTTGCAAACTACCTGAATGGGATGGGTGCAAAAGTACGCGGTGCTGGCACAGGCGTGATTCGCATTGAAGGAGTAGAAAAACTTCACGGTGTACAACATGCTGTAATTCCAGATCGAATTGAAGCAGGGACGTATATGGCTGCTGCAGCGATTACAGGCGGAGACGTTTATGTCGAAGGAGCAATTTCCGATCATCTTGGCCCTGTTATCTCTAAGATGGAAGAAATGGGAGTGAAGATTGTCCCTGACGAAAACGGAGTACGTGTCATTGCTGACGGTCCTCTGAAAGCTGTGGATATCAAGACGCTTCCATACCCAGGATTCCCGACAGACATGCAATCTCAAATGATGGCATTGCTGCTCAAATCCCAAGGAACAAGTGTTGTAACGGAAACGGTATTCGAAAATCGATTTATGCATGTGGATGAGTTCAACCTGATGAATGCAGAGATCAAAGTAGAAGGTCGTTCCTCGATTATTACTGGAGGAGCTAAACTTACCGGAGCCAAAGTAACAGCTACGGACTTGCGTGCAGGTGCTGCTTTGATTCTTGCTGGATTGATCGCTGACGGCACAACAGAAGTAGGCGGTGTTCATCATATTGACCGCGGTTATGTGCACCTTGCAGAGAAGCTGAACGGTCTTGGAGCAGACATCTATCGTGTATCGGTAGAAGAGCCGAAGCGTGAAGCGAAATCGACAGAATCCGCTGTAACGGAAACAGAAACAGCAAGATTTAAGGTTCAGCCTACTTTAGCGTAAGCTAACGGATAGAATGGAACCCGATGCAACATTGTGTAAGAAAGAATAAGAAACCAAGCCTTTATAGGCTTGGTGAGACTGTAGACAACTAGCCTATACTAGTATGTCTACAGTCTTTTTTTTATTTATAGTCCCTTTTTATAATGCATGGTCTTTGGTCTATTTAAATGAAGATGGTAGAAGAGGCGTCGCTATCTTTCTTATAAAATAGAGGAAATACATCATTAGTTACTACTATAGTGTGGTCTTAATACTAGGCAACCTCTCATTTATATTCTCTTAATTTGGTTCTATCAGAAGCGAGATCTCCATATGTATGACTTATAAGGTCTATCTGATCTACCGAGCTAGAGCAGCTATCAAATGAGATGTTGGGAGGAGTATAAATGAAGGCGACACGAGGTTCTTCCAAGCCTAAAGAAGAGCTTAATAATAGAAGAGTCCGAATGAAAAGAAAGAAGATTGTAAGCATTCCTTGGCAAGAGGTAACTGAAACTTCCTACGGCCCAGCGGAGATTTTAATAGAGCGGGATGAACAGGGAATCTTAAAAGTTAGAAACTCAAAACAAACGTCTCTTTCTATAGTAAATGGAGTAGGCAGCAAAGAGCAGCTGGGCGGTATAAAAGAAAGACGGGGGCGGGGAGAGGCTTCGCTATCCCCTGCTGCTGAACCCGCTGTGCCTCTTACCGGGCACAGCCAGCCCGTGCATGCACCACAGCTGCATGCACCAAACCCGGCGGGCGGCACCTATAAAGCCGCCCGCTCCTGGCGCCGCGGCTCTGCACCGCGGCGCCCCCGGCGGCCCGGCCCTGCCGCCGCCCTCGCGGGACTAGCCATTGCGGCACTGCTGATTCCAGCAGTGCTTGCCTGGCCCCGCGAGGAAGCACCGCCGAGCTCTGCGCCGGCGGTGCAAGGGCAGACGGCCCCCGCTGCGCAGAATCCTGCCGCAGCAGAGCCGCCTGCCCTTGTCCCTGACACCACACCGGCACCAAAGCCGGCAGTGGTGTATCCCGAACCCGAGGTGCGCGTCTATCTAACGAAAACGCGCACCATTGATACGGTGACGATGGAACAGTACGTCACCGGGGTTGTGGCAGCCGAGATGCCTTCGGACTTCGGCATCGAAGCCCTCAAGGCGCAGGCTATTGCAGCGCGCACGTATGTAACGAAGCGGATGGCTGCGGGAGATCGCAGCGGCATACCGGCCGAGGGTGCGGACGTGAAGGATACGGTCGAGCATCAGGTATACATTCCTTACAATAAGCTCGAAGCTCATTTTAAAGACGCAGGGAAAGAAAAAGAATGGGCCAAGCTCCAGCAAGCCGTAAGGGAGAGCAAAGATACGATAATGACTTATAAAGGGGAGCCGATAACCGCCGCCTTTTTCTCGACTAGCAACGGATATACCGAGAACTCGGAAGATGTATGGCAGCAAGCTGTACCGTATCTACGAAGTGTAGAAAGTCCTTGGGATGCCAAGATTGCTCCGGGCTATGAGGAGAGCGTGACGATGTCCCGTGTTGATTTTCTAAATAAATTGAATGTTACACCGGAAGCAATTCCTGTATCTGTGAGCGGCAAACCGGCAAAGCCCTTTATTCAAGTTCTGTCTACAACTGCGGGAAAACGGATTAAAGAGATTCAGATCGGAAAGAAAGTGTTTACGGGAAAAGAGATAAGAGAGAAGCTCGGGCTGCGATCTAGTGAATTTACGTGGGAAACGAGTGGGGACAAGATTACGATTACAACGCATGGATATGGTCACGGAGTAGGCATGAGCCAGTGGGGAGCCAATGGAATGGCGCAAGAAGGTTATACCGCAACCCAGATTCTAAAACACTACTATAACGGAGTCGCTTTTGGCCAAGCTTCCAAGTTATTATATAAAGGGAATTCATAGTCTCCTTAAAAATCTTGCAAATAAATTTAATAGTACGAGTATAAAAGAGTTGCACCCGGTAACACTTGTTACTGAGGTGATAGAAAATGAATGAACAAAACAAAAATCAAAACCAAGAAAATGCTCCAAAAACAAGTAATGGAGCACCTGAATCACAATCTTCATCCTGGAAAAAGCTGTTGTCCAAACGGTGGGTATACCCGGCAGCTTACATCGCCGCAGCAGCTATTATACTAACTTTAGTGTGGGCCTACCAGGACGCTAGCATGCAGTCTGCTGTGAAAGAAACGACAAAGCAAGTGTCTGAGAATGGCGATGCGGTTCCTACCACTGGAGTTTTGGAAGAAGAACCCGTTACAAGTGAAGTAGAAGGCAAGTCTGAGAATCTAGCATGGCCGGTGGCAGTAGCATCGGAAGTGAATGTAGTGAAACCTTTTTATGACGCTGCAGCGACGACAGATGAGAAAGCACTTGCTTTACTAGAGTACGATCAAACTTTTATTGCTAATGCCGGAATTGATTTAGCAAGAGCCGATGATCAAACTTTTGAAGTCAAAGCTGCACTGAGCGGTAAAGTGACGCGTGTAGAACAACATCCGCTGAATGGAATGGTTGTCGAGATTACTCATGACAATGATCTCAAAACGGTATATCAAAGTATTGCTGATGTAAAAGTAAAACAAAATGATGAAGTAAAACAAGGTGACACCATTGCCATCTCAGGCAAGAGTGAACTTGGCAAGGATCTCGGCAACCACGTACACTTTGAAGTGTACGAAGCAGGAAAACCTGTTAATCCAGAACAATTCCTGAAAAAATAAAATATGTAAGTAAGAACAAAGAAGCAGTGGGACATGCCCGCTGTTTCTTTTGTTTTATAGAAGGAATTCATTTTAGGACAAACCTGTGGATAACAAAACCAAAAATAATTGATCGCTGTAAAGCTTGTCACCCTGTGAAACCGTGAATATCTAAGCATGCCTCTCATATAATGTACCAAACTATCCACAGTAGGGAGGCGGGAGCGTGCACGATTACATTAAAGAACGGACCATAAAAATCGGACGCTGTATCGTTGAGACGAGGAATACGGTCCGTACCATTGCCAAGGAATTTGGCGTTTCAAAGAGCACGGTGCATAAGGATTTGACCGAACGACTGCCGGAAATCAACCCTGATCTTGCCGATCAGGTAAAACACATTCTTGAGTACCATAAATCGATTCGCCATTTACGAGGAGGCGAGGCAACCAAGATTAAATATAAAAAAACGAACGGAAAAAATCGAGAGGTGCTCGCTTCCGGGAAGTCGTAGTGACCATAAAGCTCACGTAGGTCAAAAAGCATACAAATACGTTGAAGACCTCCCCTGAAGTATGATATGTTAAAAGATGGTATAAGCTTAAGCACAAGACTTCTTATCTGCATGATCCGACACAAAATGTAGCTAATAGCGAGCAATGGTTGAAATACATAGGTAAGAAATAAGGAATCATTATACGATCAAAAATATCTCTTTGGGGGCTCTTTTATATGCTAAGCAAGGACATCGGTATTGATCTTGGTACGGCCAACGTGCTCATTCACGTAAAAGGGAGTGGCGTCGTTCTCGACGAACCTTCGGTAGTTGCAATTGAGAGTGGATCGAAGAAAGTACTTGCTGTGGGAGAAGATGCACGCCGCATGGTCGGCAGAACGCCAGGTAACATTATTGCAATTAGACCTTTGCGGGACGGCGTCATTGCCGATTTTGATATTACAGAAATGATGCTTAAATATTTTATTAACCGGGTTGGCGGCAAAAGTTGGTACAGCCGTCCCCGTATTTTAATTTGTGCACCGACAAATATCACCTCCGTAGAACAAAAAGCCATTCGTGAAGCAGCAGAGCGCAGTGGTGCCAAAGAGGTATTTCTTGAAGAAGAGCCCAAAGCCGCAGCGATTGGAGCGGGAATGGATATTTATGAACCGAGTGGGAATATGGTCATCGATATTGGCGGAGGAACCACCGATGTGGCCGTATTATCTATGGGCGAGATTGTTACAGCTTCTTCTATTAAAATGGCAGGGGACAAGTTTGACAAAGCGATTTTGAAATATATAAAAAATAAGTACAAGCTATTGATTGGGGAGCGGACTTCGGAACATATTAAAGTATCCATTGGAACTGTAAAACCGGGAGGTCAGCAGGAAGAGCTCGATATTCGTGGACGTGATATGGTAAGCGGCTTACCTAAAACTGTGACGGTCACTTCAAGTGAAGTGCAAGAGGCACTCGCTGATTCGGTAGCTTCCATTGTAGCTTCGGCTAAGTTTGTCCTCGAACAGACACCGCCGGAATTATCCGCTGATATTATTGATCGAGGTGTGATTTTAACAGGCGGGGGCGCTTTACTTAAAGGACTGGACGAGCTCTTAACCGAAGAACTGCGGGTACCTGTACTCGTTGCTGATGATCCGATGCACTGCGTTGTCAAGGGAACGGGACTGATGCTTAATCATTTGGATCGTTCTCTTAAGAAAAAGTTCTAAAGCACCGATATAGGTAGTAGTTGTAATAATAAGGAGGGACCTGGTGTGATTCGAGGTCTTTATACGGCAGCTGCGGGAATGGTTGCTCAACAGCGTAAACATGATACGGTAACACAGAATATTGCTAATCTTAATACGAACGGTTATAAACAGGTGGAGAGTCTAGTTCGTTCCTTTCCGGAAATGCAGCTTAGCAGAAGCGGCGACTCCTCTAGTCTCGGCAGTAAGGTGATTGGCAGCTTAAATACAGGCGTATTTGCTGAAGAAAGCATGTCTATGAATGTTCAGGGGGATCTTATACCCTCCGATAAAATAACAGATTTTGCGTTATATTCAGATCTTAGGGTTACCAATCCGAATACAGGCGAAGCGATTCCTTTTGATGCTTCAGGTAAGTACATCAGTGATAATGGGGATGTAATATATAAGCCGCAGGCTTATTTTACCGTACAAGATGAGGAAGGCAACGTAAAATATACCCGGGATGGCAGTTTTCAAGTGGATGCGGAAGGCAGACTGCTAAGTTCAACGGGCTTTGAGGTATTGTCAGATAATGGTGAACCTATTCGATTGACAGGCGCCATGAATCAATTTAAAGTGGACGAGCAAGGACAGCTAGTGAATCCTCTTACAGGAGCAATCACTGGTGAGAGACTTGGTATTACCATCGTGGATGACCCTTATCAGCTAGTCAGAGAAGGTAATGGGAATTATGTACTAAGCTCGGATCGTGCGGGATCAGCGCGTTTGCTTGGTGCAGAAGACCGGGTTCAAGTGAAGCAGGGATTCTTGGAACGTTCGACAGTGGATTCAGCTCAGTCGATGGTTGATTTAACAGCAGCTCTTCGAGCCTATGAAGCCAATCAGAAAGTAATTCAATTTTACGATAAAAGCTTGGAAAAAGCCGTAAATGAAATCGGGCGTGTGTAGAGGTACTACATATTTTTGAAGTTTGGGGGATTATATGAATAATTCAATGATCAGTGCTCTCGTATCCATGACGAGCATGCAGCAGCGATTAGATCTGATCGCGAATAACGTTGCGAATGTAGACACGGCAGGTTACAAGAGCAAACAAGCTTCATTTGAAGATGTACTGACAGGTGTTCAGCAGCAGGCTTCCTCTTTGTCACGGGATGGCAGAGCAACGCCGCTCGGTTTTAATGTAGGCTATGGTGTGAAGATGACATCGATTACTCAAGATATGGCACAAGGGGAACTAAGTGAGACAGGAAATCCCACAGACTTGGCTATTGAAGGAAATGCGCTGTTTGCTGTAGAAGTGAATGGTCAAAAAGCATGGACAAGAGCAGGCGATTTCCGTTTTGTACCGGATGAATCGGTTCAGGACCCAGATGCAGCACCGCGAATGAGACTCGTAACGAGTGATGGTTATGCTGTGCTTGGAAGAGATAATCAGCCTATTACTGCACCGGCAAATGCTACCGTAGCATTTGATTCGAGCGGTAACTTATTAGTGCGTGACAGTGGCTCCTTGAGTGCAAGAATTGCGGGGCAACTTCAACTCGTTGAACCCATGCGCCCTGAAGGGCTCGCAGCTAGCTCAGATAACTTGTTCAGCTTAATTTCCGGAGCCAGCGAAAACATGGTTTTTGGAGAAAATGCGGCAACTACGGTGCCTGAAGCGACCATTCGGGCAGGTTATTTAGAGAATTCCAACGTAGATCTAACGAGTGAGATGACGAAAATGCTTGAAGTACAGCGCACATACCAGCTGGCTGCCCGCGCACTGAGTTCAAGTGACACGATGATGAATCTTGCGAATACAATGAGGGCATAGGTGAAGGTTATGACTGAAGAAGAAAAAGTAGAGAAGAAGAAGGGATCTTCACGGAAGATCTTACGCCGGCTTCTGATTCCGCTGCTTTTGTTAATTGCTTTAATCGGAGGTATGTTAGTCGGTTATGTGGTCGTTGGCGGGAGAGATATCGGATCTGCCTTTGACTATCAAACATGGAAACATATATTTGATCTTGTTTTTGCACCTTAATCGGGTAGGCAGAGCGTAGTAAAGTGGATCGTTATAAAAACGGAACTCCTGTGAAGCAGGAGTTTTCTTTTTGTTCCCGAAAAATGTATAATGATGGGGGACTTTGCGGTGTATACTGCAAACACAAAAAGGGCTGATTCCCTTAGACCGTCAGTACGAACTGTGCGGCACAAAGGAACAAGCCCCTTATCTCAACCTTCACTACTGCAGTTAATGAAGGATATAATTAGTATGGACTAAGAATAGGTTGTTTATGCATCGTACGGAAGGGGTTATAAACATATGCTAGATATTAATCAAATTCAGGAAATCATTCCTCACAGACCTCCCTTTTTATTGGTCGATAAGATCGTGGAGATCGAGGAGGGCAAACGAGCAGTTGGAATTAAGAATGTAACCATCAATGAACCCTTCTTCACAGGTCATTTTCCAGGCTATCCGGTAATGCCGGGCGTACTTATTACAGAGGCACTTGCTCAAGTAGGCGCAGTGGCTATTCTTAAAGTGGAAAGTAACCGAGGTAAGATTGGTTTCCTTGCTGGTCTTGATAATTTCCGATTCCGCGGACAAGTGGTACCAGGTGATACGCTGGAGCTTGAGGTTGAGATCACACGTCTGAAAGGCTCTATTGGAAAAGGGAAAGCAACCGCTCGTGTCGGCGATAAAGTAGTCGCAGAAGGCGAGATTATGTTTGCTCTATCTGATCCGCAGTAGGACGAATGTTACGGAATGAACTGCAATGAATTATCGATTAGCTTACAATCATGAAATAACCACATAGAGAACCATAGTTACATATGGGATAAAGGAGAATGGTGACGACATGTTAAGTGAAACTGCGAAGCAAACATTGGAACAATGGCTTAAGGATCCATCTATTGATGAGGAAACCAAACAGGAGCTAACCGATTTATCTGGAGATACGAATGAACTTGAAGATCGTTTTTACCGGGAGCTTGAATTCGGTACAGGAGGTCTGCGCGGTGTCATTGGAGCAGGGAGTAACCGAATCAACCGTTATACGGTAGGAAAAGCAACACAAGGTTTTGCACGCTACATTAATGAAGGTCATAAAGGAGAAGGAAAACCTTCTGTTGTAATCGCTCATGACTCTCGCCATTTTTCGCCGGAGTTTGCTCTTGAGGCTGCTTTAGTACTCGCTGCGAACGGTATTGTGGCTAAATTGTTTACATCACTGCGTCCGACACCACAGTTGTCTTATAGTGTACGTCATTTGCAGGCAACAGGTGGAATCGTGATCACAGCGAGTCATAACCCCCCCGAATATAATGGATACAAAGTATATAATGCTTCGGGTGGACAACTTGTGCCGGATGAAGCAGAACGAGTGATTCAGTATATTCAGGATGTGGCTTCCCTTGCTGACGTGAAAAAGCTTACGCAGGCTGATGCAGAAGCACAAGGACTGCTTGTATGGCTTGGTGATGCGGAAGATGAAGCATTCATTGAAACCGTTGCTGCCGAAAGTTTGAACCGGGACCGAATTGCTGCTGAGTATAGCAAAGATTTCAATATCGTCTTTACACCGCTGCATGGTACAGGAAACATGCCTGTTACAAAAGTGCTGGAGCGTATTGGATTTACGAATGTGCATGTCGTTCCTGAACAAGCAGAGCCGGATGCGAATTTCACTACGGTGAAGTCACCTAATCCGGAAGAACGTGAAGCATTCACACTTGCGATGAAGCTTGGTGAAAAAGTGGATGCAGATATTATCATTGGTACCGATCCGGATGCGGACCGTATGGGTGCAGTTGTAAAAGATAAAGAAGGTAAATATTTCGTGCTCTCAGGTAACCAGTCCGGTGCAATCATGACGAATTATCTCCTCGGCCAGTTGAAAGAGCGCGGACAGCTTCCTACGAACGGCGCAGTGGTAAAAACCATTGTAACGAGTGAAATGGGTGCTGTAATTGCGAAACATTACGGTGCGGAAGTGTTTAATACACTAACGGGCTTTAAATATATTGGTGAGAAGATGAATGCTTTTGAAGAGACAGGCAGTCATACCTATCTTTTTGGATACGAAGAAAGCTACGGCTATCTCGCAGGCAATTATGCAAGGGATAAAGACGCAGTACTCGCTGCGATGCTGATTTGTGAAGCGGCTGCTTATTATAAGAGTGTAGGCAAAACTTTATATGATGTTCTTCAAGAACTGTATGAGCAGTTTGGTTATTTCTTAGAGAACTTGCAGTCCCGTACCTTAAAAGGGAAAGATGGCGTGGCACAAATTCAGGCCATTATGACCGAGTGGCGTACTTCTGCTCCAGAAGAGGTTGCTGACATTAAGGTTCGAGAAATGCTGGACTATTCCACAGGTATTGATGATCTTCCAAAAGAGAATGTACTTAAATTCATTCTGGAAGATGGCTCATGGTTCTGCTTGCGCCCTTCAGGTACAGAACCGAAGATTAAAATATACTTTGCCGTTCAAGGCGAAAATAATGAAGATGCTCATACACGAATTCAGCGTCTTACGGATGCGGTTATGAGTCGTATTGATCGCTGATTTAAGAGCTTGTTTGATTTCTTTTTATAAGAAATGTTAAGTTAATTCAGGAGCCTTTCCGCACCGTTACGGGTTGTTTGGCGGAAAGGCTTTTGTGTTGGAATGAAGTTACAGGAATCGTTTAAATGCTGAGTTGCTAAATATTTGCGCGCTGGGCATGATATGGCTTGTAAAAGGTATAAAATTTAGGAGGTACACATCGGTGCGTCAAAAATGGCAATATTGGAACACGGTCTCTCGTAAGTGGCTATGGATTATTGTAATTATTGGACTTATTGCTTCCATTCCTGTCATCTACGATCGTGTCACAACAGAATCCAGTTCCAAAAATGTAGAATTGGTATTCGATTATCGGGATCTTGTGGATGTCGCAGCATATCAGGTTCACCCGCAGGACTTTATTGATGAAAAATTAACGGAACTCAAAAATGCAGGCGTTACAACGATGGCGATGTATGAGAGTACGCTGGATGAATTCCGTAAATCTCGTCGCATTATGATCTATAACAGTCTAGATGTAGCGAATATGTCAGGTGAAATTTTACCGGAGAATGAGAATTATACTTATATACTATTTACGAATGATGAGAATAAAGAAGTCTTAGCTCCTATTATTGCGGACACATTCCGCAGACTGGAAATTCCAGTTCGTACATGGACTCATGAGGGTAAAGAAGGTTTGGTTATTGAAACACCTGTAGAAAATGCCAACCTAAAGCCAATGACTCCGGATCCAATCACAATGAGTGATCTAGTGGATCGTGGTTTCAGTATTATGCCCCGGTTAGGTGATTCACTTCCTTATGATCAGCAGTCCGTAGCTCAGTTAATGGATATGTTTGAGAGTTTCGGTGTCAAACGTATTCTGTTTGAAGGAGATAAGGTTAAGGGATATAACGATAATGGAGAGCTGAGAAGCTTGTCATCTTTTGCAGAGCTTCTGAATCAGCATGGTATCGGACTTGCTGCGATCGAGAACTTGAAAGTGCCACAGCATGGTTTCAGTACCCTTGCTTATCTTACAGACTACAATGTAGTTCGTCTTATCTCTCTAAGCGAACACGATGCGAATCTTTCTCCGAAAGTAATTGCAGATCGATTTACACTGGCTACAAAAGATCGTAATATTCGGATGATCTACCTGAACGCATCACCTTCGCGTAGTGCACTGCAAGCAGCAGTGACAGATCCACTGGATAACTTGCTGGATGCACTGGGGGAAGAAGGAAATGCAGTAGAACGAATGAAAGAGAATGGCTTTACGATGGGACAAGCCGAGCCATTTAAAGTACATGAAACACCAGGTCAAAAATATTACAAAGCCGTTGTTGTGGTTGGTAGCATTGCGATGATCGCATTAATGGTATCCTACTTCATTCCATTCCTGACTTTGCCAGCCTTTGTGCTAGGAATACTCGGAAGCGGCGGATTATATGTACTTAGACCGTCTCTTATGGAACAGGGTATCGCTCTACTCGTTGCGATCAGCGCTCCAACGATTGCGATGGTGCTTGCGGTACGCCGTATTAATGCAATGCAGCTGAGAAATTCTGATCTTTCGGTGAAGGATCGCGTGACACAAGCGCTTGTTTTATTTTTTCGAACATCGCTGTTGTCCTTCCTTGCTGTTCCGTTCATGATTGCGCTGCTGAACAACATTACGTATGCACTTGTAATCGAGCAGTTTAGAGGCGTAAGTCTATTGCACTTAGCTCCGATTGCACTTACGGCATTCTATGTTCTGTTCTACCGCAAGGCACTAAGTATGGCATTTGTCCGCAAACTGCTAAATGAGCCGATCACTCTTTTGTGGATACTGGCAGCAGGTATCATAGGTATGGTAGGCTATTATTATCTGACCCGTACAGGAAACTCGGGCAGTGTAACTCCAATTGAAATGGTACTCCGGACATTCTTGGAAGATACCTTTGGCGTTCGTCCTCGTAACAAGGAATTTTTACTGGGGCACCCAATGTTTATCTTAGGAGCGTTTATTGCTCTTAAATATCGTAATGGAATTTATTTAATGATTATTGCATCGATTGCTCAGTTGTCTATGGTGGATACGTTCGCTCATATTCATACACCAGCGCATCTTTCCCTTATTCGTGGGGTGTTAGGTCTCGGACTTGGTCTCATCGTTGGATTGATTGCAATTGTGGTGTGGCAAGTTTTGGAAGGATGTTGGAAAAAATGGTCACCACTACTAAGAAAATAGTTATCTCAGGATATTATGGTTTTCAAAACAGCGGGGATGAAGCCGTTCTTAAATCGATACTGACCGCACTGGAGTCAGAAAGTCAGCGTACGAACGTGCAGGTAGAACCGATCGTTCTCTCAGGCGATCCAGAGTGGACGCAAAAGACGTATGGTGTTCGTGCCGTGCATCGCATGAAGCTTGGCGAGGTCCGCCGGGCCATCAAAGAGAGTGATGGACTGATTAGCGGAGGAGGCAGCTTGCTGCAAGATGCAACGGGCTGGAAATCCATCCCTTATTACCTTGGCGTTATTAAAATCGCACAGAACATGAAGAAACCAACGTTTATTTATTCCCAGGGGATTGGGCCTGTAAAACGTGGTATTTTCAAAACGATGATTCGCGGTATTTTTAAGCACTGTGAATATGTCTCTGTTCGTGATGAAGAATCAGCTAAGCTAATTCAGGATTTCGGAATAAGATGGAATGATGTGCACATCGTTCCTGACCCTGTTATGGGACTTCCGCTCCCTGAACTAACGAAGGTGCAACAAGCCTCTTATGGGGGAGGAAGCGCAAGAAGAACTACTCCAAAATCAGAACAAGAAGAAGAGCTGCCGGTGATTGGAGTTTCGGTGCGTTTCTGGGAGAAAGATCGTACAGAACTGAACCAAATTGCCGAAGGGCTCAAACAGCTTGCTTCCAAACATAAAGTGCATATTCGTCTGCTTCCCTTCCATTTGCCTTCTGATGAAGAAGCGTCTACGTATGTGAAGCAGCGAATAGGGCCTCTACATGGTACAGGCAGTAAAGTAAGCATTTGTTCAAACGTAACGGATCCGCAAATGATGTTGTTAGAAGTATCTCGCTGTGAACTCGTTCTCGGCATGAGATTACACAGTTTGATCTATGCAGCTTCCCAGCGTGTACCGATGATTGGTGTATCGTATGATCCGAAGATTGACGCTTTTCTTCATCGACTGGATTCTCAAGCAATCGGCACGACGACTTCGCTGCAAGCAGACAAGCTGGCTGAAGAACTCGAGCAGATCCTAACAAACCGTAAGGAATGGCTTGAGACTAGGGAAGAAGCAATTGCTTCGCTTAAAGAGCAAGCACAGGAGCCTGCGGTTCATATTTTAAAATTTCTAAGCGGCAAAGGATGAATGAGTCATGAATGAGCATATGGAGCAAGTACAGACAGGGTCTGTACCGACCGTGCCCATCTTTGGAATTCGGTTTTCACGCATGGATATGAAAGAAACGGTAGCCTATCTTGAAGAAGTCGTCCGTACAAGGCAGATCCACCAAGTTATCACGGGTAATCCAATTATGGTGATGACGGCGCTGGAAGATCCAAAGTATATGGAGGTCATGAAATCGGCTGAGCTGGTTGTCCCTGATGGTACAGGAGTGGTATGGGCAGCCAATTACTGCGGTACCCCTGTTGCGGAACGAGTGGCCGGTTTTGATCTCCTACATGAATTAATGCGGGTTGGAGAAACTTATAGATGGAGAGTATTCCTTCTGGGATCTACACCTGAGGTGATTCAAGAGACAGCAAGCAGGTTACAAAAACAGTATCCTGGTGTCGTGATCTGTGGATATCGCGATGGCTTTTTTGATTCGGATCAAGATGAAGAAGTGATTGCCGAGATAAGGGAAGCTGCTCCAGACCTATTGTTCGTAGCACGTGCGGTTAATAACCAAGAACCGTGGATCGGTGAACATAAACATAAATTAGGAGTACCCCTTGTTATGGGCGTCGGCGGCAGTTTTGATGTCATTTCAGGGAAATCAAAGAGAGCTCCCGCTCTATTTCAAAAAATGCGAGCGGAATGGCTCTATCGTTTACTGCGTGAACCGACCCGGGCAAAAAGAATGCTGGCTCTACCACAGTTTGTTGCGAAAGTCGTGCGTGAAAAAGAAAACGTGACAAAATCGGTGTAAATGGAGGAAGAATTGCTAAAATCTTTGATTTTTGCTAGAAAACAGGGATAGTAATTCAAGAATCTAGGGAGTATAATGCATGGAGTTAGTTTTGATAAATTGGGGGTCGAATGAGCACATGTTAATGTTCTATATCTTGGGATTTATCGTAGCTCTTGGACTAGCGGTTCTACTTACTCCGCTTGTAAAGAAGTTTGCGATAAAGGTGGGAGCTGTTGACGTGCCAGATGCACGTAAGGTCCACACCAAGATTATGCCAAGACTTGGCGGTCTCGGGATATTTCTTGCTTTTATGGTCACATTGCTGGCATTACTTCCGTTTGTTTCGGAGTACTTTACTGCTCGAGATAACCGCTTCATCTATGCTTTCATCATTGGAGGAACCATGATTGCCCTCATTGGTGCTATGGATGATAAATTTCAGTTATCGGCCAAAGTTAAATTTTTAGCTCAGATTATTACGGCGTGTGTAGTGGTATTTGCCTTTGATATTCGAATAGATTTTGTTAATATTCCATTTGTTGATGCGTATTCTTCACTGGAGCTCTGGATTTCCATTCCGGTAACGATCTTCTGGATTGTGGGCGTAACCAATGCAATCAACCTGATTGATGGACTGGATGGTCTTGCGGCAGGCGTATCTGCGATTGCGATCGGTACGATTGCGGTGATGTCCTTTATCATGGGGAATATCGTGACGGCTATGGTCTGCATGGTTCTTTTGGGCAGCATCATTGGATTCTTGTTCTTTAACTTTCACCCTGCGAAAATCTTTATGGGAGATACAGGGTCGCTGTTCCTCGGATTCAGCCTTGCCATGTTATCTCTACTTGGATTTAAGCAGATTGCAGTCGTAACCTTGATTACACCGCTGATTATTATCGCGGTTCCACTCTCGGATACACTGTTTGCAATCATTCGTCGTTTCCTTAATAAGAAACCGATCTTTGCACCGGATAAAGGTCACTTGCATCATCGCTTGCGTGATCTTGGGTTCAGTCATCGTCAAACCGTACTGATTATTTACGGAATTGCTGCTTTTTTCGGAGTGCTGGCTGTCATCCAGTCGGCTGCAGCGATTCATGAGGCCAACTGGGTAACCTTTGTGGTGATCTGTGTCATGATGTTCTTCCTGCAGATTGGGGCAGAAGTCATTGGTCTGATTGATAAGACAAAACGTCCGGTTCTGAACTTCTTTCACAAGCTTCGAATGAAAGCAGCAGAGGCAAAAACGAAGTCATAATAGATACTCATGTTATACTATGAAACTGCTATTATCTTATTTTTCAATATTTCATAAACCTTATTCTCTTTTACGGGAATAAGGTTTTTTTATGTTTTTGGGTTCATATTTCTACATAGCTGTCCGATATAGAAGGTAATTATAAATAAAGGAGCGATTTTATGCAGCGCATCAAACGGCCGATGGTATGGCTGCTCTTAGTCTCATTAGTTATCTCATTATTTCCACCAGGTTTGGTAAGTAAGGCGGAGGCAGCTGATTTTATATCAACCAGCTATTTTACACCAGATATTACGTCATTGAAAAATACGGTTCAGTTGAAACTTGAAGGTGACAACCTGATTACTAGAGAGAACGTTTATCAGGTAACGGATTCGAAAATGACGGTTACGGGAACATATACCAAAGTAACAGGTTCAACACTTAATGCGAAAGTTCAGCAACTTACCTGGAATCCGCAAAAGGGAATATGGGAACGAGAGGATTCCAAAACAACTCCAGGAACCATTCAATTAGATTTGGATAGCCCAGACAATCGCTTTACATCAACAATCTCCTTATATCCTGGAATGAATGAAGTTACGTTATCAGGAACGCAAGGAAGTATGACTCGTTCTGAAAGTTTTTATGTTCTTTTTGATCAAGTGCCTTACGTAGAAAGTTTGAAGGTACTTGGATTATCTCAACCGGTAACTCTGAATGAAGGAACCCAAGTAGTTATTCCTAAAAAAGAGATTACATTAGAAGGTAAAATTCAAAATGCAACGAAAGCTACCGTCTCTCTAAACGGAGGAGCTGCACTCGCAACGACCCTTTTATCGGATGGAACTTTCTTTTCTCCTCAATTACAATTAAATCCCGGTCTCAATTCACTTATCTTAGTGATTGAGAATGGGTCAGATAAAATTACGGTGAAACACTCTTTATATTATTACGATGCCAGTAGTCCGATTGTTAGCATGTATTTAGCAGATGCAAATGGCAATGCAAACGATATGCTCTCAGGGAAACCAACTTGGACGGGGACTGAAGATGCTGCTTATCTCTATGTACAAGCCCTTGTCCCTGATCAAGGTAGCGCTGTAAATAAAAAAGTCGAATTAAAAGCGAATGGTACGAATATGGGTGAGGACGTTAAATATTTTGAATCCATCTCTATTGATACGTCTGGTAAACTTTCGACTAAATCAGGCAATGATGTTGTAATACAAGGAATGGATGGTACAAACTCCGCCTATAGGCTAGTGACCTTTGCTATTAAGAACTTTGCGTTCATTAAAGAAAATGGTGAAGCAGTAAGTGAACAGGATTATAATCTTCAATTTACTTATGGTTCCACAACAGTAAGCAAATCAGCCAATTTTATCTATGCTAAAGATCAAGTTGTAATTAATCAACTTTACTATTTAAAAGGATATGATGAATCAGGTAAGTACTCTAAAGAAAACTTGAATGGTGCAAAAGTAGAGTCTGGAGATTTTTATATTTCAGTGAAGACAAATTCAGCACAAGAGAATCTACCGGATCTGAATGCTAAATATCTCCCAATTGGCAGCACAATAACGATAAATAAAGTAGGAGAAATATCGGAAACAGAATATATTTATAAAGTATCTGGGTTCCAGAATGGTAATCAAACAGTTCGTTTCCAGTATAGCGGATCATCACAGTATAAAGATGCAGTGATTTCTTTTATATCAAAAACGTATATATATATTGCGAATTTGTCAGACGGACAGACAGTAACAATTAATTCAACTTCAACCTTGCAGGTGGAAGGTCAGTATATTGGTTTTGATTTGAACAAAGGTGCGTTTAATGGAGAGATGTTTGTTAACGGTGTGAAACCGGAAGGGTTAGATAAAAATTGGCTTAAAACAGATACAGGTAGATTTGACGTAGAACTAAAGGTATCCGCAGAAAAAGGCCCCTTGGTTTATGGTGAGAACCGAATTATCTTTACAGGAACAGTAGCAGATAGTAACAACCAAGTAAGAGAAGTACGTAAAGAAATTCGTATATATATATTGGATGAAAATGTATCTAATATAGATAAGTTTCAACCTGCTACAGGTAAGAACCGTATAACATTCCCATTTGTTTATAAAGATGATGATCAGTGGGCCAAAATTTTCAACTTAACACCTGATTTTATTTATAACAATGGAAAATACACAACGAGTCTTCAAAGTCATGATATTGTCATTCGAGGTAACGGAGCTAACAAAGTAAATCTGAATCTTGGATCTCAGAATCTATTCTCTTTAGATATTTCGGCCAGTGAGTCAAAATTGACAGGGCAATTCAGTTACAATAATACGCAGTATGCATATGAGTATTTTGGAAGTCAAACTTCTTTTGCAATTCGAGTTCATAATCTACCAGCAACAACAGCCGGCACCTATGTGTATAATCTTGAGCTTATTAATAGCACAGGTGCCAAAACAAGTCAGCAACTCGAACTCGTGCGTGAAGTAAAACCATATCGCCTGCTTGCACCACAGCCCACTGTGGACGGCGGATATGTGGTTAATAAAAACTTTGTCCGCTTTGATATCGAGGCTGAAGGCGCTACTCAGGTTTTAATTGATAAAGTACCTGCGATCAAAAGAACAGATCTTGGTGATGACCGTTTCCTGCTAGATTATGTAGGACTGAAACAGGATAAAGCAAATACAATAAAAATTGATATTGTGCGTGGCAGTACAACCACATCAGATACAATTTCAGTATTTTACACGGGTGCAGTAGCAGTAGACTCACAATATATGGCTCCAAAAGTAGCTGCTAAATACAGTGTGTTCAACAAAGGCCTTGAATTAGAGTTCCCTAAAGGCACCATTATGCAGTCGACCGATTCACGAGGTATTAATAAGTATTATCCGAACACACAGCTGCTCTTTGGAATTGCTGATCCCAAGGATGGTGTCGTAGAACGTAGAAATGATTATGGAAATATAATAGGTTTCCCTAATAATGGGTTGACATCTGAGGAGACAGGGATCCCAACTTGGAGTATTCCAGATGAGTACTTCTTGAGATTTAATTCATCCTCTGCGAAACAGAATTTCTCTACCGTGTCTAATGTGTATTGGATCAGTGGTGGACTTGGTGAAAAAGGAAATCAAGGATCAGCAGATTATCTGTCGCCAACGAATGGTCTTGCACCTTACTCTATAGAAGGATTATATGGAGATCCAACGATTTCGGCAGAAAGACAAGTTACTCCATCTCAAAGAGGAGAATTAACGCTTACTTTTAACAATAATGTTGTGGATGAAGTGGGTTCAACGATTACGGTATTTAAGTATACCTCTAGCCGAGAATGGGTAAATATCGGAGGAATAGTAGATAGCAAGAAACATACGGTTACCGTACCTTTTGATGAATTTGGTTATTATGTAGTTATGAAACTTAGTCGCAGTTACACAGATATTACGAACCATAACTGGGCACGTAATATACTGAATGCGATGTATGCTAAGGGACTTATGAATAATGTTCGTTTTGATCAGTTCGGAACAGATGATCAAACATCTCGTGGAGAGTTTGCCACATTACTTGTAAAAGGACTCAATATCCCGCTGAATTATGATAATAATCAGACATTTGTAGATCTCGTTCCAGGCGCTCAAAGCACAACATGGGATTATGCTCATATTGAGACTGCAGCAAGAGCTGGGATTGTTACGGGTCTGACAGAAGGTGTGTTTGCGGCAAGTCAGCCACTTACCAGAGAGCAGGCGGCAGTAATGATTGCACGTGCAATGAAGTTGAAGCTCGCCGCGAATGACAGCAAGCTTACGGACAACTTAGCTAAACTATATGTAGACTCTGGTCGCATTAACGTATATGCAAGGCCCGCTGTACTCGCTGTTAATAAGGCGAAAATTATGACAGGAAATGCAGTTACAATTCCTGGACAAAAGAAACCGCAGTATAACTTTAATGCAACGGGTCTTCTGACACGCGCAGAAGCAGCTAAAATAGCTGTAGAATTGTTTAAGAAAAGCACAAAATTATTCCCAAATAATTTGAGTTAGTAGCATATAACAACTTTGGACTGCTCCTATACGGGGGCAGTTTCTTCTTTTTGGTAATTACATGTTTCGCTAGTTTTTGTAATTTGGTAGTATTTGATATACAATAACTTAAAATACACATTTTTCTAAAGGGTGAAATTATCTAATGAAACCGATTTATTCGAAGGCACAACTTGGCTATATGAAAACGAAGACACAATTCGAGAAACAAGCTGCTATTTTGGAAATGGAAATTGAGAAAACGAAGAAAACTAGAGAAATCACGCAAGAAGTTATGGAAGACCTTGTGATGAAGACAGGTTTCCACGATGCATATAATAATTTGGTTGCTTCCGAGAATGAACTTATTGATTGGTCCCATGTAACGATTAAGCACGAGAAAACATACAAAGAGAATAAGGAGCCCATCGAACAAATGTATGCGAACCTGAATACAGATCCTCAGATGAGAGCTCGTATTATTGATCTGGCAATGAAGATTAAGTAATAAGGAAACGAAGAAGATACCCATGTGGTGTCTTCTTTTTTTTTGTTCTGTTTTCTGAGAAAGGAAGAATTTTTTAAAAAGTTGATTTTGCATGATATAAAATAGAAAATTATGGTTATGTATTGTATAGTTCAAAAAATGCACTAAACCTTTGTTATAAGTTGTTTGTATTCAAATATAAAGTTTGGTTTCCACTATTTTTAAATTAATGAAAAATTTTTTTGTGGAACTCGCAACTTTTTTGAAACTACTGCGTTTAAGATGTATAGCCGAAAACAATGAGGAAGAAAAATGAATTTAATGGAGAAAATTGTCTATTAATTAGAAAAATTTTCTTTACGGCTTAATTACCACAATGTATAATACGAAAGGTAGGATTAGGTAACTACTCTATTTTTCTTTATACTTGGTTTAATTTACAAGTTTCTGTGAAATTTCACAGACATCATTTTATATTGAATACTTGCTCTAACTCTGGGAAGGGGGTGTAACAAATATGAGTAACACGAGCAACCCAATAACTAGCAACAGCAATTATAAAAATAATACTAATCATGTGATGATTTCTCGAGGAGGAGAAAAAAAGTTTATGAAGAAAATTTTATCCGTGGCTTTGTCTACAGCAATGGCATTCTCCATGTTTGCATCTGTAGCATTCGGTCAAGCAGGTCTTACTGATGTAAATGCACAATACAGTTATTTGAAAGATAAAGGTATTTTCTCTGGATTCCCAGACGGTCAAGCTCACCTTGACAGACAAATGACTCGCGCTGAGTTCGCGAAAGTAATTACGAAAACACTGGGTCTGAAAGAGATCAATGGCGTTTACTCTTTCAAAGACAAAAACTACGGTGCTAAACACTGGGCAGCTCCTTTCGTAGAAGCTGTATCCGCTGCGGGTATCATGGAAGGTAAAAACACAACTAAGAAAATCTTTGACCTTTCCGGTCCTGTAACAGTTCAAGAAATGGCAACTGTACTTGTACGTGCGCTTGATCTTGAAGTACCAACTGAAACTAACAACTCTGCAACTGCATGGGCTAAAGGATATGTTCAAGCAGCAATCAACGCTGGTTTGGTAGATGCGAAAGCTAACTTCCAATCTAATGCTAGCCGTTCTCTTCTTGTAGGCGCTGCTTACGCAGTTGATCAAGAACTTAGCCTTCAAGTTGCATCCTACACTGTATCCGAAGCTGGAAAAGTTGTAGAATTCAAAATGAGCGACGATGAAACTGTTAAAGTAACTTTGGATAAAGCTCTTGAAGCTAACAAAGAAACTGAAGTTAAATTTACTTACAAAGACAAAGAATTCACAGAAAAAGTTACTTATGTTGTAACTGCAGCAACAAAAATTGAAGCGGCTACAGCTTCTAACTACAAACAAATTCAAGTTAAATTTGATGGAGACGTTGATGCAACTACAGCAACTAACGTAGATAACTACAAAGTTTCTAACGTCAACTTCGAATCCGCAACATTGTCTTCTGACAAGAAAACAGTAACTCTTCTGGTAAAAGCAGATGGAAATAACCTGCCACAACAAAGAGAAACTAATCTTACAATCAGCGGAGTTAAAAATGCTGACGGATCTAAAACTTTCAGTGAGACTGTTAAATTTACAGCAGTTGATACTCAATTGCCACAAGTAACAGCAGTAACTGGTTTGGGTACAAAAGCTTTGAGAGTAGAATTCTCCGAGCCTGTAACTGCAGCTACAGCTGGTAACCTTGCTAACTACAAAGTTGACGGTAACGTAATTAGCGGTAACGTTAAATTTACTTATCCTAATGTAGCGTTCATCACTACTGATCTTCCAGTTGGTGCACATTCTCTGACTGTTTCTAACGTAAAAGACTATGCTGGATTCAATAGTAATTCTGCAGCTACTGAATTTACAATTGTAGAAGATACTACTGCTCCAGAAGTGACTTCTATTACTACTTCTGATTTGAAGAAAGTAACGGTTACTTTCAACGAGCCAATTAAATCCGTGAAAAATGCTTATCACACATCTACTAATAAACCAGCTACTGTAAGTATTAGTGATAATGTTGTAACATTGACTTTCACAGATACTAACAAATTGAGCTTGGGAGAAAACACGGTTTATCTGAACGGTGTAACAGATTACAGCAACAATTCTGCTGATCGTAACGCTAAAGTAAATCCTGAGTTGGATACTGTTCGCCCTACAGTTCTTGGTGTAACAGCTGAATCCGATACTGATAAAACTGAGATTACTGTAGATTTCTCTGAAAACATTAATCCAGACGATATCAAAGTAAAAGCTAATTATGTATTGAAAAAATCCGATGGTACAGTATTCACTGGTAAAGGTTTCACTACAAAAGGTAACCCTTCTTCTACACCAGTATTCGCTAAAAACAGCAGCGGAAAAGAAGTTCAAAACAAAGTAGTTCTTACTACTGTTGGCGGAGCACTTCCTGCTGGTAACTATACTCTTGAAGTATCCGGAGTTCGTGACCAAGCAACAATCGGAAATGCAATTATTCCTCAATCTGTAGGATTCTCTACTACAGTAGTTGGTGCTTTGAAAGTTTCTGATGCTTGGTACAAAGAAGATACAGCTAACGGTGAGTATAATGTTTATGTTCAATTTAACAGAGCAGTAGCAACAACTGGTAACGGTAATGCACTTGATGTAAACAAATACGATTATGTTACGGGATCTGTTTATACTCCATTCCCAGCAGGGTCTACTAGTGTTTCCCTTTACAACACAAACACAGTTGTATTGACGGTGGCAAAAGATAAAGTTGCTAAATTCACTGATGCTGATGCTCTTCGTGTAGTTAATGTTGCTGATACTACTGGGAACTATGTAAGTGGTGCTCCAATTACATTGAAAACTCAACAGTCTTCCACAATTACAGCTGTTGCTTCATCTGTATATGCTACAGATCGCGATACAGTTAAAGTTGAATTAGATGGCAACCTTACTTATGTGAATGCATCTGATTTTGAAATCGTTGTTGGTGGAGAAACATTTACTTCTAGCTCATTCGATATGGATCAAAACACAGTAGATGGGAAAACTGTTCTTGAATTTGATCTTAATAAAGAAAATGTTATTCCTCATAATGTTTCTAATGTTGTTTTGAGAACTATTGCTGAACCAACTTCTACTGATGCTGTAGGCCGTAAGCTTGCTAAATTCACCCATACTGCAAATGATGGTATTGCACCAGAATTGGTTGAAACTTCAAATGCAGCAAATGGTTCGACTGTTAGCCTGACTTTCACTGAAGCTCTTAATGTTAACTTTACTCCTTCTGCGTTTAAAGTAACTGTTAATGGTTCAGAAATCAAAGTTACTAAAGCTGAAGCTACTGCTTCTAAAGGATTAACTTTAACGCTTGCAAAAGCAGTTACTGCTAACCAATTAGTTGAAGTTGAACTTCTTAACAATTCAACTGGACTCTTTGTAACTGATAAGTCTGATAACGCAGCTGCTGATTTCTACACATCTGTAATTGCGAAGTAATATTTGACTTAAACTAAGAAGAGGTGGCTAGCCACCTCTTCTTTTTTATTTTCAAGAAACTTTTACCTCACTATATGCGTCTATATAGTAACTTCAAAATAAGGTAATAAATGGGGGTTACTGACTTGGACCGAAAGCACAACCAAAAAGTGATACTATGGATTGCTTCTGTAGCTATTGTAATTGGACAAGGTACTCTAGTAAGTGCAAGCACGAATGAACAAGGAAAAGCGAAATATATTTCATCTAGCTCTTCAGCTACTTTATTAGGCACAAATCAGACTACTGAAATTGAATCGTATGAAAGTTCAACCAGTATAGTCGACTCATCTAAAGAAAATACAAGAAGCATAGATACTTTATATCCTTCCACTCTATTATTCACTGGCTCTGATTCTCATCCACAGTCGCTGGGTAGTTCTTCGACTAATAATCTTGCTAATCCCCTATTAAAGACAGCATCTACGGGGAGCAGCGCATCAAAGAGTACGTCAGCCAATACTTCTACAAAAGCAAAGTCCAGTTCTACCACAACAAAAACAAACAAAACTCTACATACTCTGTCTAACCTAAAATCAGTCAAATTAACCTCAAAAAGTGTTGTAAAACTAACCGACCTCAATGTACTCACACAAGAAGATGGCAAGACCATCTCGTATACCCTAACTTATCAGAACAATGACAGCAAGAATCTCATGCTTATCGACTACTGGACAAAGGTAAAAACAAAGGGCGGAACGCTATATTCTCCTAGCCTAATTACACGTGACAAAGACAAGAAGAGCGTAGCGGCAGGATCTACTCTTGATGTGACGTATCTCGTAAAAGTAGGAAAGAGCGTGAACGTCAGCGATCTTTTATTTCAAATCGTAAAGTGGGATTTCAGTAAGCCGAATTATGAAAGTAGTCTGGGACACTTTAATGTACCGGCATCTTATACACTATCTACACCTGTAAATAAGTCCAAATCGATTCGTTTGGGAGATACCCCCGTTAAAGTCAAAGTAACCAAGCTAGAAGTCCATCCCGTGAATGAATATAACTATGCAGAAGTGACGGTGAATCTGCACAATATTGGTTACAAAATGCTAGAGAATCCAACGGCGAAATGGGTGTTGAGAACAGCAGGTGGAAGTAATTATCCGCTTATAGCGGAAACGGTAAGTACTGAAGCTGCGCCATTTAACATTCAACCACAGGAGAACAAGACGATAAAACTGCTCGCAACCATTCCTAAAGCTGTAAAACTAACAGGAGCAGAGTTAGTGCTGGTGGAGGAAGAAGGCGAGGCGAAGACGGTACTGCCTCTGGCCACATTAGAGCTGCCTAAAGCAAGTACGACGAAGATCGTTGCGACGGCTCCTTTTAAGGCAAGGGAAGTCGATGTGGATGGTCAAAAACTGCAAACCACGCTTGAAGGAGCAACGGTTAACCAAAGTTACGATAAGAACGATCTGTCCATTCGTTTTCATTTGAAAAATACAGGGAAACAAACGATTACGGTACCTAAGTATGAGTTCGTATTGCTTAGTGGAACGGGCAGATCTTATCCCATTACGACAAAGGCACTTGAGAATGTGACGCTGAAACCGGATGAAGAGAAGACAATTAAGCTGGATATCTCGGTATCCTATGCCGTTGCCCAAGGTGCACTTAAGCTGCAAATGAATGTACCTAAAGATCCGGAGAAAAAGGAACCTTCTTTCAGCTATCCAGCAGGGGTCTACATCTTACCTACGCCATCATCGTTGCAGAATACATTAGGATTGGAAACAACCGTGAAAAGCGATAATGGCACGTATGGAGTAACCTGGTCATCTATTCAACGCTTACCTTGGACAGACGGAGATCTTTTGTCTGCGAAGCTGACGGTGAAGAATACTTCTGTCAAAACACTGCGCCTTCCTGAACTGCAGGGAGCCTTTACCGTGGATTCTGCCAAAGACATGACAAGTACCAAGCTGATTAAAAGCCAGGCTGCCTCCTTGCTCGGTCCAGGTCAGTCTATAGACGTGTACCTTATGACTAAAGTACCGACATCTTTAGATATTGCACAGCTACAAATATCTTTAGAAGAGAAGGTAGGAGAAGAGTCTTTTGAGTGGCTGAAGCTGACGAATATTGGGACTGTTCCAGACGTTCCGAAAATTGAGAAAAATAAAGAATTTACCCTTACTACGCTTGGTAAAAAGGCTGAAGTAAAAACTAGAAAAACGGTAGTATACCCAGGTACGAGTACGGACCTTGTTTATACCGAGCTTGAAGTGACGAATCTCGAAAACCGCCAGACGGAGTTATCTCAGCTCAGCGGGTATTATCAGTCTTCGAGCGGGCTTTATTTTAAAACAAACGTGAAACAGATTGAATATCCAGCAGGTCCGGAAGATAAGAGTATTGTGACGATGTGGGCGAAAATACCGAAACGTGTCACCGTCTCAGATATGAGGCTAATTGTCGGAGAAGGTGTAACGGAAGATAAACTGACTTCCATCAAGGAAGAGCCTACCGGTTATGTGAATGCAGCATCACTCGAAATTGCACCGGAACAGCTCACTGCGCTCACAAAAATTGACCAAGTGGAATTGTACCCTTATCAGATTAAAACAAATAACTTTGATGTTTATCTATCTGGTAGTAGCAATGTAGCAGTTGAGTGGTATTATACGTTAACTCAGGATGATACGTATGATATGCCTGAAAATGAACATAAACTGGTTGTGGAAATTGCAGATTCAACGGGTCGTATGTTCACAAAAGAACTGATACCCACTACGGATCTTAAACTCGGAACGAATCAGCTGCTTTCTTGGACCATCGATGATCGGGTATTTGAAGATCGAAGAGTAGGAACATATCATATTTCTATTTATGATATGTTCCAGGGGGAAAAGTATAAAATAGCTGGAGAATCCATCTATTATAATACGAATCGTATTCCTTTGGAGCTGCCGAGGGATAAGTAGTCTTAATAGCAGAGTATTAGTAGAAATCAGTTAATAACAGCTATGAAAAGTTAACAGTAAATGATAAGTAACTTAAAAGTAACGAGAGTTAATAATGAGAGAATTAAGTGAAGCGAACCAATTAGAATAAAGTTAATAGTGCAAATAGAATTGCATAAAGTAAACCTTCTCTACTATAGATGGTAACTTTTTCTTGTGAACTAGCATGATACCCTCTATCATTAGAGTTACAGAAACAAAGGATGCAAGATTTGAAGGAGGAAGAACATCATGAAACGCATGTGGAAAGTAGGAATGGCAACCATCGCCGTAGGCGGAGGCATATGGATTGGTTCTATTATGAATATCTCAGCTGAAGGCGCATCGGTTCCGTCCCAGCCAGGTACAGCCGATGACCCTGTCGTTACGAAGAGTTATGTAGATCAAGCCATTAAAAATGCAGGACAAGGCAGCGGAGGAAGCACAAGCACGGCTCCTACCGAACCTTCTACACCAAGTATAAGTACACCAAGTACAAATACAGGAGATGAACTCAAGATCGTTGTTGTGAAACCAGGACAGCGTCTGATTGCCGGTGCAGGTACTGAGTTTATTGTTCGCAGCGGTAAAGCAGTCATCTACTCCGCAGACAGCAACGGTGTGGCAGATCTAACTCAAGGTGCAGATCTTGGTAATGGAACAGCGATTACAAATAACCACTTATTATCCTTCCCACGTGAAGGTCGTGGAATTGAAGTCGTGCAAGGGAATAAGTATAACCTGACTGTAATGGTTCGCGGATCTTATAAGCTCCAGTAGTAACAAGCAGCACTCATTAAAAGGATGTTTTCTTCCTAATCGTCATTAGTCATTAGTATGCGATGTTTCGCTTCATTTTATATATGAAGCGAAACATTTTTTTATTTTCATAAACCGTTCCTCATCATTAGAAAAAATCATTTGTAATTTCGCCTTATATATAGGAAGTGATTTTTTTGCATTCGTAGATGTATACCACTGTAGATTTTATACTCCAAAGATCGATCCGCTTCATTTTCCCAAAAGTAACAATACTTCACCAGTCTATATTCATCCCAAATGCAGACACTATACCTGCAAGATCATAAGCAGGAGGTGCAATCATATTATGCCAAGAAATAATCAAAAGCTTGTTCCGGAAAGCCGTCAGATGTTGGACCAGATGAAATATGAGATTGCTGCAGAGTTTGGCATCCAAGTAGGTGGATACACCGGTAAAGATCTGAATGCAGAGTTTGGCGATGAACTGGGATCAATGAGTGGTAACCGCTCTTACTCCGGATGGGGACATCTGACTTCCCGTGAGAATGGCTCGATTGGTGGAGAAATGACAAAACGATTGGTTCGTTCTGCAGAGTTACATGCAGCCGGACGCAAACTGTGAGGTGAATAAATCATGAGCAGAATAAATAAAATCACCAAAAAAGTTCAGAAATTCTTTAAAAAATTGTGGAAATAATCACGTTTGTCATTGATTGACACCGATTGACAAATACGTTAATATGTCGTATGAGGATGTATTGCAACCTTTTCCGTTTCGGGAAAGGTTCATTTTTTGTATTGGATAGAATTGATGGCTTATACCATACAAATCCATATACGTGGGAGGTTGAAACTACTATGTCTGTTAAAGGGCGCCACTTATTCACTTCTGAGTCCGTAACTGAAGGACATCCAGATAAAATTTGTGACCAAATTTCCGACGCCGTTCTTGATGCGTTTCTTGAAGCTGATCCCAATGCGCGTGTTGCATGTGAAGTATCTGTAGCTACTGGACTCGTACTAGTCATCGGAGAAATCAGCTCCTCTGCTGATTATATCGATATTCCGGCAATCGTACGTAATACGGTAAAAGAAATCGGCTATACTCGTGCAAAATATGGTTTCGACTATCAAACGTCTGCAGTATTAACATCTCTGAACGAGCAATCGAAAGATATCGCTCAAGGCGTTAACGCAGCACTTGAGAATCGTGATCCAGATCAAATGGATAAAGAGACTGAAAATATTGGTGCAGGGGATCAAGGACTTATGTTTGGTTTTGCAACCAACGAGACTGAAGAACTGATGCCGCTTCCGATTGCTTTGTCTCACCGAATTGCTCGTCGTTTGGCTGAAGTACGTAAGAATGGTACGCTTGAATACCTTCGTCCAGATGGTAAAACACAAGTTACTATAGAATATGATGGAGACAAGCCTGTTCGTGTAGATACGATCGTTGTATCCACACAGCATGCGGAAGAAATCACACTTGAGCAAATTCAAGCTGACATTAAAGAGAAGGTTATCCTTCCTGTAGTTCCAGCTAATCTGCTCGACGATGAAACTAAGTACTTCATCAACCCAACAGGTCGTTTCGTTATCGGTGGACCTCAAGGTGATGCAGGTCTTACAGGACGTAAAATTATTGTAGATACGTATGGCGGTTATGCTCGTCATGGCGGCGGTGCTTTCTCCGGTAAGGATCCTACAAAAGTGGACCGTTCTGCAGCTTACGCAGCACGTTATGTGGCTAAAAACCTCGTAGCTGCTGGACTTGCAGACAAAGTAGAAATTCAACTTGCTTACGCAATTGGTGTAGCAAACCCAGTATCGATCAATGTCGATACATACGGCACTGGTAAAGTTAGTGATGAAAAGCTTGTAGAACTCGTTCGCAATAACTTTGATCTTCGCCCAGCGGGTATCATTCGCATGTTAGACCTGCGTCGTCCGATTTATAAACAAACCGCTGCTTACGGACATTTTGGCCGTACAGATTTGGATGTACCTTGGGAACGCGTTGACAAGGTGGAAGCTTTGAAATCGCAAGCAGGTATTTAATAGATCAGAACTTCATTCTATGAAGTTTTTACACATCAAACCTTCGATGATGGTTATCATCGAAGGTTTTTTTTGGTGTTCCGCTTTATTTTCCCCAAGGAAGATGCCGAATATCCTTCTCCTGGAGAACGAGGATCATGACAATGGATAATCAAACTCATGAATCTTCAAAAAGAGCGTAACTTTTTCCATTTTTTGCAGTCTATTAAGTAGAGGATAAAAATGTCTTCAGCTCCGTACTCTCCTTACGAGTATCGGGGCTGAATCTATTAGATAACGCAAAACAAGATGGGAGAGTCGCTTTTCTATGGGAACAAACCGAATGCAAAAGGGGAAACAACAGAAGGATAGCAGGAAGAAGAAGTGGTTTATTATTACGATCGCAGGCGTTCTGTGGGTCACTCCGGTTCTTGGATCGAGCGGAGCCTGGAATACGGGACTTCCTATAACGAGTATAGCGCAAGCAGCAGTGAGTACAACAAAGCTATCTGAAGAGATAATTACGTCCGGTGCCAAAATGATAAATTACCAGTTCACTACAACACGCTCAAATGCCAAAACAAATATTCTTGCGAATGTCATTGAGGTGGATCTGAATAATCCATATGTAAAACTTGATGTGATGACAGGCAAGGGAGGTACATTTAATAGTAAACAAAGTACAGGCGGCATGGTAAAAGAAACAGGAGCCGTTGCGGGTGTGAATGGAGATTATTTTAAAGTAAGCGGTGAATACGCGCCCATTGGTGGGCAGATTTCAAGCGGAGTGCTTATGTCCACCCCGTCTGAGTTGTCCGGAATGTATGCGATGACGATAAGCAAAGACGGCAAGCCTATGATTGATGAATATAGCTTTGAAGGCACTGTTACAGCATCTAGTGGAGCTACCTATCCACTTCGAGGAATAAATAAGGAAGATTATTCACTAGAATCGGGAAGCACCAAATACAGCCACGCCAATTCAATATATATCTATACCTCAGCATGGACCTCACCTAAACGTCCGAATGATCCTGCTACAGTGCCGACTGAAGTGCTTGTACAGAATGATGTTGTTCAGGAAGTATCTTATAAGAGTGCACTAAGCACGTCAATTCCGGAAGATGGTTACATCCTACGTGCTCATGGCAAAGCAGCGGATTGGTTGGTTGCAAACCTCACAGTAGGACAAGCAGTAAATACAGATTACAAGTTAGTAGCGAAGACGACGGGTCAAAAGGTGAACCCAGATACGCTGCAAATGATGATCGGTGGGCATACGATTCTGGTAAGCAGTGGGAAAGCAACATCTTTTTCTCGTGATACGTCAGGCATCGGAGGTTACCGCGCTCGGACGGCGGTAGGTTATTCGAAGGATAATCGGTATGCATATCTGATCGCTGTACAGGATAATAGTGCAAGCAGCGGGATGTCCTTAAAAGAAATGCAATCCTTTATGACGAGTATCGGGATCTGGAAAGGGATGAACCTGGATGGCGGGGGTTCCACTACCATGATTACGAGACCGCTTGGGATGACGGCTACAGGTCTTGCTTTTCCAACAGAATATGGGACTGAACAGCGAGCGGTTGTTAATGGTCTTGGTGTGTATTCTCTTGCTCCTGGAGGAAAATTAAAGGGGCTTGCTATCAGCGGTTCTTCTTCTCTTCTTGTAGGTCAGGAGGCAGAGTACAGCCTGAAAGGGTATGACACGTACTACAACCCTTACGATGTGGGAACAACCTCAGTTACCTGGAAATCAAGTAATGGCAAGGTGATCAGCACAAGCGGCGGGAAGATCAAAGCAGTAGGCGGCGGAACAGCTACACTAACTGCGGTAAGTGGCTCAGCAAGCAGCAAGTTGAAAGTGACGGTAGTAGGCGGAAGCAATCTGACTGCACTGAAAGCCGGTTCAGGTACAGGCTCACTACAAGCAGGAAGCAGCATCGATATTCCGGTGACGGCAACGACCAAAGATGGACAAACCGTTTCACTTAGCGCGGATGCACTGAAATGGGAGTTTATTGGCTTTAAAGGCAGCGTGAAGGGAGATAAATTAACGGTTTCTTCTATTAATACAGGGGCAACGGTCGGTTACGCGATTGGTCGTTATGATGGATTCAGTACGGTAGTAGTCTTGTCTGCAGCAGGTGAAAGTATGTGGGAAGATTTCGAGAATGTAAATTACGGAGTCCAGTTTACAACAAACGCAGCAGGGGTAACGGGAACAGCAGAAGTAGTAAATGGCACCGAGGAAAAAGCAGGATCCAAAGTGCTCCAGCTCAGCTATGATATGACGGGCGGAAGTGGTAAAATGTATGCTTACGCTCAGCTGAATGGAACATCCGGCAAAACGATTGACTCTGCAGCTACTGCCCTATCGGTAGATGTTCTTGGAGATCACAGCCTGAACTGGCTGCGGGCAGAACTCACCGATGCGAAGGGGAAAACAGTGTATGTGGATTTGGCAAGAAATATAGACTGGTCGGGATGGAAGAAGCTGAATGTGGACTTAAGTAGTTCAGATATCTCATATCCAGCCAAATTAAAACGGGTTTATGTCGTGAATTTGGATGAAGGACAGGACGAGCGAGCCATGACAGGAACCGTAGCATTTGATAATATAGCATTTACAATGCCATCTCTATCAAGTGAGGCCGGTCTGCCTGAGGGAGTCGCCAAGCTTGTTTTAGGACAAAAATCGATGTTGTTTAACGGTCAAAAGAGAACCATTGATGCAGCGCCCGTACTGAAAAATAATGCTACCTACATTCCTATTAAGCATGTGCTTGATGTGTTTGGAGGACAGGCAACCTGGGATAGTAAAAACCAGCGAGTGACCATAATACGCGGTGGTAAGTTAATAGATTTGACGGTTGGTCAGAAAGAATTTGTAATCAATGGGCAACGTCAAAACGCGAGCGTGGCACCTTATATATCAGGTGGTAGGACTTTAGTCCCTCTAAGGCTTGTTTCTGAACAGCTTGGACTGACTGTAAAATGGGAACAGAAAACGAAGACCGTCACCATCGACTCGTGATATGGTATGATATATCCTGGAAACGTTAGGAATGGAGTCGAAAATACGTGGACTTTCAAGCAGATGCTCTCGATCGCGTTATAAAAAACGCCATGCAGGTCATGGAAAGTAGTAAATATCAAATTTTTGAAATCATGGACTCGTCTCGTACCGAGCTTAAAGCACTGAATCAGGAGGTTCAATCCATCCTGAAAGAGACGGCCGAAACGATTGAAAAGGTAGATCAACTGGAACTCAATTTCCGCAGGTCTCGAATCCGGCTGACTGAAGTCAGCCGTGATTTTGTCCGTTTCTCTGAACATGATATCAAGCAAGCCTATGAAAAGGCTACGCAGTTGCAGCTGGATTTGATGATTTACAGAGAAAAAGAAATGTACCTCAAAGCTCGCCGTGATGATTTGCAGAAACGTGCGCGCAGTATCGAGGCATCTGTGGAAAGAGCCGAGACCATTGGTTCACAGATGAATGTTGTCATGGAGTATCTGTCTGGTGAATTGGGTCAGGTTACACGGATTATTGAGTCCGCCAAAAACAGGCAGATGATCGGTCTCAAGATCATCTTGGCCCAGGAGGAAGAGCGGAAAAGAATCGCTCGTGAAATTCACGATGGACCCGCACAAATGCTTGCCAACCTAGTGCTTAGGACGGAAATTGTAGAAAGAATGCTGGCCAAGCAGGATTTTAAGATGGTACAAGCCGAAATAGTAGATTTGAAAAAACAAGTTCGTTCTAGCCTTGGGGAAATGCGAAAAGTTATTTTCAATTTGCGTCCAATGGCCCTGGATGACCTGGGCTTAATTCCCACACTTCGTAAATACGTGCAGGATTTTGAGGAAAAAACCAAAATTCGTTCACTGTTTGAAACTAGAGGGAAAGAACACCGTTTGTCTTCCGCTATGGAGGCAGCGATTTATCGATTAGTGCAAGAAGGTTTGTCGAATGCAGCCAAGCATGCTTATCCAACTTATGTGGTGGTCGAGATTACTTTCCAGGCTCAGCTGGTCAAGATTGTTGTGCAGGATAACGGTCTTGGATTTAAACCGGAGAAATTAGAGGAGAAAAGTAAGGATCACTCTCATTTTGGGTTAATAGGTATGCGGGAAAGGGTAGAACTGCTCGAAGGCCGAATGGAGATTGAATCAGGAGAAAATCAAGGCACTAAGATCGTGATTCATATCCCGACAAACGTGGAGAAGGGAAAGGAGTAACAGGATGGAAAACCAGAACATGAATAAGGCAGATATTAAAGTATTACTAGCTGATGACCATCAGCTGTTTCGTGAAGGATTGAAACGCATACTGAACATGGAGGACGATATTGAGGTCATCGGCGAATGCGGCGATGGAATCCAGGTACTTGAATTCTGTAATCAGATCAAGCCGGATATCGTTCTTATGGACATCAACATGCCGATTGAAAATGGTGTGGAAGCGACAGAAAAGCTGAGAGAAATGTTCCCAGATGTGAAAGTTATTATTTTGTCTATTCATGATGATGAAAGTTATGTATTTGAAACGCTTCGTAAAGGAGCAAGTGGATATTTGCTGAAGGATATGGAGGCAGAGTCTCTGATCAATGCCATTCGTTCCGTGCACGAAGGGTACGCATTTATTCATCCAAAAGTTACAGGGAAACTGATTATGCAGCTTCGTCGTATGACTTATCTGAATGAAACAGGTACCATGAGTGAAGGCGGCGTAAAAGAAGCAGGCGTGAAGTTTGTTGCTGGAGATAATAATCCACTGACTCGCCGTGAAGCAGAGGTACTTCGTCTTATGGCAGAAGGTAAGAGTAACAAAATGATTGGTGAGTTCTTGTTCATCAGTGAGAAAACAGTGAAGAACCATGTCAGCAGTATTTTACAGAAGATGGAAGTTGATGATCGGACACAAGCCGTAATTAATTCCATTAAATATGGTTGGGTCACTCTATAACGTAGGATAAACTTTAGCATGAGAAGGAAAATAGGGGTGTAACTTTTCGGGGGAAATGCTGAAGTTAGAACGTACAAGCTATCGTAAGCAGCCTTTTGCCGCCCCATAGGCATACATATGGCCAAGTCGGTTTCTTGTAATGTAGTATAAAATAGGACTAGGGTTTGTGCTATTCGGAGTTTTTTGATGCGAATCAGCAGCTAAATAAATAAAACTTTTATAAACGTTCATTGTGTCAACGTCCATATTTACGGCATATATTGTCGTAAAGGGAGGTGCAGTCGCCATGATCGAACATTTGTTATGGATTGCGCTTGTTTATGGCCTATCTGCTGCAACCGTACGTTTTGTTTATCGAACGCTGCAATCAAATCAGAAACAAGCCGAGCAAACACGTTATGTTTTGATTACAAGTAACCATGGATTTATACTGGAGTGGATTATCCGAGCACTGTCTTTAGATGCATCTTTACGAGGAAAAACCCATCATGTTACCGTAGTGGATTATGGCTCAAGCGATGAAACCCTGCTTTTGCTAAATCGGCTGTTTGACATAGCTGGAATCGAACTAGATATTATGGCTGGCGACGAATCCTTGTCTTATATGAACGTAAGCGGTATACAGGAACGGGAAGATACGAAATATATCGATCTTCGTCAAGAAGGCACGCTTCAAGGAATTCCATTCGTAAGCAAACTGTAGATATATTATAAAACGAATGAGCTTTGAAAAAGTTGCGGTATTGTCATTAATATTGTATATATAGAACTTATATGTTATTTTTTTCTATATTATCATTGAGTATGAAGCACATACTTCGGTAGATTTACCGAGGTATGTGCTTTTTTGCGTGATTCAGGAGGGAAGGCTGTGAAGGTAGCTGTATATTTGGCAAGGGAAGAAGAAGGAGATCATTCAAAATCAGATGAGCTGAATTTATATATATCGATCTGTCCAGAAGCCGACCAGTTATGGTGGGAAGCTAGAAGACAGAAGACTAAGGAGCCTTGGTCTATCATCTGCATTTCATCCCAAATGCCTTTTTCTTGGGCATGCCATCTGAGAGAAAATTTCCGTAAGCAGAGTGCAATGATTAGAGAGGAAACATCGATTCAGAGCTGGAGAAGATGGACCGAGTCTATTTTACAAGAGAAGGTAGCAAGGGAGCCGGTTAAGGATGGCATGAAGTTACTTCGTGATTGTTTAGATATTAAAATCGTGCCGCTTAGGGGAACTAGTCATGCAGAGGAGGTGATTCATTCCCTTTATGATGATGCAGTAGAGGCCGCGGGGCAGCTCACAGGCAGACAGCTGTTGCTCCCGGAAGTGGAAGCACTGCTAACGGAGAACGTTCCGAGTATGCAAACCGAATATAAAGCTGCCATTCAGCTTGGATATTTGGCGGGACGGATTACTTATGAAGCAGCCGTAGCCGAACAGCCGATTCATAAGCAGCGGCACAGTTTGGAGCAGTGGCTTCTTGGCCGGCGAGTGCAGCTGCACTGCCGTCGCTGTGGCAGTGTTGCAGCCGAGCAAAGTCCGTGCGCGGCATGCGGTAGTTCGGCATGCGCTTACTGCGAGGCTTGCCTCGCGCTCGGGCGCAGCCGGGCTTGCGCGCTGCTGCTGCAAGGTGCAGCGCCCCCGGCCGTAAAGGGAGCGGCCGGGGGAGTCCCCAACGTGGCAGACAGCCGGTGGGGACTTAGCCCAGCGCAAAGCGCAGCCACAGGCGCGGCGCTTGCGTACTTGGCGGAGCGGCGCGATGCCAGCTCCGCTGCGGCCAAAGGCCGGTTCTTGCTATGGGCCGTAACCGGCGCCGGCAAGACCGAGATGACCTTCCCGCTGCTGGATGCAATACTCAGCAGCGGGGGGAGCGTGCTCGTAGCCACACCGCGGCGCGATGTGGTGCTGGAGCTCGCTCCCCGGGTGGCCCGCGCGTTCCCTGAGGTGACGCGCGCCACCCTCTATGGCGGAAGCAGCGACCGCTGGCGGCGAGGAGAACTTACCCTCGCCACAACGCACCAGCTGCTTCGCTTCCGCCACGCTTTTGACCTGGTCATCATCGATGAGCTCGATGCCTTCCCATACCACAACGATCCCATGCTCGCTTATGCAGCGGAAGCATGCTGCAAACAGGGCGGCAGCTTTATCTATTTATCTGCCACCCCGCCAAGGGAACTGCAGAAGCAAGCAGCCAGCGGCAAGCTTGCCTATGCGAGAGTGCCGGTTCGTTTTCATCGGCATCCTCTGCCCGTACCGCTGTTGCTGAAAGTTCCTTCTGTCCAGCAGTTATTGAAGCAACATAAGCTGCCTGCGGAATTACTCAGAAGACTCACGTTTTCCATCGAGCGAGGTGCGCAAATTTTTATGTTTGTCACTCGGATTGCTCAGATTGATGCTTTATTACATTTGCTCAGGCTTACATTGCCTGATCTAAGAATCGAAGGAACCTCGTCTGAAGATCCGCTGCGTGCAGAGAAGGTCATGGCTTTTCGGGATCGGACGATTCGTTTACTCGTCACAACAACGATTCTCGAACGCGGGGTCACCGTACCCAAGAGTGATGTGTATATCCTCGATGCCAACAACCGGCTGTTTGATGCAGCTTCTCTTGTGCAGATGGCAGGACGAGCAGGAAGGTCGAAAGATGATCCTGCCGGAAATGTCGTTTTTGCAGCACCCGAGCGCAGTCTCGGTCAGAAAGAAGCCGTAAAGCAAATCAAACGAATGAATACGATCGCAAGACGCCAAGGGTATTTATTGGGAAAGGAGTCAGCAGATGATTAGGTTTGATTGGGTACGTTCCTTTTTGCATGGGCTGGCTGCGCCGCCGGGACAAATCTGCGTCGCATGTGGAAACCGAGGAGCTCTGTCTTCTACTGCGCTGACGGGGCTTTGCCCACGCTGTATTTCTAGTATTCCGTGGATTCGAAGCATACGCTGTCATCGCTGCGGCAGAGCGATCGGCTGCCCAGACTGTGCAAGAGCGGAGAACCTCCGCCGTTCTTTTGAGATGAACCGAAGTGCAGTAAGGTATGATCCTCTCATGCGAGAGTGGCTGGCGGTGTATAAGTACCGGGGCAAAGAAAGGATGGCTCCGCTTCTTGGGACCATGCTGGGTACAGCTTACCGTGCTTTGCAGCGTGAGATGACGCTTTCCCCTCATATGATCTGGCAGGCACAGGCGGTTACGTTTGTTCCGGTGAGTAGGGAGCGACATATAGAGCGGGGGTTTAATCAAGCCGAAAGACTTGCTGAAGTACTTAGTCATGAGGTGTGTCTTCCGGTTATTCCCATGCTGATGCGTACACAGCACACCGAGAAACAAAGTTATAAGTCTCGCAAAGAACGGGTAGAATCGATGCGTAACATTTTTGCTGTTCATGAGGAAGCTTCGATTTATATGAAGAAGATACTAATGAATCTGCCACTAGCCGATGAGCATCAACCGATTCACCTCATTCTAGTAGATGATGTTTATACAACGGGTAGTACACTCGAAGCTTGCAGCCAGGCAATCAACCGATGGGGAGAAGAGCGCGGTATCTATTTTAAAATTTATACGCTCACTTGGGCCAGATCCTAGTAAGATTTCGGTGGCGTTTCTCCGATATAGAAATAAACGAGTCAATTCATCGTGTGAAAATAAGTGAATTCGTGCTCTATTTTTCACAGTTATGCAAGCACTGGCTTTCCACTGTTTCTCATAACTACCAAAGATGACAAGGCTAAATATCGTAGGTATAATGAGGAAAAGCATTCGGAAATGATCTATCTGAAGGAGGCTGAAGAGGATGAATGTAGGTAACTGTCCTCACTGCGGCAAGCTTTACGCGCTTAACGTAATGGGCTGTTGTCCAACTTGTCTCAGAGAAATTGAACAGCAATATGTTGACTGTGCCGAATATTTACGTAAACATAGGGGCGCGAACGTCCAAGAACTGTCCGATGAGACAGGTGTATCCATTAAGCAGATTACACGTTTTATTAAGGAAGGCCGGATCTCTGTAGTGGATGCGCCGAATCTTATGTTGCCTTGTGAAGTTTGTGGTACTTTCATTCGTGAAGGACATATGTGCGAAAGCTGTCGTTCGCGTTTGACCAAGGATTTGAGCAGTGCAGCCCGGGAGGTTAGTCAGGGGGAAGGACGCTCTCTAGGAGCAGGTGCCTATCGTGCAATCGACAAATCAGGACGTTCCTAGGAGACAGGACTTAATTCGCTGTAACACTATAAACAATGTTTCAACCTCTACCGATAACTTTAGTAAAGATTATCGGTTTTTTTATTTTAGATGACTTGATGATACAATAGATCATTCCGATATAAGGGAAAGGGCAGGTGCTTCGTATATGAAAATTAATGAATCCGGTCGCATTGGAGCAATTCATTCTTATTCCAAAAACATAGAGTCTGCTCAGCAGACCGAAGGAAAGAAAACAAACCGCAAGGATGAGATTACGATCTCACCAGAGGCGATGGAAATGCTTCAAAAACAAGAACAAGTCCATAACAGCGAACGCACACAGCGTATTCAGGAACTGAAACAACAAGTTGCTTCAGGCACCTATAGAGTCGATACAGTTAAGCTTGCCGAGAAGATGATGCCGTATTTTAAATCAAGTTCCGAGAAGTAGGAGAGAGTTATGTCCCTAAATCAATTAATTGATGCCATGTATGAACTTGAGACAACGCATCGTGAGATGCTTCGTACAGCAGAAGTGAAGAAAGAATCCATTATTAAGAACGATACAGATACGTTAATCCGTTTGTTAAACCAAGAGTCAGTCATATTGAAGCGCATTCAAAGTCAGGAAGTCATGAAAAATGAAGCGATTGTCTCCTTCTTACTCGAGCGTGGAATTAAGTCCAAATTAAATCTGACCATTACGGAAATCTCTCGTCTCGTATTTGATGTAGAGGATAAGGAAAGATTACAACAAGCTCAAATGGCGCTAAGCACAACCTTATTGCAGCTCAAAGAAATGAATGAAATCAATCAAAAATTGTTAGAACAGTCACTCGCTTTTATTGATTATTCATTGGACGTGCTGATCGATAAGCCAACAATGGAGCCGGTGTACAAACATCCAGATCAACGCCAGGGAGCGGTAGGTCAATTCGGATATTTCGACTCACGAGCTTAAGTTAGGAGGAGTAACACGATGGTTTCCACTTTTCATTCGATAGAGACTGCGAAACGCAGTTTGTTTACACAAACGGCAGCACTCAATACAACAGGTCACAACATATCCAATGCCAATACAGAGGGTTACACGAGACAAACGGTAAAAATGACCGCTTCTTCTCCCATGGATCCGCTTGCTTACTTAAGATCTACTAACCCGGGCCAATTAGGTTCGGGGGTAGAGTTCTCAGCCATTGAACGAATTCGCCAGGGGTTCCTCGACAGTCAGTTCCGCAGCGAGAATTCGAGCCTTGGAAATTGGGAGATCCAATATGATGCGCTGGATAAAATCCAGGGAATCATGACCGAACCTTCCGATACCGGTCTACAGACCGTATTAGATAAGTTCTGGTCTTCCTGGTCTGATCTAAGTAAAGATCCGGAGAACCTCACAGCCCGTAATATAGTAAAAGAATCCGCACTTGCTCTAACGGATGCAATGAACCTCATGAGCAAGCAGCTAGATGGATTAAATCAGGACCTTACTGCAAATATCGGTGTTAAGGCACAAGAGATGCAAACGTATCTTACGTCTATTGCCGATTTGAATAATACGATTTCAAGAATTGAATCTTTGGGCGATAACGCAAATGATCTTCGTGATCAGCGTGATCTCCTTACCGATAAGTTATCCAGAATTGCGAATGTAACCGTGACGGAAAATCAACAAGGATACAATATTTCCATTGGTGGAACGAATCTGGTGAATGGTACGGCAGTTACAGAAGTGACGAGTGCTCTCCTTACGGACGCTTATGCATCTGGAGATCTTACGGGCGGCGAAGTTTATGGAATGGTCATTTCGAGAGACAGCTTTGTAACGAGCTTTCAGAATGATCTGAATCAGCTGGCAAATACCATTGCGAATGGCGATGTTACGATTACTTTACCTGCCGGTTCCTCTGTGCGGGAAGGTACCCTAGCAGATCAAGATACCGTGATTACGGTTAATGGTGCTGAGTCTACCGTTCTGGCAGGACAAGCATTTCCAGCGGGAGCTGTTCTCAAGAATGAGACGCCTTTAACGGTGAAGGGCCTCAACGGACTTCATGAGCTTGGTTTTTCATTAGATGGCTCTGCAAGTGCCGGCATTCCTTTTTTCACAGGAGCAGATGGTGGAACGATTACCGCAGGCAACATTACGCTTAATAAAGAAATTCAACTCAATCCTAATAAAATCGCTTCCTCCTTACGCCTTGATGCTTCGGGTAATGCGGTGAAAGGGAATAATACCCTAGCTTCACTCATGGGAAGTCTGAAAGGCACTTCCTTTACTACACCAGGTGGAACAGATAAGACGACACTTAATGATTTATATAAATCGATGGTTGGAGAACTTGGGGTTCAGACACAGGAAGCTTATCGTAAAATGACGAACTCTTCCTCTTTGGTGACTCAGGTGGAGAACTCTCGGCAATCCGTCAGCGGAGTATCGCTGGATGAAGAGATGAGCAACATGATTAAGTTCCAGCATGCCTATAGCGCAGCTGCTAGATTTATGACGACGTTTGATGAGCTGTTAGAGAAATTAATTAATGGAACCGGGACTGTAGGAAGATAGTAGGAAGACAAGGCAGGCAGGAGGGTAATACGATGATCCGAGTAACCTCGAATATGATGAGCAACCAGCTCATGATGAACATTAACCGTAACGCGAAGCAACTTAATGATACGCAGCTTCAAATGTCCACGGGAATGAAGATTAACAAGCCTTCAGATGACCCAGTAGGTATTACATATGCATTGCGATACCGTACAGAACTGAGTTCCAATGCGGAATATCAGAGCAATGTGGATTCGGCCATTTCCTGGCTGGATTACTCAGATACCGTCGTATCTCAGACCAACGAAGTTTTGCAGAGAATGCGAGAACTAACAGTTACGGCATCAAGCGGAACCAACCCACAAAGTGCCCTGGAGAGTATTCGTCTTGAAGTGAATCAGCTGAAAGAACAGTTTGTCGATATCGGCAATAGCCAGCTTAACGGGAAATATATCTTTAACGGTGAGGGCTATAATCAGAAGCCATATGATTTTGCGAAAAACGCTGAAAATGTATCAGACACTTCTGTATTTAAAAAAGACATGATTGATACCGGAAATGTAAATTATGCTGTCGGCAGCGGGATACAGTTAGCTATTAATGTGAGCGGTAATGACGTGATGGGCTCCGCAGATGAGACAGACAATGTATTTGCAATAGCGGATCGTTTGAGTGAAGCATTGAAAGCTGGGAATTTTGATGCGATCTCTGCTGAACTGGCTCAAATGGACACTCGTGTAGAGAAACTAACAGCTGCACAGGCAGGTATTGGTGCAAAGATGAATAGGATTGAACTAATGCAAAATAGACTCGGTGATATGGAATATAACTTAACGAGTCTGCAAGCGAAAACAGAAGATGCGGATTACGCTGAGCTGGCTGTTCGTTCGCAGATTCAAGAAAATATCTATAACGCAACATTATCTGTTGGTGCAAAAATTATCTCCTCTTCCTTAGTTGACTTTCTTAGATAAGTAAGATGAGAGGAGGCTTCTATTATCATGAGCACAATCCCTATGCTTCAGATCAGGCAGCAGAACGGACGTATTGGCATTGATGCAGATTTAGGACAGTATTCCATAAGACAACCAAAAGCAGATCTTCAGATCAAGAGTAACCCAGCAACCCTTCAAATCGATCAGCATCAGCCTGAGCTTGTTGTAGATTCGTCGCGCGCAAAAGCTGCTTTTACCGGGGGAACACAGATAGAGATGACACAGCGGTTGTATTCAAACGTTAAGCAAATTTTCCTTGAGGGAATTGCCAAACGAGTTGAGCAGGGTAATCGGATGGCGGATTTTTATAAGCCGGGTAATACGATCGCTGAGGTATATGGGAAACAGGAGGCTTTACCGGTTCTAGGGGAATTCCGAGGTGAAGCCTCCATAGATAATGTAGATATACACTTTAATACTCGAAAGACAGACATCGAGATTGAAAGAGGTTCAGTAGCCATCGATGTGAAAGTAAACAAGCCGGAGATTGACTATCAGCGGGGCAAGCTGCAGATCTATATGATGCAGTATCCGTCTATCCAATTTATTCCCCCTGAAGTAGATCAGACGGTGTAACATAGAAGCTATAGAGAGGCAACCGCCAAATCTGTAGCTTTTTTTATATAGAATAGTAGACTCACAAGGATAAAGGAGAGATTACATTGATCATTGAATCCACCTCTTGGGGCAGTATCGAAGTAGAGGACGATCAAATATTTCATTTTAATAGAGGAATTCCCGGATTTGAAGAAGAGAAGGAGTTTGCCATTCTACCTTATGAGGATAGTCCATTTAGTATGATGCAATCGCTAAGTGAGCCAAGTCTATCCTTTCTCTTAGCGGACCCATTTCTATTCGAGCCAGGTTATGAATTTGAATTACCAGATCACGATACCATGGAACTAGGAATTAAAGAGAAGGTGCTCGTACGCTGTATTGTAACCCTTCAAGCATCGATTGAGGAATCAAGCATCAATTTACTAGCCCCCATTGTCATGAATCCAGAGAATGCTGCGGCGAAACAGATCGTGCTGCAACAATCCGGTTACCAGACACGGCATGCCATCAAGGAATTAACTGCAGCCAGAACCCTTTTTGCAAAGGATGGTGAATAAAGATGCTAGTACTATCCAGGAAAAAGGGAGAGTCCATCGTGATCGATGACCATATTGAGATTACCGTGCTCGGCGTCGAGGGAGAGACGGTCCGAATTGGCATTTCCGCACCTGCGGAAGTTGATATTTTCCGTAAAGAGGTTCATCTCGCGATACAGGAAGCGAACAAACAATCTGCCGCTTCAACGAAGGATCATATTGAGGCTTTAATCGTGCAATTTAAGCAGTCAGTGAAAAATGAAAAATAATAGAAAAACTTTTTGGTTTTGCTATAAATAATGAAGTGATTGTAGTCGATATATGTTGTAGGCGCTGAGGGCAAGGGCGGCCGACCTTTCGCCTAAGGCGTTCCACAAGGACGTGGATATCAACTTATTTCAGGGAGGAAATTATAACATGATTATCAATCACAATATTGCGGCTTTAAACACACATCGTCAATTGGGTGCTGCTACAAATGCACAAACAAACAACATGGAGAAATTATCATCTGGTCTTCGTATCAACCGTGCTGGAGATGATGCAGCGGGTCTAGCAATTTCCGAAAAAATGCGTGGACAAATTCGTGGTTTAGATATGGCTTCTAAAAACGCACAAGATGGTATCTCTATGATTCAAACCGCTGAAGGTGCATTAAACGAAACACACTCAATTCTACAACGTATGCGTGAATTATCAGTTCAATCATCTAATGACACTAATACTTTGGATGATAGAAAAGAAATACAGAAAGAAGTTGAACAGTTAAAATCTGAAATTAATCGTATTTCAGATACTACAGAATTCAACACGCAGAAACTATTGAATGGTAGTTTGGGAGCTGTTGGTTCTTCAGATGATACAGCTGTTATTAAATTAAATAATGCTTCAGGTTTGAAAGCAGGAGACTATGATGCAACGGTAACTCAAGAAGCAACTGTTAAAGCTGCAGCAGAAGGTTCAACCACATTTACTGCTGGTACAGATTATACAGGAAAAGAACTTACAATTAATGGGGTTAAAATTGATTTCAGTGACTTAGATACTACAACGGCTACTGGGGCTGAGATTGCAGCGAAAATCAATTCTTATACAGAGAAAACAGGTGTAACTGCTACTAATGGTAGTAATAAAATCACTCTAACTACAGAAGCATATGGTTCAGATGCAAAATTAGTTTTAGGTGGAGCTGATGCAACTGAGTTCGGTGGAGCTGTTACAGGTGGAGACAATGCAGAGGTTTCTATTACAGATGAAAACGGAGTAACTGAAGCATTAACTGGTTTAGGACAAGAAGTTAATTACAAAGGTGCTCAATTAACAGTAACAGATACTACAGGAGCTGGTACAGCTACTATTAAAGTCTCAAGTAGTGGTGCAACTTTACAAATTGGTGCAAACAAAGATCAAAATGTGTTGATTGATATTAATGAAATGAGTACTAAGACTCTAGGAGATACGAATGTAGGCCTTGTAAAAGATATTGACTTACAAACTCAAGATGGTGCAAATAATGCAATTAAAACCCTCGACAAGGCTATTCAACAAGTATCTGCTGAACGGTCTAAACTTGGTGCAAACCAAAACCGTTTAGAACACACAATCAACAACTTGAACACATCTTCTGAGAACCTTACTGCTGCGGAATCTCGTATCCGTGATGTAGATATGGCGAAAGAAATGATGGAACAAACGAAGAACTCTATTCTTTCTCAAGCTGCACAAGCAATGTTAGCTCAAGCGAACCAACAACCACAAGGCGTTCTTCAATTGCTTCGTTAATCAATACTTATTTATTCAAGGAACCCTATTTCTTAGGGTTTCTTTTTATTTTCTCTAAAGACACGGTCTAACTTATCCGATATAAATAGTAAATCATATACGGAGGTTAGCGAATAATGAATGTCCAACTATCGGTATCTGCAGGCTCCAATACATCCAGCTCATCACAAAATGTAGTTGATATGAAACTGTCTTATGTAGCGCAAGATTCTACCCAATTTTCTACAAATGGTGAATCGATGGGTTTAGTTACTCAAGATAGCACCCTTTCAGTGGGCAAGGATCAATTAATCAGAAACATTGAACGTGCATTGAAGACGCTGGAGGGACCTCAAACCATATTGGATATTAATATTCATGAAAAGACACATGACATTATTGTCAGGGTGCTCAACAAAGAGACGGGGGAACTAATTCGAGAGATTCCACCAGAAAAAATGCTCGATCTAGTCGCCAAAATGATGGAGATTGCAGGCATACTGGTAGATAAGAAGATATGAGGAGGTTTCAGTGAAGTGAGAGTTACAGGATTCTCAGGTTTTGATGTTGATTCAATGGTTACATCCATGATGACAGCGAGCAAGGCCCCATTAGATAAATTAACTCAGCAAAAACAAATTTTAAATTGGCAACGTGATAATTACAGAGAAGTAAACAGTAAATTGTTCGATTTTAAGAATAAATTATCAATTTTCAATAAATCTGCTGAATTAAATACCCAAAAGGCTGTTTTAACAGGGAATAACAACGCAGTTAAAGCAGAAGCCTCTGCCAATGCTCAGAATATACCAATGAAAGTAAGTGTAGTGAATCTAGCAAAGCAAGCCACGATAGAAACAGTCGGGGTGGCTCCTAACAAGGATATTAAAACAACTTCTTCTCTTAAGGATATAAGTGGTGATACAGACAACAAAAATTATTCGATTACTATAAGTGGGAAATTGAATGGTGTTTCGTATTCAAAAGATTTTGTGTTTGATTCTAATACTACAATTTCTACCGTTATTTCAACAATTAATTCAGATCCAAAAGCTAATGCAATAGCAAGTTTTGATGAGATAACAGGTAAATTGAAGATTTCTTCTAAAACTTATGGAGAAGCAGCCAATATTAAAGTTGAAGATGCTAGTACCGAAAATTCGTTATTGAAACTTTTCGGAACTGATAATTCTCTCGAAGATAAAGGAGAGAACGCTGAAGTAGTTATTAATGGCAGAAAGTACAATCCGACTACTAATTCATTAGTAGTTAATGGGATTAGTTTAACTTTCTTAAGTGTTACAAACCTTAAATCTCCCAATACAGAAACAGGTGGACTTATTGATCAAAAAGCTGATACAGATGCTATTGAGATCTCTCTTCAAACCGATAATGAGAAGGCATTATCTACCATTAAAAGTTTTATTGAACAATATAATACTCTAATGAGTTACATGAACACCATGTCGAGTGAAGAAAGATACAGAGATTATGCTCCCCTAACAGATGAACAAAAAAAGGAAATGACAGATAAAGATATTGAACTCTGGGAAGCAAAAGCAAAGAGTGGTCTCTTAAAGAATGACGAAATCTTAAAGTCAACAGCATCTTCTATGCGTGAGAATATTACTGGGAAACTATCTGCACTCAGCTCTCTTGGGATCACAACTGGGCAATATTACGAAAATGGGAAGTTATACTTGGATGAAGATAAGTTTAAACAAGCACTGCAGTCTAATCCACAACAACTAATCGATGTATTTCAGGGAGTTGGCAGTTCTACAGGAATATTCAGCAAAATGTCTGAAACAATTAATGGATCTCTTGATAAGTTGGTTTCCAAAGCAGGTACGAGTAAATATTCAGGTGATTTGAACAGTATTTTTAAAGAGGAAAGTATTATGGGACGCCAGCTTAAAGATTACAATAAGCGCATCGACGTACTCCAATTAAAACTTACAAATCTCGAAACAAGATATTACAAGCAATTTACAGCAATGGAAACAGCAATGAATAAATATAATTCTCAGTCCTCAAGTCTATCAAGTTATTTCTCATAATATATTAAAAAGGTGGAAGTTTAATGTTAGCAAATCCATATGATAAATATCGTCAGTCTTCTGTCCAAACCTCGAATCCTGCACAATTAGTAATCATGTTGTATGATGGGGCAATCCGCTTTATCCGTGCTTCGGTTAAAGGCTTGGAGGAAACGGATTTTGAAAAAGCTAATCTTAATTTAGGTAAGGCTCAGACAATTATAAGTGAGCTGATGGTGACTTTAGATCGGAAATATGAAGTTTCTAACGGGCTTTATTCCTTGTATGAATACATGAATTATCTTCTCATTCAAGCTAATATAAAGAAATCCCAGGAACCGGCACAGGAAGCGATGAACATGTTAATCGATCTACGGGACACGTGGCTTAGTGCGAGTAAACTAGCGGTATCAAGGGCGACACATGAAGCAACTAATTGATGAACTGGAGTTAAAGACCAACGAATTACTAGATATCTTGGATAATGCAGATTATGAGGAAATAGAAGAATTTGTTGAGAACCGGCAGGTACTTGTAGATTCTATCTTAGCTGAGGTGATTCAACACAAGATGGATCCCGAGGATGAGCAACGACTAAAAGTACTTCTAAGTCATGACCAAGTTATCGTTGGCAAAATAGTCAGCTTAAAAGCGGAAGCTCAAGAATGGCTTCAGCAGCGCAAAAGGATTAAAGCACAACGCAGTGCTTATGAAAATCCCTATAGTGCGGATAGCTTGTTGATGGATCGTAGAAAATAGAAGGCGTGAAAAGAGAGCGAATTATTATTCAATAATACTTAAGTCATAATGGTTAGCTCGATATCCTTTGACTTAAAAACTGATATTCATAAAATGCTTATATTCATTCATTAGACAAGTGAAAGAAGTACTAATTCACTCCAAAATTATTAACATTCATATGTTAGATATTTGCAGGTAATCATTTTCTTTTCCAATTGACAATGGATAAGTTTGGATGTTATAGTCTGAATTGTGAGCTACGCTCACTTCATTTGAAGACGAAGGGAATGTTCGTGCATGCAAGGTAAAGTTAAATGGTTTAACGCAGAAAAAGGTTATGGTTTTATCGAAACTGAGGATGGCGGCGATGTATTCGTTCACTTTTCCGCAATTCAATCCGAAGGATTCAAAACTTTGGAAGAAGGTCAATCCGTAGAATTCGAGATCGTTGAAGGCGCGCGTGGACCACAAGCAGCTAACGTAATCAAATTATAATCATCCGGCATAGTCCGACCTACATATACGGTTAGATGGTTAACAATTGTATAGTAGTTAGCTTCAAACCTTGAGACTTCGGTCTTGAGGTTTTTTTATGTTTTCTTAGGAAGAATTAACTCTAGTATTAACCGATTGCAACCCTTTTCAAACGGACTTAATAAAATTGTCACATCTCTTTTCGTATGAACAAAGAAACCGCTTTATTTTTTTACTTTACCATATCATTCATGCTATAATCGAGGTGTAAAGGAAAAGGAGGACTGCCCTATGAATTTGAGTATTCGAGGACAACAAATCGAGGTTACTGATGCTTTGAAAGATTACGTAGATAAGAAGCTGAATAAACTGGAAAAGTATTTCGACGAACCTCTTACCTCTGATGGCAATGTTACGCTAAGTGTTAATCGAGGCCTGCACACCGTAGAGGTAACTATTCCTATGAAAGGTCTAGTACTCCGCGCAGAAGATGAAAGCAATGATATGTACGGCTCCATCGATGCTGTAGTAGACAAGCTTGAACGTCAGATTCGCAAGCACAAAACAAAGATCAATCGTAAATTCCGCCAAGAAGGCAATCTGAAGACTCTCTTTGTAGAAAATGTGCCTGCTAGTGCATCTCCTACAACCGATGATGAACTGGATATGGATATTGATGATTTTGAAGTGGTGCGTACGAAACGTTTCTTACTCAAACCGATGGATGTGGAAGAAGCGATACTGCAGATGAACATGATCGGCCATAATTTCTTCGTATTCTCCAATATTGAGAATAATGAAGTAAACGTCGTTTACAAACGTAAAGACGGTAAATATGGTTTAATTGAGAAAGAATAGCCCTTCCACTCGGAAGCGAAGGATATCTGATATTTTCTTTATGAATTACTTAAGTGTTGAATGAGAATATTATAATATGATGATAGTGAAGGGCCTCCAATTCTACGGAAAGGGGGTCCTTTTTGATTTCCATTAATTGCATACAGATGAAGCGAAACTTATTAGGCAGGACCTGCGTCTAATATATACATGGGGTGAGAGTCTGCTTTTTGCCATAAAACTCGTAAGATCGATGGTAAATCAAGTAAAATAAAGGGTTCTCCGTGTTGCGGCAGTCTTTACAAACTGTTACAATTTAGGCAAAACCATTTTTCAATTGAAGCCCGAGTTTGGGTTTAATTTATAATGGATATGTTTCTATATATATATGATTTTAATAACGTCAGCTTGTGCATGTAAGAACTGTTAATGTATTTCACATTGGAGTTTTCTAACACTACCCTTAGTATGCCGAGCTTGATTATATTATCTGTTTGCACGAAAGGGGTTAACCATGCTAGGACTAGTGAAGAAGATCTTCGGCGACACCAATGAGCGTGATGTCAAACGTCTGATGAAGACGGTCGATGTAATTAATAAAATGGAGCCGGAATTTACCGCGCTTTCCGACGCTCAGCTGCAAGGTAAAACGGAGGAATTCCGTTCTCGTATTGAAAAGGGAGCTACGCTCGACGATCTATTGCCTGAAGCTTTTGCTACGGTGCGGGAAGCATCTAAACGTGTCCTGAACAAACGTCATTATGATGTACAGCTGATCGGTGGTATTGCCCTTCATGAAGGCCGTATTGCAGAGATGAAGACAGGGGAAGGTAAGACCCTCGTAGGTACCCTTCCTGTGTATCTGAATGCATTATTAGGTAAAGGGGTCCATGTCGTTACCGTCAACGATTATCTTGCTCAGCGGGATAGCCAGGAGATGGGACAGATCTATGAATTCCTCGGCATGAGCGTTGGGATTAACTTGAACGGTATGGATCATGCGGCAAAACAGGCAGCTTATGCTTGCGATATTACGTACGGTACAAACAATGAATTCGGATTTGATTATCTCCGCGATAACATGGTCCTTTATAAAGAGCAAATGGTACAGCGTCCGCTTTACTACTGTATTATTGATGAAGTCGATTCCATCTTGGTCGATGAAGCTCGTACACCGCTAATCATTTCAGGACAAGCTCAAAAATCGACAGAACTTTATTTTGCAGCAGATCGTTTTGTGAAACGACTGGTAGCAGAAGAAGATTACACGGTAGATATTAAAGTGAAATCCGTGGCCCTTACCGAAGCAGGGGTTGCAAAAGCAGAACGTGCTTTTGGCATTGAGAACTTGTATGACCAAGCGAACGTTACACTGAATCACCATGTCGTACAGGCCCTCAAAGCGAATGTCATTATGCGCCGTGACGTGGATTATGTAGTAACCGATGATGAAGTTGTGATCGTTGATGAATTTACCGGACGCCTTATGGCCGGACGTCGTTATAGTGATGGTCTTCACCAAGCGATTGAAGCAAAAGAGGCAATTGAGGTTCAGAACGAAAGCATGACACTTGCTACGATTACATTCCAGAACTACTTCCGGATGTACAAGAAGCTGGCAGGTATGACAGGTACGGCGAAGACAGAGGAAGAAGAGTTTAAGAAAATTTATGGACTTGAAGTACTCCAAGTACCAACCAACCGTCCGAATCAGCGTGATGATATGGCGGATATTGTGTACAAGAGTGTGGAAGGTAAGTTTAAAGCAGTCGTGAATGAGATCGTAGAACGTCATGCGAAGAACCAGCCGGTACTCGTAGGTACGATTTCCATCGAGAACTCTGAACTTCTCTCCGAAATGCTCAAACGCAAAGGCGTGAAGCATCAGGTACTGAATGCGAAATACCATGCAGAAGAAGCACAGATTATCTCCGGTGCTGGCCAAGCGGGTGCAGTTACGATTGCAACGAACATGGCTGGACGGGGTACCGATATTATTTTGGGTGATGGCGTAGCTGAACTAGGCGGCCTTCATATCATTGGTACGGAACGTCACGAATCCCGCCGGATTGATAACCAGCTTCGGGGCCGTGCAGGACGTCAAGGTGATCCAGGTTCCACACAGTTCTATCTCTCTCTTGGAGATGAGCTGATGAAACGTTTTGGTGCAGATAATGTACTGAACATGATGGAGCGTCTTGGATTTGAAGAAGATCAACCAATTGAGAGTAAAATGATTACACGTGCTGTAGAATCTGCTCAAAAACGGGTAGAGGGCAATAACTTTGATATGCGTAAAGTCGTACTCCAGTACGATGATGTTATGAATCAGCAGCGTGAAGTTATTTATAAACAGCGCCGTGAAGTGCTCGAGTCCGAGAACATCAAAACCATTGTTATGGAGATGATTCGCGGAACCATTCAGCGTAATGTGGAAGCACACTGTGTAGATGACATTCCTGAGAACTGGGAACTGCAAGAAGTGGCAGACTATATCAACAGCAAAATGCTTGAAGAAGGCGCCATTACACGCGACGATCTATGGGGCAAAGAAATCGAAGAGATTGTCGAATTTATTTTCGCTAAAGTTCAGAAGAAATATGACGAGCGAGAAGAACGAATCGGGGAAGATATGGTTCGTGAATTCGAGAAAGTTATCGTGCTTCGTTCTGTAGACAGCAAATGGATGGATCACATCGATGCGATGGATCAACTCCGTCAAGGGATTCACCTGAGAGCATACGGCGGTACTGATCCGCTTCGCGAATACCAGTTTGAAGGGTTTGCGATGTTCCATGAGATGATCGCTACCATCCAGGAAGAAGTTGCGACCTATGTCATGAGAGCTCAAATCGAGAGCAACCAGGAACGTCAAGCGGTAGTCGATGAGAACAAGATTTCTACCAGCGGCGAACCTGCGGAGAAACGTCCTGTGAAAGTGGATGACCAGATCGGACGTAACGATCCTTGTCCATGCGGCAGCGGCAAGAAATATAAACAATGCCATGGACAAAATTAATCATCCAGCCATACAATAATTTAAACATGTAACAACCTATACGGCTCCTTGGAGCTTGCTAGTATACCTGGCAGGCTCTGATGGGGCTTTATCTACAGTAAAGAGAGGAATTTGTAGTATGATCGATCCGTCCGTAAAACAAGATTTGCGTGAAATCAGCAAGAAATTAACGAACCTTAGGGGGTCTCTTTGACTTAGACCTGAAGAATGAAATGATTGCTAACTTTGAAGAGAAAATGTCTGCACCTGATTTTTGGGACGATAGTGATAAAGCACAGGCAATTATTGCCGAAATGAACGCGGTAAAAGGATCCGTGGACGATTATTTGAAGTTACAACGAGAATATGATGATGCCACAATGATGATCGAACTTGCCGATGAAGAGGGTGATGAAGATGTCGCTGCTGAAGTAGGAGAGACCATCAAATCGCTTGTGAATAAGCTGGATGAGTTTGAACTACAGTTACTTCTTGATCAGCCTTATGACAAAATGAATGCGATTCTTGAACTTCACCCAGGGGCAGGCGGAACGGAATCCCAGGATTGGGGCGAGATGCTGCTTCGTATGTATACACGCTGGGCCGAGAAACATGGCTTTAAAGTGGAAGTGCTAGACTATCTAGCGGGAGATGAAGCGGGCATTAAAAGTGTAACCCTCTCCATCAAAGGATATAATGCCTACGGTTATCTAAAAGCGGAAAAAGGAGTACACCGACTGGTTCGGATCTCACCTTTTGATTCTTCTGGCCGTAGACACACTTCTTTTGTATCTTGCGATGTCGTACCGGAAATTACGGAAGATGTAGAAGTCGATATCCGGACGGAAGATCTGAAGATTGATACGTACCGGGCAAGTGGCGCCGGTGGTCAGCATATCAATACGACGGATTCCGCGGTTCGTATCACCCATTTACCTACAGGTGTAGTCGTAACGTGTCAGAATGAACGCTCTCAGATCAAGAACCGTGAGCGTGCGATGACGATGCTTCGTTCTAAACTCTACGAGCGTAAAATAGAAGAACAAAGAAAACAACTGGATGAAATCCGAGGAGAACAATCGGATATTGCATGGGGAAGCCAGATTCGCTCCTACGTGTTCCATCCCTATAGTATGGTAAAGGATCACCGTACAAGTGTGGAGTCAGGGAACGTAGGTGCTGTCATGGATGGTGACCTGGATCCGTTTATTGACGGATATCTCCGCAAGCAAATTAAGGTGGAGTCTGAATAATTTATAGGGAATTCCTACATGGTAAAGGGGAAGTATAACCATGTAGGAATTTTTTTGCTGGTTGAAATATTGGATACATCTTTCATACTTAGATCATTTTCATCCTTGTGGCGTGAATTATGAAATAAATATATAGCGATATTATTTTAAGGGGAGATTAGAACGTAATGCAGCAAGCACAACAACCCAAAAACAAAAGATGGAACTCCATCATTCCGATTGATGGACCGCTAAGGATGGCACTAGATACATTTCTGATTATATTTGGATCGTTTGTTATGGCGATTGCCTTTAATTTATTCCTTGTTCCCAATCAGATTGCATCAGGCGGTGTATCGGGAATATCGATCCTCGTGCAGGAAGCGTGGGGCGTGGAACCTGCATATACCCAGTGGGCACTCAATATCCCTCTATTTATTGCCGGTTATCTCATTCTCGGCAGACAATATGGAGTTCGATCCTTGCTCGGAAGTTTTATGCTTCCCTTCTTTGTTTATCTGACGGATACATGGGCAGTTCCGACAAACAATCCGCTTTTGGCATCCATTTTCGGCGGGATCGGAGTAGGTTTAGGAATTGGGATTGTATACCGGGGCCGCGGTTCAACGGGTGGTCTTACGATTCTTGCACAGATCATTCAGAAATTTAGCGGTTTACGTCTTTCCTTATGTGTCATGCTGCTTGATGGAACCGTCATTATTCTGGCGGGGTGGATACTGTCACTGGAGAACTCTTTGTTTGCTCTAATCAGTTTGTATGTCACAGGTAAAGTAATTGACTCTGTTGAAATGGGCTTTGGCACCTCCAAAGTTGCTTATATTATTTCGGAACAAACAGAGTCCATTTCAAAAGCAATTCTCGATGATCTGGACCGTGGTTTAACAAAACTTTCCGCACAAGGCGGTTACACAGATGATGATCGGACGGTGCTGATGGTCGTTGTTGCACAAAATGAAATCACCCGTTTAAAAGCACTTGTACGTTCGGTTGACCCGAATGCCTTTGTGACGATTACGAATGCACACGAAGTATTAGGTGAAGGATTTACTAGAGCTTAAACTGCTGAGCATATGGTAGGTCAGGAGTAGAAAACGGCTAACTAGATCGTAAACAATAAAAAATGGACAGACCTTCATCGGTCTGTCCATTTTTGTATTTATACATGTAAGTATCATCTTACAAGATAGGTGAAAGCAATCTGGAGATGGATTCCTTAAAGCGAATCCAGAGGGAACGCTGCTTGTAATGTTCCTCTGTCAGCTCGGCTGAGAGCTGTAAGTCTTTTTCGAAAGCATCGGTCAGCTGCTGTGCAATATCAGTATCGTAGATAAAAGCATTGATTTCAAAGTTCAGACGGGAGCTGCGCACATCGAAATTAGCCGAACCGATCGTTGCTATTTTATTATCGACGACAATCATTTTGGTATGGAGGAATCCATTGTCATAAACAAAGATTTTTGCGCCCACTTTAATCAGTTCACCAACATAGGAAGTGGTTGCCCAGTATACAAACATATGGTCCGGTTTATTCGGAATCATGATACGTACATCAATCCCCGACAAACAAGCGATACGGACAGCATCGAGCATACTAGCATCCGGGATAAAATACGGGGTCTGAATCAGGATTGATTTTTTGGCCGCAGATATCATTTTTATGTACCCGTTCTTGATATGTTCGATTTCTGCATCTGGTCCGCTGGTAACGATCTGCATCCCTACATGGCCTGTTTTCTCTGGTTCAGGAAAATGTGCAGGTACAAACGTGATGTCATGATATCGAGATGCTTCGTTCCAGTCCATGATAAAGCGAGCTTGAAGTGTCGCAACTGCAGTTCCTTGAATTCGCAGATGCGTGTCACGCCAGTACCCAAATTTTTTGTCGAGTCCGAGATACTCATCTCCTACATTGAATCCACCCGTATATCCAATCTGTCCATCAATAATGACGAGTTTTCGGTGATTTCGGTAGTTCAGTCGAAGGTTAATGGGACTTAGTTTGGATGGGAAAAACACTTCCACTTTTCCTCCAGCTGCAGTCAGTTCCTTAAAGAAACGTTTTCTCAGCGTTCTAGAACCAAGCGCATCATATAGAACTCGTACATAAATGCCTTCCTTAGCCTTCTTGATCAGTGCATCCCGAATTTGTTTTCCAAGTCCATCAGAACGATAGATGTAGTACTGAATGTGAATATGGTCTTTCGCGTTATTAATATCTTCAAGCAGTTTATCAAACTTCTGATGACCGTCTACAAAGATATCAACCTTGTTATCTTCGGTGAATAGAGCTCCATTTTGTATAAGATGCATATAGATGAAGTCTTTGTACTCTAAAGTGTCTGGTTTGCGAAACGGGAAATCTTTTTCCTGCAAAAGATGAACTTGATCAATGACCATCTGGTCGATATTAAGTTTAGCGCGTTCCTTCCATTGAAAGAGGCGATAGCGAGTGAGGTTCTGACCAAGCAGCAGGTAGAGAACAAATCCGAGAATCGGAATGAAGGTGAGCACAAGCAGCCAAGCCCACGTCGAGGTAGCGTCCTTTCGTTCCAGGAAAACAACAGCTGCCGCGAGCAGCATATTGATCACCAGGATGATAATAGAGCTGATGTGATTAATATCCAAAGCGATAGCTCCTTTAAATATGATATATAGATTTATTTAAACCCTATTATGCATCATAACACTCTGTTGGAAACATCGGAAATAGATATTTCATTTTTCACCGAATCCCTGGGTGCTAAATCATAATGAATGATTTGATTTGTATAGAATAATGTATAAAGTGTTGTATTTATATAAACACCAATGTATAATAATGCACATCGATGAATAAAAAAGTATATTTTAGCATGATCAACCTATAAATGGATTACATACATAGAAAATAGACTATTCATGAGATGGAGGCAACCCCAATGACTCAGAAATGCAAAGTTGCAATCGTAGGTTCCACTGGATATGGCGGTGTGGAACTCATTCGATTTTTATATCTTCATCCCCATGTAGAGATTACTTCTGTAATTTCGTCTTCGACAAGCGGTGTGTCGATCGCTGAAGGGTTTCCTCATCTGACAGGGATTGTGGATCAGAAGCTGGATGGAATTGATATCGTGAAGATGGCAGAAGAGGTCGATCTCGTATTCACAGCAACTCCATCGGGAGTAAGTACGAAGCTAGTTCCTCAACTAATTGATGCAGGTTTAAAAGTGATTGATCTTTCGGGTGATTTTAGACTGACAGATAGCGCGGAATACGAAGCGTGGTATAAACATAGTCCGGCAGAAGATATCTATTTGGATCAGGCGGTATATGGTCTAAGCGAAATCTATGGAGAGAACGCGGCAGGTGCTTCCTTTATATCCAATCCAGGATGCTATCCAACAGCGACGCTGCTTGGACTGATTCCCGCAATCAAGGCAGGGCTGATTGATCACCGCAGTATTATCATTGATGCGAAGTCGGGAGTATCCGGTGCTGGAAGAGGAACGAGTCTATCTTCCCATTACGCAGAAATGAATGAGAATTTTAAAGCCTACAAAGTGAATAAGCATCAGCATATTCCTGAGATTGAGCAGGTCCTCAGCGACCAAGCAGGAGAGCCGGTTACCGTTACGTTTACAACGCATCTTGTTCCGATGACAAGAGGAATTATGAGTACAATGTACGCTCCGCTAAAAGGCGAATATACTGATCAAGATTTTATAGATGTTTATAAGCAGTATTATGAGAACCGGTCTTTTGTAAGAATCCGTGAAAAGGGGATTTGGCCGGCTACAAAGGAAGTATTCGCATCCAATTATTGTGATATTGGTTTTGCAGTGGATGAGCGAACGGGCCGGGTTACGATTATATCCGTCATTGATAACATCGTAAAAGGTGCCGCAGGCCAAGCGATACAGAATTTGAACTTGATGATGGGCTGGGATGAACAGACCGGACTGAATTTTTTACCAGTATACCCGTAATTCGAATGAGATAGCCGTATTGCAGTCGATTTTATTTACCTGGATGGAAGTGGGGAGAGGTTATGGCACAGGTTGCATATCAAGCATTTCAAGTTATACCCGAAGGATCAATCGTATCACCAAAAGGTTTCGCAGCAGGGGGACTGCATTGCGGACTCAAAAAGACAGATCGTAATGATCTCGGTGTCATTACCTGTGAAGTTCTAGCGGATGCAGCGGCAGTGTATACGACGAATGTATTTCAAGCCGCACCGCTTCAAGTTACTAGAGAAAGTATGCAGAACGGTAAGCTGCAGGCGATTGTCGTAAATAGCGGGAATGCCAATGCCGTAACAGGTCAGCAAGGTGAAAAAGACGCTTATGCCATGCGGCTCGCTACGGCAAAAGAGCTGGGTATTGCAGTAGAGAATGTAGCCGTGGCATCGACAGGCGTGATCGGTGAGCTGCTTAATATGGAAAAGGTGCATGCCGGGATTAAGGGATTACCTGCAAGAGTAGGTTCAGGAAAACAAGAAGCAAGTGATTTTTCCCAAGCGATCCTGACAACGGATCTAGTGAAGAAGGAAATCTGCGTCCGTACTTTTATAGATGGAAAAGAAGTGATGATTGCAGGGGCTGCGAAAGGTTCCGGGATGATTCATCCCAATATGGCGACCATGCTTGCCTTTGTGACATGCGATGCACAGGTGGATCGGGCTGCGCTTCAAGGTCTGCTCGGAAAATCAACCGATGCTACATTTAACATGATTACCGTAGATGGTGACACAAGTACAAATGACATGCTTATTGCGATGGCAAGCGGGCTTGCAGGCAATGAGACTTTGCATCCGGGACATAAGGATTGGGAGAACTTCGCAGCAGCATTCAACTATGTGTGTGAAGTGCTTGCTAAGGCGATTGCAAGAGACGGAGAAGGAGCAACCAAGCTCGTTGAGGTAAATATCGCGGGTGCGGTATCGGATGATTCAGCAAGAGCCATCGCGAAGACGGTCATCGGTTCGAGTCTCGTAAAATCGGCGATGTTTGGAGCGGATGCGAATTGGGGACGGATCATTGCTGCTGTAGGTCGTGCAGGAGAACCCGTTCAGCCCGATCAGGTGGATGTGAAGCTTGGATCTATTTTAGTGTTATCGGGATCACGTCCGGTTGCTTTTGATGAAGAAGAAGCTCTGCGTTATCTGCAAGGAGATTCAGTTCAGATTCATGTGGATCTGCATGGAGGAAGCGGGAACGCAACCGCGTGGGGCTGTGATCTGACTTACGATTATGTTCGAATTAATGCGGCCTACCGGACGTAAGAGAGGGCTGTCCGCTACTTTTGTTACGAGGAAGGGGATAGAGGCATGATGATAACACAAGACACTTTGAAAAAGAAGAACGAGGCGCAAAAAGATATCAGCACCTTTGTTATGAAATGCGGAGGCAGCACACTTGCTGCGCTTCCGGATGCTTTTTTTGAAGACCTGCAGAAGCTCCAAGTAGAAGGGATGCAGCCTGTCATTGTTCATGGCGGCGGTCCTGCAATATCTGAGAACCTGGCGAAGCTGGGGATTGAGACCGAATTTGTGAACGGACTTCGTAAAACGACCGAACCCGTTCTTGATGTTGTAGAGATGGTACTTGCCGGCAGCATTAACAAGCAGATCGTACGGCGAATCGAGTCTTCTGGCGGTAAAGCACTGGGCCTCTCAGGGGTGGATGGTGGACTCATTCAAGCGAAACCCGTCAGTAACCATGCAGAAGTAGGTCATGTAGGAGATGTCACCCGAATAGAAGCTTCTATTATTCAAGGGGTGCTGGATATGGGATATATGCCGATCATTGCTCCGATTGGAATAGATGGGGCTGGACAACGCTATAACATCAACGCAGACACAGCGGCAGGAGCAGTTGCTTCACACCTCGGGGCGAGCCGATTAATTGTGGTTACCGATGTGCCGGGAATTATGAAGAATGTGAATGGTGTGAAAAAAGTGCTGGGTACCGTAGCGGTGCAAGAGATACAGGATATGATTCAGACCGGCGAAATTTATGGAGGCATGATTCCCAAAGTAAAAGCAGCCATTGAATGTATTCAGGGGAAAGTGAAGGAAGTTATTATCGTCGATGGAAGTGAGCCAAGCGTGCTCAGCAGAGTACTTCAAGGTGAAGTGATCGGCACTCGAATTGTACGGATGTAATTCATAGGACTTCTAAATAAGTAAGTAGACGCAGTATACGCGTATTCATGGATAGGAGAGTGAAATAATTGACGATTACCAATTCATCTCAGCAGCCTGTAAAGGAATCACACACGGAACAGCAGGCGATAGCGACTACGACTACGGAGAGTTCCCTTTTTCCAACCTATGCTCGTTATCCGATAAGCCTTGTGAAAGGAAAAGGAAGTTATTTGTGGGATGATAAGGGTAATCAATATCTTGATTTCATGAGCGGACTCGCCGTGACGAATCTAGGACATGCGCCAGACCGAGTTATTGCCAAAGTAAAAGATCAGCTGGATGAATTGTGGCATGTATCGAATCTGTTTCATATCCCTGCTCAAGAGAAAGCGGCTGCGCTGCTTACGGCGAACACTTGTGCAGATGCTGTATTTTTCTGCAACAGCGGTGCTGAGGCGAACGAAGCGGCTATTAAACTGGCGAGAAGATATCAGCAAAAAGTACTGGGTAACGGTCGTTATGAAATTATCACTTTCAAGCAGTCTTTCCACGGACGCACACTGGCTACGCTGACGGCAACGGGCCAAGATAAGGTAAAAGAAGGATTTCTTCCTCTTCCTGAGGGATTTGTTCACGTACCTCTACACGATATTCCAGCGCTGAAAGAAGCGATTGGGCCGCATACAGCAGCCATTATGCTTGAGATGATTCAGGCAGAAGGCGGCATTCACATCGTAGAACCTGCTTTCTTGGCAGAGGTTAAAGCACTGTGTGAGGAACATGGACTGCTGCTTATTATGGATGAAGTTCAGACGGGAATGGGCCGGACAGGAAAATTGTTCGGACACGAACATTACGGTATTGAACCGGATATTTTCACTGTAGCAAAAGGAATAGCGAGCGGCTTCCCTGTGGGAGCGATGCTTGGTAAGGGATACCTGCGTGAAGCGTTCACAGCGGGCAGTCATGCTACGACTTTTGGAGGAACTCCGCTTGCTATGTCTGCCGTTCTTGCCACAGTAGAGACCATTCTTGAAGATAATCTTCCCGCTCGCGCTGCGGAGATGGGCGCTTATCTAATCGAGTCTCTGCGTACAAAGCTGATCGATCAAGATTTTGTTACTGAAATACGGGGACAAGGATTGATTGTCGGCATTGAGTGCAAAGAAGCCGTAGGTGACATAGTTCTTGCGGGACAGAAAAAAGGATTCTTGTTTGTTACAGCAGGACCAAACGTCATCCGTTTCCTTCCGAATCTATATGTGACTAAAGAAGAGATCGATACTGCGGTATCGCTGATTGCAATATTAATTGAAGAGCATGTCGCTGCCAAAGCACCCTTAGGAGGAGAATAGTATGGCAATTACAAAACTAAATTTGCACGGCCGGGATTTTATCGAATTTACAGATTACACAAAAGAAGAGATCGAGTATCTTCTGGATTTGGCCATTGATATTAAGAAAAAGCAGAAGAATGGTGAGGTTTATCAGCCGCTGAAGGGCAAAACCATTGGACTTATTTTTGAGAAGTCTTCCACACGTACTCGTGTATCCTTTGAAGTAGGGATGTTTCAGCTCGGAGGACATGCGCTGTTCCTTAGTAAAAATGATATCCAGCTCGGTCGCGGTGAGACGATTGGTGATACGGCCCAGGTGCTATCCCGCTACCTCGATGGAATTATGATTCGTACTTTTGCACACAGCAATATAACGGAGCTGGCGAAGTATGCGGATATCCCTGTCATTAATGGACTGAGCGATGATGCACATCCATGTCAGGTACTCGCTGACTTCCAGACCGTACTTGAGCATAAGGGCAAACTGAAAGGTCTCAAAATGGCGTATGTCGGTGATGGCAACAACATGGCGCATTCATTAATGCTCGGAGCAGCAAAGCTGGGTGTTCACGTATCCGTGGCAAGTCCGAAAGGATATGAACCGTCTGCAGCTATTGTGGATCAGGCAAAGAGCATTGCTACAGAAACAGGTGCTGAGGTTGTGGTAACAAACAGCGCGCAAGAAGCAGTACAAGATGCAGATATTATTTACACCGATGTGTGGGCAAGTATGGGATTTGAAGAGGAGCAAAAAGAGCGTGAAGCGGCTTTTGCTGACTATCAGGTAAATGAAGAGCTTGTAAAAGGAGCAAAACCAGATTATATCTTCTTGCACTGCCTGCCAGCACACCGTGGCGAAGAAGTGAGTGAGGGAGTTATTGACGGCCCGAACTCCGCCATCTTTGATCAAGCAGAGAATCGCCTGCATGCACAAAAAGCATTAATGGCCGCACTAATGGGTTAAAACCTTTCGAGCAGGCGATGTTCTACTAATGAATACAGTAACTTACTTTTTTCTTATAAAATGACAAAATAAATCGCGTTTGATGTTAGAATATGGAATAGACATGACAGAGTAGCTGATAGAGAGATTCGTTCCAGGGTTTTAGCACAGTGAGCGAGTGATAACAAAGCAGCCTGTGCTTAGGGGTTCGGTTTTTAATGTCGGAGGTTATGCACTACTGCTCAGGGTGAAGTTATTGAATGATGAACGACTTTTGGCTTTGCGAAGCAAAACAACCGGAGAGAATCAGTCAATAACGATCCCGTCCAATAACGATCCCAATCCATAAAGCACTCACCGCACTACATTGAAGAGCCCCCAGCCACCGTATAACGAGGAGGAAACAACATGGCAAAAGAGAAAATCGTATTAGCCTATTCCGGCGGACTAGATACATCCGTCATTCTAAAATGGCTGAAAGAAACATATGACGCAGAAATCATCGCCTTTACCGCAGATATCGGACAAAAAGACGAACTTGATGGCCTAGAGGAAAAAGCACTCGCTACAGGGGCATCCAAAGTATACATTGACGACCTTCGCGAAGAGTTTGCAAAAGACTTCATCTACCCAATGTTCCAGGCAGGGGCAATGTATGAAGGACAATATCTGCTCGGTACCAGTATTGCTCGTCCCCTGATTGCAAAACGGATGGTGGATATCGCTATCGCTGAAGGAGCGACCGCTATTGCTCACGGAGCAACGGGTAAAGGTAATGACCAAGTTCGGTTTGAGCTGAACGCGGCTGCACTTACACCGGATATTGCAGTTATTGCTCCATGGAGACTGGAAGAGTTCCGGAATCAGTTCCCTGGACGTGCAGAGATGATTGCCTATGCTGAAAAACATGGAATTCCTGTAACCGCATCCGCAGCAAAACCATACTCTACAGACCGTAACTTACTACATATCAGTTATGAAAGTGGTGTCCTTGAAGATCCTTGGTTTGATGCAACCACTCCTGAGAACAAAGAAATGTACTTACTGAGTAATGATCCTGAGGATGCACCGAATGAAGCAGAATATCTAGAGCTTGAATTTTATAAAGGTGACTGTGTTGCTTTGAATGGTGAGAAACTTAGCCCGCTGGAAGTGATGGAGAAACTGAATGAACTGGGCGGCAAACATGGAATTGGCCGTGTGGATATGGTGGAGAACCGTTTTGTCGGCATGAAGAGCCGCGGCGTGTATGAAACACCAGGAGGAACCATTCTATTTACAGCACATCGCAAAATGGAGTCCATCACGATGGACCGTGAAGTGATGAACCTGCGCGACAGTCTAATTACTCGTTACAGCACGCTCGTATATAACGGATTCTGGTTTGCTCCAGAACGTCTTGCTCTTCAAGCACTCGTTACAGAGAGTCAGAAGAACGTAACCGGAACGGTTCGTGTGAAGTTATACAAAGGAAACGTGATTGGCGCGGGAGTGAAAAGCCCGGTCAGCTTATATAATCCTGACATTGCTACGATGGAAGCAGATCCAACACAAGCGTACGATCAAGGAGATGCTACAGGTTTTATCCGTCTGAACGCGTTGAGACTAAAAGTAGGTTCCGGAGTAGCTCAGAATCAATAAAAGCAGCTGTAAAGGGTAAGGAGACGAAAGGCCGTTCCTTGATAAGTAATAGGGGCGGTCTTTGTCCATGAGAGGTGAAAGGGAGGCAGCGACATGAGTAAACTATGGGGCGGGCGTTTCACGAAACAAACGAATCATCTGGTAGAAGAATATACAGCATCGATTAACTTTGACAAAGCACTAGCAGAAGAGGACATTCAGGGCAGTCTGGCTCATGTGAGTATGCTAGGGAAGTGTGGCATTTTACCTCAGGAAGATGTGGAGACGATTAAAGAAGGGTTGCAGTCGGTACTTGGTAAAATTCGTGCAGGTGAGATCGAATTTTCCGTATCGGATGAAGATATCCACATGAATATTGAGAAGAACTTAATTGATCAGATTGGTCCAGTAGGCGGCAAATTACATACAGGTCGTAGTCGGAACGATCAGGTAGCAACGGATATGCATTTATACTTGCGTGCCCGGGTTATTGAAATTGTCGGTATGCTCCATACGCTGCAAGAAGCACTTATTGGGCAAGCGAGAGATAACGTGGATACCATTGTGCCAGGATATACCCATTTGCAAAGAGCGCAGCCGATCCTGTTTGCTCATCATCTAATGGCTTATGTGTCGATGTTCCAGCGGGATGCAGAGAGACTGATGGACAGTTACAAACGAATCAATGTTCTTCCGCTTGGTGCAGGAGCACTTGCAGGGACAACGTTTCCCATTGATCGTCATTTTGTAGCAGAACAGCTGCAATTTGATCGTGTATACGAGAATAGTCTTGATGCAGTGAGTGATCGTGATTTTATCGTTGAATTCCTTGCAGATGCCTCCCTGATCATGATGCACTTGTCCCGTCTTAGTGAAGAACTTGTGCTGTGGAGCAGTACGGAGTTTAGTTTCGTAGAACTGGATGATGCCTTCTGTACGGGAAGCAGTATTATGCCGCAGAAGAAAAACCCGGATGTACCGGAACTAGTTCGCGGTAAAACAGGCCGTGTCTATGGAAATCTCATAGGTCTGCTTACGGTTCTTAAATCCTTGCCGCTTGCTTATAACAAAGATATGCAGGAGGATAAGGAAGGCATGTTCGATACAGTAGCGACACTCGAAGGGGCTTTGCAGTTGTTTGCTCCAATGATTGCTACCATGAAGGTGAACAAAGATCGTATGCGTGAAGCGGTGAATAAAGATTTCTCTAATGCTACAGATATCGCAGATTTCCTCGTTAACAAAGGACTGCCTTTCCGTCAGGCGCACGAAGTTATTGGCAAAACGGTTCTTTATTGTATTCAGAACGGGAAATACTTGCTGGATCTGTCTCTAGATGAATTCACCCAATTCTCAGAGCTGTTTGATGAGGATATTTACGCTGTACTTCAGCCGGAAGCGGTCGTGAATGCACGGAATGTCTACGGGGGAACTGCCACTGAACAAGTATGCGATGCGATCAAACGGAGTGAAGCAATCATGCGGCTTACAGATCAGTGGCTTGTTGAGCATGCAGAAGCGTAAGCAATCTTAGCTACCCATTTTTAAAAATAGATCTAACTCACTAGAAATGTTTTCACAAGAGCGAGTTATACGCAAATATCAAAGATAAAGAGCAGCCCGGTGGCTGCTCTTTTTTATACATCAATAAAAATATAGCTATCAGATAACTACTAAGAGATAACTAAATTACAACTAAAAGACAGCTAGTTTGTCCATTATATAATAAAGGAGACTTAGAGAGGAAGCCACTTCAGCACATCCTGAATGCGGGCATCCCAATAACCCCATTCGTGTTCGCCGGGTCCTTCCATGTAGGTGAAATCCAGTCGTGTTTGTTCCGCGGCTGAGCGGAAACGAAGATTATCCTCATATAAAAAGTCTTCTGTTCCGCAACATTGGAACAGCTTCGGTTTAGGGCCATCCTTTTGTTCACATTGTTTTAATAGCCACATCAAATCATTCTCGGTATCTGTCACATGGTCACCAAAAATCCGTCTGAATTCGGTATTCGCTTGCGCAGGTTCATTCATCCGATCTAGATGATTTGCCATATCAAGTGCTCCTGACAGGCTTGCTGCAGCGGCATAGGATTCAGGCTTGCTTAAGGCGATCTTCATTGCGCCATATCCGCCCATGGACAATCCAGCCACAAAGTTATCCTCACGTGCAGCAGATAGAGGGAAGAAAGAACGGGCTAGAGTGGGCACTTCTTCTGATATGTACTTAAAATAAGCGCTTCCTTCTGCCATATCGGTATAGAAGCTGCGATGTGCGTTAGGCATAACGACAGCAATTCCGTAAGCTGATGCGTAGCGTTCAATGGCAGTACGGCGAAGCCAAATCGAGTCATCGTCAGATAGACCATGAAGAAGATAAAGTGTTTGATGAAGTCCATTGCTTTGTTTGGTATCGACACCAATCTGTGTAGCGGTTTGCTGAGGTAAAATAACGTGCATCGTCGTATTCATACCGAGTACTTCTGAATAGAAATGACATTGCATAAGTGCCATAATCGGAAAATCCCTCCCTATGTAAGATAAAGCATCATTGATACTCATCTAGTATAACGAAAGTCGGTGGATCATCGCCACTAAATAAAGCATCGAAGAGACTTCATCCACAGGTGTGAATAGAAGAATGGAGAAGTAAAAAGAAAGTCATTCACAATGTTATACCCATTTTGTGCATAACATTGTGTTATTCACAGACTCATCGCAAAATGATATTAGTAATTTCGTGTTTATGCACAATTCTATGCACATTACCCACAGTCAATCCTGTTTTTCCACGAATCCAATACCAATTTGTGAATAGAAAACAAAAAAACAATGGATTTTCAAAAAGTTATCAACAGGTTGGTAACTAAATAATAAATCTATTTTTCTACATAAATTTCTTTAAATAAAGAGAAAACAAGCGTCCCATCAATAAAAACAGAGAAATGAATGAAACATACATTTACAGCGTAACAATGTTATGTTACATTGTCTTCAGGGGGTTAGGATTACATGACTGAAGACTTAATATCTAAGAAAGAACTTTTGGAACAGACGGGAATATCATACGGTCAACTCTATCGTTGGAAGCGAAAAAACCTAATACCAGAGGATTGGTTTATACGTAAATCTTCTTTTACAGGACAGGAGACTTTTTTTCCTAGGGAAAGCATCTTAACACGAATTGACCGAATAAAAAACATGAAAGATGAACTTTCTTTGGATGAATTGGCCGATGTGTTCTCCCCTTCGGTGAGTAACAAGGTGCTTACCCGTGTAGAAATGGAGCAAAAACATCTGGTAACACCGATTTCAATACATCTTTTTTTAGAAAGTGGAAGTGAAAAGGAGAAACAAACTTTTTCTTTTGAGGAAATGCTGTGTATCTATGTTTTGGATCAGGCTCTTGCCAGTGGACAGATGAACCGGGAAGAAGGAATTTTACTTGTACAGACGTTCCAGACGTATTACAGCAAGTTTCAAGATAAAGGTTGTGACATCATTTTGACCCGAAAAATGGGAATCCCCCTATTTACGATGCTGACTACGGGAAGCGAAGTATATTTTGACACAGGTGTTAAGGAAGTTCTGCGTTTATCTCTAGGTACTTATTTGGAGCAGTTGAAAGTCAAATTGAGTGAATCGGAGGGGTTCTTATGAGGAACGAGCAGTCCAGACCAGACATAAATATTTCAGGTGTTGGCAAAGCATCGGGTGGTACCTATCGTCATGTTCGTGTAGATGGGGTTGGTAAATTTTCTGGTGATATCGATTGTGTGAGTTACGAAGTAAATGGTACATCGGGATTGCAAGGAAATCTTCGCTGTGAGCGGTATGTTGTGAATGGTTCAGCCAATATTCAGGGAACTGTCGTTGCGGATGAATATCAAGTCAATGGCAGCAGCAAGGTTGAAGGCGGTGTTAAAACAAAACAGACCCGAATTGATGGAGTATCATCCATTAGAGAACATCTGGAGACCGATAAATTGATTGTAAACGGGAAAGCGACGATTGATGGAAAATTGATAGGAAGCTGTGTAGAGGTAGCAGGTGGGATTACAGTAGGGAAAGACGTGGAATGTGAGACCATCGAAGTACAGGGCGTTTTCAAAATCAAGGGTATGCTGAACGCAGGAACCGTGGATATTATGCTTCATCATCGTTGTGAGGTAGAAGAGATTGGCGGGGAACAAATTCAGGTACGCCGTAAATCGAAGGTAAGATTACTGGATCAATTCGTACCTGCTATGACACCTAGACTGAAGACCCACATTATAGAAGGGGACGATATCTATCTAGAACATACGCATGCGGGTACAGTCAGAGGAAGCCGGATTATCATCGGTCCGGGTTGCGAGATTGGTGTAGTGGAATATAGCGTATCTTACGAGCAAGATCCAGAATCTCAAGTAGGGCGGCAGATCCAGGTGTAAGGCGGAAGTGGGGAGGAAACATAGATGATAACAGGATACAGGAGCGAATACATGGATAAAGACATTAAGATAACAGGCACCGGAAGTTCTAATGGAGGCACCGTTCGAAACGTAAAGGTTGTAGGAGAAGGTGTGATTCATAGTGATGTGGAGAGCCAGTATTTTAAATGTACGGGTACAGCGGCGGTAAATGGGCATCTCCGGAGTAATCAGATTAAGCTTACGGGAAGTCTTCATGTCCAGGGCGATGTATACGGAGATTCCATTAAAACGAGCGGACAGTTCGAAGTGGGTGGGAAACTGGAAGTCCGGCATGTGAAGCTAAACGGAGATACGGTCGTTAAACGTTCCATTCATAGTGAGCATTTTAAAGCATTTGGCTCGGTTCGCCTTCATGGCGATTGCAGTGCAGAACAATTGAGGATTAAAGGGGCCATTGAGACAGAGGGGATGCTGAATGCTGAACACATCGATATTGGATTGTATGGGCTCTGTAAAGTTGCCGAGATCGGCGGTCACAAGATTGAGATTAAACGAACGCTGATATCTTCTCTCTTCCATATGTTTAACCCTAAGCGCCAAAGTAATCTGATCGCGGACACGATAGAAGGTGATGTGGTGCATCTAGAGCATACAGAAGCTAAAGTAGTAAGAGGACGTAAGGTTTATATTGGTCCTGGGTGCCGAATTGGGCTTGTCGAATATAGTGAGTCCTGCAAGAAGCATTCAGACGCAGTGACAGAGGTTTGCAACCAGATCGGTTCGTTATAGATGAATGAGCAGGTGTAATACACCATGAATCGGTTATAGAAAATAAAGAAACCCGGACGTATGCACCATACTAGCCCGGGTTATTATTGTGCGCGCATGGATGCAGCGCTCTTTTTCTATTGAAATTTAGCCAGCGTCTTCCGTACGAACTCCATCTTCCACGGGAGGGGTGTCCGAAGAGGGCGGCGATGGAGGTGGTTCTTCCTCCTGAGCAGCACGGTTTACAGCAAGAACTCGGTCTTGCGGCCGATAGGTGTCTTTAGATATCAACTTACGAGAGACGACTTCTCCGTTTACCTTCTTGATTTGATAAGAAGCAACGACATATCCGGTTGAACCGGCCTGGCGCACCATCTCGCTTCCTGGGGAAAGGGAATGATCTGATACATAGGTGAGCGGAGCTGAGAGTGTTTCGAGAAGTTCGGTATCGAGTTCGTAACTTACATTCTCCGGAAAAGTTCCGAAGAAGGAGACATTCAGTTCGCGGTCTTTTACCTCTGCTTTAATAAGAAGGTGTTTATCTGTCGTGTTTTTAAAACGGAAATTAATGTACCCCGATGCAAAAGTTGCATCAAGACCCTTAGGAAGATAACTGACGGGAAGCGAATGATTCCTTCTCTCGACAATCTCTAGTCCTGTTCGCAGGGCTGCATTATATAGTGTGCTGGATACCTGGCATATACCTCCCCCGACACCGGGTACTAACTGACCTTTTACAATGACCGGCGCTTCCTGAAATCCACTCTCCTTTTCTGCTTTTTCCACGATACTGCCATAATCAAAAATATCCCCTGGTTTTAAAATAAGCCCGTTTAACGCGCTGGCTGCAGCGCTGACATTATGTGCTCTTCCTTCTCCACTTGATCCAAGAGACGTCACCACTTCAATGATCTTCCTTTCAATCCCTTCTTCTTTTAGAGAAGCAATGGTAACGGAGGGCTTCAACTCTTGGAGGGGAAGGTCGATAACTATACTAGGCGGCTCTTTATCTTTCTTATTAAGTAATGAAAAATGGTCAGGTATGACTTGAGATATAATCGCATCCATTTGATCCCACTTAATCCGCTGTACATTTTGTTCCGGTGTATAAACGACTTCGTCGTTTGGTGTAATTTTCCGAACTGCATTTACGGGATTTCCGAAATGCTTTTCTTCCCAGGCTGGAGTGAGTTTTTGTTTGAGATGATCAGGAACTATGCTAACCTCTAGCTTCCATTCCTTAGTGAAATGCCAGCGCTGAACTACTCTTTGGACGAGTCCGCCTTCTGAAAGAGTACGTAAAGCTTGTTTGAATTGATCGGCTTTGTACGTCACTCCCGCATCAGCCAGTGTTAGTTTCGTTTCGGAAATAGGATTGTTCTCGGACTTTACTCCCAGCGGAAGGTTTTCAAGTGCTGTGAGTTTCTGTTCTAACTCCTGTAGCACGGTATCCTTATTCTGCCCTCCTACAGACCACCCGGACAAATGAACTCCTGGGGGGATTTTGGACTGGTGAGCGTACATGTATAGCCAGCCGAAGATAAAAGCGAATAAGAGAGAAAGAAACGCGAAAACAATGAACGAAATGTGAACTTTTTTCATATAGAACTCCTCTCAGACTTCTGTTTTCCCGGTGTTAGGAACACTCTTTCAATATATGCGGAAGGAGAGGAAATCTTTCGGCTACTCAAAAGGTAACAAATTTGTTACAATGAGAGACATCTTGATGAAAATCGAGAGATTTTAAAGGAAATCATTGGAAAGTGTCGAAATGAGCAAAAGAAGCTACTAATGCAACGGGAAGTGATGATGTGATTGAGTTACAAGACGTGTGGAAGACCTATCCGAATGGTGCGCATGCGCTTCAAGGCGTTTCGGTGAAGATCGACCGCAATGAATTTGTTTATATCGTCGGCCCCTCTGGAGCGGGCAAATCGACTTTTATGAAATTGATTTACAGAGAAGAAGTACCGACTAAAGGTCAAATATCAGTGAACGGATTTAATATTGGAAAGTTGAAACATCGTAAGATTCCTTATGTCAGAAGAAATATTGGGGTTGTCTTTCAGGACTTCAGACTGCTGCCCAAGATGACGGCATATGAGAATGTTGCTTTTGCTATGGAGGTTATTGAAGCCCCTAAGAAGCATATCAAGAAACGTGTAATGGAAGTTCTCGATCTGGTAGGCCTTAAGGAAAAGGCAGACCGCGAGCCGGCACAACTCTCTGGCGGCGAGCAGCAGCGGATTGCGATTGCAAGAGCCATTGTGAATAATCCTTCCGTCATTATTGCGGATGAGCCTACCGGCAACCTGGATCCCGAGACGTCCTGGGGAATTATGCAGCTTCTTGATGAAATTAATTTCCGGGGAACGACCATTGTTATGGCTACGCATAACCGTGACATCGTGAACAAGATGAGAAAACGGGTTATTGCGATCGAAAAAGGCCACATCGTTAGAGACGAGCTGAGAGGGGAATACGGCTATGAATTTTAGTACCTTCTTGCGCCATCTGCGGGAAGGATTCAAGAGTATTTTCCGCAACGGTTGGATGTCTATTGCCTCCATAACGTCTATTGTTGTTTCTCTATTGATTTTAGGAGTGTTTGTTCTCTTGGTCGTGAATGTTAATTCGATCGCCGATAATGCGGACAGCCAGGTAGAGATCAGTACGTACCTGCAGCTGAATGTAGATGAGGAGCTTCGTACAACATTACAAGAAGAAATTGCAGCGATGCCAGAGGTAAGTTCGATCGCGTTTGTTCCTAAAGATCAAGGATTGGCTGAATTTAAAGAAAAGCTTGGTGAAGATCAACAAGAACTTTTGGAAGGCTTTGATGTAGATAACAACCCGCTTCCAGACACCATTCGAGTTGAGCTTATTGATCCGAGTACCGTTGATTTTGTAGCGGAGAAGATTGAAGCTCTGAATGAGAAATATACTGAGAAGCCTATTATGAAAGTTAATTTTGGTGAAGAGACGGTGGAGACGTTGTTCAAGATTACACGTCTGATCCGGACCATAGGTTTTGTATTTGTTGCCGGACTTGCACTAATGTCTATGTTCCTGATTTCCAACACGATTCGCGTGACGATCCTGGCAAGACGCCGGGAGATTGGGATTATGAAGCTAGTTGGTGCCACGAATGCATTCATTCGTTGGCCATTTTTTGTGGAAGGTGCACTTATCGGCCTTATCGGTTCACTTATTACGATCGGAATTTTATTTGCTGGTTACAACCAGCTGCTTATTACCGTACAGGAAGATATTATTATTAAAATGCTGAACCTGGTACCTTTATCCAGTCTATGGGCTTGGCTCGGAGGTTCACTTCTCATCATGGGAGTACTCGTTGGCGTTCTAGGCAGCACATTGTCTATTCGTAAGTCACTGAAAGTCTAATTGATAACTACATTTATGACGGCTGTCCCGGTTTAGGGGCAGCTGCTCATCACAATAAGAAAATAATTTGCACTGATATATATTTATTTTAAATGAAGGATGGGGAAGAGAACTTGAAAAAGACAGCTACTGCACTTGCGATGAGTTTACTCACCGCTGCAATCCTATCACCTAGTTATGGTTATGCTGCTTCTAGCTTGAATGATATCGATAATGAAATTAAACAGCTCGAGGAACAATCACAGTCTGCCAAAACAAAACGGGAAGAGGCAGCTAAGAAAAAAGAAGAAGCTGAACATAACAAGCAAAAAACGGAAGATTATTTGAATAAAATAATCGAACAGATTAATATTGTAAGTAATGAACTCATTAACATTTCTTATAAGATTGAGTTAACAGAAGAAAATTTACGACTTACCAAAAAAGAGTTGAAAGAAGCGGAAGAACGGATTGCAGCCCGTGAAGAATTGCTAGAATCGCGTGTGCGTTTGATGTATACCGATGGATCGGTGTCTTACCTTGATGTATTACTTTCATCTACTAGTTTTGCGGATTTCCTTCAACGTGCAGATTCACTCAAGATGATTGTCGATCAAGATCAGAATCTACTAGAAGAACATAAGAAAGACAAAGAATTGGTTGTTCAGAAGAAGCAAGAGCTTGAAGAACAATACAAAGAACATAAGCAGTTATACGCAGATAAGAAAGAGCGCAAAGCGGAACTTGATGCAAAAGAGGTAGAAAAGCAGCAGCTTATCGCTCAGTATGATGGGGAGATCGAATCTCAGGAAGAACTGAGTGAAGAACAAGACCGCATGCTAGTTGAGATTGCGAGCAAACGTTCATCTCTGCTTCAAGAGAAGAATAAACTGAAAGCAGAACAAGCTGCGGCAGCAGCGAGAGCCAAAGCAGCAGCAGAAGAAGCAGCTCGTAAAAAAGCACAACAGAAAGTTTCTTCTTCCAGCTCTAGCTCGAGTTCCAACTCCAGTTCCAGTAGTTCTTCGAGCAGCAGCACTTCCAGCGGCAGTGGAGTTTTCGCGATGCCAATTTCAGGTGCCTATATTTCATCCGGTTATGGACCGAGGGTTCACCCCATTACCGGTGTAGTAGGTAAAATGCATGCTGGAGTCGACTTTGCAGCACCAGAAGGTACGACGATTACGGCAGCTGATAGTGGAGTAGTCATTGTGGCTGAATGGACAAGCGGTTACGGGAATACCGTCATAGTTGATCATGGAGACGGTCTGTGGACGTTATATGGACATATTCGTAATGGTGGAATCAAGGTTAAAGAAGGCGACAGTGTAACACGCGGTCAGAAAATAGCAGAAGTCGGTTCAACAGGTAACTCAACGGGAAATCACTTGCACTTTGAAGTACGGGTGAACGGTAGTCATACGAATCCAATGAATTATTTGTAAAATTCGGCATACTTAGGGCATATTCCGTACAAGCTTATCATATACTCTTGCTGGTAGATCAGGGTGAATTGTAAGTCAGACGGAATAGAAAGGGCGGTGACGCTCATGATGAAGAAGCGTTCTGCTTTCATGCTGGTTATCATTGGCCTACTAGGCGGGTGTTTGCTGACACTGGCATTTGTAAACTTTCAATCTCTGAATACTCAGGGTGGAGAAGGTTTACTTGCGAGTGTAACCGGAAGCAGTCAGAAGAATGATCTTTCGAAAATCGAAACAACGCTTGATCTAATTGAAGAGAACTACTATCAGGATATTGATCGTACCGAACTGATTGATGGTGCGATTAACGGAATGATGGGAGCACTAGGTGATCCTTATTCCAGTTATATGGGACAGGAGACAGCAGCACAGTTTGAAGAATCGATCGAAGGATCCTTTACAGGAATTGGTGCTGAGGTTTCCTCTCAGGATGGAAATGTCATTGTAGTCTCGCCAATTAAAGGGTCACCAGCAGAAAAAGCAGGTATACGATCCAAGGACGTCATTTTATCGGTGAATGGAGAATCTCTTCAAGGACTTGACCTGAATGAGGCCGTTAACAAAATCCGTGGTCCAAAGGGCAGCGAAGCTAAGGTTTCTGTTCAGCGGGCAGGTTCCACGGATCCACTCGAATTTACGATTGTAAGAGATGACATCGACCTGGAAACCGTATACGCAGAAATGCAGGAAGATGGGGTTGGTATCATTACTATTACCCAATTCTCGCTGAATACTGCAGAACGTTTTGAAGAAGAGCTAGCCAAGCTCGAAGCCCAGAATATGAAAGGCCTTATCATTGATGTAAGGAACAACCCTGGTGGTGTGTTATCGGTTGTCATTGATATTGCAGAACAATTTGTTCCAAAAGGCGAGCTCATTGTTCAGGTAGAAGATAAGAACGGCAAACGGGAGAAGAATGAATCTAAGGGTTCTGCGAAACCTTACCCTGTAAGTCTACTTATGAATAAAGGTAGTGCGAGTGCTTCCGAGATTCTGGCGGGTGCTTTGCAGCAATCCGCAGGAGCAACCCTGCTCGGAGAGAACTCTTTTGGTAAAGGAACGGTTCAGACAAGTTTTGAACGTCAGCTTGGCGATGGAAGCCTAGTGAAGATTACGATAGCAAAATGGCTTACACCGAATGGAGATTGGATTCATGAGAAAGGGATTGAACCTGATCTTACGGTCAGTCAGCCTGAATACTTCTCAGTAGCTCCGATTACCAAGGATAACTTACCGCTTAAACTTGATTCGAACAGCACGGATGTGAAGAATGCACAAACGATGCTGGAGGGACTTGGATTTAAAACAGACCGTAAAGATGGATATTTCGATGCTAAGACACAAACTGCGATTAAGGCATTCCAGGCTTCCAAAGGACTTACAGCCAGTGGCATCTTAGATGAGAAAACGGCAGGAGCACTCGAAGCAGCGCTCATTGAGAAAATCAGTGATCCGCAGTATGATACCCAACTTAAAAAAGCCGTATCTGAAATGAAGAAGGAAATAACTTCGGCTACGTCGAATTAATACAAGAAAAACAAGGGTGAACATGTAATGTTCAGAAAAGTTTTTCTTAACTGGAATCAGGAATGCAGATAGTTGAATAACTGTCTGATTTCAAGAAGAAGGCTGCTGTTCAGCCTTCTTTTTTTATTGGATTTATGATTAAACAATTTTATAATACCTTTAGTTACTTTATAAAAAGAAATGCATAAAAAAGGAGCGTGAACCTATTTGAATGAAGTCATCTCATGGCTGTGGCTGATATTGGATGCAGTGATTGACCTATTAAGCCAGCCATTTTATTATATTGCTATTGTCATCATCGCTCTGTGGTTTCGCAGGCAAGGGATGCTGGAACGAAAATTAATGCATGTGCGTCTTAACGCTTGGCCGTTATTAACGACTCGAACCGTGATTACCGGTGTAATGCTCGGAGTAATCGTCTCTATTCTGTATGTATTCCTGGGAATTCAGCTTTCAATTCAAGGGGTAGTGCTGATCTGGGTAACCTCTTTCGTTCTCATGTTATTCCGCGTACGTTATTTGAATGCGGTGTATGCGATAAGTATTCTTGGACTCATCCAGTGGATCTTAGGCTTCTTTGAGCAGTGGCAGCCGAGTGGCTTTATGGGGAGTATCATTCTTGAGATTGAGCAGCTTAATATCCCTTCCCTTCTTGTACTCTGTGCGGTGCTCCATCTGATGCATGCTATAGTCATTCGCTTGCAGCGGGGACAAGCTGCATCTCCGGTTTATTTTGAGGGGAAACGAGGGAAATTGGTTGGGGGTTATCAGTTGCAGTATTTAACTCCCATTCCACTCATGATGCTGGTTCCTGCTGGTTTAGGAGCTGGGGCCGATCTTCCTTGGAATCCTGTATTCTTACAAGGTTCAGGAGCGTATTTATTATTCGGACTTCCGCTACTTATCGGTTTTGGTGAGATGACGAAAACGATGCTTCCAGAGGAGAAAGTTTCCTTAACCTCAAAGCGGATGTTATTATATGGTGCCGTACTGCTTATACTGGGACTGTTGTCGATGTGGTGGAGTCCTGCTACGATTGTTGCGGTACTAATCGCATTTCTTGGGCACGAAGCACTCAGTTGGATTAGTTCATACGAAGAGGAGAATCGAAGCCCGATCTATGTTCATCCAAAGCAAGGCTTACAGATTCTAGCGGTTCTTCCGGGAAGCCCGGCAGACGAACTTGGGTTTATGCCTGGTGAAGTCATCTACAAAGTGAATGGACAAATGGTTCACTCAGAGGCAGATTTACATCGTTGTCTGCGGATGAACGCGGCTTTTTGTAAGCTGGAAATACGGAATATTAACGGGGAAAGTAAATTTCTGCAGCGTGCTCTCTACGAGGGTGAACATCATCAGCTCGGTGCCTTACTAGCTCCTGACCCAGATACGGGTTCAGCAATTAAGGAGAGTCCTGCGTCAATCTATCAGATATTTGGTATGAAGCTTCAGACACAGCGTAAGGTAAATCCGAACGAAGGATTTGCTGATGCTTTTCAGCAAGACAGCTAATCGTCATCATCAGCCGTCATAATAAGATGATTTAATAAGTGAAAGACCTCCAAATCTACAGTATGCAGATTGGAGGTCTTTTTGTTTAAAGTAACGAGTAACTCATGAAAGGGACTGCCTTATTCTTGAAGCTGCCGTAGTACGGTAATTTCAACCCGGCGGTTCTTTTGTCTGCCTTCTTTCGTGCTGTTGTCCTCGGCAGGACGAGTATCGGCATAACCTGCATACTGGAAATGATCCGATTCCAGACCTTCTTCATCCATAAAATAACGTAATACGGACAGGGCTCTTGCACCGGATAATTCCCAGTTGTCTTTATAAGTGGAGCTATTAACAATGGGCGTGTTATCCGTATGACCTTCAATGGAAATATTCATGCCTAAATCTCTGAACAAGCTGGCTAACTGGTGTAGTACGGGAGAAGATCCATCCATCAGTCTAGCATTACCGCTGCGGAATAAAAAACGTTCACTCAGCGTGATTGATATGCCTTGTGGCTTGTCCTCTACAAAAATCAGTTCTGTCAGATTGTGATCTTCTATGTATCCCTCAATCTGGCTGAGTAATTGCTGGAGTTCTTTCTCTTGAGCTCGAAAAGCTGCTTCATGAGCAGATTCTGTTTTTTCAGATTCAGGATTTTTGTTTTTATTATCATTGGACTGCGCTGCATCGCCGCCTGGATTCTGTTGTTCAGGAGAAGGTTTGTCTCCTGTGATCCCTTTATTGCCTTCCAGAATATGATTCGAATTTTGGAAAGTAGTTTGCAGCGAGCTCGTAATATCTTCGTATTTATTGGCATCAAGTCTGCTCATTGCATATAACATGATAAAGAAAATAAGTAAAAGAGTGATTAGATCTGCATAGGTAATCATCCAGCGGTCATGGGAAGCGCCGGAGTTACTTGCTCGCGCCTGTCTTGTTCGTATGAGGCGACTGTGTCTATTCCGCTGTCTCATGACTTTTTTCCTTTCTGTTCATTTCCGGGATCTCATGTTTTAGGGCATAAGTCTCGAGTTTCTTACGAACAAGTAAAGCATTCTCCCCATTCTGAACGGATAGTATGCCTTCTAAGAGCATTTCCAGAATAGAGGTATCTTCTTCGCTTTTTGCTCTGATTTTTGATGCAATCGGCAGAAAGATAAGATTGGCACTTGCGACGCCATATAAAGTAGCGATAAAAGCAACAGCAATGGATGGGCCTAGCTCCGTAGGATCTGTCAGGCTTCCAAGAACCTGAACCAATCCCATTACGGTTCCGATGATTCCCATCGTTGGAGCATAAGCACCGGCAGATTCAAAAATTTTGGCGTAATGATCATGCTTCTGTTCGATGGCATCAATTTCGAGCTCCATAATTTGCTGGACCACGGGTTGGTCAGTTCCGTCAACGACCATTTGAATTCCATTTTTCAAAAAATCATTAGAGTGTTCCATTACTTTATGCTCAAGGGCGAGAACCCCTTCTCTTCGGGCAAGCATCGACATTTCCACAATGTCATCTATCCACTCGCTTGCTTCATGATTAGACTTACGAAATGCCATACGTAAAGCTGCAGGTATCGTCCGAATACGATACATGGGGTAACTAATCAGAATTGCTGCTATCGTTCCGCCAAATACAATAAGTGCTGCTGTAGACTGAAATAATCCTGTAATTTGCCCTCCTTCCCATAAAAAACCTCCGATAATGGCGACTGCTCCGGCAATGAGACCGATTAGGGTCGCGATATCCATGAATGATTTCGCCTCCTCGTTCGTTACTTACATTTGCATCCATGATCTGAACCGAGTATAATAAACGGGAACAAATATTCCTATTCATAGAATATTTCCGATACAAGTTTTCTCGGCAAATATCGACATAAATGTAAGATCTATTTTAGACGATGAGGGTGAGGTTGGGCAATGAGTGATATAGTCATGAGCACGAAGACGTTTCAACTCGAGTCGGAATTTCAGCCCCAGGGAGATCAGCCTGCAGCAATTGAAGAGCTGGTCGCAGGTGTGCGTGCAGGCAAGAGGCACCAGACTTTGCTTGGTGCTACGGGTACGGGTAAGACGTTTACGATTGCTCAGACCATAGCGAAACTGAATAGACCGACGCTTGTTATTGCACATAACAAGACGCTTGCAGCACAGCTGGCAAGTGAGTTTAAAGAGTTTTTCCCGAGTAACTCGGTGGATTACTTTGTAAGTTACTACGATTATTATCAACCAGAAGCATATATTCCTTCTTCCGATACGTATATCGAGAAGGATTCTAGTATAAATGAAGAAATAGATAAACTAAGACACTCGGCGACGAGTTCCTTGTTTGAACGACGGGATGTCATCATCGTAGCAAGTGTATCCTGTATATATGGTCTCGGTTCTCCGATGGAGTATTCGAATTTACTATTATCTCTTCGGGTAGGGATGGAGAAGCCGCGTAATGAGATTCTAGCTCGGCTTGTAGATATTCAGTACCAACGGAATGATATTAATTTTGTTCGGGGTACTTTTCGTGTTCGCGGGGATGTCGTTGAGATTTTCCCAGCCTCCAAAGATGAGCATGCCATTCGTGTTGAACTGTTTGGAGATGAGATCGAACGGATTACAGAGATTGATGTGCTTACTGGCGAACTGATTGGTGAACGCGATCATGTCGCGATCTTCCCAGCATCTCACTTTGTTACGCATGAGGATACGATGAAGGTTGCGCTCGTCAATATAGAACGTGAACTGGAAGAACGTCTTGCAGTGCTCAAAGAGCAGGGGAAACTTCTCGAAGCACAGCGTCTTGAGCAGCGTACGCGTTATGATATAGAGATGATGAAAGAAGTAGGTTTCTGTTCTGGAATTGAGAACTATTCAGGACCTTTAACTTTCCGGGAAAGAGGAGCGACGCCTTATACGTTACTCGATTATTTTCCAGATGATATGTTAATTGTTGTCGATGAGTCTCATGTAACACTTCCGCAGATTCGCGCCATGTATAATGGTGACCAAGCAAGAAAAACAGTCTTGGTAGAGCACGGGTTCCGGTTACCTTCTGCACTCGACAATAGGCCGCTTAAGTTTGAAGAGTTCGAAGAGAAGGCAAAACAGATTATTTATGTATCTGCAACGCCAGGTCCTTATGAACTGGAGCATACCGAAGGTGAAATGGTAGAGCAGATTATTCGTCCAACAGGACTCCTTGATCCAATTATTGAAGTCAGACCAACCAAAGGACAGATTGATGATCTCATTAATGAGATTCGTGACCGGGTTGAGAAGGATGAAAGGGTACTTGTTACCACGCTGACGAAGAAGATGTCAGAGGATCTCACCGATTACTTCAAAGAAGTAGGAATTAAGGTTAGATATATGCACTCTGATATCAAGACACTGGAGCGGATGGCTATTCTCAGGGATCTGAGGCTAGGTACATTCCATGTACTTATTGGGATCAACTTGCTGAGAGAGGGTCTTGATTTACCAGAGGTTTCTCTCGTCGCCATCCTTGATGCAGATAAAGAAGGTTTCCTACGTTCGGAGCGTTCACTAATCCAGACGATCGGCCGAGCCGCACGTAACAGTGAGGGCCGGGTTATTATGTACGGTGATCGTATTACCGATTCGATGGATAAAGCGATCAAAGAAACGGAACGCCGTAGGGTTACACAAATTGCATATAATGAGAAGCATGGAATTACACCTCAGACGATACGTAAAAAAATACGTGAAGTGATTGAAGCGACGAAAGTTGCTGAATCGAAGAGTGATTACCTGGTTAGCGGCGCAGAGAAAATGTCGAAGCGCGAGCGCCAGTCTCTCATTCAGCGTCTAGAGGCAGAAATGAAAGATGCAGCTAAGAATCTACAGTTTGAGCGAGCCGCAGAACTCCGTGATGCGCTTCTCGAATTAAAGGCAGATTAATAATGTAGAGAACGGCCTTATGGTCGTTCTCTTCTTCAAGAGTACATATAGAGTTTGATCTTTATGTACTCTTCTTTGTTTTCTTATAAAATTATATCGCTTGAAAATAAAGTTCACAGGCTATACTTGTAGATATACTGTTTAAATAATATAAATGAGGACCGAGCCCAAAGGGCAATGGTCCGCTGCTGGAGAAGCGAAGCACTCTCCAGCTACAGTCCCTTGAAGGACCGAGCCCAGAGGGCAATGGTCCGCCGCTGGAGGAGCAAAGCGCCCTCCAGCCATAGTCCCTACAAGGACCGAGCCCAGAGGGCAATGGTCCGCTGCTGGAGAAGCGAAGCACTCTCCAGCTACAGTCCCTTGAAGGACCGAGCCCAGAGGGCAATGGTCCGCCGCTGGAGGAGCAAAGCGCCCACCAGCCACAGTCCTTTCAAGGACCGAGCGCAGAGCGCAATGGTCCGTCGCTGGAGGAGCAAAGCGCCCACCAGCCACAGTCCTTTCAAGGACCGAGCGCAGAGCGCAATGGTCCGTCGCTGGAGGAGCAAAGCGCCCACCAGCCACAGTCCCTTCAAGGACCGAGCCCAAAGGGCAATGGTCCGCCGCTGGAGGAGCGAAGCCTCCAGCAATCCAGCGCCTGCAAGCATCCCTGATCTATAACACTCCGATGGGAGTGTTATAGATCAGGGGGATGCGCCCCCATTATACCAAAGTAGCACTATAACAACGCCAACCTACACCATACCGCCAGTTTGGGAGTCCAGAGGGAAGTCCTCTGGGGTCCTCCCTGTCAGGGAGGATTTAGGTGGGTGTAGTTCCCCTAAGGAGATGAGCATGTGGCAAGCGAGAACATTGTAATTAAAGGCGCTAGAGCGCATAACCTGAAAAATATAGATGTCACCATTCCACGTGACAAGTTTATCGTACTGACCGGGCTTAGCGGTTCAGGTAAGTCTTCACTTGCTTTTGATACCATCTATGCAGAAGGACAGCGCCGATATGTAGAGTCGTTGTCTGCTTATGCGCGTCAATTTCTTGGGCAGATGGAAAAACCGGATCTAGACTCTATTGAAGGTCTATCTCCTGCGATCTCTATCGATCAGAAAACGACGAGCAGAAACCCTCGTTCTACGGTAGGTACCGTAACGGAAATTTACGACTATTTGCGCCTCCTTTTTGCAAGGATTGGTCATCCGCATTGTCCGGAACACGGGATTGAGATTACCTCTCAAACGGTGGAGCAAATGGTTGACCGGATTATGAATTATCCAGAGAGAACCAGACTTCAAATTTTGGCACCTGTTATTTCAGGCCGTAAAGGTGAACACAAGAATATTTTAGCCGACATATCAAAACAAGGTTTTGTTCGTGTAAGAATTGATGGAGAGATGAGAGATCTCTCGGAAACGATTGAACTAGAGAAAAACAAAAAGCATACCATTGAAGTGGTTGTAGACCGAATTGTTGTAAAAGAAGATGTACAAGCGCGGCTTGCAGATTCAATAGAAACGGCTCTCAAAATTTCTGGCGGCCAATTGTTGGTCGATATTATTGGACAGGAAGAGCTTCGTTTCAGTTCGAATTTTGCCTGTCCGATTTGTGGTTTCAGTATGGAAGAGTTGTCACCACGGATGTTCTCGTTTAACAGTCCGTTTGGTGCTTGCCCAGACTGTGATGGACTCGGAGTCAAAATGATTGTTGACCCGGAACTGCTCGTTCCTGATCCAAGTAAAACCATTGAAAAAGGAGCTTTTGATGCCTGGGCAGGAGGAACATCCAATTATTATCCTCAGTTCTTACGCTCTGTATGTGAGCATTATAAGATCCCTATGGATGTTCCAGTCAGCGAGCTTCCCGCTGATCAGATGAACAAGCTGCTGCATGGAACGAATGGAGAGAAGATTCGCTTCCGTTATGAGAATGATTTTGGTCAACGAAAAGAGGCCCATGTCGCTTTTGAAGGCATTATTCCAAACCTGGAACGCCGTTATCGGGATACAGCCTCCGAAGGGGTTCGGGAGTTTATAGAAGGCTACATGAGTGCAAAGCCTTGCGGAACATGTAAAGGTCATCGGCTCAAGAAAGAAATTTTGGCCGTCACAATTAACGATCACAACATGGCTTACGTTACGGAACTCTCGATTGGAGAGGCAGTGAACTTTTTTGGTTCATTAACGTTGTCAGAGAAAGAACAATCCATTGCTAAGTTGATTCTAAAAGAAATCAACAGCCGTCTCGGCTTCCTTGTCAATGTAGGTCTCGACTACCTGACAATGAGCCGTGCTGCGGGAACTTTATCCGGCGGAGAAGCGCAGCGGATTCGTCTTGCAACTCAGATCGGTTCAAGTCTCATGGGCGTACTATACATTCTTGATGAGCCGAGCATCGGTTTGCACCAAAGAGATAACGATCGACTCATTTCTACACTCGCTCATATGCGTGACCTTGGTAATACGCTCATCGTTGTAGAACATGATGAGGACACCATGATGGCAGCCGACCATATCATTGATATCGGCCCAGGTGCCGGGATTCATGGTGGACAAGTCATGTCTCAAGGAACACCGCAAGAAATTATGGAAGATCCTAACTCCCTGACAGGCAGTTATTTGAGTGGACGCAAGTTCATTCCAGTTCCAGCAGAGAGACGCAAAGGCGATAATCGCTTTCTAGAGATCCGCGGTGCGAAGGAGAATAACCTGAAGAACATTAATGTAAAAATACCACTTGGTGTATTTACGGCAGTTACAGGTGTATCCGGCTCTGGTAAGTCTACGCTTGTTAATGAAATTCTGTATAAGACACTTGCGCGTGATCTGAACCGGGCTAAGGTACGACCGGGTCAACACAAAGAAATTCGCGGACTAGAGCATATTGATAAAGTCATCGATATTGACCAGTCACCGATAGGACGCACACCGCGTTCGAACCCTGCCACGTATACCGGTGTATTTGATGATATCCGTGATCTGTTCTCACAGACCAATGAAGCGAAACTTCGCGGATATAAAAAGGGCCGGTTCAGCTTTAACATTAAAGGGGGACGCTGTGAGGCTTGCCGCGGGGACGGGATTATTAAGATTGAAATGCACTTCTTGCCAGATGTTTACGTCCCATGTGAAGTATGTAAAGGGAAACGATATAACCGTGAGACGCTGGAAGTAAAATATAAATCGAAGAACATCTCTGAAGTGCTTGAAATGACCGTGGAAGATGCAACAGAGTTCTTCCAAAACATTCCGAAGATTCATCGGAAGATGCAAACCCTTATGGATGTAGGGCTTGGTTATGTTAAGCTGGGGCAACCAGCAACCACCTTGTCTGGAGGAGAGGCGCAGCGCGTGAAGCTTGCTTCCGAACTCTACCGACGGAGTACGGGAAAAACAATGTACATTTTGGATGAACCTACAACAGGACTTCATGTCGATGACATCGATCGCTTGCTGAAAGTGTTGCAACGTCTTGTGGATTCAGGAGAGTCGGTCCTTGTGATCGAGCATAATCTGGATGTAATCAAGACCGTTGACCACATTATTGATCTGGGACCTGAGGGAGGAAGCGGTGGAGGAACACTGCTTGGTACAGGAACTCCTGAAGAGATCGTGAATATCAAAGAATCGTACACAGGGAAATACCTTAAACCGGTTCTTGAACGGGATACAGAGCGAAGTAAAAAGCTTGAACTTCATCACACGTAAATAATAGGAACTAGCAGGAAAGACATTCGTCTTTTCTGCTTTTTTTATGCATTCAGAAGACAGGGAGCAAGTAGAGAAAATGGAAAACTGGATTATTTTGAATTATTTGGATGAAAAGGCTTGCGTAACCTGGATTATGAAGATAACATATAAGAAGGTGTAAACGCTTGTACGGTGTACGATAATCGAACTAGAGGAGGTGCATTTATGCTGTTAGCAGAAGCTGCAAGTGCAACTACGAAATTTAATGGTTTTGATATTTTTGTCATCTTGTTTACCATCATTATATTTATTGGCTTGGTTCGTTTGGTAAAAGCACCTAAGAAAAACCTATTTGCCATTGGATTTACGATCGTCAGCCTGCTTGTCTTTTTGATTACAGATTATGCCATGATTAAAAATTGGCTCAGTTAATTAAATAAAGCCTTATTATTTCAAGAACACTTTCCGTTGAATTATAAGGAAGGTGTTTTTTATTCCCATATTTTAAATAGAATCCAGCAATTCAGTAGTTTCTTAGAATAATAGATTTCTTATTTACCATACATACAGAACTAGAGGTCGATAGAGAAATAAGTGAAGGGAGAGAGGAACAGGTGAAAGAATTGAAACCCGTATATAGATCAGCTGGTGTGGCAGTAGCTGCATGCCTACTGGCGTCCACCTTTGTATTTACATCAGAAGTAAACGCAGCGAGCGTATCATTCGATGCGAAGCAAGAAGGTGGTCAAATTTATATTAATTCGAAAGAGGTACTTGCCAAAATAGGCGGTACTGGCAAATACGATAGCAAAACGGGAAAGTACATATATACTGCGAAAGATCAGGTGCCAGATGTCATTGATAACGTATCCCCTTCTGTAGTGGGAATTATAGGTCGTGCTGTAGAGGGCGGAGAGACAGGGGGATCTGAACGTTATAACCTAGCTCATGGGACAGGCGTGATCATTAAATCGAATGGATGGATTGTAACCAACGCTCACGTAATCGATGGGCTGACAGAAGCGGTAGTCGTTACGTCAGACGGGAAGTCTTATAAGATTGTCAAAAGCTACAGTGATCCTGTAAGTGACATCGCTATGATCAAAATCAATGCGAAATCCCTGAAAGCAGCGAAATTCATAAGTTCCTCAGAACAGACTCGTGTAGGAGAGACCGTTATTGCGATTGGAACTCCGGTATCTTTTTCATTGCGAAATTCGGCTACGGTCGGAGTAGTAAGCGGGTTAAACCGAGCAGTAAATGGTTCGTACCGGCTAATTCAAAGTGATACGGCGATTAATCCAGGAAACAGCGGCGGTCCGCTCGTGAATCTAAAAGGTGAAGTGGTCGGCATTAATTCCATGAAATTTGCAGCTTTGGGCGTAGAGAATACAGGTTTCTCTATACCAGCTGAAACCGTTAATTATGTAATTAAACATTATTTCACATATGGAGAGGTTAAACGCGCCAGCTTGGGAGTAGAACTCGAAGAAAGCTGGTCTGCTATCGTTGGCCTCCCGACGGAAGATCCGCTTACGATTACAAGTGTTCTCACCAAGGAAGCGAAGAAAGCAGGAATTAAAGAGGGGGATGAACTCTATAGTATTGCCGGTAAACGTGTTACTTCGGTGATCGACATTAACGAACTACTCAAAAGTTATCTACCCGGGCAAAAAGTGAAGCTGCTCATGCAGTCGGGCGGAGATATTGTGTCAAGGCAAGTCGTTCTGACCCAAGGAGAGACGGAAGTATATTCGGAGGAAGATGAGTCAGATTTTTAAGAAGGATCAACGCTAGGATGATTCTAGTAAGCAGTAATGATCATATTCCATGTGTGAAACGGAAGAATGGAGAGAGACAGTATTGAATAATTCAAGATCGGCACAGATCGTGGCTACCTTTTTGCTTACAGGGATGCTTGCCTTTGGCGGAGCTGTTCCCATGCTTGCTGAAGCTAATCATACGGAAGAGCTTAGAGTAAAAGTAGGTAGCACGGTTGCGGCTATAAATGGAGAGAAACAGAGCATTAACAAACCTTATATTCAAAAAGGGACGATGATGGTGCCACTGGGCGTTTTTAAAAAGACGTTCAACAGTCAAATAAAGCTGAGTGGTAATGATGTCGTTAAAATTATGGATGGACCACATACCGTAGCGTTAACTATTGGCAGTTCTACAGCCTGGATTGATGGTAAGAAGGTAGAGATGAGCGCTGCTCCGGAAATGAAACAAGGGGTACTCATGGTGCCGCTGCGTCCTGTTGCGCAGGGCCTTGGAGCGAGTATTCAGAAGAACCCGAGCGGTGAGCTTGTTATTCGTCTCAAAGGAAATGATAATGAGGATGCCGATCACGAACAATCAGAAGATGGGATTGACGCTGATGTAGGGAAAACGAAAATAGGAAACAGTTACTATGGATGGTCTATGAATTACCCAACTGGACTTGTTGTCGGCAGTTCTTATGATGAAAGTGAAGATTATATCAACTTTATGGATGCCGAAGGTGCCTATTATTTTGAAATTCTTGTGAATGCGGAAGAAGTGAAGCTTGATGCAGACGATATGCTGCAGCAGCTAGTTCAGGAAGCCAAAAGCATGGGCGAGACGGTAATGGACCGGGAAGCTTATCCGAACGCACCTACTCCTTATGCCCGTATCGTTACAAAGGATACAGAGGGTGTATTCTGGGAAGTTAGACAATACTATGATAATGGGCGCTTATATGGAATATATTTTTCAGATAACGAAGCAAGCAACTATAAAGATCTCCAAAAATACTCCCCATTGCTTAACTCATTTAAAACATCATTTAACACGTCAGATCGTTCAATAAAAGATTTATCGACTGTAGATGACGGGATGACAACAGCCTATAACCAGGATTATGGTATCGGGCTCACGGTGCCTGCGGAGTGGAGTAAAGATAATCAAAACATGGTGTATGAGAGTAAAAAGGGAACCCATCTTTCTTTGCAAGTCACTTCTGCCCCGCAGGGTGCTTCGGTCAAAGATTGGAGCGATCAGCTGGCGAAATGGATGAAAGATGTGTTTGTTACCGATGCTTACCGTGAGATTGATTCCTATACAGCGAAAGTGGCAGGGAAAGATGCACAAATTAACAAGTTTGAGTATAACTTCGGAGATGGATGGACGACAGAATATAACGTGCTGATTCAGGAAAACGGGTATCGGTATTATCTAGAATACGCGGTTCCGAAAAAAGCAGAAGAAGAGATGGAACGGTTTGATTCAATCTTGAAGTCTCTTGAGATTGATTTTGAGACCGTGACTGAGAATTTTGGACGATTGGGTGAAGATCCTTATTTAATCGATAAAACCAAGTCCGTAACACGTTCTTCCAAAAAATATGGATACTCACTGGACATTCCGCGCTTTTGGACACCGCTTCAAGATCAATATGAGAAATCTAAGATATCTTATCAATTCACGGGTGGATATTTTTCTATTCAGACAAACGAAGAGATCTCAGTGGAACTGGCTGTAAGTCAGATGAAGGAATCCTATGCAGAAGCAGGGAAAAGCCGGAAGGATTTTCGCTTAGTGGGAACCGAAAGTATCACCTTTGCAGGACTACCCGCCACATCCTTTACCTATCATGAGGTAGAGAATGGAGTTCCGCATCAAGGGAAACAAATTCTGTTCGAACATAAAGGAGTTACGTATACCATAACAAGCGTCATGAATGATGCCAATCGTACAGAGGTTCAAAAGAATGCGCTGGATCATGCACTGAAATCATTCTCTTTTAACGAATAAAGATAAGTTGTTTCGTGAATTGAGCAGTAGGCGGAGAAATCTGTTTACTGCTTTTTTTATGTGCACCATATGAGACTTTAAAAGTTATTTTATTTATCGGTTTTTTCAGGAAGTGGTAGAGGAAAGAGAGTGGATTTGATACACTATTATAGTTGTTTCATAGATTGGCTACACTAATCGTATGGAGTAAGGACAAAAACAAGGTTTCGGTTTTATATTGCAACCCGTGATTTATACGGGTTTAGGAGGATATATGGATATTAAAGCATTAAGAAGAGAAGATGTGGAGCTGCTTGCTCCTGCCGGTGATTGGGATTGTATGCGTTCCGCTGTTGCGAATGGTGCGGATGCGATATTTTTTGGTGTTGAGAAATTTAATGCCCGGGCAAGAGCGAATAACTTCCGTATGGAAGAGCTGCCTGAAATTATGGCGTACTTGCACAGCTACGGCGTAAAAGGATTTTTGACATTTAATATATTGGTATTTGAGAATGAACTTCGTGATGCGAAGGAACTCGTGGACGCTTGTGTAGATGCAGGGGTAGATGCGGTTATCGTTCAGGATCTCGGTCTTGTAAAATTGATCCGCGAGATTTCTCCGGATTTCCCGATTCATGGGTCAACACAAATGACCATTACCTCGCCTGAAGCGGTTGAATTCACGAAACCTTTTGATATAGAACGTGTCGTACTTGGACGGGAAAATAACCTCAAGCAAATTCAAAAAATTGGGGAGCAAGCACGTTTGCCGATGGAAGTATTCGTGCATGGTGCGCTCTGTGTCTCCTACTCAGGTCAATGTTTGACTTCTGAGATGTGGGGCGGACGTTCCGCAAACCGCGGGGAATGTGCGCAGGCTTGCCGTCTTCCTTATGATCTGATGGTAGATGGAGAGCAAAAACCAATGGGAGACGTAGCTTATCTGCTATCTCCTAAAGACCTTGCTGCGATTGATATTATGCCTGAACTGATTGAAGCAGGGGTGACATCTTTTAAAATCGAAGGACGTCTTAAAACACCTGAGTATGTGGCAAACGTAGTCAGCAAATATCGTAAAGCGATTGATGGATATTTTGACGGAATTGAGAATCCCGTAAGTAAAGAAGAAATTCGTGAACTTCAGCAAAGTTTCTCTCGTGGATTTACCCATGGTTTCTTGGAAGGAACGAACAATAAGAAATTGGTTGATGGTACCTTCCCGAAAAGCCGCGGTGTATATCTTGGGCGTGTAGAGAAAATTTTACGTGATGGTGTTGTATGTAAGATTGAAGCTCCGCTGAAACGTGGAGACGGAATTGTATTTGATGCGGGAGATCCAACACAACGTGAAGAAGGCGGACGTGTATACGATATCCGTAGACAGGGTGTGAAGATTGAAGGCGAAGCTGGCGAAGGTTGGATTATAGATATCGTACCTGGCCGCAGTGATGTAGATTTGCGTCGTTTGCATGAAGGGGATCGGATCTGGAAAACCAACGATCCAGCGCTCGACAAGCGTCTGCGTCAAAGCTATGAGACGGAAAAACCTTATCGGGTCTTCCCTGTACATGTCAGTGTTGTTGGCCGCCCAGGCGGTTTGCTTGAGACGACTTGGACTGATGTGCAGAAAGGTACAACCGTTCATGTGAACTCCGAACTCGAACTGGAGATTGCTAAGAAGCGCCCGATGAACCGTGAATTGCTCGAAGAGCAATTTGGACGTCTTGGCGGTACTGTATACCAACTGGAGAAACTTGACGTAGAGCTTCACGGTGACGTTATTGTTCCAATGCGTGAGCTAAACAGCATTCGCCGCCGTGCAGTGGATATGCTCGTTGGCGAACGTCCGAAACCTCCTGTCTACGTGAAACGGGAAGTGGAAGTATACGGCGATGCGGCTACTCCTGCAGCACCTGTAAAACGTGGCGAGGCGGAACTTACCGCACTCTGCCGCAGTCTTCCACAAGTGGAAGCAGCAATTGAAGCAGGAGTTGGCATGATTTATGCCGATTTCGAATTCATCAAACAATTCCCTGCAGCAGTTGAAATGGTTCGCGCAGCAGGCAAAAAAATCGCACTCGCTACACCGCGTATTCATATGCCAGGCGAGAATGGGTATCATAACAATATCCTGCGTCTGAAGCCTGATGCTGTGCTGGTTCGTAACACAGGTGCGCTATACTTCTACCTTCGTCATCGGATGGAGAATCCAGATGCGGAGCATCCGGAACTGATTGGTGATTTCTCTTTGAACATTGCCAACCACAAAGCAGTTGAGCTATTCGTAGAGTCAGGATGCGATTATGTTACACCATCTTATGACCTGAACATTCAGCAAATGGTCGATCTGCTTGAACGTTCGCAGACAGATAAAATGGAAGTCGTTATTCATCAGCATTTGCCAATGTTCCACACGGAACATTGTGTATATTGCACATTCCTTAGTGAAGGAACAGACTATACAAACTGCGGTCGTCCTTGTGAAGATCACAGTGTGTCATTGCAAGACCGTATCGGCATGTCCCATCCGGTTCGTGTTGATGAAGGCTGCCGTAACACGGTGTATAATGCAATTGAACAGTCCGGTGCTGAATACCTGACCAACTTCATGGACCTAGGCGTATCCCGCTACCGTGTTGAGTTCCTGGAAGAAACACCGGAACAAGTACGCGAAGTAATTGATCTGTATAACCGTGCCCTGCGCGGAGAGATCAGCGGTACACAGGTATGGAAGACACTTAAGGCAACAAATCAGCTGGGTGTAACTCGCGGTCAGTTGGTGAAATAAATAGTTTTGGAAAAAAGAGGCCTATCTACACTTGAAGTGAAGATAGGCCTTTTTTCTATTATTTAAATAGGATAATTACATTCAAGAATAATAATTATTAAACAATTTACCAATTAATTCCGTTATAATATAATTCATACTGATATGAAGGGGACTTTACATAATGAAAATACGCAAGGCTATAATTCCCGCAGCAGGGCTAGGTACCAGATTCTTACCTGCTACAAAAGCAATGCCAAAAGAGATGCTTCCAATTGTAGATAAACCAACAATTCAATACATAATAGAAGAGGCTGTAGCTTCAGGAATTGAAGATATTATTATCGTCACTGGCAAAGGTAAAAGAGCAATAGAAGATCATTTTGATAATTATTTTGAATTAGAACATAATTTAGCAGCGAAGGAAAAGTGGGCTTTACTTGAGGAAGTACGCAAGTCATCTGAAATGGCAGATATCCATTATATTAGACAAAAAGAACCTAAAGGTTTGGGACATGCGATATGGTGTGCACGTAAGTTTATTGGAGACGAACCATTTGCTGTCCTTCTAGGTGATGATATTGTAGAATCAGAGCAACCTTGTTTACAACAGATGATGGAAATTTATGATCAGTATGAAACACCGGTAGTCGGGGTACAGCCAGTTCCATGGAATGAAATCTCAAGATATGGAATTATAGAGGGGGAGCCATTACTTGAGCGTGTATATAAAGCTAACAATTTAGTTGAGAAACCTGCTGTGGGAACATCTTTATCTAATCTCGCGATTATGGGAAGATACATACTTACACCAGATATTTTCAATCTTTTAGAGCAACAGCATACCGGAGTCAATGGAGAAATTCAGTTGACTGATGCAATAGCTGCTCTAGGAGGAAAAAGAGATATTCTTGCTTATCACTTTGAGGGGACGCGTCATGATGTAGGTGAGAAACTTGGGTTTATTCAGACAACTATTCACTATGCCTTGAAAAATGAGGAGTTAGGGAAAGATTTAAGTGAGTATTTAGAGCGTGTTATGCAATCTTATAAAATGTCGAACAAATAGATTTATTTGATAAAATTTAAAATCTAATTTAAAGAAAAAAGAACCCTTGAGTTTATTTTAACTCAGGGGTTCTCTGTGTTTAGAAAGTTACATTAGCCAATTGATCCACTTGTTGTTTTGCTTCGGGCTGAACAGCAATGAGTTGATTCATTATCTCTTCGTCTGTCTGCCCTGCTTTTTGTAAGGAAGCGAGATACCATCTAGCAACTTCTTGATTGGTTGGGTCGCTCATATCTTCTTTGAGTCCTTGTTTCAGTGTCGCTGCAGCTTCAGCAGGCTGATTCTGCATAAATTCAATTTTACCTGCACTTAGAGCGATGGAAGGCGTGATTTCAAATGCTCTACCTTGTAACTGTCCTTCAGGCAATGTTTTTAAATGTTCAATTCCTTGTTTCACATGTTCGTATGCATCTAGCCCTGCTTTGAAATACTTTTCCTTTTTCTCATTATCTTGATTCCCGAGTGCCTGATATCCAAAATTGTGAGCTTGGCTAATCAGTGTTTCATACCAGGTGATATCCCAGTTAAAATTTTTGGCTTTTTCGTTTTGAATGGCAAAAGCTTTCTCATTTTCTCCTTTAGCCTGATAGAGAGCGATTTGTTGCTTCAGCATATTTTTGTTATAAGGCTCTGCAGCAATTCCGCGTTCCAGCCAAGCCATGCCTTCATTGTAAAATTGTTCGTCTTGAGTTTGAATATAGACTTGCTGATAAATTTCGGCCATAAGTTGCAATGAATCAGGATGTGTTTTACGTATAGATAAATCTTTATCCAAAGCTGATTTAATTTCTTCGAAAGATTGGCTGTTTTGTGCAACTTGTTGTGCTTCTAATGCAGCATAGCTAGACTGCAAGTAACGTACCGAGGTAAACATTACGATGATAGACAAGCCCCCTACAACACCAAGGTACATATACCGCGATCCACCACCTGTAAAACGGAGTTTTTTCACCGGTTTATTATCCATAACCGCAGCCATTCCGCCTAAACCTAGGAATACGAGGATTCCCATAAATACATAACTCATATTAAAGTCCAAAATACTGTGAGTAAGAATAGAGAAAGTAATAATGAAATATAGGAAATGTGACTCTCTATTCTCTTCCGAGGACCGGATATATCCTTTGACATACTTATAAATAATGAAAATCATAAAGCTCATAAAAATGATGAAACCTATAATACCGACTTCCACAAGATATTGCATGATAAAGTTATGAGCCTGACGGCTTGTATACGGGTTGTTCTGATACGTTTCATATAACGAAGCCCAAGCTCCACCGCCCGCACCAATGATCGGATAATCACCGAGTAGTTTTATCGCGTCTTTGTAAAAAGTAAAACGTTCAAGCACACTATGCTGGCTAAAGTTAATGTTCTCAAGTCTAATTTGAATACTTTGCGGCAAAATACTCTTCAGTCCAGTTACTAGAAGTAAACCTCCAACAACTCCTGCAATTACAGAAGAACCTACCGGAATCCATAAATTTGAATATTTTCGGTTTGCCCAGTGCTGCACACCATTCGTCAGGCGAGGTGCCAGATACTTTTGGATGACCCACGCAAGGACCGCTGTAAGAATAGATGCAACTAAAAGGCGCATCCAACCGTCTAAAGCAACGGAGGTGGAATATTCTTCGTGTAGCTTCAGACCCGCTGTCGTAATTGGATTAAGTACGGCAATCGTAGCTCCTCCAGCTATAAGGCAATATATAATCCATAAAATTTGTTTTGCTGGTTTTAAGAAGAGCAAAAGTACTACAAAAACAACTGGCAACAGGACAAGTCCTGTTCTTGATAATGTAAGTAGTAACGAGATAATAATGGGCACAAGCATGAAGCTGTGAGTTAACTGGCCTATCCATTTCTTAGATTTCACCAAACTAAAGATGGATGCAAATAGCAGAGCCATAAGGAAAGCTGCATATGTATTTGCGTATTGAAATACCGATGTAAGCCGTGGTCCGTTGGAATCAACCATAACGGCATCTACATATATTCCATTCTGCACAGCACCCGTAAACCATCCGACTAAATTTGCGGCTAAATGGGATGCACCTAGCCAGTTCATTAGACCAAATCCGACAATAATATACGAAATCCCCAAAATTGCTAGATTTATGATATGATTGATTTGTTTGTTTTGGAGAATAACCACTGATATGGAAAAAATGACCGCGTAGATGCATTGGATCAGTATCATATTCATTGCTAGATATTCGGATGCTGCTGAGATAAGAGAAAGTACATAAGTCAGAGGTAACAGTAAGACAGCAACAAGCAGCCAATCTCTCTGCGTTTCTAGCTTAATCTCTTTGTAATAGTTTGCGATCCATAGGAACATGAGCAGGGTGGAGATTAGGACAGCCCAATAGAGAGGCTTTTCAAAATTCAACATCTGACCATTAAACAAAGCAATCTGGAACGGTGCCCAGATCAGGAACAAAACAAGGCCTCCAACAAGAAGCCATTCAAGCATAGATCTTTGATTCTTCGGCTTACTACTTTTAGTAGTTTTAGTAGTATTACCGTATACTGGATTTGACAAGGTAGAATTCTCCTTTTCTAGTAGATACGACAAATATTTTAACATAGTTTCTTTGGTATATACTAGGATGCTAGCTTGAAACTGTAATTATTACTTTAGGTAAGGTGACTAATGAATAGATATTATACTAACTTTAATAAATATAAAGATTTATTAATTGAATTAATTAAAAAGGATATTCAATTAAAATATAAGAACTCTTATTTGGGTGTCTTATGGAGCTTCATTAATCCATTATTAATGATGGTTATTCTAACCATTGTTTTCTCCGAATTATTTAAAAACAACATAGCTAATTTTCCTGTGTATGTTCTCACTGGCAGAATGATATATTCCTTTTTTTCTGAATCAACAAACTTTGCGATGAATTCTATTGTGAATAACAATCAATTAATTCGGAAGGTATATGTACCCAAATATTTCTTTCCATTATCTAAAGTATGTTCCTCATTTATTACATCTTTAATATCACTAATCCCTGTATTTCTAGTAATGTTATTTACTGGTATGGAATTTTCGGTATACAACCTTTTTTTATTTGTACCATTATTTCTTTTATTGATCATTTGCATGGGGATTGGATTATTACTTTCAACAATTTTTGTTTTTTTTAGGGATATGGGACATCTTTATTCTGTCATATTACTTATTTTAATGTATATGACACCTATCTTTTATCCGGAGGAAATTATCCCGAAAAGATTTCAGTGGTTAATAGAAATCAATCCAATGTATCCAGTGCTTCAGATGTTACGTGATTTATTAATAAACAATCAAATGTTTTCGTTATATGAATTTCTTATTTCAATATTCTATGCACTGGTCTATTTTTCGTTGGGACTCCTTGTGTTTTATAAAAAGCAGGATCGGTTCATTTATCATTTGTAAATTAATTTTTGAAGGAGAAAAACATGAGTGTTATAGATGTGAGAAGTGTTTCCATGCAGTATAGACTTGCTACTGAAAAAGTAGATTCTATTAAGCATTTTCTTATAAAGAAAGTTAAAAGGCAGATTCAATATCAACATTTTTATGCACTTAACGATGTTAGCTTTAAAGTGGAAAAGGGAGAAGTTCTAGGTATCATTGGTTTAAATGGTGCAGGTAAAAGTACTCTTCTTAAGATTATTTCTGGAATATTAAAGCCGACCAGCGGAGAAATAATGGTAAATGGAAGTATTGCTCCTTTAATAGAATTAGGGGCTGGATTCAATGGAGATTTATCGGGTCTAGAAAATATATATTTGAATGGACTGGTTTTGGGTTATCCTAGAAAATTCATTGAATCAAAGGTGGAAGAGATAATAGAATTCAGTGAATTGAGACAGTTTATTCACACGCCTTTGAAAAATTACTCATCAGGTATGAAAGCACGCTTAGGTTTTGCTATAGCAACTTTGGTGAAACCGGAAATTCTTATTGTTGATGAAGTTTTATCTGTTGGAGATATCAAGTTTAAAGAGAAGAGTGAAAAGAAGATTAGAACCATGATTGAAGATGGAACTACTGTATTATTTGTCTCACATTCTTTATCACAAGTTGAGAAAATTTGCGATCGAGTGTTATGGTTGGAAAAGGGACAGAAAAAGCTAGAAGGAGACCCTAAGGAAGTCTGCAAAATGTTTAAAAACAATTAAATTTAGGAGAAATTAAAAAGTGTCAAATTTAATAAGTGTAATAGTCCCTATGTTTAATGTCGAGGATTACTTGGAAAAGTGTCTGGAGTCCTTAGTAAATCAAACAATTGGCCTGGAAAATTTAGAAATAATATTGATTGATGATTATAGTACAGATCGTACTTTAGAGATTGCAGAGAAATATGTCAATAATTATCCGTGTATCCGATTATTCAAGCAGGCTATTAATCAGGGTTCAGGAATTGCCCGAAATGTAGGACTCAGGGAAGCGTCCGCTCCGTTTATTTCCTTTGTAGATGCAGATGACTTTATCTCTCTAAATACCTATGAGTATGCTATTGAGATTTTTCAAAGCACCAATGTGGATATTCTGATTTATGAATATGAATATTTTAGCGGTACAAATAAAATGTATAAAAGAAATCCTTCTGAGAAGTTATTTACAGTAGATAAAGAAATTCGAGATATACAAGATTATCCTGAAATTATTTTTGCTACTTCTGTATGTAATAAAGTGTTTTCTAAGAATGTTCTTGAAGGGCTCATATTCACTAATTCACAGATTGAGGATGCATTATTTTCTACTTTAACAACAATAAAGGCAAAAAAAGTTTATGTGACAAATCAATTCAAATATTTTTACCGTAAGAGGGAAGAGAAACATAAGCCATCAAAAACCGATAGTTATTTTCTGAATAAAGAGAGCTATTTAGATCATTTGGTGTTGAATGAAGAGATAAACGAGTTAGCAATAGAATATCCAGCATACAAGAGTATGATTGATTGGTTTAATGTAAGGTCTTTAGAGCCTTTTTTAAGAAGTATCTTAACAAAGTCGTTTTTTTCTCATTCTGAAAAAAAACAATATTTCAATAGAGCAAAACGTATTTTAAGTTCATCAGAATCTCAATGTATCCAAAAACTGGAGAAGAGGATCTCTCAAAATACAATTGAGCACTTAAAAAATCATAACTATTATGGATTTGCTTGTTTAACCTTAATCCATATGATTTGTAATAGTCTAGTAATAAAATTGAAAACCAAATCCAAAATTATATTAAAGATCACTTCAGTTTTAATATGTGTAGTTCTAGCACAAGTACTGAAGATAAATAAAAAATATAGAGATGTCTGGCTCATAACTGAGCGTGGAGATGAAGCAAGAGACAATGGTTACAGTTTCTTTAAATATTTACGTAACTCTTATCCAAATATTAATGCATACTATTTAATTTCTACTAATAATAAAGAAGAATATTCTAAAGTAAACATACATGGAAATGTCATCCGTTACCGTAGTATGATGCATAAGATGTTATTTGTTAATGCTATTTTTTTGGTTACCGCACATAGAGGATCAATTGAGCCATGGAATTATGCAAGTTACAAAAAGTATTTAAGTTTTTTTTCTCCTAATCAAAAATACATCTTCTTGCAACATGGGATAACCAAAGATGATGTAAGTAATGTTTTAGGTCGAAATAATACTCTTTTTGATTTATTTATAACTGGAGCAAAACCAGAATACGATTATATTTCAAAAATTTTCGGTTATACGAATAATGAAGTGGTATATACAGGTTTTGCACGCTTTGATGATTTATATGATGAGAAAATAGAAAAGAAGAAACAAATTCTTTTAATGCCAACCTGGAGAAAAGAGCTGGCGTGGAGCCAGGTAGAGAATAAATATGAAAATTTCATGCATTCCGACTATTATCGGCGTTTTCAAAGTTTTCTAGAAAACGACAGACTTGCAAATATTCTCGAGTCTCAAGACTACAGTTTAGTATTTTATCTTCATTATGAAATGCAAATGTTTTCGGAGTGTTTTCAATCTGAAAATCCTAAAATAATTATCGCTAAAAAGGAAAACTATGATATTCAAAGTTTACTCAGAGAATCTGCAATATTGATAACTGATTACTCAAGTGTTTATTTTGACTTTGCATACATGAGGAAGCCAGTCATCTACTACCAATTTGACCGAGAACAATTCAGGCAAAAGCATTACAAAAAAGGATATTTTAGTTATGAAGAGCATGGTTTTGGACCGGTCCTAAACCAAGAAAAAGATGTATACGACAGTTTAGATTATATCCTTTCATCTAATGCTCAGATAGACAATGTTTATCAAACAAGGGTCAATCAATTTTTTGCATTTAATGATCGAAATAATTGTGAGAGGATCTATCGTTCAATTATTAACTTGAAATGAGTGTTTTAGATGAGTAAAAATACAGAACAACCGTTTGTTTCAATTATAATTCGTACATGTCAGAGATCTGAATTTTTGGAACGGGCTCTTATAAGTATAGATAAGCAATCGGTTAAAGATTTTGAAGTGATTATAGTTGAAGATGGCCAAGGAGATTCCGAAGAAATGGTTCAAGTGTTTTCTCATTTACCTATTAAATATTATTCTACAGGAAAAAAAGTGGGGAGAACAAAAGCAGCTAATATTGGGATGGGGTTATCTAATGGTGAATACATTAATTTTCTAGATGATGATGATTTATTGTTGCATAACCATATCGAATTATTTAAACAAAATGCAATAGATAATCCAAATTATGCTGTACTTCATGCTGCTTCATTAGAAAGAAGAGTGAGGTATCTTTCATCCTCACCGCTGATCATGGATGTTTTATTAGAAAGGGTTCGATATAACACTCCATTAGACAAAGAGTTAATATTCTTTCAAAATATGTTTCCGATTCAAGCTGTGATGTTTAAAAGAAGTCTTTCCGAGGAACATGGTGGGATGGACGAAACTTTAGATTGTCTCGAGGATTGGGATTTATGGATTAGATTTAGTTTAAATGCCGAATTTAAGTATTTTGATATAGTAACGTCAGTTTATCATATTCCTGGAAAGAAGTTTCTTTTTCTCAGAAGAAAATTGCTTTTAAAGCAGTTTGAGAAAAAGATTCAAAATAAGTATATAGATTATATAAAAAAGCAAGGTTATAAACGTCCTAATATGTTTATGAGGTTTAAAACTAAAATTTCGAATAAATAAGTGTAATTGGAGGTACATGATGGAAAGAGACAGCGTAGAGTATAGGTACTTATTTTCCATTGTAATGGCAGTTTATAAAGTAGAGGAATATCTTGAAGAAGCGATTGATAGCGTAATTAGTCAGACATTAGATTTTGAGAAACATATCCAACTTATATTAGTCAATGATGGAAGCCCGGATAATAGTGAGTCTATATGTTTGAATTATCAACAAGAGTATCCAAATAACATCGTGTATATACATAAAGAAAACGGAGGAGTAAGCAGTGCTAGGAATGAGGGGTTAAAATATGTGCAAGGGAAGTATGTGAATTTCTTAGATTCTGATGATAAATTTAGTAAAGAAACTCTAAAAAATGTATTCAATTTTTTTGAAAAAAATAATAAAGAAGTTGATGTAGTTTCTATCCCACTTATTTTTTTTGATGCTAAGTCAGGAAATCACATTCTCAATTACAAATATAACTCCAGCAAGGTTGTTGATGTTTTTAGTGAATATAGATTTATTCAGTTACAGATAGGAAGTTCTTTTATCAAGTCTACATATTTTCAAAAAATTAGGTTTAATGAAAATATGAAATATGCAGAAGATGCAGAAGTATTACATAAGATTATACTAGAAAAAGGTACTTTGGGTGTTCTAAAAGAAGGAGTATATTTCTATAGGAGAAGGCCTGATAACTCATCTGCTATTCAGATGAGTGAACATAAAAAAGAATGGTATAATGAGTATTTGAAGAATTTTTCATTGGGGGTCGTAGACTATTCTAAAAGAAAGCTTGGTTTTGTTTCAAAATACACACAATATTTAGTGATGTATGATTTGCAATGGAGATTAAAGTTAGAATCGAGACCAAGTGTCCTCGAAGAACAAGAGTTATATGAGTTTTATGAGTTATTAAGTGCTACCCTTAGTAATATAGAAGATAGTATCATCCTTGAGATGCCAAATATGAATTTATACCTGAAAAATGATGTCTTATTAAAAAAATATAAAGAAAAACCGAGAAAGGTATATTTAAAAGATGACATTAGATTATATATTAATAATAACTATATTAATTCTCTGAAGAATCAAAAGGTGACTTTAGACTTTATTAGCATGGATAATAATATATTAAGTATTGAAGGACACTTTGGCTCATTATTTGATAAAGATGAAGTTAAGATCGAAATTAAAATTAATAACTCATTTTACGAATTAACTAATGTAGATAGAGAAGAAAAAAATCTATATAGTTTAGGAAAGGTAATAAAGACATTTAAAGGTTTTATTAGAACGTTTGATTTGAGGGATTTAGAGGAAACTAACCTTATTAATTTTTATGTTAGTTCTGACCAAAACCATAGAGTTCCGATAGGTTTACACATGGGTAAATTCTCTAATATTAGTAATTTTAGAAATTCTTATTATAGTGCTGGTGATTGGATTTTATTATATAAGAATAATGGTCTGCAATTGAAGAAAAAAAGTAGCCAATTTGATAAATTGAAAACTGAACTCAGTTATCTTTATTCTATCTATTCCTCAAAAGAAATCGGATCAAAAAAAGCTATAATTGCAAGGAATATACATTTCTTGTTTAAGGCTCTTTATAAAAAAGAAATATGGCTCTTTATGGATAGGCAACATAAGGCTGATGATAATGCTGAACATCTCTTTAAGTATAGCCAAACTCAGAAGGACAGAATCAAAAAAATATTTGTGATCAATGAAAATTCAAGTGATTATTCGCGTATGAAGAAGATTGGGAAAGTTATCCCTTTTGGCAGCTATAGACATAAAATTATGGTGTTGATAACAAAAAACATTATCTCTTCTCATGCCGAAGATTGGGTTTTTAATCCGTTTAATAGTATGAGTAAATATTACAGAAATTTAATGAATAGCAACTTTATATTTTTACAGCATGGAATTATGCACAATGATTTATCCAGTTGGTTAAATAAGTATAACAAAAATATAAAACTATTCACTACAACGACTGAAAGAGAATATGAAGCTATTTTAAATGGTAAATATACTTATGATAGAAATGTTGTAAAATTATTAGGTTTGACACGATATGATAATCTATATAACTATGCTAATGACTCTAATAAGTCAAAGAAGCAAATACTGATAAGTCCAACTTGGAGAAATCATTTAGTCACTCATTTAAATCAATCAAATGGAGAAAGAAAATATAGTAAAACTTTTAAACATAGCGAATATTTTAGTATGTATAATAATTTGATTAATGATGCCAGACTTAATGAGATGGCAAATAAACTGGGGTATAGTATTATTTTTTTACCACATCCAAACATTCGACAGCAAATTGAAGATTTTGATATAAACGATAATATACAAATTTCATTTGGGGACGATGGTTATCAAAAATTACTAGTGGAGTCTTCATTATTAGTAACAGATTTTTCTTCATTAGCATTTGATTTTGCATATCTCAGGAAGCCGGTCATTTATTTTCAATTTGATGAAAATCATATAGCACCTGATTATTTCAGTTATGAGCAGGATGGATTTGGACCAGTTTTTAATACTTATGAAGAAACAGTGAATTCTATTATAGAACATATGAAAAACAATTGTAATCTAGACATGACGTATTTAGATCGGATTAATCAATTTTATACATTTAATGATAATCAGAATTGTAAAAGGGTGTATGAAGAGATTAAGAAATTATAAAGTTTTGGAGGTACCCTATGAAAGGTATCATTCTAGCAGGCGGGACAGGATCCCGCCTTTTTCCTTTAACCAAAGTAACCAATAAGCATCTGCTCCCCGTCGGTAAATACCCTATGATATTTCACTCAGTTTATAAACTTAAAAAAGCTGGGCTTACCGACATTCTCATCGTCACAGGCAAAGAACACATGGGAGATGTGGTCAACCTGCTCGGTAGCGGCAGAGAAATGGGAGTCACATTTACATATAAAGTACAAGATGAAGCTGGAGGAATAGCCCAAGCTCTTGATCTCGCTGAACATTTTGTAGGTGAAGATCAAATGGTAGTTATTTTAGGTGATAACGTATTCGAAGACGATATCACCCCGTACGTTGAAAACTTTCGCCAGCAAGGTGAAGGTGCAAAAATATTGCTTCAAGAAGTATCTGATCCCCATCGTTTTGGAGTTGCCGAACTTAAAAAAAATCGTATTGTATCCATAGAAGAGAAGCCGATAAAGCCAAAAAGTAATTATGCAGTAACGGGGATATATATGTTTGATCATCGCGTGTTTAATATTGTGAAAACTTTAAAACCTTCTGCACGGGGCGAATTGGAAATCACAGACGTCAACAATGCATATATTGAGTTAGGAGAATTAAGCTTTGATGTACTTCAAGGCTGGTGGACTGATGCAGGTACGCACGCCTCTTTGGCAAGAGCCAACGAACTGGCAAAGGATTTGTTGTTTAGTGAAGACTTCGGTAAGCTGAAAATCTAAAAAAGGAGAGAAAAAGCATGAACATCACTCCTTTAGCACTAGAAGGAGCTTGTCTTATTGAACCAAAAGTCCATGGGGACAACCGAGGTTTTTTTATGGAGAGCTACAATGAAGATATTTTTCAGCAGAGCGGAATTAATTATAAATTTATCCAAGATAACCAATCGCTCTCTGCAGAGCCGGGAGTTATACGTGGATTACACTATCAATTAAATCCAAAAGCGCAAACTAAACTCGTGCGTGTCATATCGGGTGCTATTTATGATGTTATCTTAGATATTCGCACTAACTCATCCACTTTCGGACAGTGGGTAGGAGTCATTCTTAGTGAGCATAACAAACGTCAGCTGCTTGTCCCTAAGGGCTTCGCACACGGATTCTGTACTCTAGTTCCCAATACACAAGTTCTCTATAAAGTAGATGAATATTATTCACCGGAAAACGACAGAGGGATACTGTGGAATGACCTTGCACTGAATATTGATTGGCCAACAAGTCAGCCTATTCTTTCAGATAAAGATCAAAAACACCCAATATTAGCTAATGCTGAGTATAACTTTGAGTAGGAGGCCAATATGAAATTACTCGTCACCGGGGGAGCCGGATTCATCGGAAGCAACTTTGTTCTCTTCATGCTGCAACAGCATCCTGACTATGAAATTATCAACGTCGATGCACTCACTTACGCAGGAAATCTCGAGAACTTAAAATCCATTGAACACAACCCTAAACACACCTTCGTTAAGGTAGATATTACAGATGCACAAGCGATAGAACAACTGATGCAACAAGATATAGATGTGGTTGTGAATTTCGCAGCAGAATCACACGTAGATCGTAGTATCCTGGAACCGGACGTATTCGTTAAAACAAACGTGCTAGGAACGCAGGTATTACTAGATGCAGCGAAGAAATATAACGTTGGCAAGTTTGTACAGGTTTCGACAGATGAGGTATATGGTTCCCTTGGAGCAACAGGATTATTTACGGAAGAGACACCTCTTGCCCCAAACAGTCCTTATTCTGCGAGTAAAGCAGGTGGAGATTTGCTTGTAAGAGCGTATTACGAGACTTTTGGTCTATCCGTAAACATTACGAGATGCTCTAATAACTATGGTCCTTACCAGTTCCCAGAGAAACTAATTCCTCTTATGATCTCTCACGCCTTATCTGATAAAGCTCTTCCTGTGTATGGAGATGGACTAAACGTCAGAGACTGGCTTTATGTAGAGGACCATTGCAGTGCAATAGACCTGGTTATTCATCAAGGGCGAAATGGAGAAGTATATAACATTGGAGGCAATAATGAACGGACCAATGTACACATTGTTGAGACCATTCTCGCTGAACTTGGTAAACCAAAGTCACTGATTACGTATGTGCAGGATCGACCGGGACATGATCGCAGGTATGGAATAGACCCGACCAAGACGATGCAGGAACTCGGATGGAAACCAAAACACTCGTTTGAAACTGGAATTAAAGAAACAATCCAGTGGTATTTAAAAAATAAGGACTGGTGGACACGAATTCAGTCCGGCGCTTACCAAGAATACTACACCCAACAATATGGGAGCCGTCTGGGGGACGATTAAATGAGAGTACTCGTTACCGGCGCAGCAGGTCAGCTAGGAAAAGACATCGTTTTATTGCTGCAAAATAAGGACTGTAAAGTTCTTGCTTGTGATCGAAACATCTTGGATATTACAGATGAAGAACAGTGTCAGGCGGTTGTTTCTGAATTTATGCCTGATGTAATTATTCATTCAGCTGCTTATACAGCAGTAGATGCCGCTGAGAGTGATGTAGAAGGTGCTTATAAAGTCAATGCAGTAGGAAGTCGTAATTTAGCAGTGGCAGCTGAAAAAATTCAAGCAAAAGTTGTTTATATTAGTACGGATTATGTCTTTAATGGCAAGTCTAAGGAACCTTATCATGAATATGATAATACAGATCCTCAGAGCATCTATGGCAAGTCCAAAAGAGCAGGAGAAATATTAACTCAAACGTTGTCTACCCGCTATTTTATTGTTCGTACTTCTTGGGTATATGGCCTACATGGTAATAATTTTGTGAAGACTATGCTTAAGTTAGGGCAGGAGAAACCACTGCTGCAAGTTGTGAATGATCAAAAAGGTTCACCAACGTATACAGTTGATCTAGCTTCCTTTCTTTTTGAACTTATCCAAACCGATAAATATGGTATTTATCATGCATCCAACAGCGGATCTTGCACATGGTATGAATTCACAAGAGCTATTTTAGAAGATGCTCAAGATACTTTAGGTATTCATGTCACTGCATCTGTGGAGCCATGTGGTACGGAACAGTTTCCTAGACCTGCTCCCCGTCCTCAGAATTCCGTAATGGAACATCTCTCTATTCGAACAAATGGTTTTACTGATTTACCGCCATGGCGAGAGGGCCTAAAGAGCTTTTTAAAGCAATTGCGGGATAGCAGTGTACCAAGTGAGCTTAGCTAAATAAATTAATGATACATCTAATAAGGGCTTCTTTACATTCTCGTTCAACGAAGATGTGAGAAAGCTCTTTTTTATAGGATGATAAATTATAGTTGTTGGGTTAATATGGAATATATGAAAAGTAATATTTATAGAGTGAGGATAATACATTGACACTGAATAGGACAAAAAATGAATTTCTAGCAGAGGAAGATATACATAACATCAAGGTGAGCGTCCATATTGTTACTTATAATAGTCAGGATGATATCCTTATTTGTATAGATCATGTTCTTAAGCAAAGTTACCCAATAGATTCTATTGTTATTGTAGATAATGCTTCTTCTGACTGTACAGTTGAATATCTTAGGCAGTTTTTAGAGCAACGTGGGGAGCAAAAACCTCCAGTAGAACTTATTGAAAATAAAGTGAACGTTGGCTTTGCTCCAGGCCATAATCAGGCTATTGAACAAACGAACAGCGACTACGTCCTTGTTCTTAATCCAGATGTTTCATTAGAACAGAATTATATCTCAGAAATTATTCACTGTATGAGTTCGCATCCTGAGGTAGGTAGTGCTACAGGAATATTAAAACTAAAGGCAGACCCTTCTATCGTGGACACAACGGGATTAATAATGAATAAAGCTTACCGAGCTTTTGACCGAGGGTCGGGTGAACAAGCTTCTAAATGGTCCCAGTCAGGATTTGTGTTTGGTGTTTCGGGAGCAGCTGCGATGTACTCTCGCAAAATGATTCGTAATATTAGTATAAACGGCGAGTTTTTTGACAATGATTTTTTTGCTTATAAAGAGGATGTAGATGTGGCGTGGAGAGCACAAGTAATGGGATGGAAAGCCTATTATGTGGCAGAAGCTGTAGGACTGCACGAACGGGGGTGGAAAAAAGGAGGGCGAGAGAGCATTCCATTATTCATTCGTAAAGCTTCCTATATTAATCGCTATAAAATGATATATAAAAATGAGAGGCTTTCTTCTTTTATTAAAAAAGTACCACATGTATTAGCCTATGAATTCGCAAGTAATTTATATTTCCTATGGAAAGAACCTAAGGTGTTACAAGAGTGGGGTTCTTTTTATAAGAAACGCTCAGAATTAAAAAGAAAACGTGCACAAATTCAAGCAGTTAGGACTAGAGAGTAAAAGTCAGGATATTTTGGGAATTACCAATCAGATTATGCTATAATTGTCGAATGGATTAGTATATTTTGTCAGGAGTTTTTATATGGATCTCAGCATTATTATCGTCAATTATAATACGAAGCGGCTGACACTAGATTGTATCGCCTCCGTCTATGCTTCTAGCACCACCTATAGCTATGAAATCATTTTAGTAGATAACCATTCTTCCGATGCAACCGTTGAAGCCGTAGAACAGCAGTTTCCTAATGTGAATATCATTCGCAATCTCACCAACACAGGGTTTGCAAAAGCGAATAATCAAGGAATGCAGATCGCATCGGGTCGCTACATTTTGCTTCTTAATTCGGATACCATTGTACAGCCAGATACCTTTCAAACAATGCTTCAATACATGGATGAGCATCCTGAGACAGGTGCATCTGGCTGCAAAGTCATTTTACCGGACGGTTCCTTAGATAAGGCTTGCAAGAGAGGTTTTCCAACACCTTCGGCATCGTTCTATTATGCGTTTGGTATTTCGAAGCTTTTCCCGAAAAATCCAAGATTTAACCAATATCAACTGGGCCACCTTGATCCCGATGAGCCGTATCCTGTTGATTGTCTGGTAGGAGCATTTATGCTGGTAAGATCAGAAGTGATTCAGGAGATTGGTAGACTGGATGAGACGTTCTTTATGTACGGCGAAGATATTGACTGGTGTTACCGAATCAAGCAAGCAGGATGGGGCATTTACTATTACCCTTATACATATATTGTTCACTACAAAGGCGGAAGTGCTAAACGCAGACCACGGAAAATTATTTACGAATTCCACCGAGCAATGTGGGTCTTTCACCACAAGCATTACCATAAGCAATATAACTTTTTTACGAACACAGCTGTCTACACGGGAATTGGTCTCAAGTTATCCCTATCTCTGATAAAAAACATGCTCCCAGCTAAACGGGCAGCATCACACCCTAGTACGAACCAAATAAAAGATTCTTCAAGCGAGGTGAAATCATGATTCGCAGAAATCAGCAAATCCTGACACAGCTTTATGTATGTGTTGATTTTCTGATCATCCAATTATCGTTTTTACTCGCATGGTGGCTTAAATTTGAGAGTGGTTGGATTTCATATGAGAACCCGCTTCCTTTAGAGACATATACTTTGTGGAGTCTGGTTTACGGTTTGATCGCTATTGTAACGGGTTTTCTTTTCTCCATATATACACCTAAGCGAAAGAAACGATTCGCCGATGACTTTTGGAAAATCATTGAGATCCACACCGTAAGTATGTTTATACTCCTAAGTTTAATGTTCTTTTTTAAAGAAGTGAATATCTCTCGTTCTTACTTAGCCATTTATATGGTTGGGAACATTATTTTCACACTTACCTATCGGTATGCACTGAAAAGACTCCTGAAGTCTTTACGAAAAAAAGGATATAATCGCCAGTTTGTTCTTATTCTTGGAGCAGGTTCGTTAGGTAAGAGGTTCTACAACAATTTACTGAAGCATGCCGATATAGGATATGAAGTAATTGGTTTTCTAGATGATTACCGTAAATGGGATTATGAAGAATCGAAGCAATATAAACCGATTATGGGCGTTATGAATGAGCTGGAAACGATCCTTGCAAAACAAATGATCGATGAGGTTGTTCTTGCACTTCCGCTGGATGCCCATGACAAGTATCCTCAGATTATTAACACATGTGAAAAAGCCGGAGTACGTACGCTGATTATCCCCGACTTCTTTGACTATTTACCAGCAAGACCAATGTTTGATTATTTTGCAGGGATGCCGCTTATCAATGTAAGGGATATCCCGCTTGATCTTTCCGTTAATCGCCTTGCCAAGCGGATGTTTGATATTGTGTTTTCCCTATTAGCAATCCTTATTACTTCACCAATAATGCTTGTCATCATGTTAGGGGTTAGGTTAACCTCTCCAGGTCCGGTTATTTTCAAACAAGAACGAGTGGGTCTAAACAGGCGCTCTTTCTATATGTACAAATTCCGTTCAATGAAAATATTGCCGGAAGGTACGGTAGACAATGGATGGACAACAAAAAACGATCCAAGACGAACAAAGTTTGGCTCTTTTCTTAGAGCAACCAGTCTTGATGAATTGCCGCAATTTTTTAATGTACTGTTTGGTCACATGAGTGTGGTTGGACCGCGCCCCGAGCGTCCGCACTTTGTAAACCAGTTTAAAGAAGAGATTCCAAAGTACATGATCAAGCACCACGTCAGACCGGGGATTACAGGGCTTGCTCAGAGCCAAGGGCTACGAGGAGATACTTCAATTGAAGATCGGATTGAGCAAGATATTTTCTACATTGAGAATTGGTCTTTATTATTCGATATTAAAATTATTTTTAAAACGATTCGTAATGGTTTCAAAAACGCTTATTAATAGATACAAATTCCTCACTCATGCCTATCTTCTGTAGCTTACCAAGGATTGTATAGGCGAAAATAAGCCCGCTTTTAGATACTCTGTACAAGGATTGTATGTACTAGGTTCTTTTAGGCGGGTTTTCTTATGTTGATTCCTACGTTACACCTAACCATTATCCTAATCCTCGTTTTCTTTATGACATACTGATCTAACCTCAAATTACACCAATCACCTGGAACCCCCAACAATTAACTTTGTTCCCCTAAAATGCGAACATAAATTGACACTCACTTCCCCCTGACTTAGACTTAGCAGTAGAGGTTTTTCGTATGATATAAATCTTGGATTTACTCACCTAATCTTAAGTATAAACATGCAGCATGGAGGAATGAACTGTTGAAGGAAATGATCAAGGATTGGAAGCATATTTTCAAGCTGGACCCGGACCGGGAGATGACAGATGATACGCTCGAAGCCGTATGTATGTCTGGATCGGATGCGATTATGATCGGAGGTTCCTCTGGTATTACCTATGAGAATACGGTCGATTTGCTATCCCGTGTACGCCGGTACGAGCTTCCTTGTGTGCAAGAGGTGTCTGATTTATCCGCGGTGGTGCCAGGCTTCGACCTTTATATGATTCCCATGGTGCTGAATACAGATCATTCACGCTGGATCACGGGACTTCATCAGGCGGCAATTGAAGAGTACGGCTATATGATTCCTTGGGAACTGCTGGTTCCGGAAGGGTATATTGTCCTGAACCCAGACTCTACTGTGGCGAAACTGACTGAAGCACACACGGATCTCGATGAGAGCAGTGTTACCGCCTATGCGCAGGTTGCGGATAAACTGATGAATCTTCCTATTGTTTATGTAGAGTACAGCGGTACATTTGGTGATATGACTACCGTGAAGGAAGCCCATCAAGCGATATCTAGTGCGCAGTTATTTTACGGCGGCGGAATTTGTGATGCGGAGACAGCGAGGGAAGCTGCCCGGGTTTCAGATACGATCGTCGTTGGCAATATTTTATACAGTGATCTGAAGGCTGCGCTCTCTACCGTATCAGCCGTAAAGCCTGTGTAGAGCCGGAATAATGAGTATATTTGTCTAGACTTTACAAGTTGAGTCTGAATACGAGCTAAGGGTACAATGAATACCTCAGGAACTGATTTTGATTATCCGCGAAAATAGATCTTAAGATGATATCTTTATCTATCATCTCTACCTGAATTAAACAACTTGGTCTTTAGGCCAGTCCATCTTGCCCATTTGACTTCACTGATTTCACGGCTGTTTTTGATAGCAGCCGGTGCATAACCATGAACGTCGGTGGGTCATTTCTTTTGACTAGCATGTTCTTCCTTATATCAACACCATATTAATAGAAGAAAGGGGCTTGCATTTATGCAATCCATTGACATACAAGACGCGATCTCGCGCCTTAACCCCCCGCAGCGAGAAGCTGTAGTGACTACCGAAGGACCGCTGCTGATTATGGCCGGAGCAGGAAGTGGGAAGACCCGTGTGCTTACCCACCGGATTGCCTATCTTGTAGCCACCAAGAAGGCAGCACCTTGGAGCATTCTAGCTATTACATTTACGAATAAAGCAGCACGTGAAATGCAGGATCGTGTTTCCAAGCTCGTTGGCGGCTCTCAAGGTCGGGATATCTGGGTTTCCACATTCCACTCCATGTGTGTACGAATTTTGCGCAAAGATATTGATCGCATCGGTTTTACCTCAAATTTCAGCATTTTGGATTCATCGGATCAATTGTCAGTCATTCGTAACTGTATGAAAGACCTGAATATCGATACTAAGAAATTTGAACCCAAAGCCGTTCAGGCTGCAATGAGCGCCGCGAAGAATGAACTAATCACACCGGCACAATATGAAGCACAGATTGGCGATTATTTTGAAGGAATTGTGGCGAAAGTATACACCAAGTACCAACAACGTCTTAGAGCGAACAATTCGCTTGATTTTGACGATTTGATTATGACCACGATTCAGCTTTTTAAAGAAGTACCCGAGGTTCTCGACTTTTACCAGAAGAAATTCCAGTACATCCACGTGGACGAGTATCAGGATACAAACCGTGCGCAGTATATGCTCACCCGTATGCTCGCTGACAAGCATCACCGGATTTGCGTCGTAGGGGATAGTGACCAGTCGATTTACCGCTGGCGCGGTGCAGATATCACGAACATTCTTAACTTTGAAAAAGATTATCCAGAAGCTAGCACCATCATGCTGGAGCAGAACTACCGTTCCACTTCCAATATCCTAGATGCAGCAAATGCTGTGATTAATCTGAATACTGGCCGTAAACCGAAGAAACTTTGGACCGACAAAACAGGTGGCGAGAAGATTAAAGTCTACCGTGCGGATTCCGAACATGATGAAGGTTATTTTGTAGCTTCGGAAATCAGTAAAAATGTGAAGAATGGGAAATCCTATCAAGCTCATGCAATTTTATATCGTACCAATGCTCAGTCCCGGGTAATAGAGGAAATTCTCATTAAGTCCGATATTCCATACCAAATTGTCGGCGGGATTAAGTTCTATGATCGAAAAGAAATTAAGGATATTCTTGCGTACCTCAAACTTCTCTCTAACCCGGACGATGATATCAGCTTGACGCGGATTATTAATGTACCGAAGAGGGGAATCGGTGATACGACGGTAGCGAAGCTTGCTGCTGCAGCAGGAGAACGGGGGATTTCCATTTTCCGTGTGCTTGAGATAGTTGACGATCTTGGCTTTGCAGGCCGTACACGTAATGCATTAGTAGAATTCTATGATATGATTGCTGCCTTGCACCAGATGGTTGAGTATCTTTCGGTTACCGAACTTACAGAGAAAATTCTCGAGATGAGCCAGTATCGCCTTGAGTTCCAGAACGAGAATACACTTGAATCCAAAGCACGTCTCGAAAATATTGATGAGTTCCTGTCTGTAACGATGGAATTTGAGAAAAATAATGAGGACAAGTCCCTTGTCTCTTTCCTTACAGACCTTGCTCTCATCGCGGATATTGACAGCATGAACGATGATGAAGAGGAACAGGCGGATGCGGTTGTTCTGATGACAATGCACAGTGCCAAAGGTCTTGAATTCCCCGTTGTATTTGTCATTGGTATGGAAGAAGGGGTATTCCCGCATAGCAGAGCCTTTATGGACGAAGAGGAACTAGAGGAAGAACGTCGTTTGGCTTATGTAGGGATTACACGTGCAGAGCAGCAGTTATTCTTGAGCTGTGCTCGGATGCGTACTTTATTTGGTCGTACGACAGCTAACCCGCCTTCCCGCTTCCTTGATGAAATTCCGGAGGAACTCAAAGAGGATACCAAGATCGCACGTGACCGCTATCGCCGCGGAACTGGGAACAATACAGGTGGTTCCTACAGCGGCAGAGGGTTTAGCAGCACAGGAACAGGAAGTAACTTTGGGGGCGGAGCACGTAAGGACCTTAGTCTTGGCGGATCAACCGCTTCTGCTGCTTCACGTGTAACAGTTACAACGGGTTCAGGAGGTTCTCAGACATCTGCTGCAGGAGCATCCAAGGATTTTGCGGCAGGCGATAAGGTACAGCATGGTAAGTGGGGAACAGGGACAATCGTCTCCATTAAAGGTACAGGCAATGACACGGAGCTTCAGATTGCATTCCCTGCACCTGTTGGACTCAAACGTTTGCTTGCAGGATTTGCACCTATTACGAAAGTGGAGTCTTGATGTTAGAAAAGGATTTCAATGTTTCTGCAGTACGATGGTGTTCAAATCATGAAATACAGTTAAGGTAAACATAAATATATACGCTTTTATTTTGAATCAAGGCCACAGCCCGCATGAGTGAAAAGGATAGGTTCAAAATTAACATTTTATAAACCTTGTTCCGTTTCATTTTTGCTGGCGGTCTTACATATTAATTCACGGAGGGATTGCCCTGCATGGATCCGATGCATCGTTTAGAAGAGCTCGTAAAAGAGCTGAACCATTATAACTATCACTACTACACGCTCGACAATCCGCTGATCAGCGATAAAGAATATGATGTGCTGTATGATGAGCTTGTTACTCTCGAACAAGAAGGGGGAATCATCCTTCCTGATTCTCCGACTCAGCGTGTGGGCGGGGAGATCCTCAAAGGATTTAAACCTCATAAGCACCTATCTCCTTTGTGGAGTTTAGATAAAGCCCAAAATATAGAACAGCTGCGTAGCTGGAACGGAAGAGTACAGCGTCTGGTGCAGGACTATAATACGAAGAATCCAGACAATCCGCTTCCGACTCCAGAATATGCGATCGAACTTAAATTTGATGGGCTTACGCTTAACCTCACCTATACGGACGGTAAGTTAGTTCAGGCTTCAACACGTGGTAATGGTGTGACAGGAGAAGGAATCTTAGCGCAAGTTAAGACGATCAAATCCGTTCCACTAACCATTCCTTATACAGACGGCACGATAGAAGTTCAAGGCGAAGGTATTATGAACTTATCGGTGCTGAGTAAATATAACGAAACAGCAGCTGAACCGCTCAAAAATGCCCGAAATGCGGCAGCAGGTGCCCTGCGCAATCTTAATCCTAAAGTAACTTCAGAACGCAAACTAAGCGCCTTCTTTTATAATGTTGGATACTCGGATGAGATCCGTTTCTCCAGCCATGAAGAGATGATGCAATTTCTTAGAGATAATCATTTTAAAGTAAACCCGTATATCAGCTATTTCACTGAATTTGATGATGTGATGGAGCGTCTAGCCGAAATTCAGGAAAACAGAGATAAGCTGGATTATCTGATTGACGGAGCTGTCATTAAGCTGACGAATATGCGGATGCGTGAAGTTTTAGGTTATACGGATAAGTTCCCTAGATGGGCAGTTGCCTATAAATTTGAGGCGGAAGAGACGACAACAGTTCTTAAAGCTGTAGGCTGGAATGTCGGTCGAACGGGAAAAGTCACTCCGCTTGCCCGCGTTGAACCTGTTGAACTTGCAGGGGTAACCGTTTCGAACTGTACACTTAACAATGTGGGGGATATTGAGCGGAAGAACCTGAAGTATGCACTCGGTACCCGTGTCTTTATCCGCAGATCAAATGATGTCATTCCTGAGATTCTTGGAAAAGTTACGGATGAAGCAGACGGAGAAGAAATCGTGTACCCGGTAGAATGCCCAGCCTGCGGATATCCGCTTGAAGAGCGGGGGGCACATCTATTTTGTAATAACAAATCGAACTGTAAGCCGCAGATTGTCGCTCGTATCTCTCATTTTGCTTCACGGGACGCCATGGATATTGAGACGTTTAGTGATAAAACGGCAATTCAACTTTATGACGAGGTGGGACTAAAAGAACCTGCAGATCTATACTCTCTCACTTATGATGATATCATTGGACTCTCTCGCTTTGGGGAGAAAAAGGCAAACAACCTGCTTCAAGCCATTGAAGACAGCAAGGGCAGAGATCTGGCTTCTTTCCTCTATGCACTTGGAATACCGAACACAGGGAAATCGACAACTAGAATGCTGGCAGAGCATTACCGTGATCTTCATCGTATTATGGATGCTTCTGTAGAAGAGCTTGTAGAACTCCCTGATGTTGGGCAGATTGTTGCAGAGAGTATCGTGACTTTCTTCCAGGATCCTTTCGTTAGAGCAAGTATAGAAAAAATGCTGTCGCTTGGCGTAGAAGCCAAAGCACCGGAAGAACCACAAGTAGTCGTCACCGATTCCTTCTTCAGCGGTAAAACAGTCGTTCTCACAGGTACGCTTCATAAACTGACACGTGATGAGGCTACAGAACGGCTTGAAGCACTTGGGGCCAAAGTAACGGGAAGTGTATCTAAGAAAACGGATCTCGTGATTGCGGGTGAAAAAGCAGGCAGTAAGCTTGCTAAAGCTCAACAGCTGGGGATTGATACAATTGAAGATGAAGATGAGCTTATTAGACTGCTTCAGTTATAGGTAAAGTAACAGAAGAACAGGAGTCGTATTTTATTAGATACGGCTCCTGTTTTAGTTATATATAAGTACTTATTAAGTAAGGTGTTAAGATAGGAATTTAACTTTTAAATTTTTTTAGAAAAAAGACTTGTCAAAATTATTTTAACATGATATATTATTTCTTGTCGCTCCGAGCGATACTGTTACGAGGTCGAGAAGTTAACTGAGTAACAAGTTAAAACAAAATGTCGAAAAAAGTAGTTGACAACGAAATGTTCGACATGTTATGATGAATATCCAGTTGCGAATAAACGACTGGAACAACAAGTTCTTTGAAAACTGAACAAATGGATGATGAACGTCTTTCTTAATAGAAGGACGATAAACTAAAAGAGAACTTTAAGTTCTCGTCAGCATTTTCTAAATGAGCTTATCGCTCTTTTCAATAACTTTATTGGAGAGTTTGATCCTGGCTCAGGACGAACGCTGGCGGCGTGCCTAATACATGCAAGTCGAGCGGAGTCGA
>NZ_BOSJ01000001.1 GCF_018403285.1 Paenibacillus sp. J45TS6 | reverse complement strand
GAAAGGTTCTGCGCCAACGATCTAAAGCACTTCGTGCTTTACTTAGGCCAATCACCTTCAAATCAAATCCAGCTTCTGTGAAAATTTCTGCCGGTCCTTTGCCAGCTTGGTTTTGTTTAACCGCTAGTAGTTTGAAGTCAGGGGTATATTGAATCGTTCGATCTGTCACGATTCTAACATTTGGATTGGCCTCTAATTGTCTTTGTTGGTGTTCATTAAAGATGATCTTACTCATGAAAAATACTCCGTTCTAAAAAATTGTAATGTTAGTATAACGGGACTTTTCTAGAAAGAAAATAGAAAAACCCCGAATGGTAGTCACTTTTTAAGTGTCTACCATTCGGGGTTCAGTTCAAAAAATCATGAGGTTTCTTTTTTTTTTATAATGGAGAGGCCACTCTATCTTTCTTTCATTTGATAGTGTTCCAGCTTGCTTGCACTACCCGATGTAAGTTACACTATCCACACTTCCCTATTTTTGTATGAAATGGACAATAAGGATTCATTCTTTTATCATCAAATCCTAGTTATAAATTGTACTTTCCGCACTTATTTCATGTACAATATAAGGAAAAACTACTGCCTATTAGGAGGTAATACAATAAATGCCTGTGACTAAGGAATCAGTACATACTATATCCAGAGTCAAATCGAATCTCGAATCTACTATATTAGGCAAATCATTTGAAATTAAGTTGCTTTTGACGGCTTTATTAGCTGGAGGGCATGTGCTTATAGAAGACGTTCCTGGAACAGGAAAAACACAGATGATTAAAGCACTCGCTCGTTCGATGAAGGGAGAGTATCGCCGAATTCAGTGTAATCCTGATATCTTGCCAAGTGACATTACAGGGGTCTCCGTATTTCATCCACGGGATGAACGTTTCTACTTTAGACCTGGTCCTGTGATGACGAATATCCTTCTTGCTGATGAAATCAACCGGGCGACGACCAAATCTCAGTCCGCTTTGCTTGAAGTTATGGAAGAACGCAGTGTAACCGTAGATGGGGATACATATGATCTTCCTAAACCGTTTATGCTTTGTGCCACCCAGAACCCGATTGATTTTGAAGGAACATATACACTTCCAGAAGCACAGCTGGATCGATTTATGCTGAAGTTTAGCCTCGGTTATCCGGACGCAGAGACGGAGAAGTATCTATTAAAAGAACATCAGCAGGGACAACCGGCAGACAAACTTACTCCAGTTACTACAATGGAAGAAATCGCATCCATTCAAGAGGAAATTCGCAGTGTGTACATGGAAGAAGCGGTTACCGATTATTTACTTGGGATCGTCCGCAGAACAAGGGAACATCCGGCAGCACTGCTTGGTGCGAGTCCGCGTGCCGCAATCTCATTTATGAACGCAGTGAAAAGCTACGCCTTTTTGCATGAAAGAGATTACGTCATTCCTGATGATGTGAAGGTTCTAGCTCCTTATGTGATCTCGCACCGGATCGTACTGAAACCAGAAGCTAGGCTTGATAATGTCAGTCAGGAAACCGTGCTTGCACAGGTGCTTCGAAACGAAAAAGTTCCTGTCTCGATGGAGCGCTGATATTACATGCTGAAACTGGGGCGGTTTAGGCCGTTGCAATTTATGAAATCCAGACTATGGGTGGTGCTGCTAGTATGGATTACATGTCTGTTTTACGTTTTATTTCAAGGCGGTAAAACATCGATTATGCTTTTTGGTATGGTCAGTTTACTGAGTATATATTTAGTGCTTGGCAAGTTTAACGGAACTGGCCGAACGAAGGGTGAACGAAAATTAACTTCGGGTAACGAACATGCGGATCTGCTTCATGCGGGCGATCAAGTTCAGGTACGGCTGGATTTACAAATTCCCGGAATACTTCCATTGCCCTATGTTGTAATTAGAGAAGTATTAAAACGCCATAATGGAGAATCTTGGTCATTTGAAGAAAGTCTGATTCCCAATATGCGAGGAAACGGTACGCTTGTTTTTCAAACCCCGCCGCTTGAACGCGGGAAATATCATTTTACAGATACAGAATGTGTGAGTGAAGATATTTTCGGACTGATCGAGCATAAAGGGAAATTCCAAGCTCAAGGTTCGTTCAGAGTACTGCCGAGAACCGTTTTTGTCCCTTACTGGCAGCTGTATGATCGGAACTCCAAGTTATCTGGTCCGCAGACAGCAATGATGAAGTCTCGCCGAGAGACAACACAAATTAATGGCGTTCGTGATTATGTGTATGGAGACCGGTTATCTCGGATTCACTGGAATGCCACAGCAAAAACAGGGCAGTGGAAATCGAAGGAATTTGAACATGAGTCCGTGCCGAAAACGATGATTATCTTAGACTCACGAGCACTTGGCTATAAAAATTCAGAACAGTATGAACTTGCCGTTTCTACGGCAGCCTCACTTCTCGAATACGGCAGCCGAGAGCGGATGGGAATGGGTCTGTGTACCCTTAGCGAGAAAACAACTTGTTTTCAGCCGACCGATAGCTTGAATGATCGTTATAAAATGATGCACCATCTAGTCGATCTGGATTCGAGTGGAACTGGAAATTTACTCTCGGGCGTGCAGGAATCGATTCGTTTCTTTCCGCAAGGTGCATTTTTTGTTCTCATTTCGGCCGAGCATAATTCAGAGATCATGGAAACATTGCGTTTTGCAGGTTCCCGAGGGATGACGGCTTGTCACATTCAAATCATCAGCAAATCCGAACCAAAGTCAGAAAGCGAATGGATCTCAATGCTTCGTACTCGAGGAATAAAAGGGTATAGGGTGTCTGATTTGCAAGAACTGCCCTCAGTTCTAGGAGGAGGGAATGCATGAGGATCTTTTCTAGCAGACAAAAACGTTCCTGGTATGACGCATTCGCATTATTATGGATTGTTATCATCGGGATGCAGTGGGTCTCTTATACAGAGCCTATCTGGTTCCAGCAGACGACCGCACTTGTCGCCGTCACATTAATCAGTGTAGCCATCTGTGAGATGATTATTCCATTTCGTACAAGTATTCGAATGGTTCTGAAATTCATCCTTATCGGATTTGTTTTATATTATGTATTATCTTTTTACGGTGTTTTTATACCAAATGGCACCTTACCTGAGAACCTTACTGCCTTTATTGCTAGCCTGAATCCTTATGTTTGGTTTGCAATTTGTACGTGGGTGATGATGGAGTGTATCATCCGGCTCATAACGGATGCAAGAAAAGTGCTGATGTTTCTTGGTTTGAACATTGTTGCTCTAGGCATTCTAGATTCTTTCACGCCTGCTGTCCTATGGAAAGAAGTAGCTTGGACTGCATTTGCAGGTATGGCTTGGCTTGTATGTCTACATCTTCGGTCATTCCAGATCAAATATCCTTTAGGTTGGAAAAGATTACGACGCAATCCTTTTAAAATTGTTGCCAACGTAATTGTTATCTTTTCTCTGATTATCGTTGTCGGTGTAAATATGCCGATCATACCTCCTATTTTGACGGACCCTTACACGGCGTGGGTTAAATATAGAGGAGATATTGCCCCGACGAATTTTTCTTCCAATGGGGAGAATGGAAACTTTACTAACTCTGAATCTGGATATAGCAGAGAAGATAATCAGCTCGGCGGTGGTTTTAATTATGATTATTCTCCTGTTATGACGATATATACGACAGAACGGAGTTACTGGCGTGGTGAAACACGGGATGAGTATTCCGGTACAGGTTGGCAGGAACCTTCTTTTTCACGTCGATCTTTTGATGATGCAGATCTGGGAAGTGAACTTAATAACGACGGCGCTGCGGCTCGGGGAAATACGAAGCAAGTAACCCAATCTGTCACAATGCTTAATGATAAGGTGTATCCTGTTCTTTTCGGCGCGTATGCGATTAATGAAGTGGTCTCAGTTGATGGAGAGAGCGAAGCGAATACGCTATTATGGAAAAGTGAACAAGCTGAGCTTCACTGGGATGGGAGCCGTGATACGCCTTTTCCTAGAACCTATACGATTCAGTCCGAAGTACCGTTAATTCCAGTGGACACGATCAAAGCTAAAACATACGAAGAACTGTACGGAACAGATGAGATTAATTCTGATTACTTACAGATTCCTAATCGTTTCCCTGAGCGAGTTACCGAGCTTGCAAAAGAAATTACAGCAACTTCAGAATATCCGTATGAAAAAGTCAGTTTACTGCAAAACTATCTAACAACCAATTTCAGTTACACAAACAATCCCGATCTATCGTTAAAACAAAGCAATGACTTCGTAGATGGTTTTCTGTTTGAAATAAAAGAAGGATATTGTGATTATTTCTCGACTTCACTTGTCATGATGGCACGTTCCTTAGATATTCCAGCAAGATGGGTAAAGGGCTATGCTCCTGGTCAGGCTGATTTTGCTGAGGATGCTGCGTTCTCACAGAACAACGGTGAGATGTCTTCCATGTCATACGTGGTAACAAATGCAGATGCTCACTCCTGGGCTGAAGTGTATTTTGGAGAGGAATACGGCTGGATTCCGGTGGAAGCTACTCCGGGATTTAATATGCCGCTCCTTACCAGTGCAGAAGATGCAGATCCAGAGGAAACACCTGAGGAAGAAGAAGAGGTTCAGCCAGAAGAAACACCAGAACCGATTGCAGATGAAAAGGATGCTGATTTTACCGTAAGTCCGATTATTGGATGGACCGCTGTATCTGTATTAATCCTATGGGCAGGATATATTATATGGCGCAATCGATATATACTGCATTTCTATGTGCTTAGATTAAGATTAGGTAAGCCGTTAACACCGGATCAAAAAGTCGTCGTAGAAACAGAGCGGTGGATTCGTACGGTTCGGCGTAAAGGATTGCGCCGAGAGCAGCACGAAACGCTTCGAGAATCGGTTACAAGATGGGAACAGGAAGTTCCTGTAGTCGCAGCTGAACTCTCTGAACTGCTAAGACAATTTGAAATGGCAAGGTATAGCCCGGATCATGTGCAGGAGAATGCTTGGCAAGAGGTACAAGACATAGCTGGACAAATGAAGAAAAGGCTGAAATCGGCACGGGTTTAAGCTTTCCCCGTGTCCGTTTTGCCTTTTTACTAACTGTACAGATTATGTTATAGTTTGTCGTATGAAATTGAGGTGAACATGTTGTTTAAAAGGCTAATACCAAAACTCCAGGTGGAAACCGTGTTTGATATTGATTTGGAAGCATTATATGAACGTGGATATCGCGGAATTATTACAGATCTTGATAACACACTTGTGGGAGCCAAGGCACCTGAAGCAACCCCGGAACTCATCGCTTGGTTTGAGAAGGTGAGAGATGCTGGGTTTAAACTGGTCATTGTTTCCAACAACAAGTTGACTCGGGTGTCTACCTTTGCTACTCCCTTAAAGATTGAGTATGTACATGAGGCACGAAAGCCCTCGAACACCCCGTTTCGCAAAGCAATGAAAATGATGGAATTAACAGAAGAGCAGACGATTGTAGTCGGAGATCAGATGCTTACGGACGTGTTTGGAGGAAACAGACTAGGACTCTATACCGTTCTGGTGCTGCCTATTGCAATTGCAGACGAAGGGATTATGACGAAGATTAACAGACGGATCGAACGTATTGCGTTATCCAGTCTACGCAGGAAAGGCCTATGGCTTGAGGAGGAAAAGAAAAAATGAATCATATGCATGACGGCACAAAAGGAAGATGCAGCGGATGCGGTATTCTACTGCAGACAGAACAACCTGAGCTGCCGGGATATACACCCATTAAAGCGCTGGATCGCGATCCTGTCATTTGCCAGCGTTGTTTTCGTATTAAAAATTATAGCGAGGCATCTTCCGTTACGGTGGATCAGGATGAATTCCTGGCTCTGCTCAGTAAAATCGGAGATAAAGATGCACTCGTTATTCATATTGTCGATTTGTTCGATTTTGAAGGCAGTATGATTTCAGCACTGCAGCGCTTTGTCGGTAACAATCCGGTATTGCTTGCGGTAAACAAAACAGACTTGCTTCCTAAAGTAACGAATTGGAATAAGGTTCGTAACTGGGTTCAGATGCAAGCTAAAGCGCAAGGGCTGAAAACTGTAGATATCGTGTTGTGCAGTGCTAAACAGAATCAAGGTTTCGATAGACTCCTTGAATCCGTTAACGAACATCGCGGAGATCGTGATGTATACGTCGTTGGTGCGACGAATGTTGGAAAATCAACACTCATTAACCGATTGATTCGCGATTACAGTGATTTAGACCAGGAACTTACAACTTCTAGATATCCAGGGACAACGCTGGATATGGTCCATATTCCTCTTGATGATGGAGCATCCATCATTGATACGCCAGGTATCGTATATCCATGGCGTTATAGCGAGATTGTATCGCGCAAAGACTTATCTGCCATTATGCCGGATAAGCCGCTTAAACCAGCTGTCTATCAGCTGAACAGCGGACAAACTCTGTTCTTTGGCGGACTGGCACGATTTGATTTTATCGAAGGAGAGCGTCAGTCTTTCACTTGTTACATCAACAATGCAATTAAGATTCACCGGACCAAACTGGAGCGTGCAGATGAACTTTATAAAGATCATGCAGGCGAACTATTGTCCCCTCCATCTCGTGAGGATATGGAAGATATTCCAGAATGGACGCGTCATGATTTCCGCATTAAAAAAGGAAGTCGCAATGATGTCTTTATTTCCGGTCTTGGCTGGATCAAAGTGAACGGACAGGAAGGAGCTCTCGTTGCAGTACATGCACCGCGCGGAGTTCGTGTTATGGTTCGTCCTTCCTTAATCTGATTAGCTCTATCTGAACATGGGAGTTCACAGGGGGAGACAGGATGTCAAACAAAGTACAAGGACTTAAGCCTAGTGGGTATACACTTCTTGGGGTGATGGGTGACCCGATTGCACACAGTAAGTCTCCCGCTATGCATCAAGCAGCACTTTATGATACAGGTTTGCATGGGGATTATGTCCCCTTGCATGTGAAACCGGAGGGCCTTGATGCAGCTGTTAAAGGAATAAAGTCAATGGGATTTCGCGGCGTAAACGTGACAATTCCCCATAAAGTAGAGATCATGTCTTATATGGATGAACTCGATGACAGTGCAAAGCTTACGGGCGCAGTTAATACCGTGATTCATGAAGAGGGCAGGCTAATCGGATATAATACGGATGGAACCGGTTATGTCAGATCGTTAAAAGAAGAAGCCATCTCTTCGCTAGAGGGAAAACATATTGTCGTGATTGGTGCTGGCGGTGCTGCCCGGGGGATTGTGTATGCACTGCTTCTGGAAAGCCCGGCTTCGATCACCATCCTTAATCGAACCATTGAACGCGCTGAGAAGATGGCTGCCGATTTCAAAGCGATGGGACAAGTCCAAGGACTACCTATATCGGAGGCACATCAAGCACTTTTACATGCGGATATTATCATTAATACGACTTCGGTAGGGATGCATCCTAATCTGCACGAAACTCCTATTGATCCAGACGCTTTGTCAGAAGGGATTGTAGTAAGCGATCTTATATATAATCCACTGGAGACAAAGCTGCTTTCCATAGCAAAAGAAAAGAAATGTATCATTCACGGTGGACTTGGTATGTTTGTATACCAAGGGGCGATCGCTTTTGAACATTGGTTTGGTATTCCTGCACCTGTTCACGCCATGAGAAAAGCAGTACTAGAAAGTTTTTAATTATCGTAGTCTGTATTCCTCATATTCTGTCATACGAATGGACAAACATTAGAGGAATGCAGATTCCAACAGAAAATGCATATTATAAGGGGTTAATACAATGTTAACGGGTAAACAAAAAAGATTTTTACGTTCACAGGCACATCACTTGGATCCTGTGTTCCAAATTGGTAAAGGCGGCACGAATGAGCACCTGTTCCGTCATATTGAAGAAGCAATTGAAAAACGTGAACTCATGAAAATTTCCATCTTGAGCAATAACCTGGATGATAAAAAAGAAGTAGCAGCTGAACTGGCAGAGCGTACAGGCAGTGAACTTGTTCAAATTCTTGGAAACACGATTACTCTATATAAAGAGTCACGCGATAATAAGCAGATTGAATTGCCGCGAAACTAAACAAAGAATAGATTATGTGATGTAAAAGGAGTAGGCCGTATGAAGGTAGGTATCATGGGCGGTACGTTCGACCCTATTCATATGGGGCATTTGCTTGCGGCAGAGACGGTGAAGGATGCTTATAAGCTTGACGAGGTATGGTTCATGCCTTCTCACATTCCACCGCATAAACAAGCAGCAGGAGCATCAGGCGAACAAAGGCTGGATATGACCAGACTTGCGACGGAGGGTTATCAAGATTATTCAACGCTTGATATTGAAGTCGTTCGCGGAGGGGTATCCTATACCATTGATACAATCCAGCTCTTGCAAAAAAAACATCCGAATACCACTTTTTATTTTATCATCGGTGCAGATATGGTGAATTATTTGCCGAAGTGGGAGCGGATTGAAGAGCTTGTCCAGCAGATTACCTTTATCGGTGTAGGCAGGCCCGGATTTGATCTGCATTTGGATGATCTTCCGGAATTTTTGCAAAGCCGCGTGCTTCTTGCAGAGATGCCGCTGGTTGATATTTCATCAACTGCGATCAGAAGACGTTTAGCAGGCGGCAAATCGGTGCGGTTCATGGTACCTGACTCGGTCCTTACGTATATTACAAGGAGCGGATTATATGAGTCTAAATCGAGATGAATTAATTAAAGCCGTCTCCGAACAGATGCCTCCTCAGCGCTGGAAACATACAGAAGGTGTCATGCAAACAGCGGTAGTGCTTGCTGAACGATTCGGAGCAGATCCGGTTAAAGCGGATCTTGCTGCTATTTTGCATGATGTAACGAAGTACTGGCCTGTCAAAGAGATGGAAAAGATCATTCGGGAGAATAACTTGAATCAAGATCTTCTTCTTCATGATAAACAGTTGTGGCATTCAGAAGTCGGTGCTTTTGTAGCGGAACATGAGTATAAAGTGACAGATCCTGAAGTTCTGAGTGCAATTAAGTGGCATACTTCCGGACGTGTAGGAATGAGTCTTCTGGATAAAGTGGTGTGTCTTGCAGATTATATGGAGCCGGGACGAGACTTCCCTGGAGTGGACCGGATACGTGAACTTGCAGAGCATAGCCTCGAAGAAGCTCTTTTAGCCGGATTTGATGGTACCATTACTCACCTTGTTTCTCAGAGAAAGATCATCTATCCTTTAACGATTTTTACTCGTAATGATTTAATTGAGCAAATTAAGCTAATGGATAAATCCAATACATTCAAAATCGGAGGTTGATTCATGAGTATCTCATCCAAGGAATTACTTCAGATTGCAGTAGAGGCGGCAGATGATAAAAAAGCGATGAACATTGTAGCCCTTGATCTTAAAGGGGTTTCACTTGTTGCTGATTATTTTGTTGTTTGTCACGGGAATTCAGATACACAGGTACAAGCCATCGCTACAGAAATCCGTAAACGGGTGCAAGAATCCGGAGTTCAGATAAAAGGACTAGAAGGAATGAATTCTGCACGCTGGGTACTGATGGATCTTGGTGATGTGGTGGTGCACGTGTTCCACCGCGATGAGCGGGAATATTATAATATTGAAAGACTTTGGTCAGATGCTAAAGTGGTGAATAAAGTATGAGTTTAGTAGCAGGAACGGTAGTTACACTCCCGGTATCCCGGGAAGTATCCCCGTATGGATATTTTTTATCAACAGGCAGTGAAGATGTATTGCTGCACTATTCAGAGCTGACGCGAGATATTAAAGTCGGAGAAGAAGTGGAAGTTTTTCTATTTTTCGATACCGATGATCGACCAGCGGCAACAATGAAAAAACCTTACCTCACCTTGGGTGAAATGGCGAAGCTGGTAGTAGCTGACGTACATCCAAGACTGGGTTGTTTTCTAGAAATGGGACTTGGACGTCAGTTGTTGCTGCCGATTCGCGAGCTTCCCGAAATGAGGGAGCTTCATCCGCAAGTTGGAGATGAGGTCTTTGTCATTATGGAGCATGACCGGCAAGGACGCCTTCGCGCAAAACTTGCAGGGGAAAGAGAACTTGATCCTTTGACGTTCCATGCACCGACGACCTGGATGAATGAATGGGTAGAAGCAACCGTGTATAAACCGCTGCAGATGGGTACTTTTGTGCTTGTAGACGGCGGAGTATTAGGTTTTGGCGCGATTGGGATGATTCACTCTTCCGAGCGAACTCGTATGCTGAGACTAGGAGAGAAAGTAAGCGTTCGTGTAACCCTTGTTCGTGAGGATGGAAGAGTGAATCTTTCTATGACTCAACGTAAGGAAATCGGACGTAATGAAGACGCTGAGCGTATCCTTGAATTTATTAAGGAACGGCCAAACGGAGCCATGCCTTATTCTGACCAGACACCGCCGGATATTATAAAAAGTAAATTCGGAATGAGTAAGTCTGCTTTCAAGCGTGCCATGGGCAAGCTTATGAAAGACGGCCTCGTGACTCAGGATGAAAACTGGACGTATCTTGTTAAAAAAGAAGAAGCGTCTGAAGAATAAGCAAGCAACCTTATGTTGTAATGGAGTAAACGAGCCCTTTAAGGGCTCTTTGCTTTTCATGAAAGGATGTTTTGTCTTTCATGATTTGAGAGAAGCGGAGCGTAGTGTCCAAATCATGCTGGGTTTTGTCTTTGAAGAAGTTCATGATTCGAGAGAAGCGGAGCGTAGTGTCCAAATCATGGTGGGTTTTGTCTTTGAAGAAGTTCATGATTCGAGAGAAGCGAAGCGTAGTGTCCAATCATGATGGGTTTTGTCTTTGAAGAAGTTCATGATTCGAGAGAAGCAAAGCGTAACGTCAAATCATGAAGGATGTTTTGTCATTGGCTAGCAGTAACTAGCTCTTGACCATGATTGGAGAGAAGCGTAGCGTCCAAATCATGCTGGGTTTTGCCCTTGACTCACAAGTTCCTGCCAGTAAAACTGCAGGAACTCACCCAGTTGCCCCTCTAAACTTAGGGGCAACCATATTTTTGAAAACAAAGTGGAAGTAGTAGGAAGCGGAAGTGGATGGAATGGTTCTATCGAAGCGAAGCGGGCGCCTTTGTTATCGGATTTCTACCTTGGCTGGTTTTATACAATCTGGAAATCCGAAAACAACAGCGCTCGTAAGAACCATCCATCCACTGGAGCCATAAATCAGGAATCGCGCGAATAGCAGAATCCTGCCCACACTTTCACTTTATTTTCAACCTTATTGTTAACATCAAGTTTTCTCAGGAGGTGTTCCCTATGTCCTATCGCAAATTTGCTTACGTATATGATGAACTGATGGAAGATATGCCTTATCCCGAATGGATTCGATTTGCTAGAATTGCTTGGGAGAAGCATGGAATACCTAAAAGTGTTGTAGAACTCGGCTGTGGTACCGGTTCTCTGACCATTCCTTTAGTTAAATCCGGATTTGAAGTAACGGGAATTGACCTTTCCGCTGATATGCTGTCCGTAGCACGGCAGAAGCTAGAAGAAACTCCGCAGGGAAACCGTTTCTTCCGTGAAGGAACGATCCGCTGGATCCACCAGGATATGCGAAACTGGGAACTGCCGGAACCCGTTGATACCGTTATTTCTTTTTGTGACAGTATTAATTATTTGCTAAAAGAAGAAGATATTATCCGCACGTTCCAAAAAACGTTTCAAGGTCTCAAGTCAGGAGGTACGTTCCTGTTTGATGTACATCACCCGAGCACTTTTATTCGTTATGAGGAAGAGCAGCCTTTTGTGTTAGATGAAAAATCAATTTCATATATATGGACTTGTGATTTAGATCGTTCCAGTTATGAAATTGAACATCATTTAAGCATTTTTACGCGGGCAGAGGGCAGCGGACCCGATGTATATCACCGTTTTGAAGAAGTTCATAATCAGAGAGCATATGATCCGGAATGGATGAAGAGGCAGCTGGTTGAAGCAGGTTTCCATGATGTGAATATTTATGGGGATTTTGAATGGGAACCAGCAAATGAGAATACATCGCGTTTATTTTTTGTAGCCGTTAAAAAGTAGAGTCCAAAGCATCTTTTCTTGATTTATAGAGAAGGATGCTTTTTTTTTACCATAATTCAATTATATGATAACTACACATAGAACCGAGAAATCATTTAGGATATAATGGATAGAAAATGGGGATTAAGGGCAGGTGTTTAGTAAATGAAATTTAGTGAATATGCTTATGAACGGCCGAATGTGGCACGTTTTGAAGAAGAGTTTAATGGGCTGCTCGCCACGTTCCGTGAAGCAAAAAATGCAGATGAACAGGAAGCAGCTATGGTGGCGATCAACAAACTGCGCGGGGCTTTATCCACACAGGAAACGCTGGTGTCAATTCGCCATTCCGTAGATACCAATGACGAATTTTATAAGGCGGAGCAAGATTTTTTCGATGAAACATCGCCTATGTTCCAGAAATATTCGACTGAATTTTACGAAGCGCTTGTGAGTTCCCCTTTTAGAGCTGAGTTGGAGAAAAAATACGGTAAACAGTTATTTCAGATCGCAGAGCTTACGATCAAAACATTTAGTCCGGACATTATCGGTGACTTGCAACAAGAGAATAAACTGACGACGGAATACTCGAAACTGATTGCTTCGGCTAAGATTTTTTTTGAAGGGGAAGAACGTACCTTATCGCAGCTTGCTCCTTTCATGCGGTCTACAGATCGAAACATGCGTAAACGTGCGGAAGAAGCACGCACTGCTTTTTTGAGCGAACATGAAGAGCAGCTTGACCGGATTTACGATGAACTGGTGAAGGTAAGAACCAAGATGGCGAAGAAACTTGGATTTCCGAGCTTTGTGGAGATGGGTTATGCCAGAATGAATCGAACGGACTATAACGCTGATATGGTGTCGAGCTTCCGTAAACAAGTGCTAGAGGAGATTGTTCCGGTAGCTACGAAGCTAAAAGAGCGTCAACGCGAGCGTGTCGGGGTAGATGAGCTCTATTATTACGACGAGAATATCGTATTCCCATCAGGAAATGCAGCGCCAAAGGGAAATCCGGAATGGATTGTTCAAAACGGCAAAAAAATGTACGACGAACTAGCCCCGGAAATGAGCGAGTTTTTCAATTACATGCTGGACCATGAACTGATGGATCTGGTTAGCAAAAAGGGGAAACAGAGCGGAGGTTACTGTACCTTTATTTATGATTACAAGTCTCCTTTTATTTTCTCCAATTTCAATGGGACTTCAGATGATATTGATGTCCTCACGCACGAAGCAGGCCATGCATTTCAGGTGTACCAAAGCCGAAATTACGAAGTGCCTGAATATTTATTTCCTACATATGAAGCGGCTGAAATTCATTCCATGAGTATGGAGTTCTTAACCTGGCCGTGGATGAATCTCTTCTTTGAAAATGAAGTGGAAAAGTATAAATTTGATCATTTGTCGAGTGCTCTTCTATTTATTCCTTATGGTGTTTCCGTGGATGAATTCCAGCATTATGTCTACAGTAATCCAGATGCAACTCCGGCAGAGCGTAAACAAGCTTGGCGTGAGATTGAGCGTAAATATCTGCCGCATCGTAATTACGAGAGCAACCTCTATTTCGATCAAGGTGGTTTCTGGCAAAAACAAGCTCACATTTACCAATCTCCATTCTATTATATCGATTACACACTGGCTCAAATCTGTGCATTCCAGTTCTGGAAGCAGTCCAGAGAGGATTATCAAGCAGCTTGGACGAATTATTTGCACTTGTGCAAATTAGGAGGAAGTTTATCCTTTACCAAACTGGTGGAAGAGGCAGGTCTTATTTCTCCGTTTAAAGACGGGTGTGTAACTTCTGTAATTACGAGTATTGAAGAATATCTTAATTCTATAGATGACAAAGCCCTATAAATTGAGAGGATCAGCAGGATCTCTTTCTACTGGCTATTTTCTTCTTAAAAACAAAAGGTATGACAGGAGTTTACAGCGTTATTTGACTTTATCTGTTACAGTCTTGTATAATGATTGCGATTAAACTTAAAATGTTTTCGATGAAGAGGAATAGTAATAGAACCTATGCATAACAGAGAGCCAGCGGGTGGTGCAAGCTGGTTGCCATGGTTGTATGAACTCGCCTTGGAGATATGAGGTCAGGCTATATTTATAGGGTAAGCCTCATCGGTTCACCACCGTTACAGGGTGCTTAAGGGAGTGGACAGCGAAGCACGTATGTCCGCTAACTAGGGTGGTACCACGGGAATCTAACCTCTCGTCCCTAGCGATGACACGCTATGGGATGCGGAGGTTTTTTTGTTGGTCCGTGATACGTTTTGGCATGGTATGACATGCTCAAGGCGTGATCCGGTTCTAACGTTTCATATGACGAGGAGGATGGACATTGAGTCAGAAAGAACAGCCGAAGCACGGCTATCAACCGCAATCCATTGAGCCGAAATGGCAACAATATTGGGATGCTAACAAAACATTTAAAACAGGGGAAGAGGCAGATAAACCGAAGTTTTATGCCCTTGATATGTTCCCTTATCCTTCAGGAGCAGGTCTCCATGTAGGACATCCAGAAGGATATACAGCGACTGATATCGTATCTCGCTACAAAAGAATGCGCGGATATAATGTTCTTCATCCGATGGGTTGGGATGCTTTTGGACTTCCGGCAGAACAGCATGCGATTGATACAGGAGAACATCCGCGTGATATAACGGTGAAGAATGTAAATAACTTCCGCCGTCAGATTAAATCACTTGGATTTTCATATGACTGGGATCGTGAGATCAGCACGACAGATCCTGACTACTACAAGTGGACACAGTGGATCTTTATCCAGCTGTACAAACGTGGTCTTGCTTATGTATCTGAAGTTCCGGTGAACTGGTGTGAAGAGCTTGGAACGGTTCTTGCAAACGAAGAAGTAATTGATGGGAAAAGTGAGCGTGGAGGCTTCCCTGTCGTACGTAAACCAATGCGTCAATGGGTACTGAAAATTACTGAATACGCAGACCGTCTTCTTGATGATCTGGATGAACTGGACTGGGCAGAGAGCATTAAAGATATGCAGCGTAACTGGATCGGACGCTCCAAAGGTGCGGAAGTGACGTTTGAGCTGGAAGGACATGAAGAACAGCTGAAAGTATTTACGACACGCCCAGACACGCTGTTCGGTGCAACTTATGCAGTTCTTGCTCCTGAACACGAACTGGTGGAGAAGATCACGAAACCGGAGCAACAGGCTGCGGTGAAAGCATATCAAGATCAAGCGGCACGTAAGAGTGACCTTGAGCGTACGGATCTTGCGAAAGAAAAAACAGGTGTATTTACTGGCGCGTATGCGATCAATCCAATCAGCGGTGCAAAAGTGCCGGTATGGATTGCGGATTATGTCCTTGCTGGTTACGGAACAGGTGCGATTATGGCAGTGCCTGCACATGATTCTCGTGACTGGGAATTTGCAAAACAATTTGGTCTTGAAATCATTGAAGTGGTATCGGGCGGAGATGTGGAAAAAGAAGCCTACACGGGTGATGGCCCACACGTAAATTCCGGTATGCTGGATGGTCTTGAGAATGAAGAAGCTATTGCCAAAGCAATCGCATGGCTTGAGGAGAATGGAAAAGGCGAAGGAAAAGTAACGTATAGACTTCGTGACTGGCTCTTTAGCCGTCAGCGTTATTGGGGTGAACCTATTCCAATTCTGCATCTGGAAGACGGTACGATGAAAACTGTACCTGAAAGTGAACTTCCGCTTGTGCTTCCAGAGATGGATGAGATCAAACCGTCCGGTACGGGCGAATCACCGCTTGCAAATGCAACGGACTGGGTAAACACAATCGATCCAGAAACAGGAATGAAGGCGCGCCGTGAGACCAATACCATGCCGCAATGGGCTGGAAGCTGCTGGTATTACCTGCGCTTTATTGATCCGCACAATGATAAGGAACTGGTATCCAAAGAAAAACAACGTGAATGGTTGCCAGTTGACTTGTACATTGGCGGAGCAGAACATGCGGTACTTCACTTGCTCTATGCACGTTTCTGGCATAAAGTTCTGTATGATCTAGGCATCGTTGATACGAAAGAACCATTCCATAAACTCGTAAACCAAGGAATGATTCTTGGAACCAATAATGAGAAAATGAGTAAGTCCCGCGGCAACGTAATTAATCCAGATGAGATTGTGGATAAATACGGTGCAGATACGCTGCGGATTTACGAAATGTTTATGGGGCCGCTTGAGGCAACCAAACCTTGGAACGAGAATGGCGTAGAAGGAGCTTATCGTTTCCTAGCACGTGTGTGGCGTTTGTTTATTAATGAAGATGGTACGCTTAATGAGAAAATTGGCGATGGCGGAGATGACGATTTCAAACGTACATGGCACAAAACAATTAAGAAAGTTACCGATGATCTCGAGCATCTACGCTTTAATACAGCGATCAGTCAGCTGATGATCTTCACTAATGATGCGTACAAAGCAGACCGTCTGCCACGCGAAGCAATGGAGAACTTTGTACAGATGCTTGCTCCTCTTGCTCCGCATATCGCAGAAGAGTTGTGGTCACGTCTTGGTCACGAAGAGAGCATCAGCTATGTATCCTGGCCGCAGTATGATGAGGCACTAACCGTTGATGCAGAAGTAGAAATCGTAATTCAAATTAACGGTAAAATCGTACAGCGCGCAAGCGTTGCAGCTGATCTTGATGCAAAAGGTCTTGAAGCGTTCAGCTTAGAGATTCCTGCAATCAAGGAAGCACTAGAAGGCAAAACCATCCGTAAGGTGATTGCAGTACCAGGCAAACTGGTTAATATTGTTGCCGGTTAATCTCACCTGCACCAAATTCAGCATCTAGCGCTTCCAGGTCTTTTTCGTACTTCGCGTGCGTGACCTGAATGAGCTGATCAAATACACCCGCGAGGCTTGAATCAAGCAGGTTCAAGGCTTTGGCGGTTATACCGCCGGGTACGGCAACACGTTCTTGGAGCTGTGACGGAGTCACAGCTCCTTCTGCTAGTAATTTACCTGTACCAAGCAGCATTTCACTCGCAAGACGAGTCGCTTCATCTGAAGTGATTCCCGTCTTGCGAACTGCTGCATCAATCCATTGTTCCAGAAAAAAGGCAACAAAGGCAGGTCCGCAGCTGCTAAAATCAGAGCTGATTCGGGTATAGGTTTCTTCCACGCGTATCGGTCTGCTAATGTAGCTGAATAGCATCTCAACCCGTTTTTTGTCTTCATCATTCATTCGATTTCCATGAATACATAAGGAAGCGCCGCTGCCGGTTAAGTGAGTAATACTCGGAATGATTTTCGTGATTTTACATGGTAAGACGGATTCCAAGTGTCTGATTTGAACAGGACTCGTAATCGAGATCATGATCTGATCAGGAGTAACGACGGGTTTAATATATTCGATGACTTCTTTAAATTCATGCGGTTTGATACAAAGAAATACAATGTTGCTTCTTTCGGCAGTTTCACGATTGGTTTCTGCTGGATAAAGACCTGGATGCAGAGAAGCTAAGTTTACGACTTTTTCACGGGTTCGATTGCTTGCAGTAATTTGATACGCGTCAAGTGCTCCGGAAGCAAGGAAGGCGTTAATGAGTAAACTTCCCATGCTGCCGGTTCCTATAAATCCGACCTTCAACATCTTGAGGTTCCCCCTTTCTTGCTTTACGGTACTGGCGCGGGCACGTTCTTCTTAATGTATGCATCAAGACTTGGACGACATGACGATAAGTTTTACCTAGGTATGATAATCGTTTGGGAGGTTTTGAATACGGTGAAGAAAGCGACAGTGCTGTTAACGATTGGGGCTTTCCTTGGGAGTGGTTTAATCTTGTTCGGAGGAAAGAGTGACCCGGCGCCTGCGGAATGGACTGCTATTAATGACAGGGCAGCTATATCGGTGAGTGATACGACAGCAGTGACACAGCAGGAGGAGAGCCCAGCAGTTTCGGATAAAACTACTTTACCGGAAATACAGCCGGCAGTTCCTACTGTAGAGAAAGAGATAGAAAAAGAAATAGAAAAAGTAGAAATTGATAAGACAGGACCTAATGAAGTTGATGCAAAACCGACGCAAGAGGAAACAGTAAAGCCTGCCGAGACTACTTCTATAGAAGAACAAGGTACTCAGAGTCAGAGCGCTCCATCTTCAGCCAATACAGATGGCAGAATAGCCGTAAATACAGCATCACGTGAAGAATTGATGAATCTACCTGGTATTGGTGAGAAGAAAGCACAAGCAATTATTGATTATCGTACAGAACACGGCTCCTTTACCAAACCGAGTGACCTGACCAAGGTCAAGGGGATCGGGATGAAGATGCTTGAGAAAATGTCACCCTATGTTGTGATAGATTAGAGTATTATTTTATCGAGACTTTCTGAATGCTTACATTGCAAACATTTAAACAAACTTAGAGGTAAGGAGAAGTGGAGAAGGATGAATACGGGGGTAAGAAAAGACTGGGATACGTACTTCATGGATATTGCTTATATGGTATCTACTCGTTCCCGGTGTTCGCGCAGACATGTAGGTGCAGTTCTCGTTCAGGGGAAGAAGCTGCTTGGAACCGCATATAATGGAGCGCCTATGGGTGTGCCGGACTGTTTGGAAGCAGGATGTATGATTTCGGAAGAGTACGAATTAATCGTTAAAGACGGCAAGGAAGAAATGATCAAGAAACAGCGCTGCGTGCGCACGATTCATGCAGAGCAAAATTTGCTGCTGTTTACTGATCGTGCGGACCGGGAAGGTTCAAGTGTTTATGTAACAGATGAACCTTGCTGGACTTGCGCTAATATGCTTGCGAACAGTGGAATCGTTGAGATTGTATATCACCGGCCATATCCGAAAGATACATCAAAAGTGCGTCAAATGATGGAGCAAAAAGGGATTACCTTCCGTTCACTGAGCACCTATGAACCTCCAAAAGAAACTATAATGACGGTGCTTAATTAGAGATATAAGATCAACAATAGAATACAAGGATCGAAATAATAAGGAAGAACCTTATGAAGAACAGTGTCAAAGCTGGCTCTTTATAGGGTTCTTCTTTTCTTTTTGAGGAGGAAAAGGACTTTGAAAGGGAGGCCGCTTGCCTTATTTTGTGTGTGCTGGATTATGGGGAGTTCGGCAGCTTATCTCTATAATGGATGGTCCCTGATCAGGATCCTCCTCGGAGTCTTATTGCTGCTTGGTATATTCCTCTATTTGCAACGAATACAAGGAGTATATTCGCTAGTTTTGCTGATGGCTGTTCTTGTGTCTTCTTGTTATATGGAGTGGACAGAAGTGCGTAACGTGAGCAAACTGCCGACCACGCTTAACGTGATACCTGCTGAAGTAGTCGGGATGTCCGTTGAGGTGGAGGGGACGATTGCCTCTAAAGTCAAAGTCGACGGAGACCGGGCACAATTTGTACTTTCACTTCAGGGTGTCCGCCCGCTAGGGTCCGGTAATGAGAAAGTGGAAGATAAACTCTCTGAAATTAAGGAGAAGGTGCAAGTTCAGCTTAAGCTGCTGGAAGAAGGAGAGCAAGAGATAGCAGAGGGATGGAAACGAGGAGATCAGATTCAATTTACAGGCACCTTGGAGATCCCGGGGGGAGCGAGGAATTTTGGGAGTTTTGATTATGGACAGTATTTACAGCGTCTTCATATTCACTGGTTGCTCAAAGGAAAAGGTGCAGAAGGAATTGCCCATGAGCCTCTTGAAACGTGGTTTAGTAAGTATATCGTACTCCGACTGAGTGATTCAGCTCGAAAAGAACTAGGAAGCCAAATGGAATCTATGTTTGAGGAACCTCATGCCGGATACATGAAAGGTCTTGTTATCGGTATTGGTGATGAGATTGATGCAGATACGTACGGGGATTTTTCTAAACTCGGGCTTACCCATATTCTCGCTATATCTGGAATGCATGTCGCAATTTATGTTTCGGGACTGCTGTTATTGTTATCTCTTCTTCGGCTCAGTAAGGAGACGGCACTTGTTGTGACTTTTCTGCTGATCCCGTTTTATGTGTTGTTGTCGGGTTCATCTCCCTCTGTAGTGAGAGCAGGTATAATGTCGATGATGGGGCTGTATATGACGAGGCAGGGTCTGATGAAAGATGGGCTCAATATTCTTTGCCTCACTGCTCTTATCATGTTGTGGATGGATCCGTATATGCTGGTAAATGTCAGTTTTCAGCTCTCTTTTTTAGTGACAGCGGGTCTTATGATCTTTGTTCCGCTGCTTCAGCCTCACTTTAATGCTTGGCCTAAGTGGCTGTCGGGAACAGCTGTCATCACCATTGCGGCTCAGTTGCTATCTTTTCCAATGACGGTGTTTTATTTTAATCAGTTTTCCCTTTTATCATTTGGTGCCAATTTCCTACTTGTCAGTTTTATTAGTTTTCTTATTCTCCCGCTCGGCGCACTTGTGCTGTTGCTTGTTTACATATGGGAACCTGCAGTGAAACCGATCGTATGGATTGTCTCTTGGCTGAATCAACTAACCTTTGATTTTGTAACCTGGCTAAATACCTTTGATCAGTTTGTGCTTATTTGGGCTAAACCTCACTTTATAATCGTCCTGAGTTATTATTTATTGCTATATTACCTCTTCCAACTGCTTAAGGAATGGAAGATAAGCAAACAGCCGATCCCTTTGAGTTCAGAGGATACGGTTCCGCTCACGCCGCTGTTGCAATCGGTACAGCCGGATGTAAAGAGGATGAGTCACACTTTTTCTTTTGCTAATGGATTTGTCCCTGTGCTGAATAACGAGAAAAAACAAGGTTTACTTAGCGGTGGCACCCGTCTGCAACAGGTATTTCAAGCCGTACAGATTTCATCCGCTTGGCCGGAGCTGGAAAGTCTATTTTCAGTCCAAGGCGCAGGATATTATGCACGGGAACCTTTTACTTTTGTGAAGAGAATCACGGTGATTATCTTATCTATTGTTTTGTTAGCAGGTCTAACGATTAGTTATCAAGGTCCCTATCGCAAGGGGGAAGGAACGGTTGCATTTATTGATGTGGGGCAAGGAGATAGTATGCTGATCACTACGCCAACAGGCAAGCATATTCTTGTTGATGGTGGAGGCACCATTCAGTTTGGACAGCAGGCGAGCTGGAAACAGCGAAGAGATCCATATGAAGTAGGCAAATCACTACTCGTGCCACTGCTTAAAAAGCGAGGAGTTCATAAACTCGATGCGGTCATTCTAAGCCATGCGGATCAGGATCATGCGGGAGGACTGCAAGCTGTATTTGAAAATATACCCGTGTCTAAGTTCATAAGTAATGGGACGATAACGGATAAACCTTTTTATCAAGAACTTATACATACAGTATTGGAACAAAAAGTGACGATGTATGAAGTTTATGACGGAATGGAGTATCGCCCTGATTCAGAGACCACTCTTTCTTTTATTGCTCCTGAGGAGAATATCCTTCATACATCTTCAGACGATATGGGAGAAATATCCGCACTGCCTGTTCTCGAAGAGCAAAACCATGTGTCTGTTGTATTTTTGATGGAGATGGAGGGGGTATCTTTTCTGTTTACAGGCGATGTAGACAGCGCTGCGGAACTTGATATTTTGGATAGAATAAAAAACTCAGCTGACGAAAGTCGCTCCAACAGCAATAGTAATAGCAGTATTAGCAGCAATAACAGCAACAACAGCAAAACAGTTCCGATCGATGTACTAAAAGTTGCTCATCATGGGAGCAAATCTTCAACGACGGAAGAATGGCTGAACTACTTTCAGCCTCGTCTTTCCGTTATCTCGGCAGGAGTAAATAATACGTATGGTCATCCTCACCCGATTGTCACAGAGAGGTTGGAAGATCACAGAAGTGAAATTTTTAGAACGGATATGATGGGAGAGGTCCAAATTCGGGTTCGGGATGGGGAGATCCAGACGAGGAGTGTTTTAGGCAGTGAGAAATAGGCGAAGACAAAAGTGGATCAGCGACCAAAAGCAATGAAGAGAAGAGGTAAGGGTTGAAAGAGTTATGGAATGCTCTGAGTGAAAACGAAAATCCACTCTTGGCTTTACTTTCTTCTTGTAGTAGGGAAAATTCTATTGAATATCAACTGGAAGGCTAAGAACACAAGTGAACCTACAGTGATATAAATAGTTTGAGCAGTAAAAGTATCAAAATTCAGAATGAATGCCGAAAAGATAACCCCGCTTATTAAGCCTAAAAGACAATATTCGAAAGTTAAAAGTAAGATAAAATACTTGTTATTTCTTCTTCTGTACATGAGCAATCCGTCCACCAATATAGAGAGTGGCATAATTAAAAAAAGGAAAATAGCAAGGTTAATGAGTAGTGTTATCGTAAATGTGTAACCAAAAGAATAATAGTGTACATCTGCCAATCTTTCATCCAAAGGCACATACCGATAAAGACCTGTGACAATAGATAATAAAATGGCAGTGAATATAGCCGAAGCAATCTTTCCGCTTGGTCTATCAGCTCTTAGATTATTTGTCGTCATGGATGCTGACCTCCGTTTTCAATATCAAATGAATGAAGAGTCTTACTTTATTCTAGCAAAAACAGGAAGTAAGACAAATAATATTTGGATATTATAGCAGTAATTTGGAATCAGGTTTAGGATGGGGAGATCCAGACGAGAAGTATTTTAGACAGTGAGAAATAGGACTAGTATTCAGAAGCCCCGGTACGAGGTCATTTTTCGGCCGGGGTTCCTTCTTTCTAAGTATGAATAGATTGCATTAAGATTAACGATACCCTTCAGCGTTTGCCGGTTTTCCCGCTTCTTGTACTTCTTGTAGATAGCGGAAGCAGTCTGGCTGTGATCCATCTATATCTGTAAAATGGTATCTCTTTGCCAGCTCTCCGCTGGAACAGGAGCTGCCGTTTAGTTCATGTTTGTTTTCATCCATCGCTACCGCGGCAACCGCTCGTCCAATATAACGCGGAGATTCAGAGATGATAAAGTGCGGGTCTTTTTTCGTGCCATCTCTCCAGTTCTCCTCGGTGACACCAAAGACTTCAAGCATGATTTCTGATCGCATCCAGCCTGGTGTAATAGCAAGAACTGTACATTCATGAGGGGCGAGTTCGTGAGCAAGCGATTTTGCCATTCGAATGACTGATTGCTTTGTCAGATCATAAAATAGGGACAAACGGTAGCGATCCGCATTATAATCGGCCGTCCCATCGGTGATTTCTACCACGAGGCCTCCTTTATTTTGAATAAGCAATTTCAAGGCATAGTGACTTGTAATTAAGTGTGTTTCTACCCCAAGACGAAGCATTCGTAAGCCTTTATCGAGAGAGTGCTGCCACACCGGTGTATCCCACTCCGTCAAGTATTCCCCGCCCCATATATCGTTTACCAGGATATCAAGTTTTCCTTGCTCTTTTTCTATTTTCTCTATTAAAGATGCTACTTGTTCGGGGACTAGATGGTCTACTTGAACCGGAATACCAATCCCCCCAAGTTCAGTTACTAATTCCGCAGTCTCTTCAATCGTTTCCGGACGTCCATATTCTGAAATCTGCTTTTTGGTTGTTCGACCCGTTACATATACGGTTGCGCCTGCCGCACCTAGTTCCATAGCAATTCCTCGACCTGCTCCGCGGGTTCCACCTGCAACGAGTGCAACTTTTCCCTCTAATGGTTTCATATAGCCTCAGCTCCTATTCGGTATTGAGTATAGTATACTCATGAATGTAGACATCTATTGTCATATTAAGAAGAGAAGAGATCATTTCTTTTATATAAAAAGTAAGGGTGATATACGGTGCGGGCAGATCGATTGATTCGAATTCTATTGTTATTACAGAACCAAGAGAGATTGACTACGAAGGAATTGGCCCAACAATTGGAAGTGACAGAACGGACAATACATCGGGATATGGAAGCTTTAAGTGTGGCAGGGATTCCTGTTGTAGCTAGGCGGGGAAAGTATGGAGGCTGGCAGTTGATGGAGAATTATCGAACTCGTCTTACGGGATTGAAAAAAGAAGAAATCATGTCTTTATTTCTATCTCCTTCTCAGCATCTTCTAAAGGATCTCGGCTATCTACAAGACTGGACCGAAGCCCGGGAAAAACTCATCGCCAGTATTCCAAAGAATCTGCACAGTGAGGTGAAAGATGTTACGAATCGGCTTCATATTGACTCTAGTGCTTGGCGTCCCTCTATTGAAGTGATTCAAGTGTTTGAGTTACTGCACCAAGCGGTATGGGATCAACATAAAATAAAGATCGAATATGAACGGGCTGATGGAACAGTGGTTACACGCATTGTGGAACCTTTGGGTCTAGTAGCTAAAGGAGATACCTGGTATGTAGTTGCCGCTTCCGAAGGAGAAATAAGAAACTATAGAGCATCCAGGGTCATTTCTGCTGAAAAGCTGGACGAGCCGTTTGAAAGACCAGATGGTTTTCAGTTAGCTAGTTACTGGCAAGAAACAAAACAGCAATTTATTCGTAGTTTGCCAAGTTATGAAGCTCAAGTGGAAGTTTCTCCTGATATTCTAGCAAGACTCAAGTTTACAGGACGGTTTGTAAAAATAGCAGATCTGAAGAAACAAGAGGGATCATGGATTTCGGTTAAGCTAAACTTCGATACCGAAGAGGAAGCGAAGTCATTTATTTTAGGATTTGGTAATCAGATTCGAGTTATTCAGCCTCTCCAGCTAAAAGAACAAGTAATTCAGATGGCGAGGTCTATTATTGATTTTTATAATCATGACGGTATTCATCCTGAAGAGTAAAAGGATAGTGGAACTAGAATAGTGAATTAAAGAGAGAAAGGAGGCGAGCATGATTGAATTTACAAAAATCCGTTAGTCTTCGTTGGTTGAAGGAGCCGGCGAAGATGCCTGTCGGCGTGACATGGGGAATTCCATGGAGGGAAGGCGAGCTTACCCGGGAAGAGCCAATATCGCTCCGGGACAGTAAAGGGATCGAGGTGCCGGTGCAAAGCTGGGTAACGGCCTATTGGCCGGATCGCAGCGTCAAATGGACTGCACATGCTGCTGTAGTGGGAACCGGCAGTGACACGGAAGGTAGCAGCAACTATACGATTGCCAAGGGCGAGACTACTGAATCAGCTCATAAGATTACCGTGGAAAAGACGGATACTTCCTTCGTCATCGATACGGGGATCATCGAGTGCACGGTTGCTAAGCAAGGTTCCGCTCTAATTCAGTCCATTACCCGCAGCGGGATTGAACTTTGCAGTCATGGGGAGCTAGTCTGCATCAAGGAATTGATATCATCGGAAGCTGCAGGCGTGAGGGTTGTCCGTGAAGAGAAGTTTCATAGCGTTATCAGTAAAACCGTCGTGGAACAGGATGGTCCGATCCGGGCTGTCGTCAAACTGGATGGCAAGCATCGCAGCACATCAGGGGATCTTGAATGGCTCCCCTTTACGATTCGTCTTTATTTCTATGCTGGGCAGGAAACGATTCGTATCGTTCATACATTGCTTTATGATGGAGATCCCAATGAAGACTACATCAAAGGAGTGGGTATTGCTTTTTCCGTTCCAATGAGAGCACCGTTATATAACCGCCATGTCCGGTTTGCGGGCGACAGCGGTTATTTCAGCGAATCACCTAAGACGCTGCATACACGGCGTACCCAAGGGAAATATCGTGAACGGTTTGAAAAACAAACGAAGGGTGAAAATGTGTATTTTCAGCCTGATGAGGATGCTTATTTTATAGGTTTACTTCATGACTCCGCTACATGGGATGATTTTAAGCTCGTGCAAGACAGTGCCGAACATTATAGGATCTCGAAGCGGACAAAAGAGGAGTGTTGCTGGCTAAAGGCAGTAGACGGGCGGCATTCAGGCGGACTCGGCTTTATTGGGAGTGAAGGCGGTGGAATTGCAGCAGGCTTGCGGAATTTTTGGCAAAAGTGCCCCTCAGGACTGGAACTTACTCATACGTCACGGGATCAAGCTTCTTTTACCGTGTGGTTTTGGTCACCCGATGCACCCGCTATGGATCTGCGTCATTATGATACGGAAACACATGTTGAATCTTCCTATGAAGGAGCTGAAGAGCTAAGAGCAACGCCTTATGGAATTGGTAATACGAGTGAGTTGATGTTGTGGTGTGTATCTGAAACACCTGGAACAGAGATGCTGGAAAAAATGACGGCTGAACTGGAGTCTCCTTCGCTGCTTGTATGTGAGCCTGCCTATTTGCATGAAGTGCGTGCCTTCGGTATATGGAGTCTTCCTGATCGAAGCTCCCCTTCAAAGGCTTATCTTGAGGATCAACTGGATGGTGTTGCGGCGTTCTATCAGCGAGAAGTCCAGCAGCGGGGCTGGTATGGATTTTGGGATTATGGGGATTTCATGCACAGCTACGATCCTGTCCGCCATGTATGGAATTACGATCTGGGAGGTTGTGCCTGGCAGAATACGGAGCTTGTGCCGAATATGTGGCTGTGGGTTCTCTTTCTGCGTTCCGGAAGAGAAGATCTGTTTCGTCTCGCCGAAGCGATGACTAGGCATACAAGCGAGGTCGATGTTTATCATTTTGGGGAGTATGCGGGTCTTGGTTCTCGTCATAACGTGGTCCACTGGGGATGTGGCTGCAAGGAAGCACGCATTGGGATGGCGGGACTCCACCGGTATTACTATTATTTGACGGCTGATGAACGGATTGGTGATATCATGGACGAAGTGAAGGATTCAGACTATACAACGGTCCATCTCGACCCAATGCGTGCTTATTTTCCGAAGGACGAGCATCCAACACATATCCGGGTGGGTCCGGATTGGGCGGCATTCAGTTCCAACTGGATGACGAGATGGGAACGCTATGAGGATACCGCATATCGAGACAAAATCATTACTGGCATTGATAGCATCAAAGCAGCACGATACGGTCTAATCTCTGGACCCACTTACGGATACGATCCGAACACGGGCCGTTTAACACCGATGGGCGATGACAATTGGGGTCGCCATTTGATGATTTGTATGGGAGCACCGCAGGTGTGGTTCGAATTGGCTGACTTGCTGAAAGATCCGATTTGGGAACAAATGATGGCTGATTTCGGCGTTTACTACAATTTGTCACAGGAACAGAAAGATACCATCACCTTTGGTGAGGTTAGTACGAATCGTTTTGCACATCCCGTTCTTAGCATTGCGATGGCTGCTTTTGGTGCGTACTATAAGCAGGACAGGTCCACCGCGGAACAAGCATGGTCCATTTTGCTGGACAACTCCTATGCCCGTGTTCAACTGCAGAATGAAGCAGTGCAGGCTGTGCATGTTGGGCCGCTTGAAGAAATCGATTGGATTAACACGAACGAAGCCGCTCAGTGGTCACTCAACACGATAATTAGTCTAGTCCTTATAGCGGAGCATTTACCGGAAATACCCCGAATTGAAAAGGAAGATCATCCCGTGCTTAAGGAGTGAGGGTATAAGATGAGCGTATTAATTCCAAAGGAATGGAGCCTCATTTATGAGAATCGCCTGGCATCCCCTGAAGAAGTGAAATCTTTTCGGATGGAAGGTGATGGGGCTGTTACCTTTCCAATGAAACGAATGAGACTGGAGAGCGTAAGGGACCACAAAGAAGGGCAAAAGGCGAACCTGGTATTCTGGTGTGAGAAAGAGTTTCCGGCCGATGTAGCAGTGGCTTGGGATTTTTGGCCGATACGGGAGCCGGGGCTTGCCATTTTGTTTTTCTCAGCTTCTGGCGAAGGAGACAAAGATCTATTTGATCCTTCCCTTCCTGTACGAACTGGCGAATACGATCAGTACCATCACGGTGCGATGAACGCATTGCATGTTAGTTATTTCCGTAGAATGTGGCAGGAAGAACGCAGATTTCATACGTGCAATTTGCGTAAAAGCTATGGATTCCACCTCGTTGCACAAGGTGCTGACCCTATTCCTTCCGTGCTTGACAGTGATGGGCCGTACCGGATGCTCGTGGTTAAACAGGGCCCCAAGATCACATTTGCCGTTAATGATCTGCCCATATTTACGTGGGAGGACGACGGCGTTACTTACGGTCCATTACTAGGAGGCGGCAAAATCGGATTTCGGCAGATGGCACCATTTATAGCGGAGTATAGCAATTTGGAGGTATATGGCCTCCTACGTGAGAACCATAACGAACATTAAAATCACTGCTTACACTATTGATTCAAGCCAATAGCATCTAAGTTTCATAGATTTAAGCCTCGGAGAAGATCTGTTTCTCAGGAGGCTTTTTTATTTTGCAAAAAAATAATTGCTCCCTCTTCAAATTAATTGGCAATCTGCCGATATAAAGAAGTAGAGATTTAACTTGATTTCCATTTTATGAATTCAATCCTCGTTTCGGCTGCGTACGAAAGGCCAGAAATCATTCAGTGAAATAAGAAAATACTCTAACATGCGGACCTACTTTTACATTGGTTTCTCTTTCTTTGTAAAAGAAGTCGGCTTTTTTGTGTCTTTTGTGAATAAACTAGTATTTGGGTATATATACCTTTTAAAACCATTCATACAAATAGTTAACTGGAAATAATAATGACGAAGACCTATATATTTGATATTCTATAGGAAGCTTTTACTTCAATTACCTTATTTTTGGTTAAAATTACATATGATCCTTAGCGTGATAATAAAACGTATAAATTTGGCATAATGTTGCAACAATTTTATATTGTGGCACGTCAGTAAAGATACAAGGAGAGGGGGATCCTTTGTGGTAGAGCAGGGACTCATCAGAGCCGCTCAATCAGGCGATCGCGACGCATTAATTACCCTATTGAGAGATATAGAACAGCACGTCTACAAAACTGCTTATTATATTTTAAATAATGAACAAGATGCACTAGACGCTGCACAAGAAGCACTTATTCGAATATATACCAAGATCAACTCGTACGAAGAAAAAGCACAGTTTAAAACGTGGGTACAGCGTATAGTAACAAATATTTGTATAGATAAATTCAGAAGAACAAAGCCTACGGTTTCGATTGATGAACATGAGATGGTATTTGAGGGACGTCAAGATGTAGAACATGAAGTGATGCTTACTTATGTTTCACAAGATGTACAAGAGGCGATCAGTCAACTCCCCGAGCATCATCGCACGGTTATTGTACTCAGGTATTTGCAAGAACTCTCTTACAATGAAATTGCAGACTGTTTGGATTTGCCGCTGAATACGGTGAAATCTTATTTGTTTAGGGCAAGACAGCAATTGCAAAATCTACTACAGGAGTATCAGAAAGGTGGTGTAACGTAGATGAGATGCCAAGAGGTGGTAGAGCGTATGCACCGATATATTGATCATGATCTGAATGATAAAGAGAAAGAAGAGTTACTAGCACATATAAAAACATGCGATAGCTGCTCTGAAAAGTTTCAAATTCTTCAAAAACTATCTCACGATCTCGAAAAATTGCCGGATGTATCTCCTCCGTTCAGCTTGGTAGATCGAATTATGCCACAGCTTGATGAGATAGATCGAGGTCGTAAAGAGCAAGGCAGCACCATTCAAGAAATGAAAAAAGAGGATAATATGATACCTCTGTCTGTGCATACCGGAAATGTTTCAAGAAGCTTTAGGAAGACCCGATTGGGACGAATACTTATGGGTACAGCAGCGGCAGCTGTAGTTCTTGGAGTTGCTGTGTATCAACATCAGCCGCAAGAATTAAATCAGGCGGAGATCGATAAGAACTACAGCTTAAATGAGCTCGGACCGAGCACAGTAACGGGAAGTGGCGGGGGAATTCAGGAAGAAGAAAATACGATCTCTCCTCAACCTGTTGATGAGAAGCCGGGACTAGAGAAACCTGATTCCGAGGTGTCTTCTGAGGCGAATTCACAAGCAAAACCGAATGTGGACGCAGGGCAGCCGGCACCCGCTAGTGTGCCTGCAAATCCGGATGAATCCAGTTCAATCACTACGGATCCTGATAAATCCAAGTCTGTTTCTCCTAATTCTGCTGCGCCAAAAGAGAATCCATCAGCTGATCAGAAAGCGGTACCGAATTCTTCATTAGATAAAAATAATGATAAATTTGCACCTTCATCAAACAATTCGGTTTCTTCAGGTACTTCTAACAAGAAGACTGAGAATCCAAAATTGGACAGCAAAGGAACTGTTTCTAAAGAAGATCCTGCTTCACAAAAAACACCGCCAGAAACAGAAAAGTCTCTAGTGCCAGACACAAGTGTTTCCAATACGGAGAGTGAAGAGCCGCTCAGCAGTGATGATACCTCAAGCATAAGTATGCTCTCTTTGGATGAGAATTTTCCAAGTCTAGCAACTTCGGTCTCACCGAAATGGCTTTCCCCTGACGGGCTTTACTTGGCAGGTTATAAAGACAAGAAGCTGAGTATTTATCGTCTGGACGGGGCAAAGAAAGACCAAAGAATACTTTTGCAAGAGATTGAGATTCAATCTACCTTCGTAAAAGGCAGCTGGTCAGAAGATAGCTTGACCTATCATTACGAAATAGAGCAGGACGGAAAAGCGACGAAGTATAGTTATGGCATTACCAAGGAAGATCAAAAACCAGCTGAAAAGATAGAAGACAGTAGCACCACCCATTCTTCTTCGCAAACTGAAACACAATCCACCGACAACAAGAGGTAGCTTCTGAATGATCTAATAGAAATAGACTATAGCACAAATGATAAGAATGATGAAAATAGAGTCATCATTCAAGCACCATAAGCACCTGGTATGAATATGTATAGGGTAACTCCTTATACGGAGTTTTTAAGGGAAAGCGTCGTATGACCGCGGGCCGGATGGTTTCTAGAGCCATTATTCGGACCTTCGTTTATATAGATGCGTTGACATGGGGACCTGGTTCTGCTTGAAATTAGCAGAACAGGTCCCTTTGTTGTTTCCTTAATTTCTGATAGGATAGAAGGGATGGAGGTGTGTACGTGAATGGACGTAAAGACGGCCGTTAAAGCGATTCGAAAGGGAGAGCCGGCTAGCGTATACTTGTTGTACGGAACTGAAAAATATAGTATTAAACAGTTTACCGATATACTTAAGGAACAGCTTATTGAAGAAGAACATCGTGATTTTGCGATGGCTTCTTATGATACGGCAGAAACCCCGATTGAACAGATCATTGAAGAAGCAGAGACGGTTCCCTTTCTTGTTCCCCGCAAGTTAATCTTTGTTCGGGATCAGAATTTATTTACAGCGGGGAAAGATACAAAAATAGAGCACAAGATGGAGACATTAATTACCTATCTTGATAATCCTGTGGATTACAGCATTCTTGTTTTCCTGGTACAGGGAGAGAAGCTTGACGAACGTAAAAAAATTGTGAAAACGACGAAGAGTAAAGCGACTGTGCTCTCTTTTGGACCGATACATGGAGAAGAACTGACGAGTTGGCTAGTGAAGCAAGCAGCCAGCCGTAAGGTAACGATGGGACAAGAAGCAGCGGAGACTCTTATACAGCGTGCAGGTACAAGCCTGCAGACCTTGTCAGCCGAAGTAGACAAACTTTGTTTGTATGCGGGTGAGGGAGGAACTTTATCCAAGCTGAATGTGGAGGATCTGGTCGCTCGAAATACGGAACAAAATATTTTTGCCATGGTCGAAGATATTGCGAATCTTAGATTAGGAAAAGCACTGGACATCTTCTATGAACTCCTGAAGCAAAAAGAAGAACCCATCAAAATTGCCGCCCTGATCTCAAGACAATTCCGGATTATTTTGCAAGTGAAAGAGCTGGGAGCACAAAGCTATTCACAGCAGCAAATCGCAAGTCAACTCGGGCTGCATCCCTATGCGGTCAAAATAGCAGGGGAGCAGTCAAAAAAATTCCCAGCAGACCGGCTTCGGCTCATTTTGAAGTCCCTTGCTGATCTTGATTATCAGATGAAAACAGGGGCTATCGATAAAGTGCTTGGCTTAGAGTTATTTTTACTAAGACTTGGAAGTAATTCGTAACTCGCCTGAGTAGTATCTATTCACTCCCTGTTCTTTTTATCTTGAAAAATACTAGACAGATCGAAACAGCGTCTCTTCGGCGCTGTTTTTTAGTTGATTATGCCAGGTTCGGCTCAGTTTAAGGGGAGAGAAAAGAAGATAAGTATTTCTTGCGGATGGAGGACATACTAAAAAAACCTGATCAGCAGAGCTGTTCAGGTTTTTTGCCTAGTCGTTATGGAAAGCGCTGCTTACGCGTTAGTAAGAGCGTTCAATTTTTTGGCCAAGCGGGATTTCTTACGAGCTGCAGCATTTTTATGAACAAGACCTTTAGTTACAGCTTTGTCCAGGCTTCTGGAAGCAGCTTGAATCGCAGCTTTAGCTGTTTCAACTTCGTTAGTAGCCAGAGCTTGGTCAGCAGCTTTAACGGAAGTGCGAAGAGCAGACTTCTGGGACGCGTTCAAAGCACGACGTTTATCATTTGTTTTCACGCGTTTTACAGCGGATTTGATGTTTGGCATTACATTCACCTCCTGTTAAGGCAATACTTATGAAATACAAACCTTTCACAACTTAAAATATTCTAGCACGAGCCCCCTTAAAAAGCAAGGATAACATGAGATAAGCCTACAAAACAAAATTGGAAAAACAATTGAATAATTAAAGGCCGTTGTCACAAACTACAAGATATCTGTATTTTGAGGGAGGATCATAACCAAATGACACTGGATTTGCAAAAATATGGCGTACGTACTGATTTAGCAGTCGAAGCTAGAGAACTGGCTCAAATGCATGATCGTTCCCCCATTCCGGGCGTAGAGGAAGAAGTAGAGCAGTTTGGAGATATCAAAGTTACCAGACTAGATGTACTGAATGAAGAAGGTTCGAATCGAATCGGACGTATTATTGGACACTATGTCACACTGGAAGTTCCAAAACTTCGCAATGGTGATACGACACTTCAGGAGAAAGTAACGGCCACGTTCACGAAAGAAATGGAAGATTTTATTGCGAAAATTGGAATATCGAAAACGGCTAAGGTGCTAATAGTTGGGTTAGGTAACTGGAATGTCACCCCGGATTCACTGGGTCCGCTGGTTGTTGAGAATACGATGGTGACTCGTCAATATTTCGAACTCATGCCAGACCAGGTTTCCCCAGGATACCGAAATGTAAGTGCAATTGCTCCGGGGGTGCTTGGCCTGACCGGGATTGAAACCAGCGAGACGGTGCAAGGAATTGTGGAGCGAACAAGACCGGATCTGATCATCGCGATTGACTCTCTTGCTTCCAGATCACTCGAACGCATCAACACGACGATTCAGGTTGCCGACATTGGCATTCACCCTGGGTCCGGAATTGGTAACAAACGAAAAGGAATCACAAAGGAAATTTTAGGTGTTCCATGTATAGCCATTGGCGTACCAACCGTTTGTTACGCTTCGACTATCGTGAATACAACGTTTGAGCTGATGAAGGCTCATTTTGCCAAAGAAACAAACTCCGGTCGTCAAATTCTTGGTGTACTTAATGATATAAGTGAACAGGAGCGACTGGGTCTCGTTAAAGAAGTACTTGAGCCGCTTGGTCATGATCTGATTGTCACACCAAAAGAAATCGATGATTTTATTGAAGATATCGCAAATATTATTGCAAGCGGACTAAATGCGGCACTTCATGAAGCCGTTGATCTTAGTAACGTAGCTTCTTATACCCACTAACAAAGAATGGCGAAGTGAAGACCGAATCAGAAGGCCGAATCTATCGGTCTTCTTTTTTGTTTCTATTATTTTAGTTCTACTTGTTTCCTCCGGTTCATAGTTTTGAAGTATGAGAGATTTGCAAGAAGGACGGGTGAATCTCTTACGCTCATAACGAAAAGCATAGACGTTACTTTCGGCTATAAGTGCTTACGGAGGTGGACAAGTTCGAATGAATAAAATACAAACATGGAATGTGGCAAAATGGAGAGCTGGCGTTCTTAGGATGTTAGCAACAGGAAAAGCACTCATGCTGCTTATAATGGTTTCCGCTTTATTTTTTGTTGTGTTAGGTCTTGGAGGGATGGCGGAGAGAAAACTGAATACCTCTTCCATATCGTCCATGAAAGGTTTTGCAGGTTCAATATCAAGCGGGATTTTCATGGATATGCTCGGAATGGAACTGCCTCATCTTGCTCAGGGCAAGCAACAATCCGAAATAACGGGGGAACAAATCACTTCCTTTGTGTTTGAAATGCTAACAGGTGTAGATCCACTGAATCCGAAAAGCCTTATTGCAAGTCAGGTTCCAGGTATGGGGACTAACGAACCGGTACTGCTGCGTATTGGTTCAGGCAACGAGAAGGCAGAGGCTCCGCAAGACTATCAGCCTGATCCAGGGTACGTTGCTGAGTCCAGCGGGAAAACACCAGGCCAAGCTGAACCTGATCCTGAACCGAGTCCTGATCCAGGTGAGTCACCGGCTCCTAGTAACACCGATCCTGGCACAGAAGTACCAGGTAAGGTTACGGAAAATCAGAGCCCTGCTGAAGCAAAAAAGAAAACGGTGCTCATCTATCATACTCACCCGCATGAAGCCTATAATCCGCTGCTGGGAACGAAGAGCAATAACCCTTCCTCCCCGAAAGCAAGTGCAAATGTGTTTTTGCCAGGAAGTTACCTTATGAAGCGGCTGGAGTCACAAGGGATTGGTGTTGTCCATGAGACAGAAGATTATGTAGCTACGAAAAAAGATTACAACTGGAATTATTCTTATAAATATTCAAGAGAAACGGTTAAAGCAGCAATGGCCGCGAATGATGATCTTACGTATCTCATCGATATTCATCGGGATTCTTCTCGGCACGATAAATCAACAGCAACGATCAACGGAAAGAGCTATGCCAAAGTCTTTTTCATCATTGGTCATGATAATCCCAATTGGGAAAAGAACGAAGCTTATGCAGCGAAAATCCATAAAAAAATGGAAAAATTGTACCCAGGCCTTTCAAGAGGGGTATGGGGAAAGAATGGCGGAGGAGGAAACAATGGTGAATATAACCAGTCCTTGTCCGAGAACAGTATTTTAATAGAGATTGGCGGTATTGATAATACCGATGCAGAGCTTAAACGTACATCAGAAGCTTTGGCAGACATTATCGCGGAAGTATATATGGAAGACCAGAAGATCGATAAAGCAAGCACAGATCAGAATCCAAGCAGTTCAAATAAGGGCTAGACCACGAATTCATGGACGGAGGAAATAGTATGACCTCTTTTGCAAAAAGATTATTCATGTTTATGGTACTTATCCTATTTGGAATACTGCTTGGAATGCAGATCGCTGGATCAGGTCTTGATAAAGTGGATGAGCAAGGGACAGAATTGCCATCTGCCGGGGAATTAACAAAGCCAGTAATGCAGCAGGAAACCGTATTATTAGAGGAAAAACCGGTAATAGTACAGACTAGACCACAGGTCATTACCCCGAGAGAGGTACTCGTAACCGAACCGGGAAAAGAACCGGCAGTCGATCGATTTGCGGAAAAGACGGCCGGACTCTTGCAGCAAGCTTCCCAAAGCGGGATTCGCTGGGTGGTTTCGCTATTTAACGGTATAACGGATTAGATAATCGTGGAAAAAACAGGAGATTTTCCTGATAAGAACAACTTTGGCTCTCCTCTTATTGAAGGCTGTTCCGCTTACTGCTATAATGAGATGATTGACATTAGGCTGTTTGTGGGGGTAAGGCATGACAGACATTCAAGCAAGACAACGAAAAATTAGAAACTTTAGTATTATTGCACATATAGACCATGGTAAATCTACTTTGGCTGACCGTATTCTAGAGTACACGGGTGCACTGACTTCGCGCGAAATGCAGGAGCAGGTACTTGACCAGATGGATCTGGAGCGGGAACGCGGGATTACCATTAAACTGCAAGCGGTGCGACTTACTTACAAAGCAGATGACGGTGAAGAATATCTTCTTAACCTGATTGATACACCGGGACACGTCGATTTTACGTACGAGGTATCGAGAAGTCTTGCTGCTTGTGAAGGTGCGCTTCTTGTGGTGGATGCGGCACAGGGCATTGAAGCTCAGACGCTGGCGAATGTGTATTTGGCACTTGATAATAACCTTGAGATCCTTCCGGTTATTAACAAGATCGATCTTCCAAGTGCAGACCCGGATAGGGTTAAACAGGAGATTGAAGATGTAATTGGTCTTGACGCAAGTGATGCGGTTCTCGCTTCTGCGAAAGCAGGAATTGGAATCAAGGAGATTCTCGAGCAAGTTGTTACGGGGGTTCCTGCACCTACGGGCGATCCAGATAAGCCGCTGAAGGCACTTATTTTCGACTCGCACTATGATCCTTATAAAGGGGTTATTGTATATATTCGCGTCGTTGACGGGAAGATCAAAGCCGGTTCGAAGATCAAAATGATGGCAACGAACAAGACTTTTGAAGTCATTGAAGTTGGCTCATTTATGCCGCGTATGACGATTGTGGACGAGCTTAACGTTGGTGATGTAGGTTTTGTCGTAGCAGGAATCAAGCATGTCGGAGATACACGTGTCGGGGATACAATTACCGATGCCAAGAACCCTGCGCCAGAACCATTGCCAGGATATCGTAAAATCAATCCGATGGTATACTGCGGTCTCTACCCAATTGAGACATCGGACTATAATGATCTACGAGAAGCATTAGAGAAGCTGCAACTTAATGATGCATCCCTTAGCTTTGAACCGGAAACATCCAGCGCACTTGGATTTGGTTTCCGTTGTGGATTCTTGGGACTGCTTCATATGGATGTTATTCAAGAGCGGATTGAACGAGAATTCAACATTCCACTCATTACGACAGCACCAAGCGTTATTTACCGCATTAAGCTGACGAATGGTGAAGTGATCGAGATTGATAACCCATCCAATTATCCGGAAATCGGACGAATTGATCATGTCGAGGAACCATATGTAAAGGCAGATATTATTGTACCGAATGATTATGTAGGTACGGTTATGGAACTTTGCCAGAACAAACGTGGAGAATACCTTAACATGGAGTATCTCGATGCGAACCGTGTAACGATTACGTATGAGATTCCGCTTGCGGAAATTGTATATGATTTCTTTGATCAGTTGAAATCAAGCACAAAGGGATATGCGTCCTACGATTACGAAGTTTGCGGGTATCGCGTGTCGAACCTAGTGAAGATGGATATTTTGCTGAACGGAGAGCAGGTTGATGCTCTGTCCTTTATCGTTCACCGCGAACGTGCATATCAACGCGGCCGGGTTATTTGTGAGAAGCTGCGCGGACTTATTCCACGTCAAATGTTTGAGGTGCCAATTCAGGCTTCCGTAGGTACGAAAGTAGTAGCGCGGGAGACGATTAAGGCGATGCGTAAAAACGTGCTGTCTAAATGTTACGGCGGTGACATTTCACGTAAACGGAAACTGCTTGAGAAGCAAAAAGAAGGTAAGAAGCGGATGAAGCAGGTTGGTAATGTTGAGGTTCCGCAGGAAGCGTTTATGGCCGTCTTAAAAATTGATGATTAATCATCAATTTTTAAGACATCTCATTTGACCTACAATCAACCATTCGGTGCACCACGAATAGTGTGCATGAATGGTTGATTGTACGATTGACTCATTCGGGCACCATGAAAATTGTGAATGAATGATTGAACAATTCTTTCAATCTTGCATTAGGAAAAGTTACGCATGATTGTACGATTGTAGTCTTTTCATGTTAAGCATTCGAAAAGGAAAGCCGCGCTGGCTTTCCTTTTTTCTATAATAACGATACAATGATTCCTTACACGATGTATAAATATAAGGGGGTATACCCGCGTGACTCACGAGAAGCTAGCTGGGCAACAATCCGCACCTCAAGCGGTGTATATTCATATTCCTTTTTGCACCAATAAATGTTTCTACTGTGACTTCAACTCGTATGTTCTGAAAGATCAGCCGGTTATGAAATATTTAGAAGCGCTCGAGCGGGAGATGGAATATACAGTAACACAAACGCCTCCGGGTGAGATTAAAACGATTTTTGTCGGGGGAGGTACACCTACTGTACTAAAACCGGATGAAATGGCTTATTTTTTGAAAACAGTTCGTACTTATTTCCCTAACTGGTCAGACGACATTGAATTCTCAATGGAAGCAAATCCAGGTACGACGGATCTAGAGAAAATGGCAGTAATGAAAGAAGGCGGAGTAAACCGGGTTAGTTTTGGAGTACAAGCTTTCCAAAATGAACTGTTAACAGGGATCGGCCGCATCCATAATATAGATGATGTATATCGCAGTCTTGAAAATGCACGCAAAACCGGTCTGACGAACCTCTCTATTGATTTAATGTTTGGTTTGCCAAATCAGACGGTAGAGATGCTTTCTGACAGTATTACACGTGCGCTGGAACTGGATCTTCCCCATTATTCAATCTACGGACTTAAAGTTGAAGAGAATACACTATTCCACACCATGTTCCAAAAGAACCAGCTGCCGCTGCCAAGTGAAGATCATGAACTTCAAATGTATCTCTTGTTAATGGAACGTATGAAGGAAGCGGGATACAATCAATATGAGATTAGTAACTTTGCTAAACCAGGCAAAGAAAGCCGTCATAATATTACTTATTGGAGAAATGAAGATTATTATGGTCTTGGAGCGGGAGCTCATGGATACGTCCAAAGACAGCGCCATATGAATGTTCGCGGGGTTAATCCTTACAATGAAGCGACTGAAAAAGGACTGCCGCGGCTTGAAACCTTCACTATTACTAGAGAAGAAGCAATGGAAGATTTCTTGATGGTAGGGCTTCGTATGCTAGAGGGTGTCTCAAGTACACGATTTGAACAGCAATTTAATGTGAAGATGGAAGACATATTTGCCAAACCACTGCATAAAATGTTGCATGCAGGGCTCTTGGAAGCGGAAGGTGACATGTATCGCTTAAGCAGCCAGGGAGTCCTGTACGGGAATGAAGTGTTTGCGGAATTCATAGGTGCGATAACCGTTAAATAATATCTTGAACTTCTATGCGTCATGTTGTATATTTATACAAATATTGATGGATCATACATAGGAGGAGAGAAAATCATGACCGCGGTATGCAGAAAAGCGTCGCCCGAAGATGTTGATTCATTATACCTGATGATTAAAGGCTATGCAGAGAGAGGAATTATGCTTCCCCGCTCGCGAGACGTGCTGGAGAGGCAGATAGATCTTTTTGTTGTGGCTGAAGTCGATGGAAACGTCGTTGGATGCGGCTCTTTATGCCAATTGGGGAATGATCTGGTGGAAGTCAGATCGCTTGGAATCTCGGAGGGTCACAAAGGCCAAGGGATTGGTTCCTTGCTGTTAGACAAACTTGTAGAGGAAGCCAGAGAACTTCAAATACCGAAAATCATGGCTCTTACGTATGAGGTATCTTTTTTCGAAAAGAATGGTTTCGCTATTGTAAGCAAAGAGATTTTCCCGGAAAAGGTATGGACGGATTGCGTTCACTGCAGTAAACAAAGTTGCTGTGACGAAATTGCCGTATTAAAAATACTAAGTGAATAGAAGCAGACCAATTAGCTGCGGAGGAAAAAGAAGAGTTTTATTCTGATTTCCTTCGCGGCTATTATGCATCCAAAGCCTGCATTTGGTTAAAGTATAAATTGTGATAAATGTAACAGACGCCTCATGAGCGGCTGATATAGTAGGAGGGTATGTTTACTAATACCGTCTGAAAAGGAGATAACGCTCTATGCAGATGCTTGCATATATTGGTCTGATTGGCAGTGCTATTTTTTTCTTTTTCATCTTATTATCTATGGTCCTGGAACAGTGGAATAAAAAATGGCTTACACTTGGTCTGCTTGTGTTTATCACTATTTTTGCAATCAGTGCTGGTATAGGTGTGAGTTAGGTATCTTAAAAGACCAAACTGACTTGACAACGTTCAGGTCTGTTTGGTATTTTTGTATTATTGATTAGCACTCGTTAGAGTTGAGTGCTAACGATGAAAAACACCACATTTAATTTAGGGAGGGGCACACGTATGTTAACCGAGCGACAACGACTGATCTTGAATGCTATTGTTGACGATTATATCCGTTCGGCGGAACCCGTGGGATCCCGTAGCATTTCAAAAAGGGGCGATGTTGGATTTAGTCCGGCAACAATCCGTAACGAAATGTCTGACCTGGAGGAAATGGGATTTTTGGAGCAGCCGCATACATCTGCCGGCCGCATTCCTTCACATAAAGGATATCGTTATTATGTTGACCATTTGGTTCCCTGGAATGAAACGGAGCCCTCTGAGCTTCAACAGCTCAAATCTTTTTTCGCTGAAAAATTAAATGCGATGGAACAAGTGATTCAGCATGCTTCGACCATCCTATCTCATATGACCAATTATACTTCGATCCTGCTGGGTCCAGAGGTGTTTCATACCTCGCTTCGTCATTTTCAGCTTTTACCGTTGGGTGAGAATTTAGCAGTGGCGATTATCGTAACCAGCACAGGCCAAGTGGAGAATAAGACCGTTAGTCTTCCTCCCGGCATTCCATTATCTGAGATGGAGCGAGTAGTGAATTTGCTGAACAGCAAACTGGTGGGAGTACCTTTATATAAATTGAAAGCTAGACTGCACACCGAGATTGCAAAAGAGATGGAGAAACACATCTCCCATTATGAAGGGTTTATGCACTTGCTTGACTCGGCACTCGATGGAGAATCCGACCATCGTCTTTATCTCAGCGGTACAACGAATATGCTCAACCAGCCGGAGTTTAGAGATGTGGAGAAAGTAAAAGATATCTTCGATCTTTTGGAAGAGACACCGACCATGCTGAAAATGATGACACCTAAGATGGGTACAACAGGTGTACAGGTTCGGATCGGCACCGAGAATAAGCATGAAGCCTTTTCCAATTGCAGTCTGATTACAGCGACTTATTCTGTAGAAGGTGAGGCTCTTGGGACCATTGGAATCTTGGGCCCAACTCGTATGGAATATGCGAAAGTGATCAGTATTCTTAATGTGTTATCTAAAGATTTGACCGCCGTGTTAACGCATCGTTTTAAATAATTGTGATGAGAAATAGTCAGTTGGTAATTCTAATTCTTGTCTTCTTTTAAATATAGGCCCTGTTTAGAATAGACAAGATTCGATTAATAATGAAATCTATGGACTAACGCAGGTCTGTATCGTTCTTATGTGGAATGAATAGAGGACCGCGTTATCAGAGTAGTAGACTTATTCCTATTTTAAGGAGGTGAACATCTTGAAAGATGAACAAACATTTGTAGACAAAGAAGAAAACACTCCGCAAGAAAACGTAGTGAATGAAGCTGATCAAGCTGCAGAGGAACAAAACCCGGTGAATGATTCTGCTGAATCAGCACAGGAGGGAACTGAAGCAGAGGTACTTGATCCTGAGGTTGCTAAATTCAAAGCACTTGCTGAAGAGAACGAGAAACGTTACTTACGTACACAAGCTGATTTCGATAACTTCCGTCGCCGTACTCAAAAGGAGAAGGAAGATCTAGCGAAGTATGCTACGACGAAGCTGATCACTGAACTTGTACCTGTCATTGATAACTTTGAACGTGCGATGAGCACTGCTGATTCTAATACAGATACGGACTCCTTGATTAAAGGAGTGAACATGATCTTCCGCCAGCTGGAGGGTGTCCTCGGAGCGGAGGGTCTTACTGTTATGAACACGGTGGGTCAGCCGTTTAATCCGGAATTCCACCAAGCGATCATGCAGGTTGAAAGTGATGAGTATGAAGAAGGATTCGTAGTGGAAGAAGTACAAAAAGGCTACATGATTAAAGATAGAGTACTTCGCCCTGCGATGGTTAAAGTAAGTATGTAAAATCAATGATCCAAGCCATTCGAAAGAATGGCGAAATCATTGATTGACATAAACTTAGGTATGAACATTTCGGTGCCAGTCGAAAAGACTGCATGAAATGTTTATACTCTGTGTTTGAATGTTTTAAATCTTTTTAATCTTTTTGTGTTTTTAATGTTTTTAATCTTTTTAATGTTGTGTTCTAAATGTTCTAAATGTTTCAGATGATTCTAATCTTTAATGTTTTAACATTTTGAATGTCTCACATGTATTACTTAGATGTTCTAACGTGTTCAACGTTTTACATGTTTATAGATTTCCAATAAATAATTCGGGGTAAGTCACTGACTTTCTACGAATGATATACATTGAATAAATGGGCCTTAAAAGCCTGCACATACAGAAGGAGGATATTATCCATGAGTAAAGTTATTGGTATTGACCTTGGAACCACAAACTCTTGCGTAGCAGTTATGGAAGGCGGCGAAGCTGTAGTCATCCCTAACCCAGAAGGCGGACGTACTACCCCTTCCGTAGTAGGTTTTAAAAAAGATGGTGAACGTGTTGTAGGTGAAACTGCAAAACGTCAAGCAATCACAAACCCTGATCGTACGATCAGCTCTATCAAACGTCATATGGGTACGAGCCATAAAGAAACAATTGATGGAAAAGATTACTCCGCTCAAGAAATTTCAGCAATGATCTTGCAAAAACTGAAATCTGATGCAGAGGCTTATCTAGGCCAACCGGTAACTCAAGCGGTTATCACAGTTCCAGCTTACTTTAATGACGGTCAACGTCAAGCAACAAAAGATGCTGGTAAAATTGCAGGTCTTGAAGTTCTTCGTATTGTCAACGAGCCAACAGCTGCAGCACTTGCTTACGGTCTTGAAAAATCCGAAGATCAAACGATCCTTGTATATGACCTAGGCGGCGGTACGTTTGACGTATCTATCCTTGAACTTGGTGATGGATTCTTCGAAGTAAAAGCAACCAGCGGTGACAACAGCCTTGGTGGTGACGATTTTGACCAAGTCATCATTGATTACATGGTAAGTGAATTCAAAAAAGATCAAGGTATTGATCTGAGCAAAGATAAAGCAGCTGTACAACGTCTGAAAGACGCTGCAGAAAAAGCGAAAAAAGAGTTGTCCGGCGTACTGACAACAACAATTTCCCTTCCGTTCATTACGGTAGCAGACGGCGTACCGCAACACTTGGAAATGAACTTGACTCGTGCGAAATTCGAAGAAATTTCTGCGAACCTGGTAGAGCGTACACTCGGCCCAACTCGTCAAGCTTTGAGTGATGCAGGTATGACAGCTAACGATATCGACAAAGTTGTACTTGTTGGTGGATCGACTCGTATCCCAGCAGTACAAGAAGCAATTAAGAGACTCACTGGTAAAGACCCTCATAAAGGCGTTAACCCAGACGAAGTTGTTGCTCTTGGTGCAGCAGTACAAGCCGGCGTACTTACTGGGGACGTAAAAGACGTTGTTCTTCTTGACGTAACTCCATTGTCCCTTGGTATTGAAACTGCAGGCGGAGTATTTACGAAAATGATCGAACGTAACACAACGATCCCAACTAGTAAATCCCAAGTGTTCTCTACTTATGCGGATAACCAACCAAGCGTTGAAATCCACGTACTTCAAGGGGAACGCGAAATGGCAGCGGGTAACAAAACACTCGGACGCTTTATGCTGGGAGATATTCCTCCAGCACCACGCGGTGTACCTCAAATCGAAGTTACTTTTGACATCGATGCGAACGGTATTGTTAACGTATCTGCTACAGACAAAGGTACAAATAAAACCCAAAAAATCACAATCACATCTTCCAGCGGTTTGTCAGATGCAGAAGTTGAACAAATGATGAAAGACGCTGAACTTCATGCAGAAGAAGATAAAAAACGCAGAGAACTTGTTGAAGTGAAAAATACGGCTGACCAATTAATCTACTCTGTAGATAAAACAATTAAAGACCTCGGCGAAAAAGCAGATGCAGGCGAAGTAGAAAAAGCGAATGCAGCGAAAGAAAAACTGCAAAAAACGCTTGAGTCCGATAACGCTGAAGAAATCAAAGCAGCTACAGAGGAACTTACTGAAATCGTTCAGCAACTGTCTGTAAAACTGTATGAGCAAGCTCAGCAAGCAGCTGAAGCGCAAGGTGCAGGTGCAGACGCACAGCAAAATGCAGGCGGACGCGATAATGTCGTTGATGCTGACTATGAAGTTGTAGATGAGGATAAAAAATAAATAATCGTTTGTAAAAACGATCATAAGCCTTACAAGTGACAAGCATGGGAAGGTCAAAGCCGGAGTAATTTCGTGCTTTGATTCTTCCTTTTGTCACGTATATACGTTATGTTTATAGTTATGTTTGTAAAAGGTATGGGGGTGGAAGAGTGGCTGATAAGCGTGACTACTATGAGGTACTAGGCGTTAGTAAAAACGCTGGTGAAGATGAAATTAAAAAAGCATACCGTAAGCTGGCCCGTCAATATCACCCGGATGTGAACAAGGCAGCCGATGCGGAAACGAAATTCAAGGAAGTAAAAGAAGCTTATGACGTTCTTAGTGACGGACAGAAGCGGGCAACATATGATCAATATGGTCATGTCGATCCGAATCAAGGGATGGGCGGCTTTGGCGGAGCTCAAGACTTTGGTGGATTCGGCGACATTTTCGATATGTTCTTTGGCGGCGGAGGCGGCGGACGGAGAGATCCAAATGCACCGCAGCGAGGTAATGATCTTCAGTACACGATGACTATTGAGTTCAAGGAAGCGGTATTCGGTAAAGAATCCGATATTACGATCCCGCGGACAGAGAGCTGCGATACATGTCATGGTTCCGGTGCAAAACCAGGAACGAAACCAGAGACTTGTTCCGTATGTCATGGCAGCGGTCAAGAAGAGGTGGTACAGAATACTCCATTCGGACGTATGGTGAATCGCCGTGCTTGCTCCAACTGTGGAGGTTCTGGGAAAATCATTAAGGAAAAATGTACGACTTGCCAAGGAAGCGGTAAAGTTCGGAAACAACGCAAGATTCACGTTAAGATTCCTGCAGGTGTGGATGATGGTGCTCAGCTGCGTATGAGTGGTGAAGGTGAAGGTGGATTACGCGGAGGTCCTGCGGGCGATCTATATATCGTAATTCGTGTGAAATCACATGACTTCTTCGAAAGAGAAGGAAATGATATCTACTGTGAAATTCCACTGACGTTTGCGCAAGCCGCACTTGGGGATGAGATTGAAATTCCGACCTTGCGAGAAAAAGTGAAGCTGAAAATCCCGGCAGGTACGCAGACCGGAACTTATTTCCGACTCAAAGGAAAAGGTGTTCCTCATCTTCGCGGAAGCGGCCAAGGAGATCAGCATGTAAAAGTTGTCGTTGTCACTCCAAGCAAACTAAGCGAAGAACAGAAAGATTTGCTTCGTGAATTTGCTGCACTGAACGGAGAACAAACGCATGAGAATGAGCAATCTTTCTTTGATCGTGTAAAACGTGCGTTTCGTGGAGATTAATAGGTAGGAAAAAGACTGTTCATCTTAAGAATGAGCAGTCTTTTTTGCGTATAAAAAAACGGGTTATGCGGTATTCTAATCTTGAACTTTACATGATCATTGGATTCCTTATGAGATGAAAAAAAGGCGGTGTACTGACGTGACAGAAAAAAATATTCTCGCTTACTTCAATACCCCTGAACAAGCTCAGAGCGTTGCTGCAAAGCTGCAAGGATTAAAAGTGGAACACATGTCAATTGACCGTTTCAGCAGATATGCGGGTGAAGGCAGTAATGATCCGATTTTGACAAGTACCATGAGCAGCTTGGCTTCTGTGACCCAGGATGGCACGTTTACGAAAGATGCAGGAGTTCTTGCCGCTGCCGACGTTACAGCGAGCGGAATGAGTGATGGAGGCGGAGGTGGTCCAACAGGAAAAGATATTCTGTTAACTGTGGTTGTTGACGAATCTTCTCATCATGAGGCACTAGCCATTATCGAGCAATCAGGTGGCTTTATTTAATACAAAAATTCATTGTAAGGAGGAAGATCAAATGTCACATAATAAACGGATTGATAAAGTGATGACAAAAACAGAAAAAATAAAAGAACTACAATCCTCGAAGGTTGAAGATGTGGAATTCAGCAGTGTAGAAGCGGATATGGAAGATATTGAAGCTTTGAACCGCAGTGCGGCAGCGGACCGTCGTCAAACGAAAGATTTACATGATTTCAGATTCAAACAGAAATAGAAGAAGCGAAGCATCGGCTCAAGGCCGGTGCTTTTTTATGTGCTGCTATAATCTGATAAGCACCTGGACATAACTGTGAACATGATGAACATAGAGTCTTTGTGCTCTTTGCAGGATATATAGTACAATGAGAAAGATGAAGATAGGGGAGGAAATTATAAACTTATGATCTGGAATGAAATAACAATACATACAACGGAAGAAGCCGTGGAGATGATCTCCAATTTTCTGCACGAAGCAGGTGCAGGCGGTGTATCCATTGAAGAATCAGGGACACTGAACAAAAAGAGATCAACGGAGTATGGAGAACTTTATGATCAACCGCTGAACGATATTCCTGAAGGCGAAGCTGTGATTAAAGGGTATTTTGCAGATACAGTGGATATGACAGAAGTAACGAACACCATTCATCCTCGGATCGAAGAACTGAAGGAGTTTAATATTGATGCTGGGAAGGCAGATATTTTGGTACAGCAAGTAGATGAAGACAGCTGGGCAAATGCGTGGAAACAATATTTCAAACCACTAAAAGTATCAAATCAGTTGGTCATTAAGCCTACATGGGAGGAATACGTACCTGCAAGCCCTGCTGAGAAAATTATCGAGATTGACCCAGGAATGGCTTTTGGAACAGGAGCACATCCAACGACTTCTCTATGTCTGCGTGCGCTTGAGCAATATCTCCAAGGCGGGGAGGAAATTATCGACGTAGGAACGGGATCGGGAATTCTGGCGATTGGTGCAGTAAAACTTGGAGCGAAACATGTGCTAGCGCTTGATCTTGATCCGGTTGCCGTGCAAAGTGCCGAAGAAAACAGCCGCCTGAACGGACTCGAACGCGACATTACAGTCTATGAAAGTGACCTGCTGTCCATACTGGACAAACAGGATAATGCACTTGGAGTAAGCATGCCTGTTGATGTGGTTGTTGCTAACATTCTTGCTGAAGTGATTTTGCTCTTTGTCGGAGATGTGTATCAGGGCTTGAAACCAGGCGGTTTATATATCGCTTCGGGTATCTGGAAAAACAAAGAAGAAATTGTAGAGAAAGCACTGAAAGAAGCCGGTTTCGACATCATCGATATTCACCGTGAAGATGATTGGCTTGCTTTTGTGTCGAGGAAATAAAGAATGGACTTTCTTAATCAGTTTTTCTTCTACGACCTGGATCGTCTTCCTTTCTTTATTCTGACGATTATTATTGCATTTACGGTCCATGAGTTTTCTCATGCGTATTTTGCTAATAAATTTGGGGATCCAACCGCAAGATTGCTCGGACGTATGACACTCAATCCAGCAGTTCATTTTGATCTTTTTGGACTGTTGCTGCTTGTCATTGCCGGATTTGGATGGGCACGTCCCATCCCAGTAAATCGGGATAACTTTGAGAAACGCCGTATGATGAGTGTGGTTGTGTCAGCGGCTGGACCTCTGAGCAACTTGCTTCTTGCTGTTCTCGGTACGATTACTTATGCACTTCTTGTTCAGTTTGGAGTTATGGAATCCATCGAGAATCAAAGAATTGTTTTTGCTATTTCCACTTTTTTCTCTATTTTTAATGTAACGAACTTTTTCTTGTTTTTCTTTAACCTTATTCCTCTCCCTCCGCTTGACGGGTACCGAATTGTCGAGGAACTTGTGTCTCCTTCCGCGCGAATGAGTCTGCACAAATTGGAACAATGGTCTATGTTGATTTTCTTGATTCTCGTCATTACCCCGCTGAGCCGTTACACCATTACTCCGCTATATGAGTTGTCAATGAGTTGGTATGTGGGAATCGCACATATGATCATGACGATTTTTGCTTGATCATAGATAAGAAGGGGTGGCAGGGATGGATGGGCACACAGCCCAGGAAGTCACTGCTGCCAGTCTTTTAAGGGTAGTCAGAAGGCATGAAAAGTTGTAACATGTAATGTGGTCATTTCATGACAAGCACTGTATTTTAATCTAAACCATTGATATGAAAAGACAGGTGATCATAGATCCATGCAGCGTTATTTTATTGAACCAAGTCAGCTAGAAGAACATAAAGCAACCATTACTGGCGACGATGTAAGACATATTACGAAGGTGATGCGCGGCAAGCCAGGGGATAAGCTGATCGTAAGCGACGGAGTTTCCCGGGAAGCGCTGGCTGAAATTTCGGAGATCGAAGCTTCACAAGTAACGGTGTCTATCATAGAGTGGCTGCCTATGGACCATGAACCTAAAGTTTCGGTAACCATCGCCCAAAGCTTGCCTAAAGGGGACAAGATGGAACTTGTTATCCAGAAATGCACTGAAATTGGAGCTGCCGTGTTTGTTCCTTTCGTCTCGGAGCGAACCATCGTGCAGTATGATGCCAAGAAAGAAGGCAAACGTCTGGAGCGCTGGCGGAAGATTGCCAAGGAAGCAGCCGAGCAAAGCCATCGTAACAAAGTTCCAGAAATCACGGAATCAAAGTCATGGAAAGAACTTTTGGCTTCTTTTGAAGACTATGATCTCGTATGTTATTGTTATGAAAAAGAACAAGGATTGCAGCTGCGCGATGTGGTGAAGCCATTTGCTGACAAACTGAAAGCAGATCCAAGTATAGATCCCCGTGTTCTTGTGATCGTGGGTCCAGAAGGTGGGTTTACTACAGGGGAGTCAGAAGCAGCGGAAGCAGCGGGAGCAAAGTCAGTTGGACTAGGTAAGCGAATTTTGCGAGCAGAAACGGCCGGGATGCTGGCTTTAACATGTATCTTATATGAAACTGAGGAAATGGGAGGAATGTAATTATGCCATCCGTGGCGTTTTACACCTTGGGTTGTAAAGTTAACTTTTATGATACTGAAGCCATTTGGCAACAATTTAAAGATGCAGGATACGAGCAAGTAGATTTTGATTCTCAGACAGCCGATGTCTATCTGATTAACACTTGTACGGTTACGAACACAGGCGACAAAAAGAGTCGGCAGATTATTCGCCGCGCTGTTCGCCGTAATCCTAATGCTATTATTGCAGTAACAGGTTGCTATGCACAAACTTCACCAGCTGAGATTATGGATATTCCCGGAGTAGACCTTGTTGTAGGTAACCAGGACCGTGATAAAATCATCCCGTACGTCAACCAAATCAAGCAAACTCGTGAGCCGGTTAATGCAGTACGGAATATTATGAAGACACGTGTGTTTGAAGAAATGGACGTACCTGATTTTGCAGACCGTACGCGGGCATTCTTGAAAATTCAAGATGGATGCAACAATTTCTGTACGTTCTGCATTATTCCATGGGCAAGAGGGTTATCTCGCAGCCGTGATTCGCAGAGTATTATTACGCAGGCTCATCAGCTCGTAGAAGCCGGATACAAGGAGATTGTATTAACTGGTATTCATACAGGCGGTTATGGCGATGATTTGGACAATTATGACTTGTCGAGCCTCTTATGGGATTTAGACCGTGTAGATGGTCTAGAACGTATTCGGATCAGTTCCATTGAGGCTAGCCAAATTGACGATCGTATGCTCGATGTGCTAAACCGCTCATCAAAAATGTGCCGTCATTTTCATATTCCGCTCCAAGCGGGGGATGATAACGTCCTGAAACGGATGCGCCGTAAGTATACGACAGAACAGTTCTATAACAAAATGCTGCGTATCCGTGAAGCAATGCCGGATGTAGGGATTACAACGGATGTAATCGTTGGGTTCCCGGGGGAAACAGATGAGATGTACAGAAATGGTTACGAACTCATGAAAGCCATCAATTTCTCAGAAATGCATGTGTTCCCTTATTCCAAACGTACAGGTACTCCGGCAGCGCGCATGGAAGATCAAGTAGATGAAGATGTGAAGAATGCACGCGTTCAGGAACTTTTGCAATTATCTGACTCCATGAAGCTGGCTTATGCTCAGAAATTTGTGGGCGAGGTGCTGGAAGTCATTCCGGAAGGAAACGCAAAAGAAGGCAGAGTCAGCGGCAGACTGCATGGATATAGTGATAACTACATCCAAATGGAGTTTGACGGTTCCGAAGAATTAGTAGGTCAGCTGTGCCGTGTCAAAATGACGAAGGCTGGTGTGGACGCAAGCGAAGGACAACTTGTACGTGTGTTGGAAAACCAAGCTAAGATTATAATATAAAAAAGATGGCAAGGATTTCACTGCTTAGGAAGAGGAACCACCTCAATCCCTAGGTTGCTGAAATCCTTGTTTGTCCAAAGAGAGGGGAATCGACATTATGGCAGCTAAAGAAATTTCAGCGGGTGGAGTCGTATACCGAAATACAGAAGAAGGCCTTGAAATCCAATTGATCGTAGACAGATATGCAAAAATCTCACTTGCAAAAGGTAAAATGGAGCCAGGGGAAACGATTGAAGAAACGGCACTGCGTGAAATTCAGGAAGAAACAGGAATGATCGGCAAAATCATTGAACCCGTAGATGTTATTAAATATACGTATGAACATTCTTCACTTGGAACCGTCGATAAAGAAGTTCACTATTACCTCGTAGAAGCACTGAGTGGAGATTTGCAGCCACAGATTGAAGAAATTAAAGGTGTCGCATGGTATAAACCGCTGGAAGCTTGGGAAAAGCAAAAGCAAAATGGCTATGATAACAACGATAAAATTTTGAAACAGGCACTTCAAAAGCTTGGTGTTGAAGTAAAGTAGGCTGTATTTTTTAGTATGCGTAGTGATTTCGATGCAAAAATAATTCCAGGTGTGTTTATCTTTGCTCTAAACGATCCCATATTTTAAGATAACAGAGCGGTAGGGCGAGCAGGGAACATACGATATTAAAAATGGTCTGTGCATGGGCAATCTGTGCACCGGGATCACTGGTGAAATAAGCAGCTGCTTCATAAAGCCAGTGAATCATTGGGATAAACAGCAGCGCTCCTGAGACGTTTAGTAAGACGTGAGACCAAGCGACAAAATGACCGGCTCTGCTTCCACCGGCTGCGGCCATGACCGCGGTAACACAGGTTCCGACATTGGAACCGAGTACAATCGCGATTCCCACTTCTGGGGGGAGTACACCAGAGCTGGCAAGTCCAATGGCCATGCCGATCACTGCCGCACTGCTGTGAACAATGGCGGTAAGACATGCCCCCGCGATCACGCCCCACCAGACGCTGTGACTCGCTTGGTGAATAAACCAAGGGAAAAGCCCTCCTTGTTCCAAGGCGGGGCCTGCTTTTTGCATGATGAATATACCTAACATAACAAGAGAAAAACCTGCCCCTGCAAGAAGCACGTACTGGATGTTCCATATCGAAGCAGAAACGCGGCTAGCTGCCTTTGTTTCTCCTAGCATGACGGTTATTGCCCATGCTCCCAAAAAGAAAAGTAACATCGGTAAAGCGTATTTTCCAATCTGGAGACTTAGCAGTTCTGTGGTAATACAGGTACCAATATTACTGCCGAGAATAATGCTGAGTGTTCTTGCGTAACTAAGGAGTCTCGCGTTAACTAAACCAATGGTCAGCACCGTGACAGCTGTACTGCTTTGAAGCACAGCCGTAATGCCTGTACTGAACAACATACCCTTAAGGGGAGTGGAAGTAGCCCGTTCCAAAGAAGTGGCAAGAGAACGTCCGCCTGCCTTATGGAGGGAGGCTTCCATTAGTTTCATCCCTGCGAAGAACAGGATAAGACCATAAATGAGTGGAAACACAACAGATCTAATCATAGGGGGTATGCACCTTCTCTCGCACGACTTGTCTCTTCTTCCATCTTATGTGCAAAAAGGGACGACCATGACAAGCAGGGGGACCTCCCATGAGATCTAGTTTTGATTGATAAAAGGAGTTGTACGTATTTTGGCATCTGTAGTCCTTACGAAAAGCCGTAAGAAACGTATTGAACAGGGACATCCCTGGATATTTAAAAATGAGATAGAGTCGGTAGAAGGCCAGCCTCAGCCAGGCGAACTGGTAGAAGTGAAGAATCATCAAGGCCGTTATCTTGCTACCGGTTATTATAATCCGGCTTCACAAATTACAGTGAGGGTAGTGTCTTATGAACCCATTACAGCGATGGACAAAGCCTTCTTTGTAAGTAGATTTGAGCAGGCACTACAGCACCGGGAACGTTTTGTAACGGGCGGCGACGCATATCGCTTGATTTATGGCGAAGCTGATTTTGTGCCCGGCTTGACCGTTGATCGATTTGGAGATGTGCTTGTTGTACAGCTGCTGACGCTCGCTATGGATCAGTGCCGTGACGTAATCGTAGAAGCTTTGGTGGAAGTAGTGAAGCCAAAAGGGATTTACGAGCGCAGCGATGTAGGTGTTAGAGAGCTGGAAGGATTGGAGCAAGTCAAAGGGCTGCTCTACGGGGAATGTCCGCGGCATGTAACTGTAACTGAGAATGGACTGCTTATCAAAGTCGATATCGAGCAAGGACAGAAGACAGGTTATTTCTTTGATCAACGCGAAAATAGAGCTGCCATTCAGCCGCTGATGAAGGGCTGGGGTCATCGAAGTGGAATTACCTTGCAAGAAGTAGAAAAAGACGGAGAAATGACACGCGTACCTGTTAATAAAAGTGGAAAAGAAGTCACCTTCCCTTATTGGGACGGAGCTACGGTTCTCGAATGTTTCTCCCATACAGGCAGCTTTACGCTGAATGCTTGTAAATATGGTGCCAAACAAGTGACTTGTCTTGATATATCGGAACATGCCATTGAGAGTGCACGTGAGAATGTGAAGCTGAATGGCTTTGAAGACCGTGTTGAATTCGTTGTGGACGATGCGTTCCAGTATTTGAGAAATCAAGTAAAAGGGCTTGAAGAACGTGCGGAACGTGCGAAAGGTGATAAAAAAGTCGACACTTCCAAAGCAATGACCGCAGGAGGCGGACGAACTTTTGATGTTGTTATTCTCGATCCTCCAGCTTTTGCGAAAACACGAGGCGCAGTAAAAGGAGCTGTTCGTGGATACAAGGATATTAACCTGCATGGGATGAAGCTTGTTAACGAAGGCGGATATCTTGTCACCGCAAGTTGTTCTTATCATATGCGTCCTGATCTGTTTCTTGAAACCATTCAAGATGCAGCTGCAGATGCGGGTAAAATTTTGCGTCTGCTCGAATGGCGCGCAGCAGGTAAAGATCATCCACAAATTTTAGGTGTAGAAGAAGGGCATTATCTGAAATTCGCCATTTTTGAAGTGCGTTCAAAATAATAAATAAGAATCAGCCGCAAGCGGTTAGATTAGAAAAAAGCATCTGTCTACTCTTCATTTCTAAGAGCAGCAGGTGCTTTTTTGCATGGAGCCTGCTTCATTGGCTTCTATTACCAAACGCATGTTCCTATTCGCAGAGGTATGGTATACTGAAGGACAGAATGTTAAGAGAGCATATCGAGAGATATTCTCCTGTTTTCATAGATGTTTTCATAGATATTTTATAGCTAGTTCATAGATGAACAATAGTTATTTTACACATAAAAAATGAGAGAAAGCGAGGGGTGACCATTGCCTCTTCATATGCTTATAGGCCGTGCAGGCACTGGAAAAAGCAGTTCGATCATCAAGGAGATCACGGAAGAACTTCGTCAGAATCCTGGAGGGAAACCCATCATTTTGATTGTTCCAGAACAAGCCTCCTTTCAGACGGAGACAGCGCTGATTCGCTCTGGGGAGATTAAAGGTTCAGTTCGGGCTCAGGTACTCGATTTCCGAAGACTTAGTTACCGGATTATGCAGGAAACGAGCGGTTCTGCGCTGATTCCCGTTGGTTCGGAAGGTAAAAAAATGCTGCTGTACAAAATTGTACAACGGCGCAAAGATGAACTGAAAATTTTCTCCGCATCAGGTGGTCAGATGGGGTTTGTAGGGCATTTAAACAATCTGTTTGCCGAACTGAAACGCTACGGAGAACCGGAACGGGCCATCAAAGAAGAGCTTGAAAATGCAGAACAGCTTCCGGGAGCAGGAACGATTTTACGTCATAAAATGCATGATATTGCTGCCATCTATCGTGATTTTGAAGCAGAAGTCTCTCGTTTTCATATGGACGAAGAGGATACACTCGTGAAACTTGCTGGTCAGCTTCCTGAGTCGGATTATGTGAAAGAGGCAGATATATGGATTGATGGGTTTCGCAGTTTTACTCCGCAGGAACTTGCGGTGATTCGGCAGCTTATTATTCATGCTAGATCCGTAACCATTGCCTTAACACTGGACCGTCCTTACGGGGAAGGGGAACAACCACAAGAGTTAAATTTGTTCTATCAGTCGGCTTCGGCTTATATCAAGCTGAATGGGATAGCATCTGAGATTGGTGAGTCCACTCATACGACGGTACTTGCACCGGAGAAATCGCCGCGTTTTACTTCTTCTGCACTGGCTCATCTGGAGTCTGGATTTGAGAAGCGAAGAGTGATGCCAGCAGGCAAGGATGACGGCGGAATTGAGATTCGCAGTGCTGCGAACAGCCGAGTTGAAGTGGAAGGCATGCTAAGAGAGATAGGGCGACTTGTACGTGAAGAGAACGTCCGTTACCGGGATATCGCGGTCCTGGTTAGAAATATAGAAGCGTATGAAAATATAATATCCCCTCTCTTCCAAGATTACGATATACCTTATTTTCTCGATAAGCGCAGAGATGAACTTCATCATCCATTAGCCGAATTCCTGAGATCAGCAATGGACATTGTGCGGCATCGCTGGCGGTATGAGGATGTATTCCGCGCGGTCAAGACCGATCTACTTCTTCCTTTGGATGGCTCGGTCAGTCGTTATCATATGGACATACTCGAGAATTATGTGCTTGCGAGCGGGATCTCAGGATATCGATGGACGGATGGGAAACCGTGGAGAGCAGCCCCGAGTTTATCTTTGGAAGAAGAAGAAGGGGCAGAGGCCCAGCGTGAAGAGGCAAGCCGTGAAACGGTTCAGATGCTTGAGAGGTGCCGAGAGGTGATTACTTCTCCGCTGTTTGCTTTTGAGAAAAGAGTCAAAAAAGCAAAAACAGCAAAAGAGTTCTGTTCGGCTTTATTTTTGCTTCTGGAGGATGCAGAAATTGCAAATAAGCTTGATGCACGAAGTCATGAGGCGCTCAAGACAGGTAAGCCGGAAAAAGCACGAGAACACCGCGGGATGTGGGGAGCAGTGCTTGAACTTTTGGATCAAGTCGTAGAAATGATGGGCGAAGAAAAAATGGATGCAGAACTTTTTGCAGGCATTTTGGAAACAGGCTTGTCAGAGTTAAAACTCGGTTTAGTTCCGCCTGCTTTAGATCAAGTTCTCGTTGGTTCAATGGACAGGTCCCGTACAGGGAATGTGAGTCATATTTTCATCCTTGGAGCAATCGATGGTGTGCTTCCGCAAATACAAACAGAGGATGGAGTCCTTACGGAAACCGAACGAGCAGCCCTCACCGAGTATGGAATGCAGCTTGGCCCCGATGTAAACCGGAAAATGCAGGATGAACGTTTTCTAATTTACAGTGCTTTTACTCAGCCAAGTCATAAATTATGGATAAGTTATCCTCAAAGTGATGAGGACGGTAAGGCGCTTCATCCTTCTGAAATGATACGCTATTTGAAACGCATGTTTCCAGAGCTTAAAGAGAAGACATTGCTGGACGAACCGGCATCAAGTGATCCATGGGAAGAACATGAGCAATATATAACACATCCAGATAAGACAATGGCTCATCTGATCAGCCAGCTTCGAGAATGGCGCAGGGGACAGGCGATCCCGGCTGTTTGGTGGGATGTATATAATTGGTATCTACATCAGCCGGACAAGCAGATACGACTCGAACGAATGCTTGGATCTGTTTTTTATGAGAACCGGACAAGGTCTCTAACCAAAGCCACAAGCAGGAAGCTATATGGTAACAAGCTGAAGACCAGCGTTTCTCGTATGGAACGTTTTGCGATGTGTCCATTTTCTCACTTTGCTTCACATGGACTAAAGCTGAAAGAGCGTCAGGTCTATCGCCTGAAAGCACCGGATATCGGACAGTTGTTCCATGCGGCGCTGAGCAAGATGGCAAGCCGGCTTAAAGAGCAAAATCGGAATTGGGGCGCACTGACCAAAGAGGAATGTGTACAGGAGGCAGAAGCAACAGTAGATGTACTTGCCCCTCAGCTGCAAGGCGAGATTTTACTGAGTTCAGCTCGGTATGGATACATTTTTCGAAAGCTGAAAAACATTGTCAGCCGTGCTTCGATTATTTTAGGGGAGCAGTCAAAACGCGGAAACTTTGAGCCGCTGGCACTCGAACTCGATTTTGGACCAGATAAATCGCTGCCGCCGCTTACATTTGAATTGGCAAATGGGGTTGTCATGGAGATTGTGGGGCGGATTGACCGTGTGGACGTAGCAGAAGGAGAACACGGAGATATTCTACTTCGAGTGATTGATTATAAATCCAGTCAAACGGATCTAAAACTACATGAAGTATTCTATGGATTATCGCTCCAGATGCTTACGTATCTTGATGTGCTGTTAACCTATGCCGAAGAGTGGATCGGAACGGAAGCTCATCCTGCAGGAGTACTTTATTTCCATGTGCATAACCCTCTTTTGACTTCAGCCAATGCGATGGCACAAGAGCAGGCAGAACAAGAGCTTTTGAAACGATTCAAAATGAAAGGTTTGCTGCTTGCCGACCGCGATGTGGTGGCGAAGATGGACAACACGCTGGATAAAGGATACTCCTCTATTTTACCTGTGGCCGTTAAGGCAGATGGAGGTTTCTATAGCAGTGCTTCCGTAGCAACCGAAGAGCAGTGGGGCATGCTGCTAGGCTCTGTACGAAATACAATTCAAGAAATCGGATCAAGAATTACCGAAGGTGAGGTTGGGATTGAACCTTTCCGAATGCAGCAGGAAACAGCATGTACATTTTGTCCATTCAAATCCGTGTGTCAGTTTGACGAGGGGCTGCCTGGGAACGAATATCATCTCATTCGAAAGCCCGCTAAACAGCAGGCATGGGATCTATTTCAGCATGAAGGGGGAGAAGAAGAATGAGGAGTATACCTAAACCGGAAGGAAGTTTTTGGAGTGATGATCAGTGGAAAGCTATTTCTTCTTCCGGAGAGGACATGCTGGTGGCTGCAGCTGCCGGCTCAGGGAAAACGGCAGTGCTTGTCGAGCGTATCATTCGTAAGATATCAGATGAGGATGCGGGATTTAGTGTAGATCGTCTGCTTGTAGCTACGTTTACCAAGGCAGCAGCTTCCGAGATGCGCGAGCGGATCCGGGATGCACTGGAAACAGCACTTGAGAAGCAGCCCGAGAACGAACATTTGCGCCGTCAGCTGAGTCTGCTCGGCCGAGCTTCAATCACAACCCTTCATTCATTCTGTATGGAGATTATTCGCAGATATTATCAGCAGATTCCGCTGGATCCAGGGTTTCGTATTCTGAATGAATATGAAGCAGAGCTCATGCGTCAAGAACTACTGATGGATCTGTTTGAACAAAAATACAGTGAAGAAGGCGAAGGAAGTACCTTCCGCAGGCTCGTGGATTGGTTCAGCGGTGAGCGCAGTGACGATGCAATGTATCGGCTGGTGCAGAAGTTGTACGATTTCTCGCGGAGTCATTCATGGCCATCCTATTGGCTTGAAGAAATGGCAGCTTCTTTCCGTGTGAATTCAGTGGAGGAGCTGGGTCAGTCCACTTGGGTGAGAAGCATTATGCGTGACGCGGAACTTGCTCTGGGCGGCGCGGTCCTTTTGCTTGAGCAGGCACTGCGTATCGCCAAAGAACCGGAGGGTCCTGCAGCTTATGCGGAGACGTTCAATAGTGATCTTGAAATGGTGCACGAACTGCTTTCCAGGGTGAAAAATGGTGCTTGGGATGAACTATACGATGTTTTTCATCAATCTGAGTTCGGCAAGCTGAAGGCAGTCCGTAAGGGACAGGCTGATCCTGGGCTCCAGGAGAGAGCAAAAGAGCGGAGAGAAGCCGCCAAAAAGACAGTTATGGAACTGAAAACGGCATTATTTGGTCGTACGCCGGAACAGTTCTTTGATGAAATGAATAAAGCGGCACCTCTAATGGAGGAGCTGGCTTCTGTCGTAAATCAATTTGCTCGTGTATTTACGGAGGAGAAGAAAGCGAGAGGTGTTGTCGATTTCAGTGATTTAGAGCATTATGCGCTCCAAATCTTACGAGGTGCTGACTCTACGCCAGAACAGACGATTCCATCAGATGCAGCACTAGAGTATCAGCAGCAATTTGATGAAGTGTTACTTGATGAATATCAAGATACAAATACAGTTCAGGAAGATATCGTTAGCTTGATCTCCCGCAAAGAACCCGGAAACCGGTTCATGGTGGGGGATGTCAAACAGAGTATTTATCGTTTCCGTCTAGCCGAGCCAGGACTCTTCCTGGATAAGTATCGCCGTTATGATACGGAGGGCGAAGGTGATGGTCTCCGGATTGATCTAGCACGGAATTTCCGCAGCCGGCTTGAAGTTGTAAGTGCCGTAAATATGCTGTTCAGACAGATCATGAATGTAGGCGTGGCTGAAATTGAATATGATGATGCAGCCGCTTTATCATTTGGAGCCTCTTTTCCTGATGTACCAGAAGATGGGCGATACACACCCGAACTTATCATGATTGATAGGGCCGGTTCGGAAGCACCGGAACAGCCGGAGAATGCGGGGGAAGATGGGGCTGCGAGTGAAGTTATAGAACAGCTTGAGATGGAGACAGCAGAGCTCGAGGCAAGGGTCATTGCTGCCCGTATTCATGAGATGGTTGGCAATACCGGAAATCCGCTTCCTGTCTATGATAAAAACACGAAAGAGATGAGACCTGCAAGATATGGCGATATCGTCATTCTGCTGCGCTCTGCTCAGCTGTGGACTCCGCTTATTATGGAACAACTGAAGCGTGAAGGTATTCCCGTAATCGGTGACCAAAACAAAGGTTTTTTCCAGGCCACTGAAATTGAAATTATGCTTTCCTTACTGCAAGTCGTGGATAATCCTCAGCAGGATATACCGCTCGCGTCTGTACTTCGTTCTCCGATTGTAGGTCTAGATGAAGAGGAACTCGCTGTCATTCGGCTTGTAGGTAAACGGCTTTCTTTTTATGACGCCATGCAGAACACCATAGCAAATCTGGAGAAAGAAACAGGTGAGTTTAACAGCAGCGGGCATATAACCAGTAATAAAGCTGATGATATAGAGCAATTAGAGGCACAGATGGCTCTTGAACTCGGGATGAAGGAAGCGAGCGCAGCACTTGAAGTGGTAGAAACCCTAGGCGATCCAAGGAACGATGTTCATATAGAAGAGAGTAAGTCCGATTCATTACAGTTCAAAACAAATCTGCTTCGCAAATTAACTGCATTTTCTGATTTTCTAGAAGAGTGGAGACAGGAGGCGAGAAGCGGCAGCTTGAGCGAATTAATCTGGCGTATCTACCGGGATACCGGTTACTTGGATTGGGTCAGCGGTCTGCCGGGCGGAGTGCAGCGCAGCCGTAATTTGAAAGCTCTCTATGATCGTGCAAAACAATATGAGAATTCCACAGCGAATCGTGGATTGTTCCGTTTTCTTACTTTTATTTCGAGACTCAAGGACAACGGAGGAGACCTGGGCGCGGTGGGTATAGCAGCGGATACAGAAGGATCGGTCCGCATTATGACTATTCACCGGAGTAAGGGACTGGAATTCCCCATCGTCTTTGTCGCGGGCATGTCCAAAATGTTTAATCAACAAGATTTGAATGCACCATTTATGATGCATAAAGAGCTTGGATTTGGTCCGAGGTTTGTGGATGAAGAGAATAGAGTCAGCTATCCTACGCTCGCAAGTCTTGCCATCCGCAGACGAGCTCATGCAGAGTTATTAGCTGAAGAAATGCGTGTGCTCTACGTTGCATTGACACGTCCTAAGGAAAAAATGATTCTTATTGGCACGGTAAAAGATGCTGTTCAAAAAGCGATGAACTGGTCTCAGATTAAGAATCATCAGGCGCTTCTGCTTCCAGAAACACTGCTGGCTTCAGGACGCAGTTATATGGATTGGATCGGTCCCGCTGTGTTCAGGCATCCAGATGCATGGCATCTGCGTGCGCTTGCAGGACTCGAAGATGAGGAAATGGGCAGAGATTTAGGGCAGCCAGATTTGTTTGTACAGGATGATTCGAGATGGCGTATTTCCGTATTGTCTGCAGAATCTGTATCTTCTTCCCTGGATGCTTCGATGAACGAAGCGGCGGATGAAATAAATGAAGATCGGCAGCAGGTCACGCGTGCGCTAATGAATCTATCACCTGTTGAGACGCCCGTTTCCGAAGAGTCCGAAAGTCATAAAATGAAAATTGATGAGGTGCTTAGCTGGACTTATCCATATACGGCTAGTGCACATACAGCAGCAAGTACATCGGTGACTGAGATGAAGTCGCTCCTTGTGATGCAGGAGCATCCGCCGCTAGGTTTAATAGAAGAAAAGGTTCTTCATGACGAGCAGGGAAAACTGGCGGTAAATGAAGAGTTTACTTTACATTTACGCAGACCGAAGTTTATGGAAGAATCTAGGTTAACGGGGGCGGAGCGCGGAACGGTATATCATACCTTAATGCAGCATGTACCCGCTGAACCAGGATTAACGGTCAGCACAGCTCAGGCGGTCATTGCTAGTTTGGTAGAGCGTCATATCTTGCTTCCTTATCAGGCAGAAGCGATTGATCCGGTTCAGATTGTACGTTTTTTCGAAAGTGAACCGGGTAAGGCTTTGATAGAAGCAGAGAAGACAGGCTGGGTGAGAAGAGAAATGCCGTTTAGCTACGGGCTTCCTGCAGATGAGACGTTGCTTGATTTTCATCATCATTCGTCTACGGGAGAAGAGAATCGGATGGACTCGAGTATCCTCGGCGGAGAGACAGTACTCATTCAAGGGATTGTAGACTGTCTATTTGAAGTAGGCGGCAAACGAATTTTGCTAGATTACAAGACCGATAGAGTACTTGACCATCGGGGAGGTATCGACACCCTTGCAAAAGGCTATGAGTTTCAGCTTGATCTTTATGCAAGAGCTTTACGAGACATTTTAGGTTATGAGATAGATGAGAAATGGCTTTATTTTTTTGATGCAGATACGGCAGTAAAGCTCTAGGAAAATGAGGGCAAAAGGAGTAATTAACAAATGCGAATATTGCACACTGGAGATTGGCATTTCGGAAAGACACTGGAAGGGCGCAGTCGGTTAAAAGAGCAGGAGCAGTTTGTGGACGAGCTGGTTCGACTTGCGAATGAGGAAAAAGCAGATGCGATTCTTATGGCAGGCGATGTATATGATTCAGTGAATCCTCCAGCTGCTGCTGAGCAGCTCTTCTATGACGCTGTTGCTAGACTGACCTCTGGAGGCAGACCACTAGTCGTTATTGCAGGAAACCATGATCAGCCTGAACGGGTGGCTTCGGTATCCCCGCTCGTAAATGGACGCGGAATTACACTGGTCGGATTACCCACTTCCGATATTATTACGATTCATGCCCAAAGAACCGGAGAAATCGCTAAAATTGCAGCCCTTCCTTATCCCTCCGAATCCAGGCTTAATGAATTGTTTACGGAGGATGGAGAAGAGCAGGGAATGCGGCTTGCCTATAGTGAACGAGTGGGGCAGCTCATGAGGCATTTAGGGAACAGTTTTGAGAAGGACACAGTAAACCTGTCTATGGGTCATATTTATGTGCTTGGGGGACTTGAGAGTGACTCAGAAAGACCAATTCAAGTCGGCGGCGCTTATACAGTGGATCCTTCTGCCTTGTCTATTGGAGCACAATATACGGCGCTAGGACATCTTCACAGACCCCAGCATGTGAAAGGAGAGGGGATGATTCGTTACAGCGGATCCCCTTTATCCTATAGCTTTTCAGAAGCAGGTCAGACGAAATCAGTAGTGATGGTTGATGTAGCACCTGGACAGCCGGCTATCGCTAATGAAGTGTATCTAAGCAGCGGCAAACCTTTAGTACGCTGGAAAGCCCACGGGGGTCTTGCCGAAGTATACCGCTGGCTTGAGGAAGAACGGGACAAGACAGCTTACATTGATCTGGAGATATCCCTGGAAGAAGCGATGTCAATTGCTGAGATTCAGAAACTTCGTAAAAGCAGGGAAGGAATTATTCATATTCGGCCGGTTTATCCAGAAACAATTACTTCCGAGATGAATGAAGTAAGGTCTGAACTTCCGGTGCATGAAGTTTTTCGAAGATTCTACCAGCGGCAGACAGGCGGGGCGGTCCCGGACGACCAGCTGGTAAAGTTGTTTTTGGAGTTAGTTAATGAAGATGACGGCCGTACAGGGGAAGGGAGTGACTCTGAATGAGACCGGTCAAAATTAAACTATCTGGACTTCAAAGTTATCGGGAAGTACAGGAAATTGATTTCAGGACGCTGACGGAAACGGGTCTGTTTGGAATTTTCGGACCAACCGGCAGTGGAAAATCAACCATTCTAGATGCGATTACGCTTGCGATGTACGGTAAAGTGGAAAGAGCTGTGAATGGTACGCAGGGAATTATGAATCAGGCGGAGGATACATTGTTTGTATCTTTCACCTTTGAACTCCAGTCCGAACAAGGAGTACAGACTTATCGCGTTGAACGCCGCTTTAAGCGGACCGGAGATGTTTCTATCAGTAACTCGGTGAGCCGTTTTATTGCAGTAACGGAAGAAGGAGAGCAAGTACTTGCTGATAAACTTGCCGAGGTAAATCGTGCGGTTGAGGATATGATTGGCCTGAAAATGGATGATTTCACAAGGGCAGTCGTCTTGCCGCAAGGGAAGTTTGCTGAGTTTCTATCTCTAAAAGGAACAGAACGCAGACAGATGTTGCAGCGTCTATTTCATCTAGAGAAATACGGCGATCAGCTGGCAATTAAGCTCAGCCGCAAAGTAAAAGAGAATGATAGTACCCTAAAAGCTCTGGAAGCAGAACAGCAAGGACTGGGTCTGGCAAGTAAAGAAGCTTTAAAAGAAGCGGAGCTTCAGCTTAAGCAAGCCGAGAAGGAAGCGAAGCAGATACGTGCACTACTTGAGCAGGTGACGGCTCTAGCTGAAGGAATGACGAAGACGAGAGAGCTGATTGTGGAGCGGACCAAGTTTAGCGGGCAGCTGGAAAAGATGTTACAACAGCAGGACGAAATCAGCCAATTAGAACAGCAGATGGAACGATCTGCTCTTGCAAGTTCTTTGATTCCTATGCTTGAGGAACAGAATAGAGCAAAAGATGAACTGACAAGAAGACGTTTAGCTGCTGAATCTGCTGAAGTACAGCTCGCACAGAGAGAGAAGATATCTCGTGAGTGTGCTCTGCTTGAACAAGAAAAGGAACAGATTCTAGCAGAAGAAGAACCTAAGCTGCTTGTGCGTCTTGAACAACTGGAACAAGCGCGAGAACTGGAGAAAGAGACGGATCGGCTTGTAAGTGATGTGCAAAAGCTTGCTAAAGAGTGTGAGGCAGAAGCAAAACAGTATCAGATTACACATGAGCTTTTGCTCAAAGAACAAGATCTTCAGGTGAGGGCGACCAATCGACGGAAAGACCTGCAGGAGCAGCTGTCTGGCTGTGAAGTAAAGTCTGGGGAAAGACGTGTGCTGCTGGATGCCGTTCAGCGGAAACATCGGCTGGATACTGCACTGGACAAGCTGAAAGAAGTTCAGCTGACAGAACAAAAAACACAGGCAGAGTCTGAGCAAGCAAATCAGCAGCGTCACTCAGCTGAGAAGGAAGCTTCCGAACTGCTTGCTGCACAGCAGCAGTTAGGAAATAAACTGAAGGCGGCAGAAGCAGAGCTTGTTCGGATGGACATCCATGCACAAGATGCGGTTACTTCCATAAACCAGGAAGAGGAACGCCTTCGTGTTCTGCTGAAGGAAGAAGAACTGCAGCGATTATCTGCACGGCTTGCTGCAGAACTTAGCGACGGGAAGTCATGTCCGGTATGCGGTTCGGTGCATCACCCGAATCCGCAGGGGCATGCTCACTTGCCAAGTACGGCAAGTGAGGAAGACCTTGCACAGCTCAGCAAACTGCGCGCCGAGCTTGCTGAGCTGCGGCTTGGCTTCCGCCAGCAGCTGCATGAGCTGCGCGCTGAGCTTGCGCAGCAAGGCCAAAGTGCCGAGCCGCAGGCAGCGGCACTTTCGCAGGCGGAAGCCGCGCCTGCGAAGACCACAGGCTTTGCCGCTGCGCCTGGCGTGCCTGCTCCGGACCGGGTGCGCGCTTACGCGGAAGCCACCCGGTCCCTCGAAGAGGCGGCTGGGCACCTCGCCGCCTCCATAGCCCCGCTGCGCGAGGAAGCTGCACAGCTTACCGCGCGTGCAGCGGAAGTGCGGCAGCGCCAAATGCTGGCTGCCGCAAACGGTGACGCGTGCGCTAAACAGCACGCGGAAGCCAAGGCGCGCGTTCATGCGCACCAGGCTGAGGTGGCGGCGCTGCGCGCAAGCTGGGCCGAGGAGCTGCCCGGCCTGACACCGGAGGAGGCGACAGTAAAGTACGAGTCGCTCCAAGAGCGCGATACACTTGCCGAAAATTTGAAGGAAAGGCTCCAGAAGAGCGTTATTTTCCTAGAAGAAAAAGCAAGTGTGATCGCAGACATGCAGCAACAGTTGTCGCTCATTGATAAGCGCCGTACCCAGCTGGATACAGAACACGCTGGCAAACAGGAACTGCTGCAAGAGAAAGGGAACCGACTTCGTTCCTGGGTAGGAGAAAAACGGGCAGAAGACTTGCTAAAAGCAGCAGCTTCGTCACTAAATCACATACGGGAAGAGACAAAAGCAGCAAAACTGGCGATGAAAGAGGCGGAAGAGAAGAAGCAGAATGCTTTACAGCAAGTCGGTTTAGCTAAACAATCGCTTGAATCTGCGAAAGATCAGCTTACTACGATCACTTCACGTTATGAAGCGGAGCGGTTGAAGTCTCCTTTTGATTCTGATGAGGATGTGCGAAGTGCGTACATGGAACCGGAGGCTGTTGCCAAAGCAGAATATAGGGTAACGGAATATCGCAACAAACAAAAAGAAGTGGAACTTCGCCTAAGGGATTTGGATGAGAAGCTTCAGGGAGTAATCATTACAGAGGAAGAGTGGGAGCATACAAGTCACAAGCTGCGGACACTGAGGGCGCAAGACGAAGAGGCGATGCGGATAAAAGCAAGAGCGGAGCGAGATTTGGAAGACATATCGCGCCGTCATGAACGCTGGATGGAACTTGATGAAAAACGCAGTGAACTCGCTTTATATGCTGAACAGTTATCCAAGTTGCAATCCGTATTCCGAGGTAACACGTTTGTCGAATATATTGCGGAAGAACAATTGATGCAGGTCAGCAGAACCGCATCTTCTCGTCTTCGTTACCTAACGAAACAGCGTTATGCACTGGAGGTGGATTCCGGCGGCGGTTTTGTCATTGTGGATGATGCAAACGGTGGTGTGAAAAGACCGGTATCTACCTTGTCCGGCGGTGAGACATTCCTGACTTCCTTGTCACTTGCACTTGCATTGTCAGCGCAAATTCAGCTGCGCGGTCAATATCCGCTTCAGTTCTTTTTCCTTGATGAAGGGTTCGGAACCCTTGACCCAGAACTGCTGGATACGGTGATCACTTCACTTGAAAAACTGCATAATGATCAGCTTGCCGTCGGTGTAATTAGTCATGTACCTGAACTTAGAGCACGACTTGCTAGAAAACTGGTGGTCGTACCGGCTGAAGATGCAGGCGGAGGTTCAAAAGTAATGATGGAACAATTATAGATTAGGAATTAGGTTATCTTTATTTTCCGATCAGGAACTTCCAATTCGACATTCCTTCAAAGGCGGGAAGAAAAAAACTTCTTAACTCTGTGTCACTTATTCTTGAAGTGAATAACATAGGGTATCAGCCCAGATGCCGAGGAGGAACAAGAAGATGGAAAAAACAGAAGTGAAAAAAATGTGTCAAGATCATATGCATCGTTATGTATGTGTATGGATGGAAGATGGTTCCTTGCATGATGGAATCATCGAGAATATGGATGAAGAATATCTTAGTCTCGCCATACCCGTAGGAAGTGAGTATATGAATGAGATGTATGCTCCAATGCAAACTTCGATGTATGCCCATCAAGGCGTATCTTGTGGGTGTCCTCCGCCGCCATGCGGAGACACACGTGCTTTTATGCCATTTGGTGGATATGGTGGATATGGCGGATACGGCGGATACGGAGGTAATCCGTATCATGGCGGTGGATATTATCCAGGCAGACGAAGATTCAGACGTTTATTACTTCCGCTTGTTGGTATAACCGCATTGACTCTATTGCCTTTATTATAAGTAAATTCGTAAAAAACGCCTCTTTCTTTTTGAAGTGCACCCCTTAGAATAGACATTGGAAAAACCCCTGGGTTAACCGATGAAATTCTAGGGGGTGTATTTTTTATGGCAATAAAAGGTCAAAAGTTTAAGACATATTCTGAGGAACTCAAGATGGAGGCAATCCGTTTGCACGTAGAGGAAAAATGGACGTATCGGCAAATCAACGATCATTTAGGAATTCAAGATCAGGGCCGAATGAAACGTTGGATGCGTAAATACCGTGAACAAGGTGAGTTTGGTCTGTTGGATCAACGAGGAAGACGAAAAGAGTATTTAGATCAGGAGCGATATGTCCAGCAGCTGAAACGGGAGAATGCCACGCTAAAAAAGTATTTGAAAATCTGGATGCAGGAGGGAAAGAGCAAAGCTTCAGGCTCATCGAACAAACGGCGACCACCGGCCAAATAGCAGAACATTGCCAACTTCTTGGCGTCTCTAGAAGCGGCTACTATGCATATGTAAAGCGGAAGAAGAACGACCGAGATGCCGAGGCTAAACAACTCATCCGTACGGTGTACAAACGCTATGAAGGGAAATATGGCTACCGACAGATCCAGCTATTCTTGTGGCAGGATGAAGGTGTATGGATGAACCACAAGAAGGTACTACGCCTGATGCAAAACATGGGTCTTCAAGCCAGTATTCGCCGGAAACGTCGATTTAACGCGACATACCAGGCAGCCGAGCGTGTTGCTGATAATCTGCTTAAGCGTAATTTCACGGCTGAAAAACCAAACCAGAAATGGGTGACGGATGTGACCCAATACCGAGTAGGCGAGCGCTGGTTGTATCTCTCGGCAGTAAAAGATCTATTTAATAACGAGATTGTAGCCTACCAACTTAGTGAGCGTAATGACAATGAGCTGGTACTTCAAACGTTCGCAAAAGCCTTTTCCAAGCAAAAAGACGTGACCGGACTAGTCGTTCACAGCGACCAAGGGTTCCAGTACACGTCTCATGCTTACCACGACATGCTGCCAAAGGTTGGCGCCCAAATCAGCATGTCTCGCCGAGGCAATTGCCTAGACAACGCCTCTATGGAGAGTTTCTTCTCGCATCTCAAAACGGAAGGACTCTACCCTTATGATATACGAAATCTTGCAGAGGCACAAAGGCGAATGGAGAAATACATCCGTTTTTATAACCGAAGGCGGCCACAACGGAAACTAAAAAAACTGACGCCGGTAGAGTACCGACGCCAGTTTACCGCCTAGGGTCTTTTTTCAATGTCTACAAAATGGGGTCTTGACCATTTTGAGAAGGGGCGTTTTTATGTTCCTCTTCAACTGGCGAATGGTTTTATAATCCGTTATGATAAAATTATTGTACAAGAATCAATTTCATAATTCCTTTAGTTGCTTTAATCAGGGGTATATATAGATCAAAATGGTTTTGTTTGTCTATATATAGTTACAAATTCATCATTTTAATAAGTTATGAAATTGATTCACATACTTTGGTGTATTAAAAAAGGAGGAATGAAAATGGATTGTTTATTTTGCAAAATTGTAGAGGGTAGCATTCCTTCTAATAAGGTGCTCGAGAATGAACATGTGGTTGTATTTCACGATATACAGCCGGCTGCTCCGGTGCATGTTTTGGTTATTCCGAAGAAGCATATTGCTTCCATGAATGAAGTTGCGGGAGAAGACTTTGGTCTGGTTGCTGAGATCCATAAGGCTGCACAGGAAGCTGCTAAACAGCTTGGAATCGCAGAATCTGGGTACCGTTTAATTAATAATTGCGGAAAAGATGGAGAACAAACCGTCCATCATCTTCATTACCATGTGCTAGGCGGAGCGCGCCTTGGTGCACTCACTGGAATTTCCAATTCTCACAGTTAATTTCGTAGATAAAGCGCATAAAAACCTTGTTTTTAAACGATATTGGTATATAGGTTGACACGCTAACGAATTTTCACCTATAATTAAGTTTGATGAACCGTGTTATATGCTCTTGGACGGTCTGGTCGGAGGGAGGGAAAACTGGTGTCTGAAACTAAAGTTCGTAAAAACGAGACTATTGATGCTGCACTTCGTCGCTTTAAACGCTCTATCGCTAAAGATGGTGTTTTGGCTGAGGTGAAGAAACGTAAGCATTATGAAAAGCCAAGCGTAAAACGTAAGAAAAAGTCCGAGGCTGCTCGTAAGAGAAAGTTTTAGGAGGATTATAACAACATGAATCTTAGCGAACGATTGAACGAAGATATGAAGCAAGCGATGAAGAGTAAGGACAAGTTCAAACTCTCCACCATTCGATTGGTTCGTTCGACGATTAAGAATCTTGAAATAGATTTGAAAAGACCTTTGGATGACAACGAAGTGCTTGATATCCTCAGTCGTGAAATCAAACAGCGCAAAGATGCCCTCCAAGAATTTGATAAAGCGGGTCGCACAGAACTTGCGGAGAATGCCAAAGCGGAAATTGATATAATCAGTCAGTACCTTCCCGCACAGCTTAGCGAAGAAGAAATTAAAGTCATTGTACAGCAGACCATCCAGGAAACCGGTGCTTCTTCGAAAGCCGAGATGGGGAAAGTCATGTCAGCCCTGATGCCGAAAGTAAAAGGCAAAGCGGATGGCAAGCTGGTGAGCCAAGCAGTTCAACAATTTCTGCAATAACATAACCGTAAACACTCCCTAACTCAGGGAGTGTTTTTCTTTTTTTGAAACGTAAATTGTTTACTTACGTAATATACATTATGTGGTGGGTATTATAGGATGATATAGAAGGGAGGTACAACAATTAATGAATAAAATCAAAAATTGGAAGTTTCCGGTTGTTATTTTAATCGCTTTCTTTGTTACTCTCGTCTCTGCTTTTGTTCAACCACAGGGGATTCAGGCTGCTGCGAAAGATGGTGCGGTGTATGTCATTCCTGTAGATCAGCCTATTGAACGAGGGCTTCAAAAATTCATGGAACGCGGGTTCAAGGAAGCGGAAGAAATGCAGGCAGGCCTGATTGTTCTTCAGATCAACACGCCTGGCGGACTTGTCGCAACGACAAAAGAAATTGGAGATATGATTCAGGCAAGCAAAATTCCTACAGTAGCTTATATTAACGGAGATGCGGCTTCAGCAGGCAGTTATATTGCGTTGGTCTCTGATTATATTGCGATGTCTCCGGCGAGTACGATTGGTGCGGCAGCTTTGGTCGATGGGAGCAATAATTATATTGATGATCCCAAGCTAGTAGCTACATGGAAGTCAAACATGCAGGCGGCAGCTGAAAAGAATGATCGTAAAAAAGAGATCGCAGGCGGGATGACTGATCTTAATATGGTTGTTGAAATGCCTGAAATTAGTAGAACCAAAGAAAAGGGCGAAGTTATCTCTCTGACAGCGAAGGAAGCGCTCGAAGTTGGTTACGCTGACAAAATCGCCTCATCGCCTGCCGAAGTAGCTACTTGGTTAAATTACTCGCCGGATAATATCTATACGATGGAACAGACGACATTTGAGAAGCTTTCGAGTTTCCTCACTCATCCTGTTGTCTCCACGATTCTATTATTCATTGGGATCGCCGGCATATTGATTGAACTGTTTGTTCCTGGATTTGGAGTACCAGGTATTGTTGGTTTCTTGAGCTTTGTCCTTTATTTCGGTGGAAGTTATGTGGCAGGTATCGGCGGATCGGAAACGTGGTTCCTGTTTATCATCGGAATTGCACTCCTTATCTCTGAACTTTTTGTTCCAAGCTTTGGTATTCTGGGTGTACTGGGTGCTGGGAGTCTTATTACAGGGGTCGTACGAGCCGCATACGATACAAGTACAGCACTTGTCTCCTTAGGGATTGCGGCAGCTGCTGCGATTGCACTTGTGATCATAGTCGCCATCGTGTTCAAGGAGAAAGGAATCTGGAATCGTTTTATTCTGAATGATAACATGACGGCTGACAGAGGATATTCTTCGGTTAGAACCAGAGAAGACCTGATTGGAATGGAAGGCGCAAGTGCGACTCCGCTTCGCCCATCGGGTACGGCTGTCATTGGGACAGAGCGTGTAGATGTGGTTACAGAAGGGGATTATATTCTCGCAAACGAACCTATTTATGTCTACAAGGTGGAAGGTTCGCGTGTTGTGGTGAAGAAACAAAGTGAAAGAGAAGCTAGCGGCGTTAAATAACGGTTAAATAAGATGGCGTGATTCTGTTATAAAAAAATTAATTTGTTGGAGGAATTTACTACATGGTATTTGAATCAGGTTGGATAGCTATTCTGTTAATTGCCGTTGTTGCGGTCATCATATTAAGTGTGTTCTTTAGCTTTTTCCCTGTAATGCTCTGGATCTCGGCGCTTGCGTCTGGTGTCAGATTAAGTATTATTACCCTCGTAGCTATGAGACTGAGACGGGTTGTACCAAGCCGAATTGTAAACCCACTCATTAAAGCTACAAAAGCAGGACTTGGTCTTAACATTAACCAACTGGAAAGTCATTATCTCGCAGGTGGTAACGTAGACCGAGTGGTTAACTCCTTGATCGCCGCACAACGTGCGAACATTCCACTTGAATTTGAACGTGCTGCAGCGATTGACCTTGCAGGTCGTGATGTGCTACAGGCTGTTCAAATGAGTGTTAATCCACGAGTAATTGAGACTCCAGTCGTCTCTGCGGTAGCAAAAGACGGGATTGAAGTGAAAGTTAAAGCACGTGTAACGGTTCGTGCTAATATTGATCGCCTCGTCGGTGGTGCGGGTGAAGAAACCATTATTGCCCGTGTAGGGGAAGGGATTGTAAGTACGAACGGTGCTTCTAACTCGCATAAAGATGTTCTAGAACATCCGGACCGAATTTCTCGTACCGTACTTGAGAAAGGCTTGGATGCAGGTACTGCATTTGAGATTCTCTCTATTGATATTGCCGATGTTAGTGTAGGTAAAAATATCGGGGCTGATCTGCAGACGGAACAGGCAGAAGCAGACAAACGAATTGCGCAGGCAAAAGCAGAAGAACGACGCGCGATGGCGGTTGCACAAGAACAAGAGATGAAAGCGCGTGTGATTGAGATGAGAGCTCGCGTTGTTGAAGCAGAATCTGATGTGCCGCTCGCGATGGCAGAAGCTTTCCGAAACGGACAACTTGGAATTATGGATTATATGAACTATCGCAATATCGAGGCAGATACAGAGATGCGTGGTGCTATTGCGAAGCCGGAAGAAAGCAAGAGAGACCAGGATGATCATAACCAAAACAGATAAGGTGGTGAAATAGATGAACCTTCTGGAATGGTTAGGCAGTAATATCTATTTCGTATTTGTCATTGGCTTTGCGCTCATTTCGTTTTTAAGTAAAGCGAATAAATCGAGAGGGAATGGCGAATCGGAAAGACCTCCTTCAAGAGAGTTTACACTTCCTGTAGATCCTGTTGATTCTCGTGATGGGGAGTATCGCAATCCTTATGATACTCCTGCTGCTGATTCTCCGTCTCCATACTTCCCTAATGCTGTAGAAGATTCTCTAAATGAAGAATTATCTCAGCATGATATTATGGAGCAACAGCGCAGACAGATCGAAGCAGAGAGACTGAGGTTAGAAAGAATAAAAGAGGAGTCTGAGAGAGCGGCACGAGCCGCAAGGCGTGCTGCAGCTTCCAGAGCACAATCTTCTCAGAAACCGGATGAACAGGAAAAGTTATTTGCTGACCCATCCGATATTCGTAAAGGGATTATTTGGGCAGAAGTGTTAGGACCGCCGCGGGCAAAACGTCCTTATCATTCTCGCAATAAGTATTAATATTGGATTAACCAAGGAGCCGTCTTTTCTCTTCATGGAGAAAGGCGGCTTTTTGTCATGAAATCCTCATAAAGCAGCCTTTTCCTGCATATGGTTTAGAGTACAGGAAGGGGGAAGACCAGCTCAATGACCCGGATCAGTCGCAATTTGCGCAAATGGACCAGCGAAGTACTCGATTTGCCGCAGGATGTTCTTTTTGACATGCCGAGGCTAACCCTGATCGGAAGTAAGCAATTATACATAGAGAACCATCGCGGTGTTGTACATTTCTCCGAAGATAAACTTGTGCTCGACCTGTCTGTAGGACGGCTTGAGGTAAGCGGTACAGAGCTTGTCATTCGGAATATTATGCCTGAAGAAGTAGCGGTAGAAGGCCATATTAAAAATATTCAGTATATGGGGACGGAGGATGTCAAGTGAGAACACCGGGCTTGGCCAATATTAGGGGAACTGTTCATATTGTACTTCTCGGGGGCGACATCGAAGCCATGATTAATGAAATGGCGAAGCATGGACTGAATGTATGGGAGATCAAAGCAATAGGTAATCGCAGTGCCAGTATGAATATTCTGGTGGACGATTTCTTTGAGCTTCGCCCGCTTTTAAAACGGACAGGCTGCAGGGTACGGGTAAAGCAGCGTATTGGGCTCCCCTTTTTCACGGCAAGACTACTAAAACGGAAACTGTTTGTAACGGGCGCCATTTTATTCTTCGTTTTATTGTATGGCATGTCTGCATTGGTATGGGACGTAAAAGTAGAAGGGAATATAAAAATACCAGAAGAAGAAATTTTGGAAGTAGCTCGTAAAGAAGGGTTATATCCTTTTCAATTTTCATTTCGGCTTCCGGAACAGGACGAGCTGGCCAAGGATATGGTGAAGCAGCTCCCTGCAGCTTCGTGGATCGGGGTACTCCGGGAAGGAACCAAAGTTACAATTCAGGTCGTTGAAGCGGATGAACCAGAGAAGAAACCACTGATGAGTCCAAGACATCTGATCAGCAAGACGGATGCTGTAATCACTGAAATTTATGCGGAACAAGGCAGACCCGTAGTTCAGAAGGATATGCGGGTCAAGAAGGGTGCTGTACTTATATCAGGTATTCTTGGGGACGAAGAGAACACACAGAGTGTCGTAGCCAAAGGGGAAGTAAAAGGGCTTGTTTGGCATGAATATAATATTGAAGTACCTTTGTTGCAAAAGCAGATCACTTATACAGGAGAGTCTAAAGAACGTCGCTTCCTTGTGCTCGGAAACAGAGCAGTCCAGTTCTGGGGCTATGGAGATACTCCATACAGCAAATTTGAGACAATTACCGAAGTGGACCCGCTCAAATGGCGCTCTTTTAAACTTCCAGTGGGTTGGATGACTGAAATTGACCGTGAAACGTTGTATAAAGAGCAGTCTCTTGGTGAAGAGTTTGTGAAAGGGCAAGGCCTTCAAGCAGCAAGAAATGATATTTTAGCGAAAAACGGTAAAGGTACTAAGATTATCAGCGAAAAAATTTTGCATGAGAAGAAAGAGAATGGTAAAGTTTATATGAAAGTGCTTTTCGAAGTAGAAGAAAGTATCGCGGTTGAATTACCGCTCGTTTATAACCAAGTTGAAGATCAAGGAGAATGAGGTTATTTGACAGAACATAATCGCAGCATACGCATCTCTCTTCAGAACGCAGGTGAAGGACAATCACTTTTTGGACCACAGGACACTTTTCTTAAACTCATGGAGTCCGAAATTCCAGTGACGATTGACTCACGTGAAGCCGAAATCACCATTCGGGGCGACGGAAATGAAGTTGAGAAAATGGAACAGCTATTTGAAGTATTATTGCAATTAATTCGTAATGGATACATTCTTTCCGAAAGAGATATCCAGTACGCAACCGAACTTGCCAAAGATTTCAGAGCCGATCAGCTGCTTGACTTATTTAAAGGTGAAATTACAACTACCTTCCGCGGTAAACCAATTCGTGTAAAGACGATTGGGCAGAAGCATTATGTTACGACCATCAAGAAACGGGACATCGTATTTGGAATCGGACCTGCGGGAACAGGGAAAACCTATCTTGCTGTTGTTCTCGCGGTAACCGCGTTAAAAGAAGGATCTGTGAAGAGAATTGTATTAACCCGGCCTGCTGTCGAAGCAGGGGAGAACCTCGGGTTTCTGCCAGGAGATCTTCAGGAAAAGGTCGATCCTTATCTGCGTCCGCTATATGATGCGCTATATGATGTAATGGGTCCTGATCAAACGGCCAAAGCGCTGGAACGCGGCCTCATAGAGATTGCACCACTGGCGTACATGCGTGGCCGTACACTGGATGATTCTTTTATTATTTTGGATGAAGCGCAGAATACCACACCGGAACAGATGAAAATGTTTTTGACCCGTCTCGGTTTTGGTTCCAAAATGGTAATCACCGGAGATGTAACTCAAATCGACTTGCCTAGAGGTAAGAAATCAGGACTCATAGAAGCGAAATCGATTCTATCGAGTGTTGAAGAGATTGGATTTGTTTACTTTGCTGAAACTGACGTGGTAAGGCACACCCTTGTGCAGAAAATCATCACTGCTTACGACCGAGCCGCAGAAAATCAAGAATAGAAAGGGATTGTTTCCTGGTGACCCCTAAGGAATTGTCTAAAGACAAGTCTTTTCAGAATAAGAAAATGGGATGGAAGAATAGCAGGGGAGCCCGCTATCTTCTGTTTTTGTTTATGCTCATTCTGTTCTATGTTAGTTTGTCTCCGAGTCTGTTGCCTGAGCGTTATGATATTCAGCAGGGAACACGTAGTGAAAAAGAAATTAAGGCGCCGATGCAGATCCAAGATAATCAAGCACGGGCGCTTGCACAGGAACAGGCGGCTGAAAGTGTTCAGCCGATCTACCAATATGTCTCTTTACGTAATGAAAGTTTAATTACATCCATACTTGACCGTATTGACCGTTTAAATCAGGATGATATATCAAGTGACGACAAGATAGAAATCTATAAACAAGAAATTCCGCAGCGACTAAAGGACTCCGTATCGAATTTTATTAACAATAATCGAAGCTCCGGTATTTATTCCGAACCGCTGCTCGAAGAGATTCGTAAAGTAACCGAAGGACAGTCTTACCGTATTCCAGAAGAGACCTACATCAAAATTGCCAGACTGTCTTCAGATCAGATTAAAGAGATGAAACCTGTGGCAAGAGAGCTTGTCTCTCGGCTTATGGTGGACCAGATTACGGATGCATCTATTCCACGTGCAAAAGTAGCGGAAATGGTCAATACAAGCTCGCTTAATGACCGTACTTCTCGTGAGGTGGTTCAGGAACTTACCCGATTTGTTATTACGTCAAATAAATTCTACGATGAAGAGGCGACAAAAGAAGCCAAAGCGAAGGCGCGGGAAAATACGCCGCCGGTTTACATCGAAGAAGGGGAAACGCTTGTAGCCAAAGGGGAGATTATTACCGAAGAAGTGTACAAGCTGCTTTCGGATAATAAACTTTTGCGTGATGAAGTGAATTATTGGCCGCAGTTTGGTTTATTGTTACTGTCGCTGTTTCTGTCATTAGGTATCCTTATGTACATGCAGCAAATGAGTAATCCGGAATTTAAATATAACAATGCGCAGCTGCTCATGCTGTTATGTGTATTTGTGATTACGATAGGCAGTATGCATTTAGTTGCTTTTCTTCAGACAGATGGTAGAGTATTCGTCGGATACTTGGCTCCAGTAGGGATTGGCGTCATGTTAATTACCTTGCTGCTCGATATACCTTTGGCCTATATTTCTGCTATTATTTTTGGGATTGTGGCCAGCATTATACTAAATACGCAGCAAAACGAAAATTTTGATTTCAATTTTGGATTGTTTACTGTCATTGTCAGCTTTGTTGCTATTTTTGCTACGGACAAGGCGAGTCAGCGCTCCACTTTACTGAAAAGCGGTATTATGGTGTCTTTGATTGGATCCCTTGTAGTCTTCATGCTTTCGATTCTGGGAGATGGAGATTGGGATCGTACGAATGCGCTGTACGGAGTAGGTTTTGCTTTTGCAGGTGGAATTCTGATGGCGATTCTTGCCATTGGTCTGATGCCGTTCTTTGAATCTACTTTTGGAATTTTATCCGCTTTGAAGCTTGTAGAGTTGTCGAATCCGAATCACCCGTTATTACGTAAACTGCTTACAGAAACACCGGGGACTTATCATCACAGTGTGATGGTAGGTAACTTGTCTGAGGCGGCTGCTGAAGCAATCGGTGCAGATGGACTCTTATGCAGAGTGGGTTCTTATTATCATGATATCGGAAAAACAAAACGACCGATTTATTTTATCGAGAATCAGAACAATATGGAAAATCCGCATGACACACTGGATCCTAAGCTTAGTAAGTCCATTATTATCGCTCATGCAAGAGATGGTGTGGAGATGCAAAAAGATTATAAACTTCCTAAACGGATTCGTGACATAGCGGAGCAGCATCATGGAACAACCTTCTTGCACTTTTTCTATCAAAAGGCGATAAAGCAGGCGGAAGAGGCAGGAGTAGAACCTGATTTTACCGAAGAAGATTTTAGGTATCCAGGCCCTAAAGCTCAGTCCAAAGAAGCAGCTATTGTAGGGATTGCAGACAGCGTGGAAGCCGCAGTTCGTTCCTTACGGAAACCGACGGTAGAACAGGTAGAAACGATGATTGAGAAGATTATAAAAAGCAGGCTCGATGATCATCAGCTGAATGATTGCGATTTGACCATGCGTGAGCTGGATATTGTGGCAAAGACGTTAAAAGAAGCGGTAATGGGTATTTTCCATTCTCGAATTGAATATCCGGAAGAAATAAAGAAACCAAAAAGTTAAGTTAGAGCCAGCAGCGAAAAGCGATTGCTTTAGACTTAACCGCTTATTAAGATAACAATAGAGTATACAGATAAGGAGCATACGAAAATGAGTGTGCAACTGGTATGGAATAATAACCAAGAAGTTGTTGAGATCACGGAAGAATTAATTGGGACTTTGGAGAAACTGCTTGAAAAAGCTGCCGAGATGGAGAAGATTACAGATGGCGAGGTAGCCCTCACTTTTGTAACAGACCAAGAGATTCATGAACTGAATAAGGAATATCGAGGAATTGATCGTCCTACCGATGTACTTTCTTTTGCTATGAATGAATCGATTGATGAAGAACTGGATATTATTTATGATCTTGGTGAGAATGAAGCTATAGATCTCCCTGAAATCCTTGGAGATATTATTATTTCGGTGGAGACTGCAATAGCTCAAAGCCAGGAATATGGTCACTCCATTCATCGTGAGATCGGATTTTTGTTTGTACATGGTTTTCTTCATTTGTTAGGTTATGATCATCAGGACGAAGCTAGTGAAGCCGAAATGATGGGGAAACAGGAAACAGTTCTTGCTGAGGTGGGGCTCAGTCGGTAATGAAAAAGCGCTCATGGGGTGATGTATTTCGTAACGCAATGGAGGGCTTGATTGAAAGTTTTCTAACGCAGCGAAATCTGCGTGTTCATGCGGCGTGTGCTCTCCTTGCCGTTGTTGCGGGCCTATTTTTTCATATTTCGCAGGTGGACTGGATGTTCATCTGTGTGGCAATTGCTGGTGTGATGATAACAGAGCTGCTGAATACTGCTGTTGAACGGGTCGTAGACCTTGCCTCCCCTGAGTTTCACTTGCTCGCAAAATCCGCTAAAGATACCGCTGCTGGAGCTGTGCTGCTGGCGGCGGTTTTTGCCGTGATTATTGCATTGTTTGTTTTTTGGGAGCCGCTGATTACATGGGCTTTCTAAAATAAATAACATTTCGTTCTAGAAAGAGGTAAGATATATGGATAAGCAAAGTTTGATGAAAGAAGCCATTGAAGCTCGTAAGAAAGCTTATATCCCATACTCCCACTTTGGAGTGGGTGCTGCACTGGTTGGGGAAGATGGCCATATCTATCATGGTTGTAATATTGAAAATGCAGCTTACGGTCCAAGTAACTGCGCAGAGCGAACGGCTGTGTTTAGTGCCATCGCGAGCGGCCATGAGCCTAGAAAATTTAAAGCAATAGCGATCGTAGGAGATACAGAAGGTCCGATCTCTCCTTGTGGTATATGTCGTCAGGTGATGTTTGAATTGTGTGAACCCGATATGCCTGTTTACTTAGGAAATCTGAAAGGTGACATTGTGGAAACAACCGTCTCCGATCTACTGCCAGGGGCATTCGGCCCTCAAGATCTTGCGAAAGTATAAAATCAATGTACAGGGTTTGAGCCCTAATTTGGAGGAAATATGTCAAAAAAAGAATTTAAATCGGGTTTTGTAGCCATTATCGGCAGACCGAATGTGGGTAAATCCACTTTAATGAATCAAGTCATCGGGCAGAAAATTGCGATCATGTCCGATAAGCCGCAAACAACGAGAAATAAAATTCACGGTGTATACACCGCAGACAATATGCAAATCGTTTTCTTAGACACACCAGGTATTCATAAACGTCAATCAAAACTGGGCGATTTCATGAATATGACGGCACTCAATACGCTTCGAGAAGTAGAAGCTGTTTTATTTTTAGTTGATGCAGCCGAAGGAATGGGCGGCGGTGACCGCTTTATTGCCGAACAGTTGAAAGATGTAAAAACACCTGTAATCCTTGTGTTAAACAAAATTGATCAAATCGAGCCTGAAGCTCTTTTGCCTTTAATTGAACAATACAGTAAGCTACATGAATTTGCCGAGATCGTACCGATCTCAGCTAAGCTTGGCAATAACGTAAATACACTTCTTGATCAAGTTAAGAAGTATTTGCCGGCGGGTCCTCAGTATTATCCTGAAGATCAAATTACAGATCATCCGGAGCAGTTTGTCATTGCTGAGCTCGTTCGTGAAAAAATTCTGCATATGACACGTGAAGAAGTTCCTCACTCCATTGCTGTTACCATTGAAGATATGCGTGCCCAAGAAAATGGGACAGTGTATGTATCTGCTGTGATTTATGTGGAGCGTGATTCCCAAAAAGGAATTATTATCGGTAAACAAGGTGCTCTTCTTAAAGAAGTAGGGAAACGGGCTCGTCATGATATTGAAAGACTCCTCGGTTCCAAAATATTTTTGGAACTTTGGGTAAAAGTGAAAAAAGACTGGCGGAATCAAGACCGAGTTCTCCGTGATTTAGGTTTTCATCGAGACGCGTAAATAGTTTGAATATTTGAGAAATGCCTTTTCTGCCGTACACTTCCAGTGCTGTTTTACGCATAGAAAGATCTCCCTTGTACATCCTATCTCTTAGATGCTTATCAAGTCATTTCCACAAGAGAGGATGAATACTTATGCGAGATTTTTCGTGGACGTATTTTGCAAAGACTGGAGATGTTGATGCTTACTTGCTGTACAAAGAAGCTTGTGCATCTATCCTGGAAGAGGTAGGAATCGAAGCTGAAGGGGAGGTTGAGCCTTTTGATGCGGTTCAGATCGAATCTTAGTAAGGTGCGGCAGGAGTGGCTTGTGGGGGACGAAACATGCTATACAGGGTGGAAGGGATCGTCATCCGCAGTATGGACTACGGCGAAGGGAACAAGATTATTACGCTTTGCACCGAAAATGGAGGTAAAGTAGGAGTTCTTGTCCGTGGAGCTAAAAAGGCAAAAAGCCGCCATGCTGCCCTGACACAGCCGTTTACGTATGGGGAATATGTTTTTTTTCGTAATCAGGGACTTGGCACCTTAAATCAAGGCGAAATTATTGAATCTCATCATCTACTGCGTGAGGATATTATAAAGGCAGCGTTTGCTTCTTATGCCTGTGAGTTACTGGATCGTGTGCTGCAGGATGATGAAACAGGGACCTTTTGGTTTAAACAATTAAAGGCATGCCTCGGGGCCCTTCAAGAAGATAAAGATCCGGCTATTATTATTCATCTTTATGAAATGAAAATATTACAATCCGCTGGATATGCACCTGAGCTTCAAGCTTGTATTTCCTGCGGACGGGAGAGACCGGATGAAGAATATTTCATTAGTCCGGGTCTTGGAGGCGTTCTATGCCGTGCGTGTAAACACTTTGATCCGCCGGCCATGAATATAACCCCAAGGGCTTTAAAGTTGTTACGTTTATTTTCAGCGCTGGATTTACAGCGTCTTGGCAATATCTCTGTACGTGAAGAGACAAAGGCTGAAATTAAGGTGATCATGCGTGCTTTTATGGATCAGCAATTAGCCTTAAAACTGAAATCCCGTCATTTTCTTGATCAAATGGAAAAGTACGGTTTATAGAATGTGAATTCAAAGTTCCATTCTGGATGTTTTCTTGACAAGCGCATTGTCACTAAGTTATTATGAACCATAATAGTCTCTAAGAGACATGCGTTGATCGAGAAAGTACTGAACAGACAAACCTTAACTAGCGAGTCGGTGCAGGTGAGAGTCCGGCAGGTTTTGTTTAGGAAACGGCACTCGTGAGCAGAACATGATACGGAAAAGTGGATTGCTTGAAAGCTCCTTCTGAGTTTTGAAGTAATCAAGTAGGGTGGAACCGCGGGATTAACTCTCGTCCCTACGTCTGTATAACAGGCGTAGGGCGGGGGTTTTTTGCTGTCCTACAGCTGATGAAAAAAGGAGAGAAGTACATGAATTTTCAGCAAATGATTTTAACGCTGCAAGAGTTCTGGGCAGGCCAGGAATGCATTATTGTTCAGCCATATGATACGGAAAAGGGCGCAGGTACAATGAATCCAATGACTTTCCTTCGTTCAATCGGACCTGAACCATGGAAAGTAGCTTATGTGGAACCGTCAAGACGTCCTTCGGATGGAAGATACGGAGAAAACCCGAACCGTTTGTATCAACATCATCAGTTCCAAGTCATTATCAAACCTTCTCCTGACAATATTCAGGAACTATATTTAGACAGCCTTAAGGCGCTGGGTATTGATGCGAATCAGCATGATATCCGTTTTGTAGAAGATAACTGGGAGAATCCTTCTCTTGGTTGTGCGGGTCTTGGCTGGGAAGTATGGCTCGATGGTATGGAAATTACGCAGTTTACCTATTTCCAACAAGTAGGCGGGATCGAAACAAGTCCTGTTTCTGTTGAAATCACTTATGGTATGGAGCGTCTAGCATCCTATATCCAGGATAAAGATAATGTATTTGACCTGGAGTGGGTAGGCGATGTGAAATATGGAGACGTGTTCCATCAACCGGAAGTGGAACATTCTAAATATACGTTTGAAGTTTCTGATGTTCGTATGTTATTTACGCTCTTTAACATGTATGAAGAAGAAGCAAAAAAGGCAATGGATCAGGATCTGGTATTCCCAGCTTATGATTATGTGCTCAAATGCTCTCATACGTTTAACCTTCTAGATGCACGTGGAGCAATTAGTGTAACGGAACGGACGGGTTATATTACGAGAGTACGTAATCTCGCTCGTCAAGTCGCTGCAACGTATCTAGCGGAGCGCGAGAAGCTCGGATTCCCATTGATTAAGCAAGGAGGTGCGGATCATGTCTAAAGATCTACTATTTGAAATTGGTCTAGAAGAAGTGCCTGCAAGATTTGTGCGCGGAGCGATTGAGCAGCTTCAGGACCGGATGGAAAAATGGCTCAGCAGTATCCGGGTAAACCATGGTGCTGTAGAAGCTTATGCGACCCCACGTCGTTTGGCTGTCATTATTAAAGACGTTGCTGAAAAGCAAGAGGATATTGAAGAAGAAGTAAAAGGACCGTCACGCAAAATTGCAGTGGATGAAAACGGAAATTGGAGTAAAGCGGCACTCGGTTTTGCGAGAAGCCAGGGTGTTTCTCCAGAGCAGTTTACGTTTAAAGAACTTGGCGGAGTGGAATACATCTACGCAACGAAAAGCAGCAAAGGTACGGAAACTTCTGAAGTTATTGCTGAAGGTTTGCTGCAAATCTTACATGCGATGACATTCCCTAAATTTATGCGCTGGGCTTCTTATGATTTCAAATTCGTTCGTCCGATCCGCTGGATGGTCGCGCTTTTTGGTTCAGATGTGGTTTCTATAGAAGTAGCGGGTGTTACTTCAGGCAATATTACGCGAGGACACCGTTTCTTAGGAAAAGAAATCGAGATAAAAGAGCCTTCTGCTTATGTTGAAGCATTACGTTCTCAGCATGTAATTGTCGATATTGAAGAGCGCCGTGCGATGATTGTGAAACAAATCGAAGAGCTGGCTAAAGAGAAGAACTGGACAATTGGTGTTAAAGAAGATTTGCTCGAAGAAATTTTGTTTCTGGTTGAGACTCCAACGGTGTTATACGGAACATTTGAATCTTCATTCCTTAACATTCCACAAGATGTGCTGATTACTTCGATGCGCGAACATCAACGTTATTTCCCTGTGTTTGACGACAAAGGCATACTGCTTCCTTACTTCGTCACTGTACGTAACGGCGGAAAAGAATCGCTTGATGTGATTGCAAAAGGGAATGAGAAAGTCCTTCGTGCACGTTTGTCCGATGCGAAATTCTTTTATGAAGAAGATCAAAAATTACAAATTAAAGATGCAGTATCCAAACTTGAGAGCATTGTTTTCCAAGAAGAGATGGGTACGGTTGGAGATAAGGTCCGTCGTATTCGCAAAATTGCAGATGCGCTTGCAGCGAAGCTGAACATCCCGGCAGATCAGGTTGAATCGGTCAGCCGTGCAGCTGATATTTGTAAATTTGATCTGGTAACACAGATGGTATATGAGTTCCCTGAATTGCAGGGAGTTATGGGCGAAGATTACGCTTTGAAAGCAGGGGAACGCGCCGAGGTAGCTAGAGCAATCTTTGAACATTACCAACCGAGATCCGCTTCTGATAATGTTCCAGCATCGATGATTGGATCTATCGTAAGTATTGCTGATAAAATAGATACCATCGTAGGTTGTTTCTCTATCGGTATCATTCCAACGGGTTCACAAGATCCTTATGCTCTGCGTCGTCAAGCGGCTGGTATCGTACAGATTGCTTATGAACATGAACTGCCTATAACTTTGGATGCTATTTTTGAAATTGGACTCGGAGTTCATGAAAGCATGAGAGTTATGAAACGTCCGGCTGATGAAATACGTAAAGACTTACAGGAGTTCTTTGGTTTGCGGGTCAAAAAACTCTTGTCTGAAACCATGCGTTATGATGTAGTGGATGCGGTGATTAGTGCTCAGTACAATGATATCGTATCCGTTACGCGCCGCGGAGCTGCTTTAATGAATGCTGTGGTCTCTGAAGAAGATTTCAAAACAACAGTGGACTCCTTTAATCGTGTAGGTAATTTGGCGGCTAAAGCTTCTAATGCTTCGGTTAGTGAAGAGGTATTTGTGGAAGATGGAGAGCGTAAACTATATGATGCATGGAAGGCTACTTCTCTTGCTTACCAAGAAGCTATTGCTCGTCATGATGCAGAAAAGGCCCTAAGTTTGGCTAGCTCCTGGAAAGAGCCTATCACCGAATTCTTTGATTCTGTTATGGTTATGGCAGAAGACGAAGCTGTTCGTGCGAATCGCTTAGGCTTACTCGCTTCTATCGATCAAGACTTGAAATCGTTCGCTGATTTCTCCAAGTTGGTTTGGTAATAATCAGCAGAGTCTATACTGGACTTTGAGATTGTCAAAACAAAATAAAGGGAAACAAAGGATATATTAATGGGCAGCGTATATCGCTGTCCTGTGTTATTTTCTTTGTTTGCCGTATTTGATGCCTGGGCAGGAATTAGGATGGTCTCAGGCGTATATAATAATATCCCGGACTGAATTTAAAAAGAGACGGGTGATGGAGATATGCAAAGGCGAATTGTCGTCGATGGCGATGCTTGCCCCGTAAAACGTGAAATTGCAGAAACAGCTTCTAGGTTTGACATGCATGTGCTAATGGTATCTTCATTTGATCACCGGTTAGAGGCAGCAGAAGGGGTAACGGTAATCCAAGTAGATCGCAGCGATCAGAGTGCCGATCTTTACATTGCGAATCATATACGTGCTCATGATGTGGTTGTGACTCAAGATTATGGACTTGCTGCACTGGCTCTAGCCAAGAACTGCAGTGTTATTACTTTTCGAGGAAAAATAATTGATAATCAGGACATCGATTTTCTGCTTGATTCTAGACATACTCATGCAAAAGCAAGAAAAAGGGGTCATTATGGGAAAGGTCCGAAGCCACTGACAGATGAGGATCGAAGGACATTTCAACATAAACTGACAAAACTTTTGAAAGATTTGCAGGAGTTTGTGTGAGTTTAGCGAATTATATTTACGTGTTAAGAGATGAAGGTGGTTAGGATGAGTGCCGGACAGGGTAACATACCGGAAAGTGTTATCGAATCAGTTCTTCAGCGTAATGATATCGTAGACACGGTAAGTAAATTTGTACATCTGACCAAGCAGGGCAAATACATGAAGGGCCTTTGCCCGTTTCATTCAGAGAATACCCCTTCGTTTACGGTTACACCAGAACGCCAGATTTTCTACTGCTACGGTTGCGGCAAGGGTGGAAATGCCATCAAATTTAGGATGGAAATCGAAGGATTAACCTTCCCCGAGGCTGTAAAGTCAATGGCAGAAGAAAGTCATATCCCTCTTGGGGATTGGCATGGACGTAATGTTGCGCACCACAATCCGGAAACGGAGCGTTTGCTGCAGGCGAACGAACTCACTGCGAAATTATACCATTATCTACTCAAAAATTCAGAGTACGGCAAAGCAGCAATAGAATATTTACGTGGTCGGGGTATGAACGATAAGGCAATTGATCATTTTCAGATTGGTTATGCTCCTGCAGGATGGAATACACTGGTTCAATTTCTTGAGAAACGTTCTTTCTCTCTTCCAGAAATGGAGAAGGGCGGACTCATTTCTTCTCGACATGAAGGCGGGGGATATGTAGACCGTTTTCGAGATCGTATTATTTTTCCTATCAAAAGCAGTAGCGGCAAGGTAATTGCTTTTGCGGGACGGACCATGGGAGATGGCCAGCCCAAATATCTAAACTCACCCGAAACGAGATTATTTAATAAAAGTCGGATCCTCTATAACATGTATGATGCTAAGTCTTCCATTCGTAAGAAAGGACAGACGATTTTGTTTGAAGGATACGGGGACGTAATCTCTGCGTGGGAGCATGATATTCTTAATGGTGTGGCTGGAATGGGAACCGCATTAACAGAAAACCAAGCACGAATGCTTAAATCACTCAGTGATGAGGTAATTATTTGTTATGACGGTGATAAAGCCGGACAAGCTGCTGCACTAAAAAACTTGCCTATCTTGGAATCCGCTGGTCTTGAAGTAAAGATTGCGCTTCTAACCGATGGACTTGATCCGGATGAATTCATTCGAAAGCATGGCGGTGACCGCTTTACCCATCAAATTATTGATGGTGCAGTGTCTCCAATAAAATTTAAGCTTATAAACCTGAAGAAAAACCATATACTGCTAGAAGAAGGTGGTCGAATCGCTTATTCAAGGGAGGCCATCAAACTGATAGCTCCCCTCTCATCACCAACAGAAAGGGAAGTATATCTTCGGGAACTTTCATCTGAAGTAGATGTTGATTTCGAGACCTTAAAGCAGGAATGTAACCTCGAAAGACAACAAATACAAAAAAACGAGCATTTTGGGGATAATATTGATAACAGGTGGAATAATGGTAGGCAACAAAATAGGCAGATTCCTACACCTAATCTTCTTCCTGCCTATCATGCGGCCGAGAGAAGGCTTCTATCCTGGATGCTTCAAGACGAGGAAGCTGCAAGGTACGTCAATGAACATTTAGGTGAGGCTTTTAACATTAACGATCATGCAGCAATTGCTGCTTATCTATATGCTTATTACGCACAAGGAAAAGCGCCGGATACAGGGTTGTTTATGTTATCCCTTCAGGATGACCGCTTGGAAAAAACAGTGAGCTCGATCACCATGATGGATGCTCCTGGTCAGTGGGATCAGAGTGCCCTGGATGATTGTATACGAGAGGTGCTTAAATACCCTGTACTCAGGCAGATTGATCAAAAGAAAGAAGAAATGATTGCTGCCGAACGATCCGGAGACTTTTTGCGTGCAGCACAAATTGCAAGTGAGATTATAACCCTAGAGAGACAGTGATTGTTTTTAGCATAGCATGTTTCTAGGGAGGAGGGAGTCGGAATATGGCGAATGATCAGCATACTGAACTAGAGACAGAATTGACGCTGGATCAAGTAAAAGACCAACTGATTGAACAAGGTAAAAAGAGGGCATCGTTAAACTATAAAGAGATCATGGAGAAACTTTCTCCATTTGATCAAGATCCAGAACAAATGGATGAGTTTTATGAACAGCTCAGTGATTTGGGAATCGATGTAGTGAATGAAAATGATGAGGAGAACCCACTTCGTCCAAGTGAAGACTCCGAAAACAATGATAGTGATGATTTCCGTTTTGATGATGATTTAAGCTTACCTCCAGGTATCAAAATTAATGACCCGGTGCGTATGTATTTGAAAGAAATCGGCCGTGTTCCACTTCTATCCGCAGATGACGAGGTTGAACTCGCTAAGCGTATTATGAATGGAGACGAAGAAGCAAAACGCCGTCTAGCAGAAGCTAACTTACGACTCGTTGTAAGTATTGCGAAGCGTTATGTTGGTCGTGGTATGCTTTTCCTCGATCTCATTCAAGAAGGAAACATGGGATTGATCAAAGCAGTTGAGAAGTTTGACCATAATAAAGGTTTCAAATTTAGTACGTATGCAACTTGGTGGATTCGCCAGGCGATCACCCGTGCAATTGCCGACCAGGCTCGTACCATTCGTATTCCAGTGCATATGGTAGAAACCATTAACAAATTGATTCGTGTATCTCGTCAGCTCCTACAAGAGTTGGGACGCGAACCAACACCGGAAGAGATTGCAGCGGAAATGGATCTAAGTGTAGAAAAAGTAAGAGAAATTACGAAGATTGCACAAGAACCGGTTTCACTGGAAACACCGATTGGTGAGGAAGATGATTCTCATTTGGGAGACTTTATTGAGGATCAGGAAGCACTAGCTCCTGCAGATGCAGCAGCTTATGAACTTCTTAAAGAGCAACTGGAAGATGTGCTGGATACGCTGACTGAGCGTGAAGAGAATGTGCTTCGTTTGCGGTTTGGTCTTGATGATGGACGTACAAGAACACTTGAAGAAGTAGGTAAAGTGTTTGGCGTTACACGTGAGCGGATTCGTCAGATCGAAGCAAAAGCATTGCGTAAGCTACGCCATCCAAGTCGCAGCAAACGCCTGAAAGATTTTCTTGAATAGTTGAAATAGTGGGCCTTCTGCTGTGTGATGTGGCAGGAGGTCCTCTTTATTTATAATTAATACGAACAAGTTTTCTTGTTTTTGGAACTAATGTATTGAATTTGCTAATAAACATTATTTTAGCTCTTTTTTTGTCTGATTGCAAATGAGAATGCATTACTGCGAAGGTCCTCTTGGACTGTAAACCAAGTAAATATGGATGGTGTTGTGAAGTGAAATTGTCAAAAAGATTGCAACTATTACATGATCTAATGGACCCAGGGCGGGTTCTTGCTGATATTGGTTCAGATCATGCTCTTCTGCCGGTAGCTTGTGTTCGCAGCGGTCAAGCTGTGAAGGCGATTGCGGGCGAGCTGAACGAAGGTCCGTTTGAAGCTGCAAAGAAACAAGTGGCAAGCGCAGGTCTTTCTGCGAAAATTGAAGTGCGCAGAGGAGATGGCCTTGATGTCATCGAACCAGGAGAAGTAGATACAGTTACGATTGCAGGTATGGGAGGAGCGCTGATTGCCGCTATCCTAGATCGAGGCATTCATAGGCTGGAAGGTGTCACGCGGCTTATTCTGCAACCTAATGTTGGAGAAGATATACTCCGTAAATGGTTATATGAACATGATTTTGTCGTTGAAGCAGAACGAATCATTGAAGAAGACGGGAAGATTTATGAAGTCATTGCTGCCGTACCCGCTTATTTTTCACATATTGCCAATGATGAGATTTATGAACCAAAATTAATCGGTACTGGGGAAAATGAAATCGAACTGAGCAAGGATGAGCTAATCGCGATGGGTCCTTTTTTAGTAGAACAAGGAGGTCCTGTCTTTATAAAAAAGTGGCACTGGGAAATGGACAAGCTAAAACATGTACTGAAATCATTGTCTAACTCAGATCTACCTGCTGCAAAAGAAAAAGCCGAAGAGATTCAAAATAGGTTGAAGCGGATTGAGGAGGTACTGTTATGTATGCAAAAGGACAAACTGTAATTTCATATATGGAACAGCTGGCACCTAAACACTTGGCTGTCCCTGATGACCGGATTGGACTGCAGCTAGGAACGCTCCAGAAAGAAATCAAGAACGTTCTTGTAGCTCTCGATGTAACAGAAGAGGTTATTGATGAAGCCATCCGCATTCAAGCTGATTTAATTATTGCCCATCATGCCATTATATTTCGGCCATTAAAATCGCTTAATACAGATTCTCCAATGGGGAAATTATATGAAAAGCTGATTAAGCATGATATTGCGGTATACATTAGTCACACGAACCTGGATGTCGCAGAAGGCGGAATTAATGACTGGATGGCAGAGGCGATCGGAATCCAGAATGGATCTCCTCTCGAGGATTTGCATACAGAAAACTTATATAAACTGGTGGTATTTGTACCAAAGACACATCATGAAAAAGTACTGCAGGCCATTCTTGGTGCAGGAGCCGGTGCTATCGGTGATTACAGCCACTGCAGCTTCAATATAGACGGGGTAGGAACTTTTGTACCTGGAGCAGGAACTAAGCCTTTTATTGGCTCAGAAGGTCAAATGGAGCGTGTAGAAGAGGTGCGGATCGAAACGATCGTTCCTGGGTCTGTAAAGAGCAAAGTCGTTCAGGCTATGTTAAAAGCACATCCGTATGAGGAGGTAGCTTATGACCTCTATCATATGGACCTGAAAGGTCGAGCGCTTGGTCTGGGTAGAGTAGGGAAATTGGCTGAACCTGTCTCACTGCAGACACTCGTAGATACAGTGAAAGAACAGTTCGATGTCAAAACAGTTCGAGTGGTCGGTGATTTGAATCGTACTGTGAAGAAAGCAGCCGTGCTTGGAGGTTCAGGCAGCCGGTATGTAAATCCTGCCTTGTTCAAAGGTGCGGACGTCATTGTAACGGGAGACATCGACTACCATACTGCTCAAGATGCTTTAATGGCAGGGATTGCGATTATTGATCCAGGACATAATATTGAGAAAATTATGAAGCCTAATACAGCCAAATGGCTGCGTTCTAAACTGGAACAAAATCGATATGAAACAAAAGTACATGCTTCCGAAATAAACACAGAACCATTTCAATTTGTGTAAACAGATAAATCCCAGGAATTGTACTTGTATGAAGCAAGAGTTCCGAGTATAATATGTAATGTTGTTTTGGAAAGTTTAACAGACAATCGCTGGTGGCCTTGTTGCCACGAGAGGAAAGTCCGGGCTCCATAGGGCAGGATGCTGGATAACGTCCAGTCAGCGCGAGTTGAAGGATAGTGCCACAGAAATGGACCGCCGATGGCTGGTTTATCGCCAGCACAGGCAAGGATGGAACCGAGGTGTAAGAGACCCCGAGGAACGCTGGTGACTTCGTTCCTGGTAAACCCCATCTGGAGCAAGACCTAAAGAGACACAGTCACTTGTGACGGCCTTAGCCCGAGGTGTGTCTAGGTTGGTCGCTTGAGCTGTTCAGCAATGAATGGCCTAGATAGATGATTGTCGCTTGAAGTGGGAGGGTAGTTCCCGTGATACCACGAAGAGTACAGAACCCGGCTTACGGAAAACTTTCCTAACTGACAACAGCTAACATTAACAATGTAAATAATGTAAATACAAACGGCAGTGTTGATCCTCAAAAAGGATGACATTCTGCCGTTTTTTTTATTTATTACATATATTTTTGTCATTAGGAGACAAACATCCAATCCGATAAGACGATTTCGAATAGATTATATTATCACAAGAAAAGGAGTTGTTGAGTTATGAATTATCAAGGACATCACCATATGAAAAAGCATTGCCCAACCCTGAAGCCGATTGTTTGTGAACCTGTTCATGTTGTGAAAAATCACTATCACAAAGCGATTCAACCGATTATTCACCCTGTAGAAATCATCAACAAACACCATGTTATTCCTGTTCCCGTTCATGAGTGGGCTGTAGTAGAAAGCGATCAAGAAGGACAAATGGGTAACGTTGGTAATTGCTGCGGTCGAAATCGCCGTAGATAGTACGGATGAAAAAGAGCAGACCAGAGGCTTAGGCTCCTCGTCTGCTCTTTTTTTATTTATTAGTGAAGCTATTTTACATATTTTTTTACTGTGTCTTCCATTTTGTTTCGTAAGTTTTGTGGCCAAAATTGAAGAGGACTGTCTTCCTTTACATTCGCTCCTGCTTTTTCGAGTGCTTTATATACATCGATTTGTCCATATCCGAAATATTTGTCATATCCTGAATCTCCAAGATCGATAACGCTTGAACGCATCAAATCCATCACTTCTTCATTACTGAGATCCGGATTGACGGAGCGGATAAGTCCTGCTAAAGCAGCTACATGGGGGCTTGCCATGGATGTGCCAGACAGGGCAGCATACTGATTTCCAGGATAAGTGCTGGCAATACTTGCTCCAGGTGCCACCACATCGATATAATCTCCGTAATTAGAAAAATCAGCTCGTCTCATTGCCGCATCTGTTGCAGATACTGCAAAAACTTCAGGGTACGCTGCCGGGTAACCAGGGCGTTCCGTATTATCATTACCGGTTGCTGCAATAAGAACGACATCGCGATCATAGGCGTATTTGATTGCGTCATGTAAAAATTCAGCATCGGCATAATTTCCGAGGCTCATATTAATGACCTTTGCCCCATGATCTGTAGCCCATATAATTCCTTCAGCTACCGCATAAGTTGTCCCAGACCCGGATGAGTCGAGTACTTTGACCGGCATCACTTTGTTGTACCAGGTCATTCCTGCCACACCTTCATTGTTATTCACTTTGGCAGAGATGATACCAGCGACATGCGTTCCATGCCCTACATCATCATACGGTTTCTCTGCTGGGTTTACGACATTAAAGCCTTCCACAAACTGTCCTTCCAGGTCAGGATGATCCAGATCTACTCCCGTATCAACGACGGCAATGGTAACATTATCGCTACCTTTGGACAAAGACCAGCCTTTATTGGTTTCCGTTGCAGGTAGGTTCCATTGATATCTGGAGAAGAGTAAATCGTTCGGAATGTTGCCTGCACGTAAGTTGTCATCAGATGATTCGTTAGTTAGATACAGATAATGAGGCTCTGTATACATAGGATCCCAATTCTTCTTAAAGTACGACGCTAAAGCTTCGTAGTCTTTGTCCTTTGACTTAAATACATAGGTTTCACCCATTTTATGAACATGGTCAAGTTTAATTTCTTTCTTAATCTGTTCCATTTTGTCTGTTGAGGGGTCTTCTTTAAAGCGAATTACAATTTCATTCTCATAGTAATGACTTGCATTTTGGTTGTCATGTCCCGTTTTTACTGTCATCCCTTTTAAAGATCCAGGAAGTACGGAATTCACGTTATATTTCCCTTCTTTTGGATAGGGGATCATACGCAGGTTGCGGCGCTGATGTTCTTCCACATCGTTAAGAATATGCTGGCTCATCACAGCAACCACGGCATGCTTACCATCTAGAGCAGGCTGACCGACAACAAAGTATTTCTCTTCTCCGAGCAGCATAGAATTAGATTCATAAGACTTATGCTTACGTAATGCTTGTTTAGCCGATTTAATACTGGACATCAGCTGCTGATTTTTTTCGAGAACAGGTTTTTGCTTGTTTTTCTCTAATGAATAAGATGTAGAGGTTCCATCCTTAAGATTCATCCAAATCAGTGTATGCAGCTGATGATGAGAGGACTGGAGCTTATCGATGTAGGAAGTGATTTCTGCTTCGTCTGCAAGCTTTAACTCTTTGAGCATATTCTGCAAATGCTGCTCGGCATCCATTCGTGATAAACGCTCCGTCGTCTGAACATCCTGAGATTTATATTGCTGTTTCAGCTGCTGTTCTTGTTTTGGAGCAGGCGGTTCAGCTGTGTTGTTTTTATCCTGAGAAGGTAAGAGCAGAGTAATAACCAAGATAGAAGCGGCCACAATAAGGGCCAGGTAAATCCAATTATTTTTCCTCATGTAAACTAAATTCCTCCTGCTATTTTAAGTGGGATCAGGTCTCTTTAGCGTGAGGAGGAAAAGCCTATTTTATACGGATATGACTCGGAAATTCAAAAACTTCATCCATAAGTTTTATTTAAGTACCGCTTGTTATTATTTTATGATAGGATAGTAGCTGAGAATTACTGGTAACAGTCTGATTCAAAATGCAGATCATTGTACAAGAGGTCTATAAGGACTTATTTCTTTAAGGGGGAACTACCTTTATGTCAGCCAATGTGCAGAAGTTATGTGAATCCGCACGAGAGAAATTGAAACCTGCAATAGAAAAGTTAGAAACGTTTCTGAATGAACATTCACTTGCTCAACTGTCTGCTGATCAAGATGAGGAAACCGTACTATTTTACCAAGGATTTCTTTCTGACTTACGCCATTTGCTAGTGTTTTCTGAGGTTTCTTATGAGAAACTGGGGACTGTGTTACGTCGTGCGAATTTTGACGTTGATTTCGCCGAGAAAGCTCTTTACCATTTGTACCATCAAAGTGTAAACAGCTTTTTTTATCCGAGAAATGAGTGCTATTCGGAAGATGGACGTTATGCTTATACAGGACAAGATGCAATTCGTTTCCGTGTAAAACCCGTTCGCTCAGCACGTGACATTATTATGGAAATAACTAAAACTTACGAAGAGCTTAGAGATGATCTTAACTACTATGAAAGTGATTATCTGACACAGCGAAGAATGCAAAATCAGCGCAATCACGCCTAAGCGTTTACGTTATAATCTTATAAATACAATTGAGGCCGCCATGTGCGGCTTTTTTTATTTTTCACAATAAAGAAGGGAAAGAGGGCTGTGCATAACCACTTTAGAAAGGGGAACGATAGTAAAGAGGTGATAACAATGAGTGATAAACCAATTGTAAGATGCAGTGTATCTAACTGTTCCTATTGGGGTGAAGAAAACTTTTGCAAAGCAGATTTAATTATGATCAATATTGATGCTTATGCAACGAAGCACTTGAAAGAAGAATATGCAGGTGAAACCTTTGATTCCGAGCATAAAGATGTAGCTTCTACTTCTTCTGCGACTTGTTGCCATACTTTTAAACCAAAACATTAAACATTGGATGATGTACATTACACCTTGCAACTACCTTACCTTGTAAAGCTTTATTGCTTCGGAGGTGCCTGCATCATGACAGATTCAAAAAAATACGATGTAAAGCCGGTAAGAGAACGAATTGATTATCCACGCAAGGAGCACCAGCATGGGCTCAGGCAGCGAGAAGAATATGCAGCTGAGTTAACTTCTCCACTTCCCGGCACAAAAGGTTATGAGGAACCGGTGGAAAGTAAAGAAGAGGGGACCAAGACAGAGAGTCTCGCCTCCTATCGGATCGGTTACCTTGGACTCGCCATATCTTTTATCTCTTTATTCGTATGGTCTTTTGTGCTTGGTACGATCGGAATTGTCCTTGGTTATTATGCTTTTAAAGAAGGAAGACGAACGGTTGGAGGATGGGCGGTAGGCATCGGGATTGCCGCGCTCTTAAGTTACTCCTTTCTTGTCATGTTCACTTACTATCAGTAAAAATGTATTGGCAGGCATCTCTGAATTTAGAGTTGCCTGTTTTTGTGATTTTATATCGTACAGTAAAAACAGGTCTTGGCACTTCAAGTTCATAGCGTTACAATAGAGCATGGACAAAACAAATGGGAGGCCATTTATACATGCATATTGATCCGGTGAGGAATACCCTTTGGTATGACTTATCTTCACCTTCTCAGTCGTCGAATTCAGTTTCAAATGACAGCAATCCTGCTGCATCTTTTGAACAAGTATTGGGACAAGTAGGGCAGAATCCAGAGCAGCCCAGTTCAAGAACGATTTCAAATCGTGAGGATGGACTTTTATGGATGCATCTTGGAAACGGAACAGTAACAGAGGAGCTGGGTAATGTAAGTGCTGCCCCTGGGACTTCTTCGGATTCTATATCCGCAGCCCATGAAGCGATTTCCACAGATTACGATGCATTAATTAAACAGGCAAGTCTAAAATACGGCGTATCTGAGTCTTTGATCAAAGCTGTTATTGATACGGAATCTTCCTTTAATCCAAATGTAGTATCGAGTGCTGGGGCAAAAGGCCTTATGCAGCTTATGGATGGTACAGCAGCAGGTTTAGGGGTTACGAATGCATTCGACCCGGCCCAAAGTATAGATGCGGGCACACGATATTTATCATATCAGCTTCAGCGTTTTAACGGTGAGGAGAAGCTGGCTCTTGCTGCGTATAATGCAGGCCCAGGCAGAGTCGGACGTCTAGGCGTTGATACCGATGAGGAACTGATGACGGTAATGAGCCGTTTACCGCTTGAAACGCAGCGCTATATTACTAAAATAGAACAGGCCCAGGCGAAATACACTGTCTGATTATTTTATAACTGTATAGATCTGCGAAAAAGATCACATGAGAAGGTCATGGGAATGAACCTTTCTTTCATTGGTCTTTTTGCTTTTTTAATACAAAGAAAGGTCATGTGCCTAAGGAGGTGAAACCATTGCTTTATTTTGATTATGCAGCATCAACTCCGCCATATCCTGATGTGATCACGACGGTCAGTGAAGTGATGAACCGACATTTTGCGAATGCTTCCTCTATTCATGGATATGGAGAAAATGCTGAAAAATTGCTCAACAAATCACGTGAAGTCTGTGCGAAAGCACTGGGTGTCAAAGCATCTGAAATTATTTTCACCTCGGGAGCTACCGAAAGTAATAATATGGCGATTAAAGGGGTTGCCCTGCGCTATCATTCTCGTGGTAAACATATGATAACAACGAAAACTGAACATGCATCGGTATATGAAAGTTTTCGGTTTTTGGAGCGAATGGGGTATGATATCACTTATCTGCCAGTGGATTCCAAAGGCCGGGTGAATGTGGAAGATGTTCTTCAAGCAGTGCGAAAAGATACCATCTTGGTAAGCCTAATGCATGTAAATAACGAAACGGGTGCAATTCATCCTGTTGCAGAGATTGGACGCAAACTTAAGAAACAACATCCAAAGGTTATTTTCCATGTAGATGGTGTTCAGGCTTTTGGCAAAATAAAGGTAGATCTTGTCCACTCGGGGATTGACTTATATAGTATATCTGCTCATAAAATACGCGGACCGAAAGGTGCGGGACTTCTCTATGTTAGATCAGGTCTCGAACTTGCTCCGCTATTGTCAGGGGGTTCCCAGGAAGGGGGAGTTCGGGCCGGGACAGAGAACATTCCGCTGATCGCTGGTATGACGAAAGCCATTCGTTTAGCAGAAGAAAATAGATCTGATCTTTACGCCCGCCTCATACCGCTTAGAGATCGCTTAATGGAGGAAATTCATCGTTATCCCGAATGGGAACTGAACAGCTCTCCTGAAGGTGCGCCGCATATTGTGCATTTCTCTTATCCTGGTATGAAAGCAGAGGTAATATTGCATACACTTGAGCAGCTGGGTGTGGTTGTTTCCACACAGTCGGCTTGTTCCTCCAAGTATACAGAACCGAGCAGAGTACTTCTGGCGATGGGAAAATCGGAAAAAGCTGCGCGTTCGGGTATACGAATTAGCTTGGGGGATGTTCATACCGAAGAACATATCGATCAATTAATACACGCACTACGGGAAATGAAGAAAAGACTGGTTAATTTTGAAGGGTGGAACCGCTAAGACATGAAATACGATATGCTACTTCTTCGTTTTGGAGAATTTACGTTAAAAGGTAAAAACCGCAGACGTTTTGAAAAATCAATAAAAAGTCATGTGAAATCGAAGCTTACTGCATACCCCGGAGCTACCATCGTAGAAGAATATGGACGGATGTATGTGGGGCTTGGCGGACATGACTATTTGGCTGTAATCGAGGATTTACGAAAAATTTTCGGACTTGTTTCGATCAGTCCTGTCAAGGTAACGGCCTCAGAACTGGATGAAATTGTAGATACTTCGCTTGCATTCATGAAGGAGATGCGCCCTGCCCCGGGTACAACATTTAAAGTGAATGCCAGACGTGTATGGAAAGGGTTTGAGCACTCCTCTCATGAAATGAATCATCTGGTAGGATCACCTTTGCTGCGTACGTTCCAAGAACTTAAAGTTGATGTACGAAAACCGGATATCGAACTAAAAATCGAAATCAGGGAGACAGGAACGTACCTCTTTTTCGAATCTTTTTCCGCTGTAGGAGGTTTTCCAAGAGGGACGAATGGCAAGGCAATGATGTTGTTATCAGGAGGAATTGATTCGCCTGTAGCAGCCTGGTCTTCCATGAAAAGAGGATTGGAACTCGAACTGGTTCACTTTTTCAGTTTTCCTTTTACCAGCCAGAAAGCCAAGGACAAAGTTATTGACCTTGCTAGAGTGCTGGCTGGATATTCGGGCGAGATCAAGCTGCATCTGGTTCCTTTTACGGAGGTGCAAACTTCGTTTACCCAATTGGGACAGGACAATCTGATCATTACTTTAATGCGTCGTTCTATGCTCCGCATTGCAACCATGTTGGCGGAACGTGAAGGAGCCCTTGCTATTGTTAGCGGGGATAGTCTCGGTCAGGTTGCGAGTCAGACGCTTGGCAGTATGAATGTCATCGGAAGAGCAACGGCTCTGCCTCTTCTGCGGCCGCTTGTTATGATGGACAAGATGGAAATTGTAAAAATAGCAGAGGAAATTGGGACCTATGAATTATCCATTTTGCCTTATGAGGACTGCTGTACTTTATTTGTTCCTAAATCTCCAGCAACCAATCCGAACCTTCGGATTGTAGAGAAGTTGGAAGCATCTATTGAAAATTTGTCTGAACTATTAGAACAAGCCGTAGCTAATACGGAAACGATCACGCTTGGAGACGGCAAGGATCTCGAATCCAGCGCGATCGAAGAGGATTGGTTATAAATATAGGATCATACGAAAAGAGCTGCCTCTATCATCCGCTGGATGTATAAAGACAGCTCTTTTTGCAATGAATTTTACGAATAAGAATGCTGCTGACCGTGCTTCGCACTTTTTTGTTTGCGATAGCCTGCAAAGAGTACGCCTGCAATGACAAACGCAATGAATAGAATACGTATTACAGGATGTGCGGTAAAGAAGGGTTCAAGCACTTTCTCCTCTGTAATCATGTTGGAAGCGGTATAACCAAGGACCGCAGCACCCAGGAAAATAATCCACGGAAAGCGGTTGATGAGCTTAATAAACAGCGTACTTCCCCAGACAATAATCGGCACACTAATTAACAATCCTAAAATAACGAGAAGTAAATGTTGTTCTGCCGCACCTGCCACAGCGATTACATTATCGATACCCATAGCTGCGTCGGCAATAACAATCGTTTTTACTGCTGTCCATAAGGAAACTCCTGCTTTTACTTCGGTATGCTCGTCCTCTTGATCCGCAAGCAACTTATAGGCGATCCAGATTAGAAGCACGCCTCCTACAAGTAACAGCCAAGGAATCTGCAACAGCCATAGTACGACAACCGTAGCTGCAATCCGAATTAAGACAGCACCGCCGGTACCATATATAATCGCTTTTTTTTGAGTTTCCTGAGGCAAATTTCGGGCAGCGAGTCCGATGACGATTGCATTATCGCCGGCCAGTATAAGGTCGATAAATACAACCTGCAGCAAGCTGACTATAAACTCGCTGAAATTCATGTAGGTCACTCCTTTTATTAAAACGCTCTGTTTGGTATAAATCGGAATTCATTATATTCCTCTGCCCGAACATCGTCAAGCATAGGCTTGGCAACGTGAACATACATCTAATGTATGGGGGTGTTCGTAACGTATGAACGAGCTATGGTTGCTGGCACAAATACTTATGATCAATCTTGTGCTTAGCGGAGATAATGCAGTGGTTATTGCACTAGCAAGTCGTAATCTGCCGGAACCTAGAAGAAGACAAGCTGTTTGGTGGGGCGCATTCGGTGCCGTCTTATTAAGATGTATCCTGACCTTTGTTGCGGTGCTTATACTCGAAATTCCGTACATTCAGGCAGCGGGTGGACTGATGCTTCTTTATATCGCATTCAAGCTGCTGCTCGAAGATACAGGAGAGGTGAATGTCCGTGAGTCCTCCACACTGTGGAGTGCCATTCAAACGATTCTTGTTGCAGATTTTGTGATGAGTCTGGACAATGTTTTAGCGATCGCGGCCATCGCAGACGGAGACCTTGCTCTGATCGTTATCGGAATTGCGATAAGCATACCTATCGTCGTATGGGGGAGCGGAATTATCGTAACTTTATTGCAAAAATATCCGATTCTCGTATTTGCAGGGTCTGCAATCTTAGCGTATACGGCAGGAGAAATGCTGCTTCGCGATCCGAAACTAGGCATCTGGCTACAGCAATATCTGTTTGGATATCAGGGGTTAATTCCTGCCATTGCTGCTGTATGTATTATGGTTAGCGGTGTTTTTCGAAAATTGATACACTACCGTGTTTAGTATTCTTTATGAGGATATTTAATAGGAAAGATACCGGCAGAAATTGCCGGTTTTTTGTTTGATTTGGTTATGCTAAGAGTATAGAGGCACCTGCTTTCATCTAAGAAGAATGGAATTAGCTGACAGAGTAGTTTTTTGTAAAAACATAGGATAAACTATACATAGATCGGGTGCTCAGTCCTTTGTGTTTTTGGAAACAGGATAATCATTAAGGCAATAAGAAACAACAAATATATTATTTTTGATGGATGAGGTGAAGGGATCGTGAGAGGAAGAAACGAACGTGCTATCGGCATATTCATCGCGGTAGCCGGTCTTGTTATTTTGCTAGGTAAACTTGGTGTATTTGGTTATATTGGACGAAACTTTTGGCCGCTTGTTCTATTGATACCTGGTATTTTACTGCATCTGTATTACTTTTTAAGAAAAACAAGTACGGTGATCCTCATTCCAGCTGGAGTATTTACAGTCTATGGAATTTTATTTCTGGTCTGCAATCTGACCGGATGGTATCTGCTTGCCTATCTTTGGCCGGTTTTTATTTTTGGTATCGCCCTGGGGCTTTTCGAGTACGCCTTATTTGAGTACCCAAGACCGGCAACCATTTATTCCACTTCGATTATAGGGCTTGCTGTTTCGATCGTTCTTTTATTTATAACGCTTCTTACGACCGGATTCATCTATCTATTTGCGGCCATTTTAATCTTCGCAGGCATTTGGCTCATTTTTGGCAGACCGAAACCAAATCGCAGATTTCGAAGATAATAGACTTGATTTTTGACGAATTTAGTCTATAATATAAGGGATATAAGTGGATTAAGCGCGCTCGGATGATCCGGCGCTTCTTTTTTGAGCATTCCGTTTTATTTACAAATAGACTTGATTTTGGAAAGGATATGGATACAAACCATGCATGTAAGAAAAAACATTCGCAATATTGCGATTATTGCCCACGTTGACCACGGGAAAACGACGTTAGTTGACAAATTGCTTCAACAATCAGGAACATACCGTGATCACGAGGCTGTACAAGAACGCGTAATGGACTCTAATGATATAGAACGTGAACGCGGAATTACTATCCTAGCTAAAAATACGGCAATCAACTATAAAGATTTCCTCATTAACATTGTGGATACTCCAGGACACGCTGACTTTGGCGGCGAAGTAGAACGGATCATGAAAATGGTTGACGGTGTACTTCTCGTTGTCGATGCTTACGAGGGATGTATGCCACAGACGAAGTTTGTACTTCGTAAAGCACTTGAGCATAACCTTACTCCGATCGTAGTTGTTAATAAGATTGACCGTCCGGCTGCACGTCCAGCTGAAGTAATTGATGAAGTACTTGATCTGTTTATCGAACTAGGTGCAAATGACGAACAGCTTGACTTCCCAGTTGTATATGCTTCCGCTTTGAACGGTACATCTAGTCTTGACCCTGAGAAACAAGACGACAACATGATGAGCCTGTACGAAACAATCGTAGACCACATCCCGCATCCAACCGAAAGTGTGGAAGAACCCCTTCAATTCCTCGTTACTTTGATGGACTACAATGAATACCTTGGTCGTATCGCTATCGGACGTGTAAACCGTGGTGTAATTAAACAAGGACAACCTGTTACGGTAATGCTTCGTGATGGTGGTATGAAATCTGCTCGTATTGAGAAATTGTTTGGTTTCCAAGGGTTGAAACGCATAGAAGTAGCCGAAGCGGGCGCAGGCGACATCGTTGCTATTGCCGGAATCAAAGATATCAACATCGGCGAAACCATTGCTGATCCGAATAACCCTGAAGCTTTGCCGGTTCTAAAAATCGATGAGCCTACACTTCAAATGACATTCCTTGTAAATACAAGTCCTTTTGCTGGCCGTGAAGGTAAATGGGTTACTTCCCGCAGACTTCGTGATCGTCTCTTCAAAGAGCTCGAAACAGACGTGAGTCTTCGTGTAGAAGAAACAGACAGCCCGGATGCGTATATTGTTTCAGGTCGTGGTGAACTTCACCTTAGTATCTTGATTGAGAACATGCGCCGTGAAGGATATGAACTTGCTGTATCCAAACCAGAAGTTATCGTTAAAGAAGTCGATGGTAAGAAAATGGAGCCGATTGAGCGTCTTCTGATTGATATTCCGGAAGACAGCATGGGAGCTGTTATGGAAAGCCTTGGATCACGTAAAGCGGAAATGGTGAACATGGTGAACTCCGGAAACGGTCAAGTTCGTCTTGAATTCCTGATTCCAGCACGTGGACTCATTGGTTACCGTACAAACTTCCTGACCCTTACTCGCGGTTATGGTGTAATGAATAATGCATTTGACAGCTATGGTCCACTCGTGGGCGGACAAGTCGGCGGTCGTCACCAAGGCGTACTCGTATCCAGTGAGAGCGGAGTATCTACTTTCTACGGTATGATTGGGGTAGAGGATCGCGGAACGTTATTCCTTGAGCCAGGAACTGAAGTTTATGAGGGTATGATCGTTGGTGAGCACAACCGTGACAACGACATCGTCGTGAACATTTGTAAGGAAAAACAATTGACTAACGTTCGTTCTGCATCTAAAGACGATACAGTTAAAATGAAGACTCCAGTTATTTTCTCTCTTGAGCAAGCTCTTGAATACTTGAATGATGATGAATATTGCGAGATTACTCCTAAATCGGTGCGTCTTCGCAAGAAAATTCTTAATAAGAGTGAGCGCGAACGTGCTGAGAAACATCGTAAGATGGCGCAAGCTAACTCTTAATCGTCTTCAGTTAAGATAAGGAAAAGAGAGCATGAACCTAAGGAAGGAGTTGACTCGCCATGCAAGCATGGTTAGCGTCACACCCGATCATAAGTTATGTGGTGATTTTTGTACTGATCACGTATGTCTACAATAAGGTATTTCGTCCACAGCAAAAATTGTCATTACCGAAAGAGATATTACTGTACATCTTTATGGCCATAGGTGCTTTCATGCTGCTTATTTTCCAAATTGATAAACTGCCAATTATACAATGTTTACTTGTTGCTGTGGGACTGATGCTGCTAGTCCGAATTCGTTATTTCGTCGAAGGACGTCAGAAGAAAAAGACACAAGCATCTGGACAGACAGGTAAGATGTAAGCCGAAAGAGTTATAGGGTGCATACCCAATACGATTTCATAAATGTAATGGAGAAGACCGCTCTTTGAGCGGTCTTCTCCTTATTTAAGGGTATTTATTTCTATAGATTTGATATAAACCGATAAAAAGCGGTAATATAAGTAGAAGTCAGAATGATAGAAACAGGTAAAGGTGTTGAGAGAATGAGTATAGGTTCTAATGGACTTCCTCCTCGAAATCAGGGAGATAAGAAGCCTCCTTCTAATGGGAAACAAGACCAACATCAGAAGAAGAAAAGGAAAAGCCCTTTTCGTAAATTAATGAAATTGATTATGATCTTTGTAATTCTCGGTGTAGTGGCAGGCGGCGGCTATTTATATATGATTTATAACAATGTAATCAATACGGGAACGGATTCACCCGTTGCTGCGGAGGATTCAGCTAAGGTAAAACCGCTGACGATGTTGATTCTGGGTACAGACTATCGCGAAAAAACGAATACTCATCTTACCGATGTCGTTATGGTGGCTTCGATGAATCCAGCTACAGACTCGGCTACCCTTGTATCTTTACCGAGGGATACACTGATTCAGCTTGATGGTTATTCACAGCGCAAGCTTAATGCCTACTATCCTAGGTTTAAGGCTGCAGAAAAAGAGTCAGGAATAACCGCCGAAGAAGAAATGCGCGTGATGCTGAGCAAATACTTAGACCTAGATATTGATTATGTGACGGTTCTGAACTTTCAGGCTTTCTCAGACGCAGTAGATGCACTTGGCGGTGTTGACGTAAATGCATCGCAGAATATGTGCTACAAAGATAATGCCGATGGCACAGACATTAATATCAAAAAAGGCCCGCAGCATCTGAGTGGAGATCAAGCACTCGATTATGTACGTTATCGTAAATCGAATTGTGATCCGAAGACGCCAGCTTCAGATGACTTCTCTCGTAATCAGCGTCAAAACGAAGTGCTGCAATCGATGATGGATCAGATGAAATCACTTGGTGGTATAGTGAAAATTGGAAAAGTGGTGGGAGCAGTAAGTGATAACATCACGACTACCGTAGAAAGTGATCAAGTGAAAAATTTCATCTCTGCTTACTGGGACATGTCAAAGGATAACGTGAATTTTGTACCGGTGACAGGAACCTGGAACAGCCCTTATGTATATATTAATCAAAATGAATTAACGAAAGCCAAAGAAGCACTCGCACAGGAACTTGCAGGTGAACACGTCTTTGTTAACTCTACTTCTAGTGAATAGTAGGAACGAGGCTTCAGAACCCCAGTGAACCCAATTCACTGGGGTTTTTTTGGCTCCATTTAATGCTTTTCATAAATAAATTGGTTTATCTCAGGATATTTTCAGGAAAATGAACAATTATTTGCTCCTTAACGAATACATTGAAATATGGGATGCAAGATTGTCCTTACCGCTGCTACAAAGCTTGCCTAACTGTGCTTAAAAGACGCCGCCTTGGAGGGGATACCAATGAAAAAAATTTTTGTATTGGATACGAATGTGCTGCTTCATGACCCGGGCGCCATTTATGCTTTTGATGAGCATGAGGTCGTCATTCCAGCAGTTGTCTTAGAGGAAATTGACTCGAAGAAGCGAAATGCGGACGAGATTGGACGCAATGCAAGATATGTATCGCGTTTATTAGACGGCTTAAGGGAGCAGGGTCACCTGCACAGCGGGGTACCATTGCCAGAAGGCGGCAGATTAAAGGTGGAACTAAATCATCGCAGTTTTGTTCGAGTGCAGGAGATGTTCGGGGAAGTGACGAATGATAATCGTATTTTGGCTGTCGCGCTAAACTATCACCTCGAAGAGCAAGAAAAGGAGGAAGCGGATCAGGTTGTTCTCGTAAGTAAAGATGTGCTTGTCCGAATCAAAGCGGATGTGCTTGGTTTATATACGCAAGACTATTTATCCGATCGTACGGCGGATCCTAGTGATTTATATCCTGGTTATTCTACAATTAAAGTTCATCCTTCCGTCATTGATGAGTTTTATACGTATCGATTTCTTCCTATTAAGCCTTTACAGCTGCCTTATGCTCTATATCCGCATGAGTTTGTTATTCTTAAGGATGAGATGGGTACAGGGAAATCAGCCTTACTAAAAGTAAATCAAGAAGGAACGAAGATGGAGCCGCTGTATTTAAGTAATGATCCTGTATGGGGCATCGTAGCGAGAAATGCACAGCAACGGATGGCTCTCGAACTTTTATTAAATGATGAAATTCCGTTGGTTACAATTACAGGAAAAGCTGGAACAGGCAAAACGTTGCTTGCTTTAGCAGCAGGACTGCTTAGAGTGGAAGATGATCATAAATATAAAAAACTTCTGATTGCAAGACCGGTCGTACCGATGGGAAAAGATATAGGTTATCTACCTGGAGAGAAGGATGAGAAGCTACGTCCTTGGATGCAGCCTATTTATGATAATCTCGAATTTTTATTTGATACGAAAAAATCAGGTGATATTGATAAGATTTTGATGGGGCTTGGCAGTATCCAAGTTGAGGCCTTAACTTATATTCGAGGAAGGTCGATACCAGGACAGTTTATTATTATCGATGAAGCTCAGAATTTGTCCAGACATGAAGTAAAAACCATTGTTTCCCGAGTAGGGGAAGGAAGTAAGATCATTCTCATGGGGGATCCGGAACAGATCGACCATCCTTATCTGGATTCATCAAGTAATGGACTCACTTATATTGTGGAACGTTTCCGTCAGGAAGGGATTAGCGGACATATTATGCTTGAAAAAGGAGAACGATCAAAGCTCGCGCAACTCGCAGCTGATTTATTATAAGAGAACATGGCCTATTTATTTCCCGGGAAAAGGGTCTATTATTTAAAATCGGAGAACCGGCATAAAGAACCGGTTCTTTTTGTATGAAAAAAAGAAGAATGAGGAACAAAAACTCAAAGGAAGTAGGACAGCAGACCCAATTATTTGTTACAATAGTTGGTAAATGGAAGCTTTGTTTTTGCGGAAGGAGCAAGAGCCTTGAAACGGAGAAATCATTGGATTCTGTTTGTTGTATTGTTATTGTCCCTAACCATACTTTCACCGAGTCTTGATCTCGTTCAAGATCAAACAAAAGAAGAGAGAGACGACGTGACAGATATATTCTCAGTTCCTGCTCCGGAGACTACGCATAAAAATAATCCTTTATCTGTTCTGGTATCGATGGACGATGAAGAATACGAAATATTTCAGAGTTTTGCTATGAATACAGCGAAAGAGATCGGCATGGAAATTACGATAACAAATATAGAAACAGCTGATTTTTATTCAGCGTTTAAGGAAACGTTCATGATGGGGGAAAGTCCGGATACTTTACTTATTGATAACCGGTATATAAAATGGTACGCCAAAAAAGGATATGCTCGTCCGATGACGGGCGGAGATGGAAATATAGCTGCTGGTGATTCTTTTGATTCTGTGCTTCGAGCAGGAGAGTGGAACGGGTACCTGTGGTCTATTCCCATGGATTTAGATCCCTATGTGTATGCTGAGTATCGGAACGAAGAAACGAGTAAAGAGCCGCTGCAATCGACTAGTACACGGGATGAGTGGGTATCTCGTTTTACGGGGTGGGGAGAAAGGCTGAATAAGCCTTTTTATTTCAATGGAGAAGATCCTGTGGCCTATGCTTCTTGGCTTACTTTCCTGGGGATTTATTCAGATGTCTCACACGTGTTTGAGTTAAATGACGAACAAGAAGAGGATGCATTACAGCAGATTCAAGCTATACAGCCTCTATTTTCTTATATTAAGACAGAGCGGTACAATCTCAAGTCCGTCAGTGCAGACTTTCAAGCAGGGATCATTACTCTATCAGAGCTCATTCCTGTTCATAGAGAAGAACTTTCTTCCTACATTAATAATGATGTGAAGTCTCAGTCCCTTGCTGTAAAAGGACGTAGTTTTATTATCTCTCCTAAATCAACGCAAAAAGAAGCGACAGTAGAGTTTCTTACGAAACTTACATCGCCAAAGTCAGCAAAAAATTGGTTTGCTCTCTCAGGTAAGCTTCCAGTATATTCCACTCTGTATACAGATCCCGATCTGTTTGATATAACCAATGCGATCCCGCTGCAAGCTTTAGAAGAAAGTATGGAAGAATCATTACTTCAGGATGAAAATCATGTGTTATCTGATCCTGAAAAGTCTTGGACAGCAGCGGAAACGATTGAACAATTTATACATGGGCAGCTCTCTTTAGAAGAATATGATGTACAACTGGGTCTACTAATGACAGATTCAAGATAGGAATTTCTTGAGTTGTGAATAGCCCTATTTGAGTGAAAGTTCCATCGTGACTTCTAGTGTTTGTTCTCTGGTTGATACACCGGTCGCCTTAATGAAGGACATTAATTTCTGAGGGTAAAATCCAAGGTCGAATTCTTGCTCAAGCATCGTACGTGTCGTATCAGGGAGTTCAAACTGGTTAAAGATGAGCTTATCAACGTGAAAAAGAATACCGTTCTCTGGTTCATCAATTACAGAGTAATGACCATAAACCGCGAGTTCAAGGTCGTCACGTTTTCCAGAAGCAATAATGTAATCGTCGCTAAACTCAAACGAAAAATCCTGGAAAATTTCATTCTCTGATCTTAAAAAATCATTTAGCTGCGCTTCGGTAATTGAAATGGTATAAGTGCCGCGATTCATAGAGAGAATGCCAGGTTCTTTTTGCACGTAGGATGGGAGATTCTCCATCGCCACAGCCAGCGCATTAAAATATTGATGAACTTCATGAACTCCAACGTTATTCCAATAGGAAGTCAGTTCTACAATCAACTTCTCCATGAGGTCTCTTTGATCACTCGAAGAGAGTCCTTTTTCCACTTCTTCTTCAAGGGCCATTACTCGTTCTCTTTGATTGATCAGGTTTTGTTTTATCTGCTCAAGTTCAGTTGCACTTTGATCCAGTTCCGCAGAGACAGTCGTTAATTCATTGTATTTTTTATGATAGGCACGCAGGGTTTCCTGATCACCCAATATAATCATCTCATAATAACCAGCTACAATCTGGAGTGAACGAAAAGAATCTGAATTCAAAAGAATCTGGAGGAGCTGATTACGCTCACCCATATAATAGGATCTAACGATCGAACCTGCTCGCTCTTCGTGACTGACCATTTCCTCTTTGTGTTGTTTGAGTTCTGTTTCAAGTAGTCGCTGCTTTTGCTGAAGTTCTTCTTGCTTATCTAGGATGCGTCTAATTTCATGATCAATCTCGACGATCGAGAGACTGTTCTGGAGTATATTTAGGTTATCTTCTTCTATAGAAAGTTCTGCGTGGACATAAGAGCCAAAGTTCGCCATAAGAAGAAAGCAAATAGTAAGCCATACGATCTTAGCGTGTAACCGGTGTCGCAATTGATTCTCCTCCTAACGCAAGCTTGTACCTTGTTAAAACATAATATGAAAAAGAGAATAAATAAAGAACGGTTTGGCAGTAACAGCCAAACCGTTCTTTATTATGTTCTTTATAGAGGATTGCCCATTACAAATACAGTCCAATAACTGAAGCCGGAAAAACTAACAATCATGTAAGCCCAGAATAAAAGGATGTACGTTCTCTCGGTGAATTTCAAATAGCCAAGTACAACAAAGAAGACGGTTTGAAAGAAGAAAAGAAAGGCCATTTCTAGCATATTTGCGGCAAAAGCCATAAGTCCAATCGTTAGAGTGAAAAAACCAAGCACACGAAACATGCGCGCCACGATAGCAACCCCCTTTCTGATAATTCGATCAAATGTATACTAAGTAACATTATAGCCTTTAAGGAAAAAGCTGTAAATAAAAATCGGGTTTGAAAGCGAAATCTTTTCGGGTATGACAATGCTCAAAATTGGGAATACATTTTAATATGAAATAGATTCTATGAACTCTATGAAGGGCATAAGAATGATTAAAGCTGCTTTTATAACCGGCTTACACTCTGGCTTACTATGCCGGAGTGAGGTTGTGATAATGGATGCAAGTTAGGAGGTTTATAGCATGACTGCTGTGAGACAAGATGCTTGGAGTGCAGAAGATGATTTGATTCTGGCTGATGTGACGCTTCGTCATATTCGTGAAGGAAGTACTCAGCTGGCTGCTTTTGAAGAAGTAGGGGATAAGATTGGAAGGACTTCTGCTGCTTGTGGTTTTCGCTGGAATAGTTTTGTACGCAAAAAATATGATGAAGCCATCGGAATCGCAAAGGCTCAGCGTCAAAAAAGAAGTTATTCAAAAAGACAATCTGCAGTACAGCCGCAGGTTGCAGCCCTTTCTGTAACAGATACGGAAGAAATGGTATATCGCTCAGAAGCGTTTTCAGAAGAAACGTTATCTATTGATGCCGTAATCCGGTTCCTGAGACAATGGAAAGGAATGGTTCACGAAAATGCTAGACATTTAAAACTCTTGGAGAAAGAGCTTCGTGAAAAAGAAGAAGAGTTAAACGATTTGAAGTTTGAGAATGAACGATTGTTTAAACAAGTGAACGAGGTACAGACTGACTATCGTGTAGTGAACGATGATTACAAGGCGCTGATCCAGATTATGGACCGGGCAAGAAGACTAGCATTTCTGTCAGAAGAAGAGGAAGAAGTGAAATCTAGGTTTAAAATGGATGCGAACGGCAATCTCGAACGTATTGATTAATACACAGATTAAGCCAGTATCTAAGACCCGTATTATCGCTATTATGCGGTAGACGGGTTTTTGTCATCTTATCCTTCTGTTATCATAATAGATAAATCAATTGTAATGGGAGTGGAATCTGTTTTGATGATTGATGTAATTGGTGCTGGGGCACTGGGACTACTATATGGAGGCCAGCTTGCGGCATCTGGTGAATCGGTCCGTTTATGGGTGCGAACAGAGGAACAAGCGGGTGAACTCGTGAAGAATGGGATTCACATTACGGACCCCAAGGGGCATGTATCAAAAGTGCAAGTCTCATATCTACAGATCTATGTTATAAACCGCTTTGAAGAGATATGGCAGAGGCAGCCGGGAAATCTATTGATGATCATGACAAAACAAGGAGCAATTAATGATGTGATTGAGGTGCTGAGGAGCGTCGATGTGGATATACCCATTTATTGTTTTCAAAATGGAACAGGGCATACTCGCAAAATCGCTTCGGCCTTGCCTAAAGCCTATGTGTTTGCCGCGGTAACTACAGAAGGGGCGAAAAGAACAAGCAAGTATGAAGTGATTCGAGCAGGTTATGGAGAAACTCTCCTAGAGTCTTGCGAAGAAGAGCAAACGGAAGCAGTAAATGTGATGTTGTATTTTACAGAAGCGTTGCTCAAAGCAGGATTTACTACAAAATCGTCGAATGAAATCGATAAGCTGGTTTACCGAAAACTGATGATCAACGCGATTATCAATCCGCTTACTTCAATTTGGAGAATTACAAATGGTGAGTTATTACATAGTTCCTATCGATTGCAGACGATGAAACAATTGTATGTTGAAGCAACTCGTGTGTATGATGCGCTGTCTATTCCTTATGATGCGGACTTATGGGAACAAGTGATTCAAGTGTGCCGTTCCACCGCAAGTAATCGGTCTTCGATGTGTACAGATGTCATGAATGGGAAAGCAACAGAGATTGATGCAATTAACGGTAGTATTATCGATATGGCAAAGGAGGCAGGGGTGGCTGCTCCTGGACATGAGCTTGTATATAAAATAGTTCAAGGGATGTTAATAGAGGAGGAAGTGTAAAATTTGGATACAATCGAATCTTTCCTGAGCGTGCTGAGCATGCTCCCTTTTTTTCCGTTTCTCATTGTGTATTTCCTCGTCCTTTATTATAAGAAGCAAAAGAAAGTTGCCCTTCTTACCGCAATGGATGTAACGACGATCTTTCTTATTGCTGCGGTTGCTGCTCTATTTAATAATACATTTGACTCAGGGTTTGGATTCTATTTGATTTTAATCTTGTTACTTATTGCTCTCGGTCTGATCGGAAGTGCCCAAACTAGATTAAAAGGAAAGATTGATTATAAGCGTATGTTCAGGGTCGTTTGGCGCATGGCATTTGTCTTGATGGGGTTTAGTTACTTAGTACTTATGGCCTTTGGATTATTCAGTTACATAATAGCTTTGATGTAAGAAAATATGACATAGATTGTGTGCGTTTTGTGTCGAAAGAGTCGAATTTTGAAAAAATATGTAGAAGAAGAAAAAGTTATATGGCTTTTTTTGACCACTGGTTGTATAATCTATAAACATATACCACATTTTTAGGGGGAAATGCTAGATGAAGAGGAAAAGTTTGCTAGTCCTTTTGACGCTTGTTCTTGCATTTGGTACCGTACTTGCAGCGTGCGGTTCAGATAATAGCAATGATAGCAGTCAAGGTGATGGTTCTTCCACACCAACAGAACAGGTTTTGAAAATTAACTTGAGCGCTGAACCACCAACTTTTGACCCTGCTCTTGCGCAAGACAGCCAGACGAACACCGTTTTGAAAACGATGTATGAAGGCCTTGTTCGTATGGATTCTGAAGGCAACGAAATTGCAGGTGTAGCTGAAAGTTGGGAAATTTCCGAAGATGGACTGATCTATGAGTTCAAACTTCGTGAAGATGCTAAATGGAGCAATGGCGACGCAGTTACAGCAAATGATTTTGTGTTTGCTTGGAAACGCGTACTTGATCCTGCAACCTCTCCAGCGCCTCCGTATTCCTATCAACTTTACTACATTAGCGGTGCAGAGGAATACAATACTGGCGAATTAACAGATTTCTCCAAAGTCGGCATTGAAGCTGTGGACGAGCATACTTTGAAAGTTACTCTTAAAAATCCGACTCCTTATTTCTTGGGTCTGACTTCATTCTATACTTACTATCCGGTTCACCAATCGGTAGAAGGTAATGATAAATGGGCAACTAACAAAGATTCGATGATCACTAACGGTGCATTCACGCTCACCCAGTGGACAACGGGACAAAAAATTGAGGTAACGAAGAACGAACAATATTGGGATAAAGATAATATCAAACTTTCAAAAATCGATATGTCTTTGACACCTAGCGGTGCAACTGAGCTTTCCTCTTATAGAAGCGGAGAACTTGATTATGCTGGAGCTCCTAACGGCGAAATCCCTACTGATCAAATTCCAGGCGTAAGTAAAGAATTGCCAGAGGAATTCCATTCTACTGGTATTGCAAGTACTTACTATTATATGTTTAATACAACGGCTGAGCCGTTCCAAAACGCGAAAATCCGTAAAGCATTTACAATGGCGCTTACTCGTCAATCCATTGTTGATAATGTAACCCTTGGCGGACAAATTCCTGCATACGGTTTTGTTCCACCAGGTATTAAAGGTGAATCAGCACAATTCCGTGAGGAAGTAAAAGATGCAGAGTACTTCCAAGAGAATGCAGATGAAGCGAAGAAATTGCTAGAAGAAGGTATGAAAGAAGAAGGATACACTACTCTTCCTAAGATTACTTTGATCTATAACTCGAGTGAAGCTCACCAAAAATTGGCGGTAGCTGCTGCGAATATGTGGAAAACCGTTCTTGGTGTGGAAGTAGCTACACAAAACCAAGAGTGGGGCGTATTCCTAGAAACTCGTAACAATCTTAACTATCAAATTGCACGTGCAGGTTGGTCTGCTGACTATAATGATCCAATGACATTCATGGATATTTGGACAACAGGTAACGGTAATAATGATTCTGGTTATGCGAATCCTGAATATGATGCTTTGATTGAGAAAGCGGCAGAGGAAAAAGATCTAGCTAAACGTAATGAGTACTTCGCACAAGCTGAGAAAATCTTGATTCAAGATGATATGGTTATTGCACCGGTGTACTATTATACGAATGTGTCACTCACTAAACCTAATCTTAAAGGTGTGAGCCTTGACTTTAGCGGAGCGATTGATTTCACCAGAGCTTATCTTGAGAACAAGTAATCATCTAACAGTATAGTTATTTCGGGATATATATGTGGGTAACCCCTTATATATCCCGATTTTTTATTTGTTCTACCAATTTCCAGAATTAAGTAATTTTTTGCATATAACGAAAATGAACTTACTATTATTATGCTGATTTACTTGTGATTCACATCTGTTAATTCTATGCGGGAGGTGTTCAAGGTCATGGTAAGATACGTGATCAATAGGCTTGTCTTTATGCTGATATCATTATTTATCCTCATCTCCGCAACGTTTTTCTTAATGAAGGCGATTCCGGGTAACCCATTCATGGGGGAAAAAAATGTATCACCTGAGATTGAAGCTAGACTGATGGAGCAATATGGGCTGGATAAGCCGGTTTTCCAACAATATACAAAGTATCTTGGTGATATTGCCACAGGTGACTTTGGTATTTCAATGAAAAGACTTAATCAAGATGTAGGCGGTATCATTGGCGACACATTTGCTGTTTCTCTTAAACTTGGAGCCGTTGCGATCGTAGTTGCTGTCATTGTTGGTGTTTTGCTAGGAATGATTGCAGCTATGAATCATCGCAAGATTATTGATAATGTAGCGATGATATTAGCCGTACTGGGTATAGCGGTGCCGAGTTTCGTGCTTGCATCTCTACTGCAATTTTATCTAGCTCAAGAGTTTGGCTGGTTCAAGGTAATGGGACTTAACGGACCGCTTGACTACGTTCTTCCAGTAGCCGCATTATCTGCTCAGCCGATTGCTTTTATTGCAAGGTTGACGCGTTCGAGTATGCTCGAAGTCCTTCATGCAGATTATGTGAAGACGGCGAAGGCGAAAGGTCTTAACAGTATTACGATTATGTTTAAACATATTATTCGTAACGCGATCCTTCCGGTCGTAACTTATGTGGGTCCGATGACGGCCAATATTATTACAGGATCCGTTGTCATTGAACGTATATTCGGGATCGGCGGTATCGGTAAAGTATTCGTTGAAAGTATTACAACTCGTGACTATACGATGATTATGGGAATTACGATTTTCTACGGACTCATCTTGATGGTAGCACGCTTTATTACAGATATCGCTTATGTCATCATTGATCCGCGTATCAAATTATCCAACGGGAAGGAGGGCTAGGTAATGTCTGCAAATCAATCTCATATCGATCCAAACAACTTGCAGCTTACACCCGAAGATTTTAGAAAGATCGGGGTAGACGAGAAGCAGGCAGAAGTTATCCAAAGACAAAGTGTCTCTGCCATGCGAGATGCTTGGGAACGCCTTCTGAAGAACAAGCTTGCCATGGGCAGCCTAGTCGTCCTCATTACCATTATAATTATGGCTATCTTAGCTCCGATGTTTTCGGGGTATGAATACGATACACAAGATCTTATGAAAACCAACCAACCGCCATCTTCTGAATTTTGGTTTGGAACGGATGATCTCGGACGCGACATGTGGGTTCGTACCTGGTCTGGTGCGCGGATTTCACTGCTTATTGGTTTTGCAGCAGCATTTATTGACCTTGCAATCGGTGTAATCTACGGCGGTATCATGGGATTCTACGGCGGACGTGTCGGAGAACTCATGAACAAATTCTCTGAAATCTTATATTCGATCCCTTACCTGCTAGTAACGATTCTACTACTTGTCGTATTTGAACCAAGTATAGGTACGATTATATTAGCTTTATGTATCACAGGCTGGATTAATATGTCCTGGATCGTGCGCGGTGAGATTATGCAGCTGAAGAATCGAGAGTTCGTTCTGGCTTCTAAATCGATGGGTGCCAATTCTTCTAGACTTATTTTTAAACACTTATTGCCAAACGCAGTAGGTCCTATTATTGTCACGCTTACGCTTTCTGTACCAAGTGCCATCTTTAGTGAAGCGTTCCTAAGTTTCTTGGGACTTGGTGTACAAGCTCCTAGGGCTTCTCTTGGTTCAATGATTGAGAATGCACTGACAGGATGGATGTACTATCCTTGGCGGATGTTGTTCCCAGCAGGTCTTATCAGTTTGATTATGCTTGCGTTTAACTTGTTTGGTGATGGTCTTCGTGATGCACTTGATCCAAAACTGAAAAAATAGGAGGTGGATGTAATGGATTCGTTGTTACAGGTTAAAGATCTTAACGTTTCTTTTAAAGTAAGAGACGGAGAGGTGAAAGCTGTTCGCGGTATGAACTTCGAGATTGGCAAAGGGGAGACAGTTGCGATCGTAGGTGAATCAGGTAGTGGTAAAAGTGTAACAGCTCAAACCATTATGCGTTTGATTCCGTCTCCACCATCTATCATTAATAAAGGTGAAATTATCTTTCAAGGGCAGAATTTGCTCAAGAAGACAAATAGACAAATGGAAGCAATCCGCGGCAAAGATATCGGAATGATCTTCCAAGATCCAATGACTTCACTGAATCCAACGATAAAAATTGGACATCAGATTACTGAAGTTTTGATTAAGCATCAAAAGATGTCCAAAGAAAAAGCGAAAAAAGAAGCCATCGCGATGCTGAAGATGGTAGGAATCAAGAATGCGGAAGCGAGATTTAATCAGTACCCGCATGAGTTCTCTGGCGGTATGCGTCAACGAGCGATGATTGCCATCGCCCTTGCCTGTAAACCAGCTCTTCTTATTGCAGATGAACCGACTACGGCTCTTGATGTAACGATTCAAGCCCAAATTATGGATGTTATGAAAGATATGCAGGATAAGCTGGGTACATCGATCATTTTGATCACGCATGACCTTGGTGTTGTAGCCGGGATTGCGGACCGTGTTATCGTTATGTATGCAGGTGAAGTGGTAGAAACGGGAACCAAATATGAAATCTTTAAAAATCCGCAGCATCCATATACAAGAGGGCTCATGCGCTCCATGCCTCGTTTGGATCAGAAAAAGGATGAGCCTCTTATTCCTATCGTGGGGACTCCGCCGGATCTGATCAAACCTCCGGTTGGCTGCCCGTTCGCAGCGCGCTGCGATAGTGCAATGAGCATCTGTCAAAAAGTGGACCCAGCGGCTACTGTATTCAGTGATACGCACTCGGCTCGTTGCTGGGAACATCATCCTATGGCGAAGGAGGTACATTCCTCATGATGAGTAACAACTTGATTGAAGTAGAAGGTCTGAAGAAGTATTTTAATGTAGGAAATAATCGCACGCTTAAAGCGGTAGATAACCTGAACTTTTACATTCGTGAAGGAGAGACTCTGGGCATGGTAGGGGAGTCTGGCTGTGGTAAATCAACAGCTGGCCGTACCATTCTTCGTTTGTATGAGCCAACTGCAGGAAGTGTAAGATTTAACGGAACGGATATTTACAAATTACCTCCGAACAAAATGAAAGCCATGCGCCGAGACATGCAGATGATTTTCCAAGATCCTTACGCATCACTCAATCCGAGATTTACCGTTGCTGACATTGTTGGAGAAGCGCTTGATATTCACAATATGGCAGGCAGCAGCAAGGAACGTAAGAAACGGATTGAGGAATTGCTTGATCTGGTTGGTCTGAACGCGGATCATGCCAACCGTTATCCTCATGAATTCTCTGGTGGTCAGCGTCAGCGGATCGGTATCGCTCGTGCACTGGCTGTAAATCCAAAGTTCATTATTTGTGATGAGCCTATCTCTGCACTGGATGTATCGATTCAGGCTCAGGTGGTTAACTTGCTCAAAGAACTTCAGGATCGTCTTGGTTTGACTTATCTCTTTATTGCCCATGACCTTTCTATGGTTAAGCATATCAGTGACCGGGTTGCTGTTATGTATATGGGTAAAATGGTAGAACTAGCGGAGAGCGATGAGCTTTATGCCAATCCAATTCATCCATATACCAAAATGTTGTTATCTGCGATTCCGATTCCGGATCCAGATATTGAAGCAAACAAAAAACGTATCATTATGCCAGAAGATGATGCGGGTCCAATTAGTAACGGTAAAGAGGGCCAGGGTGCAAAAAGTGCATACAACCTCGATAACGCTAAACTTATTGAAGTATCAAAAGGCCATTTTGTAGCTGAACCATACGCTTAATGTAATGTAAGAAGAAGCCATCGATGAGATCATCGGCGGCTTCTTTCCATTGAAGTGGAAAAGCTGAATGTGCTGCTCTTTGAGAAGGAATACTTCATCTATAACTGAAGTATCGTTCTGATTATTACTTTGACGGGAACTTAAGCATTCGGTACAATCGAATAAGGTTTTAAATGAATAGGAGGTTGACCTCATGAATGTAATTCCTGAGGCGCTTCGTAGTGGATCACCACTCGCGGAACATTATTTACGTTACGATGAGGCCATACATCATTTGTACGAATATGATTTTCGTGATGCGGGAAGCTACGCAGCGCGTGCTGAATGGCTGGATCGAACCGAAGATACACGGGTGGATCGCCAAGATATCGTACGTTTTTTGCGTTCATATAATAGAAGACTAAATTCACATCCCGCAGTAATGGAATCTATTGCGCGTTTGGCACAGCCGAATGCACTTGTAATTTCGGGTGGACAACAAAGCGGACTCTTTACGGGCTCATTACTTGTTATTTATAAGGCCGCAACGATCATTAAGGCTGCAAGAGAAGCTGAAATGAAGCTAAATCGCCCTGTCATTCCTGTCTTCTGGATTGCAGGTGAAGATCATGACTGGGATGAAGTCGATCATACTTACATGATGACAGCTGATCTAAATATTACGAAGGTAAGAATGCCGGGTCGGTATGATGGAAGAGCATCTGTCAGTGAAGTCAGCGTAGATCGGGATAACTGGCTTGAAGCGATACATAAGCTGGAAGAACTGCTTCCAGATACTGAGTTTAAACCTGGTCTCATTTCTGATATCAAGGCAGCGGTTCAAGATGATAACCTAAGTCTTAGTGATGTATTCGCTAAATTGATGGGTCAATTGTTTGGTTCTTATGGACTTGTATTGCTGGATTCGGCAGATCCCGAGCTGCGTGCACTTGAAGTTCCTATTTTTGAGCGGATGATTGAAGACAACGATTCTCTGGAACGATGTTATCATGAATCGGCAGGGCATGTCGTAACCAGTGGGTTTGGTATGCAGGCTGAGGTAACTGCAGACTGTGCTAATTTATTTTATATCCATGAAGGTTCTCGGTTGCTGCTACATAAAGAAAACGGGAAGTTTATCGATCGTAGAGGATACGTTTCTTTTACCAAAACGGAACTCATTGATATACTAAGACAACATCCGGAACGTTTTAGCAATAATGTTCTGACACGGCCGCTGATGCAGGATTCTCTGTTCCCTGTGTTATCTACCGTTCTGGGTCATGCAGAGATTGCTTACTGGGCTTTGACCAAAGAAGCTTTTCACCGTTTTGGGCTCAGAATGCCGATTTTGCAGCCAAGGATGTCTTTTACAATCTTGGATCAGCATATTCAAAAATTAATGGATAAATATGATTTAAGTTTCCATGATATTCAGTATGCATTTAATGATAAAAAGGACACTTGGCTCAGCACTCTAGATGAATTTAACATGAATGAACAATTTGAATTGTTGAAAACTTCATTCCATAAACTGTATGCTCCCGTACTTGAGCAGCTAAATCAGATTGAGCCGGGGCTTGGTCGACTTGGCGTTACAAACAGCAGTAAGATTGAAGAACAGATTTCCTATATGCAGCTGAAAACAAAACAGGCTATCGCACAGAGGCATGATGCTTCAGTGAAACAATGGGATACACTAGACCTGACCTTATTCCCAATGAAACGTCCACAAGAGAGAGTCTATAACGTATACGGTTATTTAAATCGCTATGGTACACGCTGGCTTACGGATCTCATGAATATTCCTGCTGATCTTAGCGGCCATCATCATATTCTGTATATATAAATGGAGGAACAAGGATGACTACGGAAGCACTGAGAAATAGTATTGTTGCAGATATGGGGCTTGCTCCAGAAGGACATCTCAAAATTGATTGGGTAGAAGCTCACATGCCGGTTCTTAACCGGGTGCGCAAAGAGTTTGAGGCAGATTTGCCTTTTAAAGGCCTGAATATTACGATTTGTCTTCATCTTGAAGCAAAAACAGCTTATCTTGCGAAAGTCATTCAAGCGGGTGGGGCGAATGTAACCATTACAGGAAGTAACCCGCTATCCACACAAGATGATGTATGTGCAGCCCTCGTTGAGGATGGGATCACGGTATTTGCTAAATACAATCCTGACCCTGCTGAATATAAGCAGTTGATTATTAATGCGCTGGAAACAAAACCTGATTTCATCATTGATGATGGCGGGGATCTGGTTACGATTCTTCATTCGGAGAGACCTGAGCTGCTTGAAACCATTCGAGGCGGAGCAGAAGAAACGACAACAGGGATTATTAAGTTAAAAGCCCTCGAAAAAGAGGGAGTGCTGAAACTTCCGATGGTCGCGGTTAATGACGCATACTGTAAATATCTTTTCGACAACCGTTATGGCACAGGACAATCTGCATTTGATGGCATTATTCGGACAACGAATCTTGTCGTAGCGGGCAGTACAGTGGTTGTTGTGGGTTATGGTTGGTGCGGTAAAGGTGTGGCAATGCGTGCTAAAGGGCTCGGAGCGAATGTGATTGTAACCGAAGTAGACCCGATTAAAGCGGTTGAGGCTCATATGGATGGATTCCAAGTTATGCCGATGATCGAAGCAGCAAAACGGGGGAACTTCTTTATTACCGTTACGGGTAACAAGGATGTCATCACAGGTGAACACTATGATGTGATGAAAGACGGAGCGGTTTTGGCGAATGCAGGTCACTTTGATGTGGAAGTGAACAAACCTGAACTTGCTAAACGTGCCGTTTCCATCCGTACCGTTCGTAAAAATATCGAAGAATACCGCTTTGCAGATGGCAGAAAAATGTATCTTCTTGCTGAAGGACGTCTGGTTAACCTGGCAGCAGCAGATGGGCATCCGGCAGAAATTATGGATACTACATTTGCGCTGCAAGCACTCGGACTTCGTTATGTAAGAGAAAATTATGAAACGCTTGATCGTTCTGTCATTAAAGTCCCTTATGAGATTGATGAGAAAGTAGCAAGGTACAAACTGGATAGTCTAGGTATTACCCTTGATACACTGACTGAGAAACAAAAAGCTTATCTCGATAGCTGGAATGCATAATTATTTTTGAGGTAGAAAAGAGTGATGTGAAAGCCTGAATAAGGCGGAACACATCACTTTTTTTGTGCGTCAAGGTAGTCTCTTTACAGGTTTTCCAAAAAGTTTCATAGCAAGCTAGAAGGGTTTTGATTTTTACAGGCGAATCTATTATGCTTAAGTGGTGGAAAGTGGAGCAAAGTGGAGAGTTTAGGGTGAGGAGTGGTGGACAATGTTTATGGGGGAGTTCCAACATAGCATTGACGATAAAGGCCGAATCATTATTCCGGCTAAATTCCGCGAACCTCTTGGACCTAGCTTTGTGATCACTCGAGGCTTAGACCAGTGTCTGTTTGTGTACCCGATGGAAGAATGGGTGATCATGGAACAGAAACTTAAAGCTCTTCCGCTGATGAAATCCGATGCACGTGCATTTACACGCTTTTTTTTCTCAGGAGCAACAGAATGCGAACTCGACAAACAGGGCAGGGTAAATTTACCGCCCAATTTGCGGGATTACGCCAAGATGGACAAGGAATGTGTGGTTCTTGGTGTTTCGAATCGGGTGGAGATCTGGAGCAAAGGCATTTGGGAACAATACTACAGCCAATCTGAAGAAACGTTTAATGATATTGCCGAAAAGCTGGTCGATTTCAATTTTGAATTTTAACGATGGCAGTAAGGAAATCAACAAGAAATCACATAACTGTGCAGATAGGAAATAGCAAATCTGTAAATCAAAACAATGTCTGGAGGACAAGCAAGTGTTTCACCACATTACCGTACTTAAAGAAGAAGCAACCGAAGGACTTAACATCAAACAGGACGGGATTTACGTGGACTGCACGCTCGGCGGTGCGGGTCATAGCTCGGTTATCGCTTCAAAACTGGGACCACAGGGAAGACTCATTGCCCTTGACCAGGACGATTGGGCGCTTGATCATGCCAAGAGTAAACTATCGGAGTTTGATACGAACATCACGCTCGTAAAGACTAACTTTCGGGATTTGACCGAAGTGCTGACTGCGCAGGACGTGCCTATGCAAGACGGGATACCACAAGTGGACGGTATTTTGTACGACCTAGGTGTGTCGTCACCCCAGTTTGATGAAGGAGAACGCGGATTCAGTTATAACCACGACGCACCACTTGATATGAGGATGGATCAATCCGCTCTTTTGACGGCAAAAGACATCATTAATGAGTGGAGCGAAGAAGAAATTGCTCGAATTTTGTATGTTTATGGCGAAGAAAAGTTTTCAAGACGCATTGCGCGGGTAATAGTTGAAAAAAGAAAGTCTGCACCTATTGAAACTACAGGCGAATTGGTCGATATCATAAAAGAAGGTATTCCGGCGGCTGCCCGGAGAACGGGCGGTCATCCTGCCAAACGAAGCTTTCAAGCACTTCGAATTGCCGTGAATGATGAGCTCGGTGCATTTGAGGAAGCTTTACATCAGGCTGTGCGTTGTCTTAAGCCTGGAGGCAGAGTATCTGTTATTACGTTTCATTCCTTGGAAGACAGGATATGCAAACAGATTTTTAGCAGTTATTTAGAAAAATGCACATGCCCAACTGACTTCCCGTTATGTGTCTGCGGGGGTAAAGGAACGCTGCGACTCGTAAATCGTAAGCCAATGGTACCCACAGAAGCAGAACTGTCGCAAAACCCCAGAGCGCGTTCAGCAAAGCTGCGTGTAGCGGAGAAACTGTAACCTATTGAAACGTAAGGAGAGTCGACTATGGCCTATACACGTGGCAATCTGGCAATGAAAGAGAGAGCAAATGCTGAACAGCTAAAGCCTAATCGCTATAAGGAGACGACGAAAGTCGTTACGCGGAGAACAGGTCTGCCTCCAAGAGAGAAATTCCTGTATCTGATGACTGTAATCGTATGTATAGCAATTGCGAGTGTTTTGGTGGGCAGATATGCAAATATTTACGATCTGAACAAGCAGATGCACACGGCAAACCAGAGTATTGAAAAGTCTAACAAAGAAATGGCTGTAATTGAAGTTCAGAAAGAAAAATTGGAAAGCGATATTGTTGCGAAAGCGCGGGAGCTGGGTTACATTGAGCCATCTGCCGATCAAGAGGCAATCCGAGTTCAAAGAACGTCAGTAACGACCGGCACTCCGTAAGGAAGGACAATACTGACGAGTGAATGTGAGGTTTGATGATGGGGAACACAGGAAAAAGAATAAAACTTCGCACGTTACTTATTGGAGGGATCATCACCCTCTTTTTTCTTGTACTTATTGGGAAAGTATTTTGGATTCAAGTAGTTGATGCGGATACATGGAAAAAGCATGCTTTGGAACTTATCGATCGTACGAAGACGATCTCTGCCAAGCGGGGAACGATTACCGATCGTAATGGAGATATTCTTGCTAAAGATGCCCCTGCTTATACGGTGGCAGTGAATCCAAAACTCATCGCTGAAAAAGAGATTGAAGATGAGGTTGTTAAAGGTCTTCATAATTTGCTTGGCAAAGATGAGGCTGGTCTGCGAAAGGATGTAACTTCAACAACAGATGAAGGTGAGTTACGTGTTCATCGGGAAGTTCGAAGCGAAGGGTACAAGATTAGCCAAGAACTCAAGGACCAAGTCGAAGAATTTAGAGAAAAATTGGACAAAGAGTATGGAGCCAAAGATGCGATTATTCTGACGGAAGAATCCAAACGGTTTTATCCTGAAAATAATCTGGCGTCCCATGTCCTCGGCTACCTGAATAAAGAAGATGACCCCGTCTATGGCCTCGAGCTCTATTATGATGAGAAGTTAAAAGGACAAGATGGAAAAATGGTCTATCAGGCTGACAGGAAAGGGGTGGAGATCAATAATTCAACGGTTGAATATACCCCTGCCGTTAATGGTAAAAATTTAACTCTAACGATTGATGATACGATCCAGTTCTATATAGAAGAAGCCATGAAAAAAGCGGTGGATCAGTATAATCCGATCAGTATGACCGTAATCGCAGCTGATCCAAACACAATGGAAATCTTAGGAATGGCAAATATGCCAAATTATAATCCAAACACGTACTGGGAATCCGAACCGAAGGACTTTTATAATCATGCCATACAGTCCATATACGAGCCTGGATCAACTTTTAAGATTGTTACGCTGGCAGGAGCGGTAGAGGAAAAATTATTCAACCCAAATGCAACCTATGAATCCGGTAGTGTTACGGTGGGAGGTTTCACGATTAGTGACGTAAGCCGTAATTGGGGGACGATAACATATCTCGACGGAGTAAAACGTTCAAGCAACGTCGCGTTTGTTAATCTCGGATATAAGATGCTTGGCGGAGAAAAGCTGCGCAGCTATATTGATAAGTTTGGATTTGGTGTAAAAACAGGCATTGACTTACCTAATGAATCTGCTTCTCCGATCCGTGAGTTGCATTTCGCTTCAGAGATTGCTGCGGCCTCTTATGGTCACGGGCTTGTACAAGTTACCCCGCTTCAGCAGGTAGCAGCCGTTTCTGCTATTGCCAATGGTGGTAAATTAATGGTTCCGCATCTGGTCAAAGAGATAACAGATCCAAATACGGGTGAAGTTGAAAAGATAGAGCCTGAGGTTGTGAGACAAGCTATTTCTGAATCCACTTCAAAAACGGTCAGCGGCTATCTTGAACAGGTGGTTGCTGATCAGGAAAAAGGTTCTGGGCGGTTTGCGTATATTGATGGATATCGTGTGGCAGGTAAGACAGGGACAGCAATCAAAATTGTAAATGGTGACTATGATCATACGAAGGCAGTTGTGTCTTTTATCGGTTTCGCACCTGCAGATAATCCTAAGATAGCGATGATCATCGTAATTGATCAACCGAATGACCCTTCGGTAGGGGGAGGTACAGCGGCAGCTCCTGTATTTAAGGAGATCATGTCAAAGTCCCTTACGTATCTGGGTGTACCAAAAGAAACAGCATCTAAAGATGACACCGATAAATCAAAAGTGGTGAGCAAAAAAGCACCAGATTTGGTTGGGAAATCGGGCAAAGAAGCAAGATCACAGCTTCTTGATCAAGGGATTGCTTATGAAACTCTTGGTAAGGGAAGCGAAGTCGTTAAGCAATATCCAGAGTCGGGTACTGCTTTGCAACCTGGGCAACGAGTGTATTTATTAACAGAAGACAGCGATACGATGGAAGTACCGGATCTGACCGGAGAATCCCTGCGGGATGCCCTGGAAGTACTGACTCTGATCAAAGTAGGAGTGAAAGTCGAAGGTGAAGGTTTCGTATCTGAACAAAAGGTAGAAGTGTCCGGCGAACAACGGACGGTTGTCCTTACGCTAAAATCGGCCAAAGAAACCGTTACTGGAGAAACAGGAGAAGATGTGCTTTCTTCTGAAGAGGCAGAGGATGTAAATAAAACCGAAGCCAGTACTGAAAATGAAGAATCTGCCGAAAAAACAGTAACCGAAATTGCTGATATTAATGAACTGGAAGGCACTACAGCCGAAGAACGCGGCGATAACTAAAGGCTTGTTCTATTCTCTGATTGTCCTGAATATTCATAATGATGAATGATATTGTGAATGAAGGAGACAAGTCGGGGGGAGATGAATATGGCCAAAGTGTCCAGCGTGATGCTTCGTCGCCGTTTACTATGGTGCATGCTGATACTTCTTATTTTATTTACAGCACTGGTCGTACGTTTAGCTTATGTACAATTTGTCAAAGGGCCAGAATTATCGGAGGAAGCGGAGAATTTGTGGCGAAGAGAAATTCCGTACACAGCAAAAAGAGGACAAATCCTTGATCGGAACGGGATTTCTCTTGCTTACAACATTACAACGCCATCCGTAATGGCTATTCCTGTACAGATTAAGGACAAGGAGCAGACTGCTACGGCTTTAGCACCCTTACTAGGTATGACGAAGGAAAAAGTGTTGGGTATTATCTCGAAGAAAGAAAGAATAGTTCAGATCAAGCCCGGGGGCCGCAAAATTACGATGGAGAAAGCACAGCAGATTCGTGATTTAGAGCTTCCGGGCATTGTTGTAGCTGAAGATAATAAACGTTATTATCCTTTTGGGGATCTTGCAGGTCATATTCTTGGGTTTACCGGAATTGATAATCAGGGATTGACCGGTGTTGAAAAAACGTATGATGACAATCTGAACGGAATTGGGGGAGGTATTGCCTATCTCTCTGATGCCGCAGGCAGATTAATGCCGGGATCAAGCGAGACTTATCAAGCTCCTCAAGATGGACTGAACCTCAAACTTACGATTGACCAGCCGATCCAGTCTATTATTGAACGTGAACTGGATCAAGCAATGGTCAAATTCCAAGCAAATTCGGCTCTTGCCATTGCGATGAACCCGAAGACAGGTGAAGTGCTGGGGATGGCTAGTCGTCCTGGTTATGAGCCGGGTAAATATCAGGAATATGATGCTGATATATATAACCGAAACTTACCAGTATGGATGACGTATGAACCGGGTTCTACCTTCAAGATTATTACGCTGGCTGCTGCTCTGGAAGAAAAGAAAGTGGATCTTAAAAATGATCGGTTTTTCGATCCAGGATTTGTTGAAGTCGGCGGAGCTAGACTTCGGTGCTGGAAGAAAGGCGGCCATGGCAGCCAGACCTTCTTACAGGTTGTGGAAAACTCCTGCAATCCAGGATTTGTTGCTCTAGGTCAAAAACTTGGCAAAGAGTCGCTTTTCAAGTATATTAAAAACTTCGGTTTCGGCTCCAAAACAGGCATTGACCTTAGTGGAGAAGCCTCTGGAATTTTATTCAAACTCTCGCAGGTAGGACCTGTAGAGCTTGCTACGACTGCTTTTGGTCAAGGGGTATCTGTTACTCCTATCCAGCAGATTACGGCCGTCTCTGCCGCCATTAACGGCGGGAAACTGTACAAACCATTTGTAGCCAAGTCCTGGGTTGATCCGGTGACAGGTAAAATAGTAGAAGAGACCAAGCCTGAAGTCGTAAGGCAAGTCATATCTGAAGAAACATCGAAGAAGGTACGAGAAGCTCTCGAAAGTGTAGTCGCGAAAGGAACAGGCCGCCCGGCATTTATCGATGGATACCGAGTAGGCGGAAAGACGGGTACGGCGCAGAAGGTAATTAATGGAAGGTATTCGTCGACGGAACATATTGTTTCCTTTATCGGCTTTGCTCCAGCGGATGATCCGCAGATTGTTGTATATACGGCCGTTGATAACCCGAAAGGAATTCAATTTGGCGGCGTTGTTGCCGCGCCGATTGTACAGAACATTCTAGAAGATTCGCTTCATTATTTACAGGTACCGCCTCGGAGTGATCAGATCGCTAAGGAATACAAATATGGCGAAACACCGATCGTTACTGTTCCTGATCTTACGGGAGCGACAGTACAGGACCTCTATGAGGATCTTAATATGAACTTCATGCTGTCGAAATCCGGGTCTGGAAAAACAGTAGTGAGCCAAGCTCCAAAGCCAGGAGCACGGGTGGAACGCGGTTCGACCATTCGAATCTACATGGGCAGTGAACCGGAAGATGCGCATCAGAGCGAAGAGAAAACAAAGGCGGAAAATGAAAAAGAAGAGCCTTAAGGTTTTTACTCATCTATCTATGGACCATACTGGCAAGTAACGGATACAATAGGTAAGGATGACGTCTTATTTCATGGAAAGAAGGAATACATGTGCAGTTAAAACAATTTGCTTCCCTGCTGGCAGTATGTGAACTCTCCGGCAATGGAAACACAGAAATCAAAGGAATTCAAACTGATTCAAGACAAGTTCAAGAAGGGGATATGTTTATATGTCTGCCTGGTCATACCGTAGATGGTCATGATTATGCTGACAAAGCAGTAAGCCTCGGTGCAGTTGCACTTGTCGTGGAGCGTAAACTTGAACTCGATGTACCTCAACTCATCGTAAGCAGCTGTCGATTTGCAATGGCTGTATTCTCGGATTGTTTTTTTGGTCACCCGAGTCAGAAGCTGAATATGATCGGCGTTACAGGTACAAATGGAAAAACAACGACAACTTATCTGATTGAACAAATATTGAATGATGCGGAATCAGAGACTGGCCTTATTGGAACGATTCAAATGCGTTATGCCGGTCAAACGTTCCCGATGTCAGGAACAACACCAGAAGCTCTTGATTTGCAGCGCAGTCTTTATCATATGGTAGAAGCAGGCGTGAAAAATTGCGTCATGGAAGTTTCTTCTCATGCGTTGCAGCAAGGACGCGTAAAAGGAACTGAATTCCGGACTGCGGTGTTTACAAACCTCACTCAGGATCACCTGGATTATCATCACACGATGGAAGAGTACCGAGGTGCGAAATCCTTGCTTTTTGCTAGACTGGGCAATGGATTTGACGATGGCCTTCATAAACGTAAGTATGCGGTTCTTAATGCAGATGATGCAGCATCGGTTTATTTTGCGGATTCTACTTCAGCTGAAGTGATTACATATGGAATCGATGCGAATGCTGACGTGCGGGCTTCTAATATTAAAATTACAGCACGAGGGACTTCCTTCCACGTAGATTCCTTTAAAGGAAGTGTGGATGTAGAGCTTCGTATGGTAGGTAAGTTTAATGTGTATAACGCGCTCGCAGCGATTACAGCAGCTCTGCTTGAAGGGATTGAGCTTAATTCGATCAAGCGTAGCCTTGAAGCCATTCCAGGTGTGGATGGCAGGGTAGAAGCGGTGAACGAAGGTCAGCCATTCGCCGTGATCGTAGACTATGCTCATACACCGGATGGACTTGAGAATGTACTGCGTACAGTTAACGAATTTGCTGAAAAAGAAGTATTCTGTGTCTTTGGATGCGGTGGAGATCGTGATCGCACAAAACGTCCAATCATGGGTCAAATCGCTGCTAAATACAGTGACAGAGTGTTTGTTACTTCTGATAATCCTCGGACAGAAAACCCGGATGCCATTCTTGAAGATATCAAGCAGGGATTGATAGCAGATGGGGTTCCATCCGAAAAATATGAGTTGATTGTTGACCGTAAGTCAGCTATTAAACGTGCTATTGAACTGGCAAGCCCAGGCGATGTAGTATTGATAGCGGGCAAAGGTCACGAGACTTACCAGATTATTGGAACTGTGAAAACAGATTTTGACGATCGGCTCGTGGCGAAAGAAGCGATAAGGGGAATAACAAAGTGATAAAAAGAACGTTAGAACAAATAGCACATATGTGCAGCGGCACCCTTGTAAGAGAAAGTGACCGTGAAACGCTCATTGAAGGAGTATACACGGACTCACGCAAACCATCAGCGGGACAATTATTTGTTCCGCTGACAGGGGAGCATTTTGATGGGCATGAATATGCTTCTAGCTGCCTGGCTTCGGGAGCTGCAGGGACACTGTGGCAAAGAGACCATGGAGATGCACCTGAAGGTGCCGTCATCCTCGTTGATGACACGCTAACGGCACTTCAGGAGATTGCGGCTGCCTATCTCAAAGAGAGCGGTGCTTCTGTAGTTGCGATTACGGGCAGCAATGGTAAAACAACAACGAAAGATATGGTGTACTCCCTTTTATCTACTACCTTTAAGGTACATAAGACACAAGGGAACTTTAACAACCATATTGGTCTGCCTTTAACGATTTTAAGTATGCCGGAAGATGCGGAAATTGCAATTTTGGAAATGGGGATGAGCGGGCGTCAGGAAATTGAACGTCTAACGCAAATTGCTTGTCCAGATGTTGCTGTTATTACGAATATTGGAGAAGCGCATCTATTGCAGCTGGGTTCAAGAGAAGAAATTGCTCGGGCTAAGCTGGAAATTATGGCAGGACTCAAAAATGGCGGACTTCTGATATATAACGGTGATGATCCTTTAGCAGATCGTGTTCTTGCAGAACCTGCGACCAAAAAACCAATGGAATTTAAACGGTTTACTTTTGGTATGAATGCGACAAATGATGATTTCCCTACGGGAATGATGAATCACCCTGAAGGAATGGTATTTACTTCGGTTCGATCCGGGGAAGAAGCATTATCTATTCCTCTGATTGGTGCTCATAACGTGGTGAATGCACTCGCTGCGCTTGCTGTTGCAAGACATTACGGCGTGTCCTACGAAAATATGAAAAAAGGTCTATCCGAGATAAAACTAACGGGGATGCGTATTGAGGTCCTAAAAGGTACGAGTGGGATTACGGTACTTAATGATGCTTATAATGCGAGTCCTACAGCGATGAAAGCTGCGATTGATGCTCTTGCTGGCCTTTCTGGGTATTCTCGCAAAGCGGCAGTACTTGGCGATATGCTTGAGCTTGGACCAAGGCAGGAAGAACTTCATGAAGAGATTGGACAATATTTGACACCTGATAAGCTCGATCTGGTTTTCACATATGGTCCCTTGTCTTCTTACATTGCCAAAGGCGCACGGCAACACATGCCTGCGGAAGCAGTGTTCGCTTTTGAAGATAAGGATGCTTTAATTTCCCACCTTAAGGACAGAATGAGTTCTAAGGATGTAGTGCTTGTAAAAGCATCCCGGGGAATGAAGCTGGAAGATGTGGCGAATGCCTTAATTACGGAACCATTACAGATCTGAAGTTAACTAGAGAGGTGTTTTCATGGATTTTCAATTAATGCTCTTAACAATCGGGGTTTCTTTTATTCTTGCAGTTATTGCAGCCCCTTTGCTTATTCCGCTTTTAAGAAGAATGAAGTTTGGACAGCAGGTCAGGGAGGATGGTCCGAAGAGCCATCTTAAAAAATCAGGGACGCCTACGATGGGCGGAGTCGTCATCGTCTTGGCTTTTACACTTGCATTCCTAAAGTTTGCTCCTGTTAAAAACACCGATTTTTATGTTCTGCTCGTGGCTACTTTAGGGTTTGGTCTCATTGGATTTCTCGATGATTATATTAAAATTGTCGCTAGAAGATCGCTTGGTCTGACAGCAAGGCAAAAACTCATTGGTCAATTGGTTTTTGCAGCAATTATGTCTTTCTTGCTCATTCAAAACGGACATAGTACGGAAATTTCCGTGCCAGGAACGGACTTTGGATTTGATTTTGGCGGCTGGTTCTACTATCCGTTTATCGTCATCATGATGCTTGCTATTAGTAATGCAGTCAACTTTACAGATGGACTTGACGGACTGCTCTCTGGAGTAAGTGCCATCGCCTTTGGTGCATTTGCGATTGTGGCAATGCAAGCAACTTCACTTCCTGCTGCGGTATGTGCTGCTGCAATGATCGGTGCCGTACTTGGTTTTCTAGTATACAATGCGCATCCTGCCAAAGTATTTATGGGAGATACAGGTTCACTGGCCATTGGCGGTGCAATTGGAGCTATTGCCATTGTCACGAAGACGGAACTACTGTTTCTCGTTATCGGCGGTGTTTTCGTTGTGGAAATGTTGTCCGTTGTAATCCAGGTCATTTCTTTTAAAACAAGAGGGAAACGGGTGTTTAAAATGAGCCCGATCCACCATCATTTCGAATTGTCTGGGTGGTCTGAATGGCGTGTTGTTATTACGTTTTGGGCCGTAGGACTGCTGCTTGCAGGACTCGGACTCTTCATCTACAAGGGGTTGTAATTATGAATCATCCGGAGAATTACAAAGGAAAGAACGTCGTGGTCCTTGGCCTTGCCAAGAGCGGCGTTCAAGTTGCTAAAGTGCTCCATCAAGCTGGAGCTCTTGTGACAGTAAATGACCAAAAAGAAAGAGAACAGTGTCCCGAAGCATCCGAATTGGAGGCTTTGGGAATTTCTGTTCTATGCGGAGGTCACCCAGATGACCTTATTCACGAAGAGGTTGCTCTGCTTGTGAAGAATCCGGGCATTCCTTACAAAGTGGCACCGATTCAGCAGGCACTTGAACTTGGCATTGAAGTAGTCACTGAGGTAGAAGTAGCTTATCACTTGTGCAAGGCACCGATCATCGGTATTACCGGCTCAAATGGAAAGACAACAACGACCACTTGGGTGGGCATGATGCTGGATGCTGCCGGCTTATCGCCGATTGTTGCCGGTAACATTGGAACACCTCTTTCAGAGGCGGCTACCGCAGCTACAGAAAAGGATATTATGGTTGTTGAACTGAGTAGTTTTCAGCTAAAAGGGACGACAGACTTCAAACCGGCTATAAGCTGCCTTCTCAATGTATCTGAGACTCACCTCGATTACCACGGAGGAATGGAAGATTACGTAGCTTCAAAAGCAAAACTCTTTCGGAATCAGACGGAAGAAGACAAGGCTGTTCTAAACTGGGATGACCCGGTATGCAGACAGCTTATTCCTTATATCAAAGCAGAATTAATTCCTTTTTCGATGACGGAGACTCTCCAAACCGGTGTTTATGCTGATCCTCCTTACGTAGTAAATGTAGAGGATGATATCAATAGAACCGTTGTCTATCGGGATAAGGAAGGCAAGGTTCATCCGATTATAACTGTGGATCAGATCGCAATTCCAGGACGATTCAATGTAGATAATGCACTTGCATCTTGTGCCATAGCTATTGCTGCTGGAGCTTCACCTGATGTGCTTCATGGACGGCTATCTGCTTTTAGAGGGGTAGAACATCGTCTCGAGTACGTTCTTACCCGTAATGAAACGGCATACTATAACAATTCCAAGGCAACCAATGCCAAAGCGACAACGATGGCACTTACCTCGTTTAAGAAACCGATTGTTCTTATTGCAGGGGGACTTGACCGAGGGTCGGATTATATGGATTTACTTTCTGTTTTTAGTGAAAGAGTAAAAGCTGTCGTTTTGCTGGGTCAAACGAAAGATAAACTGGCGGAAGTTGCGAAACTTGCCGGATTAAAGGAAATAGAGGTTGTCGATAATGAGGTAGATGCCGCTGATACACTAAGAAAGGCTGTTTCGATAGCTGCTTCGTTAGCTGTACCTGGAGATGTGGTTCTATTATCCCCTGCATGCGCAAGTTGGGATATGTATTCTTCCTTTGAAGAGCGTGGACGCATTTTTAAAGAGGCGGTGCATAACCTGTAAGTAGGGGGGTTGGATAAGCCCCTACTACATATGTAAGAGGTGGCCTCCAATGAAACAGACCCGTCCGGCGCCCGATTTTTGGCTGATCATCTGCATTGTATCTTTACTTGCCATCGGTCTTGTAATGGTATACAGTGCGGGTTCCGTCCTCGCTTTCCGTCAATACGGCGACTCTTTCTATTTTGTAAAGAGGCAGTTGTTATTTGCGGGGCTGGGGCTAGCTGCCATGTTTTTCACTGCAAATGTGGATTATCGGATTTGGCGCAATTATGCAAAGTATATCCTTATTTTTTGTTTTATCTTGCTTATTATCGTATTGATTCCTGGAGTCGGCGTTGTTCGCGGCGGAGCGAGAAGTTGGCTCGGAATCAGTTCGTTCGGTATTCAGCCCTCCGAGTTTATGAAGCTCGGGATGATCTTATTTCTGGCCAAATGGCTCAGTAAAGACCCGGCTGCAATTAAAAATTTTACATCGGGATTATTGCCGCCGCTTGCTTTAATGGGAACCGCATTTGGTCTTATTATGCTTCAGCCAGACCTTGGGACCGGCACGGTAATGATGGGAGCTTCTATGCTGATTATTTTTACGGCGGGGGCAAGAATGAAACATTTGCTGTTGCTTGGTTTGGGTGGTTTAGTGGGTTTTGCGGGCCTTATCGCAGCAGCTCCTTATCGTCTAAAGCGGATCACCGCTTTTCTTGATCCTTGGTCAGATCCGCTGGGCTCCGGTTATCAAATTCTCCAATCCCTATACGCGATCGGTCCGGGGGGACTTGGAGGGCTGGGTCTTGGAATGAGCCGACAGAAATATAGTTATGTTCCGGAACCGCAAACGGACTTTATTTTTTCTATTCTAGCGGAAGAACTCGGGTTTATAGGCGGTCTCATCGTACTTATGCTCTTTTTGATGCTGGTATGGAGAGGGATGCGAGTTGCGATGACGATTCCGGATGCTTTTGGAAGTCTGCTTGGGGTAGGTATTGTGGGAATGGTTGCTGTTCAGGTAATCATTAATATTGGAGTTGTTATTGGGCTGATGCCTGTTACGGGGATTACGCTCCCGTTAATCAGTTATGGAGGTTCATCTCTGACGCTGATGCTTACAGCACTAGGAATTTTACTTAATTTATCACGTTATGCGAGGTGACGATATTCATGCGCGTTGTACTAACCGGCGGCGGAACAGGCGGACATATTTATCCGGCTGTTGCTGTCGCAAGACAATTAGAATCAGAAGATAAAACGGCGGAATTTTTATATATCGGAGGTAAAAAGGGGCTGGAAAGCAAACTTGTTCCACAAGAGAACATCCCTTTTAAATCGATTGAAATATCTGGTTTCAAAAGAAAGTTATCTTTTGATAATGTGAAAACGATCCTTCGTTTTCTGGAAGCAGTAAAGGAATCCAGAAAAATGCTGAAGGAATTTAAACCCGATGTAGTTGTGGGTACTGGCGGTTATGTATGTGGTCCTGTTGTGTATGCTGCAGCAAAACTAGGTATCCCAAGCATTATACATGAACAAAATGCGATTCCTGGACTCACCAACAAGTTTTTGAGTCGGTACGTCGATACGGTGGCTGTTAGCTTTGAAGGGGCTGAGAAAGCCTTCTCTTCCGCTAAGAACACCATATATACCGGCAATCCGCGAGCTACTACGGTACAACATGCGAACCCGGAGCGTGGATTTGCTTCGCTTGGTATTCCGAAGGGGAGTAAAGTAGTATTGATTGTAGGCGGCAGCAGAGGAGCTAAAGCGATCAATGATGCAATGATCCAAATGGCGGATCAGCTGAAGAACCTAGGCGAGGTCCATGTGGTATACGTAACAGGGGATGGCTATTATGAATCAACACTTCAGGCAATAAAGGAACGTTTAGGACATATTCCAAGTTATCTGCATGTTCTACCGTACGTGCACAACATGCCTGAGGTGCTGGCAGCTACCTCGTTAATCGTTAACCGGGCCGGCGCTTCTTTTCTTGCGGAGATTACCTCGCTTGGAATTCCTGCTATTCTCATTCCTTCACCGAATGTAACCAATAACCATCAAGAAGCGAATGCAAGAACGCTGGAAAAAGCGGGAGCAGCTCGGATGCTGCTTGAGAAGGACCTTACGGGTATTGCTTTATTCCAGAATATTGAAGATATTATGAAAGATGAGAAGATTCAGCGCTCCATGACGGAAGCTTCAAAGCGTCTGGGAAAACCGGATTCTGCCTCCTTATTAGTAGCTGAAATGAAACGTATTGCGACAAAAAAATAAATGGAATATAAAAGTCTCCATGCAACGTAAAACTGTCCCTAGGCGATTGTCACACACAAGGTACTCCTTACATAAGATACCTTATCAATTGTGACATTCACCTTTTGGACGAAGTAAATGTCCGGGTGTGTCATAAACAATACTATTATCCGCTGAACTGACTTGAGGGGAATTGCAAAGCAGCGCCTAGATTACGCTGATGCGCTTCCTGGAGAGAAACAGCAGAGGACGTTCTACCTTGTGGACGCTTCTCGATCAGGCAATGAAATGGACGGTATAAACCGGGTCGAAGCGATCAAGAACTAGGGTGAACGGGTAAACTCGGAGGTGATACACTTGGACAAATTGGTGATTGAAGGCGGGAAACCCCTATCAGGATCCATACGTATCCATGGAGCTAAAAATGCTGCTTTGCCTATCATGGCAGCAAGTTTACTTGCAGAAGGAAACACGCAGCTCCATAATGTACCTCATTTGCTCGACATTGAGGTGATGTTACACATTTTAGAACGGCTCGGATGTGGTGCAAAACATGACTTAGGAAAAGTAACCATCGACACATCCTTAGTCAGTTCTGCTAGAGTACCGGAAGACTTAATGAGCAAGATGCGCTCCTCCATTTTTTTAATGGGTCCTTTGCTTGCAAGATTTGGAGAGGTGTCCATCTATCAGCCTGGGGGATGTGCGATCGGAGAAAGAAAGATAGATCTGCATTTGAGGGGACTCGAGGCGCTGGGTGCGGTTATTGAGGAGAAAGATTCTCAAATTACCTGCCGTGCTAAAAAACTAATCGGTGCAGATGTACAACTTGATTTTCCAAGTGTCGGGGCCACGGAAAATATTATGATGGCTGCCGCGACAGCCAGAGGGACGACAACGATCACGAATGCAGCAAGAGAACCCGAGATTCAGGATCTTCAAAATTTCCTGAATGCAATGGGAGCGAACATTATCGGGGCGGGCACGAGTACCATTACGATTCACGGAGTCAATCATTTAACCTCTTGTACCTATGAGATTATACCGGACCGGATTGTGGCAGGTACAGTGCTGATTGCAGCTGCTGCAACAAGGGGAAATGTCACTCTTACTCACTGCAATCCTGCACATTTAAATTCTCTTATCCACGTGCTGAAGCGCGCCGGTGTTCAAACGAGTGTATGCAATGATATAATAAACGTAAGCTGTTTGGGGCGACCTAAAGCGGTTGATCGTATTGTTACTTCACCATACCCTTCGTTTCCTACAGATCTTCAATCACAGGTTATGGTGTTACTCAGTTTGGCAGATGGATTTAGTGTGATGAAGGAGACGGTCTTTGAAGCAAGATTTAAGCATGTTGATGAACTGAATGTAATGGGTGCTGATATTTCTGTCGATATGAACGCAGCTTTTATACGTGGTGTCCCACGGCTTTATGGGGCCACAGTAGAAGCAACCGATTTACGCGCCGGTGCTGCGCTTGTTATTGCAGGACTTGCCGCTCAAGGGAGAACCGTCGTTGAACAAGTGCATCATATTGATCGGGGTTATGATCGAATTGAGCAGTTGTTTCAATCACTTGGGGCTTCTGTGGAACGTCAGCCGGTGAGCTTTGTTGCACCGTAATTGTTATCCCCTTGGTCAGTGAGAATAACGATGCTTATATATATTCCAATCAGTATCATTTTAAGCACAAACTTGCCTTGAAAGTCCCCTCTTTTTGAGGGGACAATGAGGCTTTTATGGAGCGGAGATTTATGCCAAAAAATCAATTGCCCGCTCTCAAAAAAGAGAGCATGCCAAAACGTAAAACAAGCCGTAAATTAATCACGATCCTAATCCTTTTATTCATTGCTATACTTGCTGTTATATTTTTCAGATCGCCAGTTAGCAAAATTTCTCAGGTTCAGATTGATGGAAATGTGTTTACTACTAAAGATGAGATTCTAGCAAAGAGCGGTCTTAAAGTGGGTAATCCGTTTTTTAGTGATAATGGCAATGATATAGAGAAGAAGTTGGAAGAAATTGCTTCTGTATCTGAGGCAACAGTGGACAAGCAGTTCCCAGGTACAATCGTAATTCACATTAAAGAATATGATCCAGTAGCTTACGAACTGGCTGCAGACGGACAGCTTCATGCTATTTTATCCAGTGGAGTGAGTGTTACGCTTCCTGATAGCGGAATGGCCGTAGAAAAACCGATCTTGACACATTGGGAGGATGGCAATCCGTTAAAAACAGAGTTGTCTGAGATCCTTAAGAACATACCGAATGAACTCACCACAGATATTTCTGAAATTATGCCATCGCCTACCCCGTCGTTTCCTGATCGAATTAAACTTTACACGAAATCACAGTTTGAAGTGATTACTACGGTTTCCTTGTTAGAAGATAAGGTAAGCTATTTGAATCAAGTGATTGAAACGGAGAAACCAGGGATCATCACCATGCTTGAAGCAGATTCCTATGAACCTTTTATTCCAGACACAGAGGAAGATGAGGAATTAGAGACAGCTGAATGATCTAAATTTATGCAATTATAATGGAAAACAATGGACGTGTGAAGATAGCACTTTCTGATCGTATGAAAAAATGTTACACTTTACACTATATGCATCTTGCTATCATTTCCTTCTTTTTTCTTTGAAATTTGACTAGAATCGTTTGTGACGGTTAAACTCGTGAACAAACTTAGAGACAATTAGGAGACATACCTTATATCAATTGAGTAAAGGCAGTTGATATGTGCTTCTTATCTCCATATGAAGGCACCCAAAAAATTTGTTGAAAAAAGAGGGAAAGCCTTAAACGTGTTGAATATGTAGAGAGTGTTTGTTTAAAAGAACGTATATTAATCGGAGTCAGGAGGTGCCACAGACTTGAGCAACAATGACATCATTGTTAGTTTGGACATCGGTACATCCAAAGTTCGGGCTATTATTGGGGAAATTAATAATGGAACCTTTAATATTATTGGAGTTGGATCTGCCGACTCAGAAGGAATTCGTAAAGGTGCAATTGTAGACATTGACCAGACTGTACAATCGATCCGCAACGCAGTAGATCACGCGGAACGTATGGTTGGTATTCAAATATCCGAAGTTTATGTCGGGATCTCTGGAAATCATATCGGGCTTATGACAAGCCACGGTGTTGTGGCAGTATCAAATGAGGACCGCGAGATCGGTGAAGAAGACATGGAACGGGTGTTGAAAGCAGCAGAAGTCATCGCGATCCCGCCGGAACGTGAGATCATAGATGTTGTGGCAAGGCAGTATGTAGTTGATGGTCTTGAAGGAATTCAGGATCCTCGCGGTATGATCGGTGTTCGTCTTGAAGTTGAAGCGACGATCATTACAGGGGCGAAGACTGCCATACATAACTTGTTGCGCTGCGTTGAGAAATCAGGACTGAAAGTGAAAGATCTGGTGCTCATGTCTCTTGGAGCGGGGCTATTGTCCTTATCCAAAGATGAAAAAGGAATGGGTTCTGTACTGGTTGATATCGGTGCAGGAATGACCACGATTGCCGTGTTTGAGGAAGGCTCCATGGTGGCAACTTCGACACTACCAATCGGTGGTGAGTTTGTTACTAACGATATTGCTTACGGACTGCGAACCTTGACAGAGCAAGCTGAGAAGGTCAAGCTTAAGTATGGCTGTGCTTGGCTTGATGATGCAGCTAGTGATGTAGTATTCAAAGTAACACGTATTGGCAGTAACGTGGATAAAGAATTTACTCAGGAAGATTTGGCAGCGATCATAGAACCTCGTGTGCAAGAAATCTTCCAATTAATTCATCAAGAAGTGAAGCGACTGGGTTATACAGAGCTACCTGGAGGTTATATACTAACAGGCGGTACTGTAGCGATGCCAGGTGTGTTACAGGTTGCTAGACATGAACTTGCTGCTTCAGTTAGAATCGCAGTGCCGGATTATATCGGTGTAAGGGATCCAGGCTATACGAGCGGTGTGGGGATTTTGCATAACGTCATTCGTGGTATCAAAGTAAGACCAGCGAATAATAATCCTGGTGGCGGAAGCAATAACAAAAAACCAACCAATCGAGTTAAGCCGAATCCGGCTCCGGAAGAAGAACAAAAACCGGGGTTTTTCGAACGCTTAAAAAATATGTTCAGTGAATTGATATAGCATGTCTGAATCCATTTCATAGATCCTTGAACGATTCGTTTTCGAGTGATCTTTACGAAATGGTATTGTTCGTCGATATATGAAATGGTCTGGATTCATTTTCGGAACGTGGACGAGCCATCCATGCACACATGAGGGGGAGATGGAAAAGTATGTTGGAATTTGATTTCGATATGGAGAGCTTGGCTCAGATAAAAGTAATAGGTGTCGGTGGCGGCGGAAGTAATGCTGTTAATCGAATGATTGAGAATGGTGTGCAAGGAGTCGAATTCATTACGGTGAATACGGATGCTCAAGCACTTCATTTAGCCCGCTCAGAACATAAACTTCAAATCGGTGATAAGCTCACAAGAGGACTTGGCGCTGGTGCTAATCCAGAAGTAGGTAAAAAGGCTGCAGAAGAGTCTCGTGATCTGATTGCGAATACCTTAAAAGGTGCGGACATGGTGTTCGTTACTGCTGGTATGGGCGGAGGTACAGGAACAGGTGCTGCTCCTGTTATCGCTGAGATCGCTAAAGAGTGCGGAGCGTTAACAGTTGGTGTGGTTACACGTCCATTTACATTCGAAGGACGTAAACGTTACAATCAAGCAGAGCACGGTATTGAAGCTCTCAAAGAAAAAGTAGATACACTGATTGTGATTCCAAATGATCGTTTGCTTGAGATTGTAGACAAAAAGACTCCAATGCTTGAAGCTTTCCGCGAAGCAGATAATGTTCTTCGCCAAGCAGTACAAGGTATCTCTGACTTGATCCAAGTTCCGGGTCTTATCAACCTTGACTTTGCCGATGTAAAAACCATTATGACAGAACGCGGTTCTGCACTTATGGGTATCGGTATGGCTACGGGAGAGAATCGGGCTGCAGAAGCTGCACGCAAAGCAATTATGAGTCCGCTTCTGGAGACTTCGATTGAAGGAGCTCGCGGTGTTATCATGAACATTACAGGTGGTTCTAACCTGTCCTTGTATGAGGTAAATGAAGCAGCCGAGATTGTTACTTCTGCTTCCGATCTGGAAGTGAATATGATCTTTGGTGCGATCATTGACGAGAACCTGAAAGAGGAAATCAAAGTTACGGTTATCGCGACAGGATTCGAGAGTAAGCCAGATCCTATCCCGCAGTCTACTCGCAAACCGGTTCAATCTACTGAACCGCAAGAGAGCCGTCCATCAAACAACAACCTGAAACCGTTCAGTAATGGGCCGGGTTCGGATCAACTTGATATTCCGACTTTCTTACGTAATCGCTCAAGAAATAATGGCAGCAATCATAACGAATAATCGTCTTTTTATGCATAACGAACTGCAGTCCATTGGACTGCTGGCAGACTGTAGACAAACTAGCCTAAACCTAGTTTGTCTACAGTCTTTTTTATTTTCTTTTTACGACAAAAATAGTACAAATCACTTCCCACGTTTAGACAGACTTTGAGATATCTTCTCCTTATACTGAATGTATTCATGATTTATGTAAGGCAGGTGAGAGGACCTGGTTGTATATATCGACTTGATTTTTCTAACGAACCTGCTTATTGACTGGGTGCTGCTGTTCCTTACCGCTTGGATGCAGAAGAAAAAGCCAAAATGGTGGAGAATGATCATTTCTTCGATCATCGGGGCTTTGTATGTAGTAATGATGTTTGTTCCGGAACTTACTTTTTTGTACACGTTCTTAATTAAATTCACATTATCCCTGTTTATGATCTGGACCGCATTTGGATTTCATAGTTTACAAGCATTTACAAAAACAATAGGGACGTTTTATGTAGTTAATTTTGTGGCAGCGGGCGGCGTGCTTGGCGTTCATTATATGCTGCAGAGTTCAGCTGATTTATTTAATGGTATTTTATTTACGACGACAGGCGGAGTCTCTTTTGAACTCCAGGTTGGCTTTTGGTTTGTATTTATTACTTTTTTTGCGGTTCTGCTTGTTTTTAAAGGAGTGCAGTCAAGCAAAAGAAAGACGGAACAGATGTCTGTTTTTTTCGGAGACATTATTGTTGAGATAGGAGGAGTGGAAGTAACTTGTACGGGGCTTGTGGATACAGGGAATCAGCTTACGGATCCACTCACACGGACACCGGTTACCGTGATGGAAGCTTCGTTGTGGGAATCCCATCTACCCCCTTCTTGGAAAGGAAGAATCTCAGAAGTTTCGGCAGACACGTTAATTATGGAGCTCGAAGAGGAGTTCATCTGGCAGGATCGTCTCAGGCTTATACCTTACCGGGGAATTAATAAAGGAACATCGTTTATGCTTGCACTTAAACCAGACTCGGTAAAAGTAATGATGAACGGGACTTGCTATACACCAAGACGTACCTTGATTGGACTCGATGGAGGGAAGTTATCCTCGGAAGGGAAGTATCAGGCCATCATTCACCCGGAATATGTGCAAGAACCTGCTGTAGTCAAAACAACGGCCGGTCAAACAGAAAAGCCGCTGAACGTGGTATAGGAGGAAGTGTACATGCTCGTCAAATGGAAACTTGCCGTACAGCTGCAATATTACAGATTTTTATTTTTGTTTGGGCTAAAAAGCGAAGAGATTTATTATATTGGTGGAAGTGAAGCACTGCCCCCGCCGCTGACAAGGGAAGAGGAAGAATTTTTACTGCAAAAATTGCAGACAGGCGACCCTGCGATCCGGGCGATGCTGATTGAAAGAAACATCCGGCTTGTCGTATACATTGCTCGCAAATTTGAGAATACCGGCATTAACATTGAAGATTTAATCTCTATTGGGGCAATTGGACTAATCAAGGCAGTGAACACATTTGACCCAGAGAAAAAAATTAAGCTGGCGACCTATGCTTCCCGGTGTATTGAGAATGAAATATTGATGTACTTGCGGCGTAACAGTAAGATCCGGTCAGAAGTGTCTTTTGATGAGCCGCTGAATATCGACTGGGATGGAAATGAGCTGCTGCTTTCCGATGTACTGGGTACCGAGAATGATACGATTTACCGAAATATTGAAGAGCAGGTAGATCGAAAACTGTTGCACAAAGCATTAGACAAGCTGACAGATCGAGAGCGCATGATCATGGAACTAAGGTTCGGACTTCAAGACGGGGAAGAAAAAACACAAAAAGATGTTGCGGACATGCTGGGCATTTCCCAGTCTTATATTTCTCGGCTCGAAAAAAGAATCATTAAGCGGCTGCGTAAGGAATTCAATAAAATGGTGTAAAATCAAGTCTTGGTTATAACTGGTAAGGTTTTATTTTTGGAATAAAAACACCGCTCAGGGAGATAATGTACATTAATGTTTCTCCTTGGGAGGTAAATCACGATGACTCGTAATAAAGTCGAGATTTGTGGCGTGGATACCGCGAAACTGCCGGTCCTAACCAACGTAGAGATGCGTGAGTTATTTACAAATCTACAGCAAAATAATGAGCGCTCAGCTAGAGAGAAATTGGTGAATGGCAATCTGCGATTAGTACTCAGTGTCATTCAACGTTTCAATAACCGGGGAGAATTCGTTGACGATTTGTTTCAGGTCGGTTGTATTGGCTTGATGAAAGCCATCGACAACTTTGATTTGTCTCAAAATGTAAAATTCTCCACGTATGCGGTACCGATGATTATCGGTGAGATTCGCAGATACCTTCGTGATAACAATCCGATTCGTGTATCAAGATCTCTGAGAGACATCGCATACAAAGCACTGCAAGTCAGGGATGCACTAACCAATCTCAATTCGAGGGAACCTACTGTTTCCGAGATATCTGAGGTGCTGGGTGTGCCCAAAGAAGATGTCGTGTTTGCGCTAGATGCGATTCAAGATCCGGTATCCTTGTTCGAACCGATCTACCATGACGGTGGTGATCCGATCTATGTAATGGATCAGATCAGTGACGACAGGAATAAGGATGTGACCTGGATTGAAGAAATTGCTCTTAGAGAAGCGATGCTCAGGCTGGGTCAGCGGGAAAAAATGATATTGTCTATGCGCTTCTTTGAAGGAAAAACGCAAATGGAAGTAGCAGATGAGATCGGTATTTCTCAGGCTCAAGTGTCTCGTCTTGAAAAGTCAGCGATCCAGCAAATGCAGAAACATGTGAAGACGTAGGGTTTTTGCAGTACAAAGAAAATGCAATGTATTTAGTTAAATTGCATACTGAACTAAATTCCTAAACCTTTATTTTTGCCTTAGGCAGAAATAAAGGTTTTATCTTTTTGTACAAGAGTTTTTAAAGCATGTTGCAACGATCTTAAAAATAAGTACATTTTGGGCGAATGAATCATATAGTAAATTATAAGCACATAAAGCGGGATGTGATAAGGGATGAGTTCAGGAGATTTAACGGTAAGAGCGATGAAAATTTCGGATTTTCAAACCAAAGACGTGATTAATATTATCGATGGAAAAAGGCTTGGCCAGATTAGTGATCTGGAACTTGACCTTAGGAATGGGCGAATTGATGCGATTGTTGTCCCGAGTTACAGCCGTTTTATGGGGTTATTCGGCGGTGGAGCAGACCTAATCATCCCATGGCGTAATATTGTCAAAATCGGTTCAGATGTGGTGCTTGTTAAGATGGATGAGATCAAGGAGCATCCGGGCGATGGAGAGCAGCCAAGCTCAGAACGATGGGAACGAAGCCGGGAGGAGCAGCGGCGCGGGTTTTGAAAAAAGAGTGGAAAAAGGCAGAGTCTTTCTTCTAAGCGAAGGTGGATGAGCAATTTAGCTGTATTTTTGTTACACTGTAAAAAAAGATGAGGTGAATTTTACTTTCATGGAACCGTTTGTATTCAAAAAGACAGCATCCCTCGATTCTCCCAGCTTGAATCATTCTGCTGCTGGGAGCCCGGGATTGTTTGAAATAGAACCTTGGAAAAGCTATGAGGCAGATATAGGACTCAAAGTTGGTTATACGAGCCGTTTGGGCGGAGTGGGGAAAGCGCCTTACAGCAGTTTGAATTGTGCTTTTCATGTGGGGGATGATCCGCAGGATGTTATCGAGAACCGAACGCGGATCGCTAAAGAAATCGGTATGAAGCCAGAATCATGGACTTGCGGGGAGCAAGTGCACAAGAATGAGGTTGCGATTGTAACCGAGCGAGATAAGGGCAGAGGTTTTCTAGATCGCGAATCGGCTTTTCAGGAAACGGACGGACTACTTACTAACGTAAGAGGTATTCTGTTAACTTCCTTTTATGCCGATTGTGTACCTTTGTATTTCTTCGATCCGGTGAAAGAAGTTGTAGGACTTGCTCATGCGGGCTGGAAAGGCACCGTTGCCGGGATTGCGGAGCGAATGATTACACGAATGGAAGAGGATTATGGGTGTAATCGTCATGACATTAGAACCGCAATTGGCCCGTCTATAGGCAGCTGCTGTTATGAGGTAGACGACTATGTGATGAATAAGGTGAAGGTTTGGTATGAGGTTTCAGAGGGTAATGACAAACATAAAGGTTGTACTTATGAAGCTTGCCATAAACCGATTTCAGATGGAAAAAGTATGCTTGACTTGAAAGAAGTGAATCGACACATTATGATAAAAGCAGGAATATTGCCGGAACATATCGAAATTACTTCATGGTGTACAAGCTGCCATCCTGAATTGTTCTTCAGTTATCGTAAGGAAAACGGGATTACGGGTCGTATGGCAAGCTGGATCGGATTGGAAGAGAGGTGACCTCCTTGCAACTGGAGGAGAGAATTCAGCATGTTGATGAGTGTATAACGGCCGCATGTAAACGAAGCGGACGAAATAGAGAAGAGGTCGGTGTAATTGCCGTTACAAAATATGTATCGACTGCGATGACCAGTAAAGTGCTGGATCACGGACTTATACATATTGGTGAGAATCGCTGGCAGAACGCTGAAGACAAATGGAATGCACTGCACGATAGAGGTATATGGCATTTCATAGGACATTTGCAGACCAATAAGGTTAAAGATGTTATTGGCAAATTCGCATACATTCATTCACTTGATCGTCTTTCTCTTGCAAAAGAGATTGAGAAAAAGGCAGGTCTGAGTGATCTGCAAGTAGAGTGCATGCTTCAGGTGAATATATCTGGAGAAGAATCAAAATATGGTCTTGAGCCGGAAGAAGTCGTACCTTTACTCAAGCAAATTCGTGAATTTCCTCATGTTCATATTACCGGATTAATGACAATGGCTCCTTTTGAGGAAGATGCAGAACGTACTCGCCCTGTATTTCGCGGACTTCGTGAACTAAGGGATGATTTGAACAGACAAGCTTTAACGAATCAGCCGCTGACCCATTTGTCGATGGGAATGTCGAATGATTATGAAGTTGCTGTTGAAGAAGGGGCTACCTGGGTAAGGCTGGGAAGTGTTCTTGTAGGAAAAGAGGAGGACTAAGGAGATGAGTGTAATGAATAAATTCATGAATTTTTTTGGGTTGCAGGAAGAAGAAGAGATTATTGAGCGAGAACAAGTAAATAATACACGTAATGATGAACAGGAACAAGAAGTTGAAACCCCGAACTTCGATAAACGTAGAAATCAGAAGGGAAATAATGTGGTGAGTATCCATTCCCAAAAAAATGTAAAAGTTGTTCTCTACGAACCACGCAGTTATGATGAAGCTCAAGAGATTGCGGATCATATCCGTGCTCATCGCACCGTTGTGATCAATCTTCAGCGTGTCCGCAAAGATCAAGCTCTGCGGATTATCGATTTCTTAAGCGGAACGGTATATGCACTGGGTGGGGGCATTTCCAAAATAGGCGGGAATATTTTCTTGTGCACACCAGATACGGTGGAGATTCAAGGAACAATCGCGGAGATTTTGGCTGAAAGTGAGAGCGACGCAGATTACGGCAGAATGAGGTGAATTGTTTTTGGAGATTGTAGTTCAAGCAATCACAGCTATAGTAGATATTTACTACTGGCTGATTCTTATTTATATCTTAATGTCTTGGTTGCCTAATGCACGTGAGAGTAAATTTGGAGAAATAATAGGCAAATTTGTAGAGCCATATCTTGCGCCGTTCCGGCGTTTTATACCGCCAATCTTCGGTATGATTGATATCTCTCCAATCATTGCGCTTTTTGCTCTGCGTTATGCAGCAATGGGACTCATTGCTATTCTAAGCAGTATATTGACGTAGATTATACGAATGCCTTTAGGTAAGTATGATATGCAAAGCAGGGTGATCTTGAAATGAAAACAGAAGTTTACGATCATTTTCACCCCGATGAACGGGATTTTGTAGACAAAGCCTGGGAGTGGGTCGAACGTGCGGGACAGTTTCATGAGATGAAACTGACGGACTTTCTCGATCCTCGCCAGGCTTATATTTTGGAATCACTTATGAATCGCCGAAACGATGTGCAGATACATCTGGATGGGGGTTCAGAAACGGCTGAACGTAAACGTGCACTGGTAGCACCGGATTATGCTTATTTAGAAGAGGAGAGCATGGAGCTAGCTGTGCTGGCGATTACTTCAGCAGACCAAAAATTACTACAGCTCGAACACGGGGATTATATGGGTGCACTCTTGAGTCTTGGCCTGAAAAGAGGTAAGATTGGAGACATTCATGTGCTTGATGATGGTTGCCATACGGTAGTTGCCAAAGAAGTTGCAGATTATTTATCGATACATCTGCATCAGGTTCACCGTGTGAATGTATTTACAGATATTCTGCCGGTCGATCAGCTTCGGACGAGTGATGTATCACTTCAGATGATGGATCTGACGGTAGCTTCTTTGCGTCTCGACGGGATCGCAAGTGATGTGTACAGGCTTAGCCGCAGCAAAATTCTTACACCCATTAAGGCAGGTCGCTGTAAAGTGAACTTCCGAGTAACAGAAGATCCGTCGAAAGCTCTTCGGGCAGGAGACGTAGTATCTGTTCAAGGGTTAGGACGTTTTAAAGTTGTGGAAATAGATGGGGTTACTAAAAAAGGACGTTATCGTGTCAAAGTCGGTAAATTTGTCTAAGTATGTTGCAGGAATTCTGCTCTTCTTGTCGAAAAGTATAGGTCTAGGCATTATGACAACGTATGAAGTTGCCGATATAAACTACATGTTGATATACAGGTGGTGAATATTACATTATTCCGTAAGTCTTCTGCTCCCTATGGTGGCAGAAGGTTCACCATTATTTTTTTGTTTCATAAATCTCCTTTTTCGGAGGTTAATTTTATAGGAGGTGGACAGTATGCCGCTTACACCGCTGGACATACATAATAAAGAGTTCTCTCGCAGAATTCGTGGGTATGATGAGGATGAGGTTAACGAATTCCTGGATCAAGTCATCAAAGATTATGAGGCTGTGATCCGCGAGAATAAGGAACTTAATAACCAGCTGCTGTCCGTGCAGGAGAAGCTGGATCATTTCTCAAACATTGAGGAGACGCTGAGTAAGACCATTATCGTTGCTCAAGAAGCTGCAGATGAAGTGAAGAATAATTCGAAGAAAGAAGCGCAGCTGATCGTGAAGGAAGCGGAGAAGAATGCAGACCGCATCATAAACGAAGCTTTGTCGAAGTCACGCAAGATTTCGATGGAAGTAGAAGAGCTGAAGAAACAGGCTTCGATCTATCGAGCGCGTTTCCGTACGCTTGTGGAAGCTCAGCTTGAATTATTGACACAGGATGGATGGGAAGCGTTGGAGAACCGAGAATTTGAGCTTCGTGAGCATGAACGTGAAATGAAAGAAATTTATTAATATTTCATTGATTTGGATATGATAAAGATATGAGCGGATCATGAACTATTTGCAGGCTATTGATCAGGTTGACTTTTTTTATAAAAGAGGCTATAAATATTCTTATATGAATTTCATATTTTATTTTTGATGATGGGAATCAGTACGTTGTGAAGATTGTTCACAGAGAGTTGGCGGTTGGTGCAAGCCAATGAACAGGTCATGACCGAATATCCTCCCGGAGAAGTGAAGCCGAAAGGATCTGCATATTACGATGGTACTTGCGGATACGAATAAGCTGATACCGTAAGCCGAACGTTATATCGGCTCCTTATGGAAGTTTCATAAGGATTAGAGAGCTGTCTCTATGCTCATCGTGATGATCATGAATTTGATTAAATCGAGCAGGCTGGAGATGGAACTAGGGTGGTAACGCGAGAACAGTCTCGTCCCTTTTGGGGATGAGGCTTTTTTTATTTTTCTAAATATAGTAATGCGCTATAAAGAAAGGGAGTTTGAAGATGAAACGAGTCGATGTCAAAGAAAAAGCTCGCGCTCGCGAGCAGCGCATCCTCAGTAAATGGAATGCAGAAGATACATTTAAAAAATCAATTGAGAATCGTGAAGGTAGGCCCAATTACGTTCTCTATGAAGGACCTCCTACAGCGAATGGTGCTCCGCATATCGGGCACGTACTTGGCCGCGTTATTAAAGACTTTGTAGGTCGCTATCAAACGATGAACGGCTACCGTGTAGTTCGTAAAGCAGGATGGGATACTCACGGCCTTCCCGTAGAGCTTGGTGTAGAGAAGCAGCTTGGCATCAACGGAAAACATGAGATTGAAAACTACGGCGTAGAAGCTTTTATCAAGAAGTGTAAAGCTAGTGTGTTTGAGTACGAACACAAATGGCGTGAACTAACCGAGGCAATCGGGTACTGGACGGATTTGGATCATCCTTACGTTACACTTGATAACAAATACATCGAAAGTGTATGGAATATTCTTGCAACAATCCATGACAAAGGGCTTCTTTATCGCGGACATCGTGTTAGCCCATACTGTCCTTGCTGTCAGACAACGCTTAGTTCTCATGAAGTAGCTCAAGGATACGAAGACGTTAAGGATCTGAGTGCAACAGCCAAATTCAAACTGGATGATCGTGATGAATATATTCTGGCTTGGACGACAACACCTTGGACGCTTCCTGCTCACGTGGCACTTGCTGTAAATCCAGACATGGAATATGCACGAGTGAAACAAGAAGACGGCACATACATCGTGGCGAAGAACTTGGTAGAAAAAGTGATGAAAGGCGATTATGAAGTTCTTTCTACATTGAAAGGTTCGGAGCTTGTGGGTCTTACTTATACACCGCCGTTTAATTACATCAAAGCAGAAAAAGCAAACATTGTAGTTGGAGCAAGCTTTGTAACAGATGCAAGCGGTACAGGTATCGTTCATATGGCTCCTGCTCACGGGGAAGATGACTATAAAACTTGTCGTGAGAATGGAATCAGCTTTGTAAGTGTAGTTAATTCCGCAGGGAAGTATACAGAAGAAGTTACTGACTTTGCAGGACGTTTTGTAAAAGATTGTGACCTTGATATCGTGAAGTATCTGTCCGAACAAGGCACGCTTTACAGCAAAGAAAAAATCGAACACAGCTATCCGTTCTGCTGGCGTTGTAAATCACCGCTTCTCTACTATGCTATGGACAGCTGGTTTATCGAAACAACAGCTGTGAAAGATCAGCTGATTGCCAATAACAATACAGTAGAATGGTATCCTGGTCATGTTCGTGAAGGACGTTTCGGTAAGTTCCTTGAAGATCTCGTTGACTGGAATATCAGCCGTAACCGCTACTGGGGTACTCCACTGAACGTATGGGTATGTCAGGACTGCGGTGGACAATTTTCACCGCATAGCCATGAGGAACTTCGTAAACATGCGGTAGGCGAAGTGAGCGAGGATCTTGAACTTCATAAGCCATATGTAGATGAAGTGAAAGTACACTGTACACACTGTGAAAATGGGGTAATGGAAAGAACTTCCGAAGTGATTGATGTATGGTTTGACAGTGGTTCGATGCCATTTGCACAGCATCACTATCCTTTTGAGAATAAGGAAACATTTGAACAGCAGTATCCTGCAGACATGATCTGTGAAGGGATTGACCAGACTCGTGGTTGGTTCTACAGCTTGCTTGCGGTATCCACTTTATTTACTGGCAAAGCTCCTTATAAAGCAGTTATGGCAACAGGTCATATCCTGGATGAGAATGGACAAAAAATGTCCAAATCGAAAGGAAATGTAATTGATCCATGGGAGATCATTAATGAATATGGTACAGATGCATTCCGCTGGGCACTACTTGCAGACAGTGCGCCTTGGAACAGCAAACGTTTCTCCAAAGGGATCGTAGGCGAAGCAAAATCAAAAGTGATTGACACGATTGTAAATACACATGCGTTCCTTGCGCTGTATGCTGATATTGATGGATATGATCCAAAAGAGCATCCGTTTAACGGCTCTGAGAACAAGCTGGATCGCTGGGTGCTGTCACGTCTGAACTCGCTCATTGCCAAAGTTCGTAAAGGACTTGAAGTGAATGACTTCCTGAATGCTGCGAAATCGATCGAAGTATTCGTTGATGAGCTGAGTAACTGGTATATCCGCCGTTCCCGTGATCGTTTCTGGGGAAGTGGCCTTAGCGAAGACAAACTGGCTGCTTATGGTACGCTGACAGAAGTGCTGCTTACTTTGTCCAAAGTAATGGCACCATTTACACCAATGTTGGCTGAAGATGTATACGGAAACCTTGGCGGTGAAGGCAGCGTTCACTTGGCTGATTATCCGGTTGCCAATGAATCTCTCATTGACGAAAAACTCGAGCAAGATATGGAGACAGCACGTAATATTGTTGAACTTGCGCGGAACGTTCGTAATGAGACAGGAATTAAGACACGTCAGCCTTTGTCCGCTCTGATTGTATCTCTGCATCAAGATTTCGATCTGCCAGGATATGAAGAGATCATCAAAGAAGAGATCAATGTGAAAACAATTGAAGTAGAAACAAGCGACAGCGGCTTTGTTGATTTCTCATTGAAATTGAATTTGAAAGTAGCAGGTAAAAAATACGGTAAAAATGTAGGCTTCCTGCAAAACCATTTTAAAGGCATGACCGCAGATGAAACTCGTTCGGTTGTAGAGTCTGGAGAATTCAACATTGTCTCCCCAGAAGGAACTGAACTTCACGTTACTAGCGAGGAACTTCTGATCGAGAAAAAAGCAAAAGAAGGATTTGCTGCCGCATCGGGTTACGGTCTGACTGTTGCGCTGAACACGGAAATCACACCAGAACTTGAGCAAGAAGGTTTGGTTCGCGAGGTTGTTCGTGCCGTTCAGGATACAAGAAAGAAACTGGATCTTCCAATTGAAAAACGAGTAAACCTTATGCTTGATGTTGATAATGAGCTAAAAGCGGCGATTGAAGCATTTGAAGATGTACTTCGTGAAAATGTACTCGTAACCGATGTTTCCTTTGGTACTTCGGAAGATATGGAAAAAGTAGAAGCGGGATCTAAAACGATTGGTGTTAAAATCTCGTAAGATATGTATAGGTAGAGGCTAATTCGGTTTTAAAGCGGATATAATAGCATAAAGAACGATATGTAAAAACGAGCCTGAGGGAAATACATTTCCCCTGGCTCGTTTCCGCTTTTTTAATCCTATAAAGGAAAGGATAAGACCACTTAGCGATGACCACAAATCAGAAAGCATCAGATGAAATAAAAGAACTTGAAGAGCAAATTGATGAAATGCACGGGTTGTTACAAAAATTAGCTATGAGCCTTGAGAAGTCACGGATTGCTGATTATACACAGCTCTTGTATAGACCGGCGCGACTCATCTGGCTTAATATTCTTTCAGGTACGGCAAGAGGAGTCGGAATAGCGATTGGTTTTACCTTTTTTGCAGCAACCATCATATATCTCCTTCAGATGCTGGGAGCGTTAAATCTACCCATCGTTGGAGACTACATTGCAGATATCGTACGTATTGTTCAAAGACAATTAGAACTGGATACGCTGTGATTTAATCGTCACCCGGAAGAACATCGGGGGCAAGAATGTTCATTCCTTCGTCATCCTCAAGGTATTTACGATATTGGTTATTTCTTAGAACATATACATTTTCTCCATAGATATCGGTTGCCAGAAAGCTTTCGTAAGCTTCCACGCATCCATCAATTTCTTCCGATGCTTCAATGTACATCGCATTGTAATCATCAACGTTATTGCTTTCAGCTAGAGCAGGAGTATTAGAGTTTCCCCAGCTTTCAACGATTTGCCAGGCATCTTCGCCGTCAAAACCATTCTGAGTATCCTTTTCGTCCAGGCTTGTTCTGCCAAATGGAGGGGTAAGGAACTCTTCTTCGACCGGGCGATCATTAGAAACGACGGTTTCTGGGGCATGTTCTCTACAATAAATGGTATAGGGTACAGCTTCTAGCCGTTCGTAGGGAATCGGCTTACTGCATACGGCGCATACGCCGTAATCGCCTTTTTCCATAAGGGCTAATGCAGAGTCGATGCGCTCAAGCATAAATTCATCATGTTCGTTTAAGGAAATGTCTTTTGCTCGTTCGAACATTTCAGTACCTACATCACCGGGATGATTATCAATCGTGGAAAGTTCTCCTGCTTGATAACGCATGGAGCCGCTAAGTCCATAGTGATCATTGGTTTTGTCACGGTGTTCAATATCTTGTTTTCGCTCAAGAAGCTGCTTGCGCAAACCTTCCATCTCTTGCTTGCTAAGATGCGTCATGGGCATGAATGCTCCTTTACTTGTTACTTGCTTGTGTAGTAATAAAATTGCACTGTCTTGGTGTCTGTATAGAGTGCGCAAAAAGCAAAGGTTTTAGAGAAGGTGTATTTTGCATAATTGGGAGTGAACTCTCTCTATCACTTCAAATAGACGCTGTTCCAGCGGGTGTGCTACAATAAATAAGGCATTACCCATCGAATGGTAAAAGACAATGAACGGAGTGACAAAAACACGGTGATCTATTACGTTATTGCTTTGATTATTTTTCTGGTGGATCAAGGAAGTAAATGGCTCGTCAAAACCAATATGGATTTGGGCCAAGAAATTTCGGTGATCGGAGACTTTTTCTATATTACTTCTCACCGTAACCGGGGAGCGGCTTTCGGTATTCTCCAAGATCAGCGTTGGTTTTTTATTGTAGTAACCATTATTGTGGTAATCGCACTCGTTTGGTATATCCAAAAAATTAAATCCCAGCCTGATAAATTGCTCCCACTGGCTTTATCACTAGTTCTTGCAGGAGCTATTGGTAACTTTTTGGATCGCCTGCTAATGGGTGAAGTCGTTGATTTCTTTAAATTTAATTTTGGAAGCTATACGTTTCCGATTTTTAACGTTGCCGATTCTGCGATTGTAGTGGGGGTAGCTCTTATTATCTTGGACACACTACTTGAATCAAGAAGAGAAAAGCAACGTGAAGATCAACAAGAAGGTCAACAAGAAGGGAAGGAATAAAGATGACAGATCGGTCCGAACAAGAATCGGCTCAAGACATCCAGGAGTGGACCGTCACTGCTGATTATGCAAAGGAACGAATTGATAAATATATTACGGAGAGCATGGATGACGTTTCCCGTTCTCAGGTTCAATTGTGGATTGCAGACGGTCATGTTACCGTAAACGGTGCAAAAGTAAAATCGAACTATAAGCTCAGTGAAGGAGATAACATTACGGTTATCGTCCCAGAGCCGACGGCAGTAGAAATCATTCCTGAAAATATTCCACTAAATGTGGTATATGAAGATGCAAGCGTCATTGTAGTGAACAAACAAAGAGGACTTGTTGTGCACCCGGCGCCGGGTCATACTTCAGGAACTCTGGTGAATGCACTTATGTATCATTGTAAAGATTTGTCTGGTATTAACGGCGAACTTCGTCCGGGAATTGTTCACCGGATTGATAAAGATACATCGGGTCTCCTCATGGCTGCTAAGAATGATAAGGCACATGCCTCGCTTGCTGCTCAGCTGAAAGAGCACAGTGTGAATCGTCGTTATATTGCACTGGTACACGGTCATGTACAGCATGATCAGGGAACCGTGGATGCTCCTATTGGGCGCGACACAAATGACCGTAAAATGTTTACCGTAACGGATCGCAATAGCAAAGAAGCAATAACCCATTTTACTGTATTAGAACGTCTTGGCGACTATACACTGCTTGAATTGAAGCTGGAAACAGGCCGTACGCATCAGATCAGAGTACACATGAAGTTTATTGGTCATCCTCTCGTTGGTGATCCCATGTATGGCCGGAATAAAGGGATAAAAATGAATGGCCAGGCACTTCATGCTCAGACGCTTGGTTTTGTACATCCGGATACAGGGGAACAGATGGAGTTCACCGCTCCACTGCCGCAAGATATGGAAGATGTGCTTGCTTCTTTGCGAAGCAGGTAGTTGATTTTTACTTTAAGTTTAAAATCAGTTCATTAAGAGTGTCGCTTTAAGCGGCGCTCTTTTTTTTGTGCTTCATTCATAATTAATGGTGCTTTCGTGCAAACTAAATGAAAAGCTTAAAGCGTATAATATTGGGTATATAGTGTTATAAGCGTCACTCAGCATAAAATGATAGTGCAAATGATCGGATGTATAGTCCATGGTTTTAACGAACAGAATCCTTCATATTTATACATGGAGATATTCGTTACACAAGGAGATGAAGATACGCGATATGAGTACTAATAAATATCAAGAAACTTTCATTCAAACGAGTTTTGCCGATCGAATCGGCGGTGCGAACTATGGTAAAGACACCAACATTTATAAATTCGAAAAAATAAAACGAGCAAAACAAGCAGCAAAAAAGGACTTCCCAAATATTGAACTCATTGACCTTGGAGTTGGTGAACCAGATGAGATGGCAGATGCAGGGATTGTTGCAAAGCTTGCTGAAGAAGCTGCAAAGGCCGAAAACCGTGGTTACGCGGATAACGGGATTCCTGAATTTAAGGAAGCTGCCGCTAAATACTTAGAAGAAGTGTTTGGGGTAGAAGGAATCGATCCTGTATCCGAAGTCGTACATTCCATTGGTTCAAAACCGGCGCTGGCTATGATCCCATCTGTATTTATTAATCCTGGGGATGTTGCGATCCTGACTGTACCTGGATATCCGGTTCTCGGAACTCACACCAAATATCTTGGCGGAGAAGTGTACAACGTACAGCTCACCAAAGAGAATAACTTTTTACCGGATCTAGCGTCTATTCCAGAGGAAATTGCTCACCGAGCGAAATTGCTTTACTTAAATTATCCGAATAACCCAACAGGGGCAAGTGCTACTACGGAATTTTTTACTGACGTTGTAGAATGGGCTAAGAAATACAACGTAATCGTTGTACATGATGCTCCTTATGCGGCACTTACGTATGATGGTCTCAAACCGCTGAGTTTCTTATCCGTGCCCGGTGCGAAGGATGTGGGCGTTGAGCTTCACTCCCTGTCCAAATCCTACAACATGACAGGATGGCGTATTGGCTTTGTTGCCGGTAATCCTCTTATTGTAAAAGCATTCAGCGATGTAAAGGATAACAATGATTCGGGTCAGTTTATAGCGATTCAAAAAGCGGCAGCGCATGGATTGTCCCATCCAGAAATCACAGAAAAGATTGCAGAGAAATATTCTCGCCGTCACGATATGCTGGTGGAAACTCTTAACGAACTTGGATTCAGAGCGGAAAAGCCGAAAGGTTCTTTCTTCTTATATGTTGAAGCTCCAAAAGGGATCAAAGGCGGACGTCGTTTCGAGACTGGAGAAGACTTCTCTCAATTCCTGATCCGCGAGAAGTTAATCTCCACTGTACCTTGGGATGATGCAGGTCATTTTGTTCGTTTTTCCGTTACGTTTGAAGCGAAAGGCGAAGCTGAGGAGAGACGTGTGATGGAAGAGATCAAACGCCGTTTAAGCGACGTAGAATTTGAATTTTAATCGTAGTCATTCTTTAGTCTTAGTTAAAGAATAAGGATGCAACCTTCTGGTTGTGTCCTTTTTTTACGTGATCTTGAGCCGCAGCAGCTTCATAAAAGATCCATGTGATACATTTCACAGTATTGTCAAGGTTAGAACGACAAAAGGAATAATTTCAAGCTACAATAAGGTTATAAAATAAAGAGGGGGACGTTACTAATGGCGTTTATTGCAATGGTCGCGTTAATTATGGTCTTGGGGTTCACTGGAATTACTTTTCTCTTTAAAAGATTGGCGAAAGACGATCACTAATAAATTTTAGAACCGACAATATATATGGAACAAAAATAAATGTAGAGGACCTGGTGCTGCCAGGTCTTTTTTTATTGAGAAAAGAAAAAAAGAATGGATATTTATACATAATTAACGTATAATTATAAAAATAAGAGCGGTTAAATTGCATAATGACCGGTGTTTAATGTATAAATGATTGTGCTGAAACCCTTTTATCAATCAAGGTGTTGACAGAGGATAAGCTATCTGTCATAATTCATGTTAATGAAGATTTGTTTGAAATTGGTTAATCCTGAGAGGTTAACATTCAGACAAATACATGAATAGCACCTTTAAATCAGTCCCGTGAGACTGGCAAGGTAACGTGATTGGACCCGTTCAAAGCTGCGGCTTTTGTTTCGGATGTCCTTTAGAGCTTAATGACCCGGCGTACGCCTGCCGCGGTTATAAGACTCCTTGCCATGATTTTACGGCAGGGAGTCTTTTTTTTATCTCTTCACGGGACCACTGGTAAAAGGGAAATCCAGAGGAGGTTCGTAAAGCACATGAGTAATGAAGCACATGTCATTATGGATGAGATTGGAATCCGCAGAGCACTAACAAGGATTGCACATGAAATTTTAGAGAAGAACAAAGGAATTGATGACTGTATTCTTGTTGGAATTCGGACCAGAGGAGTTTACCTCGCTGAACGAATTGCAGCGAAGATCGAAGAGATTGAAGGAAAGAAAGTTCCTTGTATCGATCTGGATGTTACTCCTTACCGGGATGATCGGGGTACTGAGGGTAGCAAGAAGAACGAAGAAATTCAGAAGCAGTTAAAAGAAGTAACTCACAATAAAAAAGTGATTTTGTTTGATGATGTATTATACACAGGCCGAACCATAAGAGCGGCAATGGACGCACTGATGGATAGTGGACGTCCGCAAATGATACAGCTTGCTGTACTGGCAGATCGAGGTCACCGGGAGCTCCCAGTAAGACCCGATTTTATCGGTAAAAATATCCCTTCCTCTCGTTCGGAGTTAATCGATGTAGCTCTGAAAGAAGTTGACGGCGTAGATCAAGTCACCATTCAGAACCGGAGGGAAGAAGGATGACAGTTACAGCGAAGAGTGTGAAAGAGCGGAGTTTGCTCGGTCTAAAAGATCTAAGTGTTAGTGAAATCGAATCCATTCTGAACCGGGCAGCCTACTTCGATGCACAGACTGAGAAGCTGAATCCCATTCTAGCTTCTAAATTCGTGGCTAACATGTTTTTCGAGAACAGTACACGAACTCGTTTTTCATTCGAAATGGCAGAGAAGAGATTGGGAGCTGAAGTGCTGAACTTCGCGGCAGCAGCCTCAAGCGTCGAAAAAGGTGAATCGATCTACGATACGGTACGCACACTCGAATCCATGGGAATCGATGCCGGTGTTATTCGGTTAAAACCGCAAGGCGTGTTGCAAGTGCTTGCTGAGAAAGTAAAAGTGCCTCTTATTAATGCAGGGGACGGAAATAATGAACATCCAACTCAAGCACTTCTTGATCTCTACACGATGCGACAAACTTTCGGTGAGCTTCGCGGCTTGAACGTATCCATCATCGGGGACATCAAACATAGTAGAGTAGCCCGTTCGAATCTATATGCACTGCAAAAATTCGGAGCGAAAGTCAGCTTCTGCGCACCAGAAAGCATGAAAGCTCCTGAGCTTGCAGCGCTTGCTCCTTATATCACTCTTGATGAAGCGCTTAAGGCTGACGTTGTGATGTTGCTGCGTGTCCAGTTAGAGCGTCATGATAAAGGAATTGATATGAAAGCGGATGAATATCGCGAAAATTACGGACTTACGGAAGAGCGAGCTGCTAAACTGAGTCCGAAAACGATCATCATGCACCCTGCTCCAGTTAACCGGAATGTAGAGATTGACGATGCGGTTGTAGAAAGTCCGGCATCCCGAATTTTCCCGCAAATGTCAAATGGGGTTCCAATCCGCATGGCAGTTATGGAGAGAGCTTTGATTCTATAATAGAAGAATTCGAAAATATGGGCATTTGTTAACCCTTGCAGTAGTCAAAACATACAATTTAAACATAATGTCCGTTGTTACGATAAAACGGTACCGGAGCGGAGGAAATAACTATGTTACAAATGATTAAAAATGCAAGTGTACTGAATAAAGCTGGGGAACTCGAACAAAAGAACATTCTCATTTCCGAAGGTAAGATTTTGAGTATACACGATGCTGAAGAGGGTTTTGTATTAACCTTTGATAATGAAACGAACCCTAGCGATGTAAACATAGAAGAGATTGATGTAGAAGGAAAATTGGTAGTCCCGGGTCTGATTGATATGCACGTACATTTGAGAGAACCAGGATTTGAACATAAAGAAACAATTGAGTCCGGCAGCCGTTCTGCTGTAAAAGGTGGATTTACCACAATCGCTTGTATGCCGAATACAAGACCAGTAACAGACGATCCCGAAACAGTACAGCTGGTACTAGATAAAGCAAAAGAAGCGGATCTTGCTAAAGTACTTCCTTACGCTGCAATTACCGTAAATGAACTTGGTCGCGATCTGACTGATTTTGATGCACTCAAAGCAGCGGGTGCAATCGGATTTACCGATGACGGTGTTGGTGTACAAAGTGCACAAATGATGAAAGATGCTATGAAAAAAGCGGCAGCGATGGATATGCCAGTTATTGCTCACTGTGAAGACAACTCCTTGGTAGAAGGAGCTTGCGTAGCAGAAGGCGCTTTTGCCGAGAAACATGGTCTGAAAGGCATTCCGAATGAGTCAGAAGCGATTCATGTTGGACGTGATATCTTACTGGCTGAAGCAACGGGCGTACATTATCATGTCTGCCATGTGAGTACAGAGCAATCGGTTCGACTGATCCGTGAAGCGAAGAAGATCGGAATTAAAGTAACAGCTGAGGTTTGTCCTCACCATCTGATTTTGGCAGATGAAGACATTCCGGGTCTGGATGCGAACTGGAAAATGAACCCTCCACTGCGCTCGCGCCGTGATGTAGAAGCATGTATCGAAGGACTTGAGGATGGCACAATCGATATTATTGTTACAGATCACGCACCGCACAGCGAAGAAGAAAAAGCAAAAGGAATGGAACTTGCACCCTTCGGTATCGTTGGTTTTGAAACAGCATTCCCGCTGCTCTATACAAAGTTTGTGGCAACAGGAAAATGGAGTCTTTCCTTCCTGGTAGAGAAAATGACGACTGAACCAGCTCGGGTATTCCGCCTTGATACGGGACGACTGGAAGAAGGAGCACCAGCGGATATCACGGTCATTGACCTTACTACTGAGCGCGCTGTTGACCCAACCGAGTTTGCTACAAAAGGACGCAATACACCATTTACAGGATGGGAACTTACTGGCTGGCCGGTAATGACTTTCGTAGACGGGAAAAAGGTATATTCTGATCCAGCGTTAAGCTAATAAAAGAAATATTACAACTAACAACGTTTTAATGAACTCTTAAATACTGGCTTATTAATAACCAAAATTGAGGCAAGACAACATGAAGGAGTGAAATTGGATGCAGGCACAAGCAAGATTGTTACTAGAAGACGGCACATTGTTCACCGGAAGATCTTTCGGAGCAGAGGGTGAAACAACAGGTGAAGTCGTTTTTAATACAGGAATTACAGGCTACCAAGAGGTGCTGTCTGATCCTTCTTACTGCGGGCAAATCGTAACCATGACTTACCCGCTGATCGGAAACTACGGGATCACACGTGATGATTTTGAATCCATTCGTCCTTATGTTCATGGCTTTGTCACTCGCCGTCATGAACCGGTACCAAGTAACTGGCGCGCAGAATACAGCGTTGATGATCTTTTGAAAGAGTATGGAATTGTAGGAATCAGCGATATCGATACACGGATGTTGACACGCCGTATTCGCCATCATGGAACAATGAAAGGGATTTTGACAACAGGTTCGAAGCCAGTTGAAGAACTTCTGGAAATGATGAAAGATACGACGATTGACGAACTACGCAATCAGGTGCCGCTCACATCAACTAAACACGTATACAGCAGCCCAGGTACAGGAGAGCGAATCGTAGTTGTAGACTATGGCGCGAAAACAGGTATCCTGCGCGAATTGAATAAACGCGGCTGTGACGTAGTGGTCGTACCGCACGATACGACGGCTGATGAAATTCGGAAACTGAATCCAGACGGCATTCAGCTGTCCAACGGCCCTGGGGACCCGAAAGACGTTCCTCATGCGGTAGAGATGATCTCCGAATTGCTTGGCGAATATCCAATCTTCGGGATCTGCCTTGGTCACCAGTTGTTTGCGCTGGCAGCCGGTGCGGATACAGAAAGACTAAAATTTGGTCACCGCGGTGGTAACCATCCGGTCAAAGATTTAGAAACAGGCCGCTGCTATATTACATCTCAAAATCATGGATATACCGTAAATGAAGAGTCAATAAAAGGTACGGACCTGATTGTTACACATATTAACAACAATGATAAATCCATTGAAGGATTAAAACATAAAGAATATCCGGCATTTACAGTACAGTATCATCCAGAAGCAGCACCAGGACCGGAAGATAGTTCCTACTTGTTCGACCGCTTTATTGATATGATTCGTGAACACAAACTTAACCATCCGAAAAAAGCGCGCCAAGCCGTACTTGCCGCAGCAGTGAAGGGAGCACGTTAACATGCCGAAAAATACAGACCTCAAAAAAATCCTTGTTATTGGCTCCGGTCCGATCGTAATCGGTCAGGCAGCAGAGTTTGATTATGCAGGAACGCAAGCATGTCAAGCGCTTAAAGAAGAAGGCGTGGAAGTTGTTCTCATTAACAGTAACCCTGCAACGATCATGACAGACACCAATATGGCAGATAAAGTATATATCGAGCCGATTACGCTTGATTTCGTAACGCAAATCATTCGTCAAGAGCGTCCCGATGGACTTCTACCAACGCTTGGCGGTCAAACGGGTCTTAACATGGCGGTTGAATTGGCGCGCGCTGGAGTGCTGGAGAGCGAAAATGTAAAACTTCTGGGTACACAGCTGACTTCTATTGAAAAAGCAGAAGACCGTGACTTGTTCCGTGAACTGATGCGTGAACTAGAACAACCAGTACCTGAAAGTGTCATCGTAACAACGCTTAATGAAGCTCTCGATTTTGCAAATGAGATTGGTTACCCAATTATTGTTCGTCCTGCATATACGCTTGGTGGAACAGGCGGCGGAATCTGTGCAACAGAAGAAGAACTTCGTGAGATCGTTGCTTCTGGACTTCGCTACAGCCCAATCGGACAATGTTTGGTCGAGAAAAGTATCGCGGGTATGAAAGAAGTAGAATATGAAGTTATGCGTGATGCGAATGACAACTGTATCGTTGTATGTAATATGGAGAACTTTGACCCAGTTGGTGTACATACGGGAGACAGCATCGTTGTGGCACCGAGCCAAACACTCTCGGATCGTGAGTATCAGATGCTGCGTACGGCATCACTCAAAATCATCCGCGCGCTCAATATCGAAGGCGGTTGTAACGTTCAGTTTGCCCTGGATCCACAAAGCTTTCAGTACTATGTTATTGAAGTAAATCCACGTGTAAGCCGCTCTTCCGCTCTGGCATCTAAAGCTACGGGTTATCCAATTGCGAAGATGGCAGCTAAAATTGCAATGGGCTACACACTGGATGAAATTATTAACCCGGTAACGGGTCAAACGTATGCATTCTTCGAGCCGACGCTGGATTATATCGTAAGCAAGATTCCACGCTGGCCATTTGATAAATTTGTATCTGCGAACCGTAAACTGGGAACACAGATGAAAGCAACGGGCGAAGTAATGGCCATTGGCCGTACTTTTGAAGAATCGATTCACAAAGCCGTTCGTTCGCTTGAAATCGGAGCACACCGTATTCATTTGAAAGATGCAGGTCAGCTTGAAGACGAAGTTCTGAGAACACGTCTTATCAAGCCGGACGATGAGCGTATGTTCCTTGTAGCGGAAGCATTCCGCCGCGGTTACTCTTTACAAGAGATTCAGGATCTTACCAAGATTGACTGGTGGTTCCTTGACAAAATCGAAGGAATTATCAAATTTGAAGATCAAATTCGTTCCGAAAAAGAGCTAAGCAAAGAAATGCTCTATCAAGCAAAACGAATGGGCTTCACAGATCGTTCCATTGCCGAGATTCGCGCCGAAGGACAGCCGGGCGAGGCATTCACTACAGAGAAGGAAGTTCGCGAGATGCGTGAAAGAATGCAGCTGCGCCCTGTATACAAAATGGTAGATACATGTGCTGCTGAATTTGAAGCTTCTACACCTTACTACTACTCTAGTTACGAAACAGAGAATGAAGTCATCCCATCTGCAAAAGAGAAAATCGTGGTACTTGGTTCCGGTCCAATCCGAATTGGTCAAGGAATTGAGTTCGACTACTCTACCGTACATGCCGTATGGGCGATTCAGAATGCTGGATATGAAGCGGTTATTATTAACAATAACCCTGAGACAGTATCCACGGACTTCAATACATCTGATCGTCTCTACTTTGAGCCTTTGTTCTTCGAAGATGTAATGAATGTAATTGAACAAGAAAAACCAATCGGTGTTATTGTACAGTTCGGCGGCCAAACCGCAATTAATCTGGCTGCGCCGCTTGCGGCTGCAGGCGTCAAAATCCTGGGTACAGATCTTGCCAGCATTGATGAAGCAGAAGATCGTAAGAAATTCGAAGCGCTTCTATCTAGACTTGATATTGCACAGCCACTCGGTAAAACAGTTACAACAGTAGATGATGCTGTAGTCACTGCACAAAGTATTGGCTACCCTGTACTGGTTCGTCCTTCTTATGTCCTTGGGGGACGTGCAATGGAAATCGTCTACTCTGACAGTGAACTGCTGAGCTATATGGAACAAGCAGTAAAAATCAATCCTGATCACCCAGTATTGATTGACCGCTATATGCTTGGTAAAGAGGTCGAAGTTGATGCAATCTGTGATGGAGAAACGGTTCTCATTCCAGGGATTATGGAGCATGTAGAACGCGCAGGGGTTCACTCCGGTGACTCAATAGCGGTATACCCTCCGCAGCATCTGGAACCGCATTTGAAAGAAAAAGTTGTGAGCATCACGATCAATATTGCAAAAGAACTGAAAACCATTGGACTTGTAAATATCCAGTTCGTCATCTACAAAGATGATGTGTACGTGATTGAAGTAAATCCTAGATCTTCTAGAACAGTACCGTTCCTAAGTAAAGTAACAGGCATTCCAATGGCTAACCTAGCAACACAAGCCATCCTTGGTAAAAAGCTAGCGGATCAAGGTTATGTAGACGGTCTGTGGCCGGAAAGCGAGCACGTATCGGTAAAAGTGCCGGTATTCTCTTTTGCGAAACTCCGCCGAGTGGAACCTACGCTTGGACCTGAGATGAAATCAACGGGTGAAGTAATGGGCCGTGATGTTCAGTATGCAAAAGCACTTTATAAAGGTTTGATCGGTGCAGGAATGAAGATTCCTTCTACCGGTGCAATTATTGCAACGGTAGCTGACAAGGATAAAGACGAAGCAGTTTCACTGCTGGGCGGATTCTTTAAGCTGGGTTACAAAATTATCGCTACAGGCGGTACGGCTGCAGCCCTTGAAGAAGCAGGTATCCCTGTCCAAACCGTGAATAAGCTTAGCGAAGGTACGCCGAACATTCTTGATATGATCCGTACGGGCGAAGCAAACTTTGTCTTTAATACACTGACTAAGGGTAAAACGCCGCAGCGTGATGGATTCCGGATCCGCCGTGAAGCGGTAGAGAACGGTGTGGTATGTATGACTTCCTTGGATACTGTTCGTGCACTCCTGCAAATGCTGGAGACGATTAACTTCTCCTCGGAATCCATGCCGACTTTTAGCCGCTAATTACGCATAGATTCTAGTGAATTTTACAGTAGGACATCGGTCAGCCCATAACTTGCTTGGGCTGGACTTGATGTCCTTTATCACGGATAAGGAAGAAATAACGTTAGCGAAGGAGTAGGGCTCATGACACCTGAATATAAACAAATGGCTGGACGCTTGATGGTTGCTCTGGATTATCCAAACGCAGATGCAGCAAGAGAGTTGGTAGAAAAACTGAAGGGTATTCCTTGCTATATGAAAGTTGGGATGCAGCTGTTTTACACAGCAGGACCTGAATTTGTTAGAGAACTCAAAGAAAAAGGATATTCTGTATTTCTAGACGTGAAAATGCATGATATTCCTAACACCGTTCGCGGAGGTTCCCACAGTGTAACTAGGCTTGGTGTAGATATGTTTAACGTGCATGCCGGAGGCGGATCTGCTATGATGCGTGCCGCACTAGAAGGTGCTAAACAGGCAGCAGAAGAGGAAAATATAGCGCTGCCTACCATTATTGCTGTGACTCAGCTGACGAGCACAGATCAGGAAACGATGAATGATGAGATCGGTATTCCTGGACAAGTTCAGAATACTGTTGTAAGGTATGCACAGCTTGCTAAGGAAGCAGGACTGCACGGCGTAGTGGCATCTCCTCTCGAAGCAGGAAGTATTCACGAAGCGTGCGGGGCAGATTTTATTACGGTAACCCCGGGAATTAGACCGCGCGGCAGTGCAGCAGGTGATCAGTCCCGAGTAACTACACCGCAAGAAGCTATCGCTGGCGGAACTCAGTTTATTGTGGTCGGAAGACCCATTACAGCAGCAGCTGATCCAAGAGCAGCAGCAGAACAAATTATTGAGGAGATGATGAACGCATGACAACGACAACAATCGCAGAAAAAATAGCATCCGCTCTACTAAGTATTGAGGCTGTGGCTTTACGCCCAAATGATCCTTTTACTTGGACTTCCGGTATTAAGTCTCCTATCTATTGCGACAATCGCCTGACCATGTCTTATCCAGAAATCCGTGATCTTATTGCTGAATCCTTCGCCGCTCTCATCCGTGAGCAGTATCCGGAGACAGAAGTGATTGCGGGTACGGCGACAGCAGGTATTCCTCATGCAGCTTTTGTTGCTCAGAAACTGGGTCTGCCTATGATCTATATTCGCGATAAAGCGAAAGGACACGGCAAAGAGAATCAAATCGAAGGACTTGTAAAAGAAGGACAAAAAGTGATTGTCATTGAGGATCTCATCTCAACAGGTGGAAGTTCCATCAAAGCTGCGCAAGCAGTTCAGCAGTCCGGCGCTGAGGTTCTGGCTGTACTTGCCATCTTCAGCTACCAGTTAGACCGTGCAGTGAATGGCTTTGAGGAAGCAGGAATTGCGCTTCAAACCTTGTCTAACTATTCTGCTCTCATTGATGTAGCTCTTCGTGAAGGAGCCATTGCAGAAGGAGATATCGCTCTTCTCCATTCTTGGAGAGAGAACCCTGCGGCGTTTGGTGTATAGGTAAATCCATTTCATCCTATCTCTAGTTTACTTTAATCAAGGGTATATGGATCGGAAGGGTTTCGTTCATCAAATGAAGATATGAAATTGAATAAAATATAATATAGTATGAGAAAAGAGAGTGGTTCCTCTTAAAAGGGGAGACACTCTCTTTTTGTTGTGAAGATAACTTCACTAAAGTAGTAATCTGACTTTTTATCAGCAATAGCTTCAAATTCACAGTGTTTTATAAACCTGAATATAAAAATATCTTTAAAAGGTTGTAACTTCTTCCTCATTTATGTCGTTTATAATGCGAGATAGAAATATTTGTAAGTAAAGTATATTAATTTCCTTATTGAAGCAGGGGGGAGTTACGATTCGAATACCCTTTCGAAAAGCCAAAGAAGAACGTAAATCAACAGTGGATGTGGCAGAGAGGATAGCTCTAGAGGAGCAGGTTGATATAGAAGATGAGTCCGGAGCAGAACAAGAAATAGAACAAGAGATATTACAAGAAGTAGAACATGAGGCATTACAAGAAGCAGAACAAGAAGTAATCCCTAAAGGTCCTGTGCTGCAGGTACAGGAAGTACATCGTAGTTTTGAAACAGGCGGAAGAGCGATTCATGTACTGAAAGGAATTAATATGGAAGTGCAGCCGCAGCAGCTTGTTATGCTGAAAGGTCGCTCAGGTTCAGGAAAGACAACCCTTCTTAATATGCTTGGAGGACTGGACCAACCGACAAGCGGAGAGATCTATTTTGACGGAAGAGCTTTTCATGAAGCAGGAGATGCTGCTCGCACCCGGATGAGAAGGCAGGAGATTGGTTTTATCTTTCAGGCGTATGCCCTCATGCCCCTGTTGTCTGCTTGGGAGAATGTAGAGCTGTCACTTCGTATGGCAGGTGTTCCTAAGGGGGAATGGAACCAGCGTGTCGCTTACTGTCTAGAAATGGTAGGTCTTACAAAACGAGCGAAACACAGGCCGTTTGAATTATCAGGCGGGGAACAGCAGCGTGTTGCCATTGCCAAAGCAATTGCACATAGGCCTAAACTGCTGTTAGCTGATGAACCAACTGCTGAGCTGGATTCCAAAATGGGAGCCCAGATTATGGCCGTATTCCAGAAAATTATTGCCACAGAAGAAGTTAGTATTTGTATGACGACACATGATCCTACGATTTTGGAGGTTGCAGACCATGTTTACGAGATGGTGGACGGCAAATTTATTACATAAAAAGCACCTGCCTAGAGCGGGTAAACGATGGACCCAGTATGTTTTGATCGGAACCCTAAGCCTGTCGTTGACCGGTTGCTCTTTACTTCCAGCTGAGCCGGAAGAGGAAGTGCTGCCGCCGATTACACCGCCGACGATTTCCAAGAAACCCGAATATGAAGTGAGAACCGAAACCATTGAGACGAAAGTGTCCGGTTCTGGCAAGCTGATGAGTCAGCGAGAGGAAAAAGCGTATTTTACACTCGATGGCATGCATGTGAAGGAACTCTATGTGAAGCCCGGGGATAAGGTAAAGGCAGGACAGCAAATTGCGGTGCTCGATGTAGAAGAACTGAATAAACAAATTCGTCAAAAGAAATTGCAGATTCGCAAATCCGAAGTGCAAATGAAAGAGACCCTTCGTAAAAAAGAGGAAATGGATCCTGTGGAGTACGAAGAAGCGGTCATTACTTTTGAAGAGCAAAGACAGGAACTTTCAGACCTGGAGGAACAAGTCGGTAAGTCTACACTTGGGGCACCTTTTAGCGGTACGGTACTTAGCGTTGAAGTTGAAAAGGGAGCAGCGGTAAAGGCTTACGATCCAATTGCTACGATTGCGGATACAGCTAATCTGGTCGTTGCAGCCACCTTTGCGAAGCAGGACCTCGAAGTGATTGCTGCAGGTATGAAGGCTGAGGTGGATATTAACGGAGCTGGTGTGCATCAGGGTACGATTAAAGTGATGCCGGTGAACCTGGGATCAGATTCGAATGGAGGAAATAATGGAGGTGGGGGTACACCGCCTGAACAAGAGTCGCTAGATACATACGTTATTGTTGAGATGGATAAATGGCCAAAAGGACTAAACAGAGGTACGCCGCTCACGGTGAGTGTCGTAACGAAGCGCAAAGAGGATGCCGTACTGATTCCAATCTCAGCTCTTCGCTCTATTGGTTCAAGAACGTATGTCCAAGTGGTAGAAGCGGATGGGAGTAAGCGAGAAGTGGATGTAGAAGCAGGTCAGCAGACATCCACCGATGTGGAGATTCTCAAAGGGCTTACACCAGGGCAGAAGGTGGTTGGAAGGTAATGAAAGGTATCCCCTTGTTACGATTATTGTCTCGCAAAATGTGGAATACACGCTGGCTGACGTTAAGTACCTTGATTGGTCTTATTGTGGCCGTTGGCTTCACGGTGAGTATTCCGATGTATGCTGATGGCGCACTAAAGCGTGTTGTTGCGGAGTCCCTTGAGGATGAGAGCAGCGGTATGCCGGCTGGTTCACTGCTTATGAGTTATCAAGCTCCTGGCGGGACCAAAACGGATCTAAGGGCGCTTGAGGATGTAGATCGATTCATTCAACAGGATATTCCTGCAAAGATCGGATTTGATTACAACACGTATGTTAATATCAGATCCATTCGAAGTACGGAGGTCAGCCCAGAAGATCCGGAAAAAGTAGATGCAAGCCGAATTCGAACCATGACACTCGGGTCAATGAATGATCTCAAAAATCATGTCACGATGAATCAAGGTGTGCTTCCCGGAAATCAGGCTCAGGGTGATCTTATTGAAGCCGTCATGCTGGAAGAAGGGATGTACCGAAATGATCTGCATGTGGGAGACATCATGGAGTATCCTGTATACAGCGGTCTAGATCTTACTCTTCGAGTCAAGATTGTGGGTGCATTTACACCGGATGATACAGCTGATCCATACTGGGTTCAAGGTTTTGAAGGAATGATGAATGGATTTTATGTAGACCCTAGCTTATTTGATACGTATCTTCTTGCAGATCAGAATGTACCTATACAAACATCAAAGTGGTACTACGTTTTTGATCTGAGTCAGATTAAAACGAGTCAGCTTCCTTCCTTAAGCAGTACACTCGAGCGTCTTGATATTGAACTTTATCAGAAGCTAAAGGACACAAAAGTAGATATTTCTTTTGGAGATTTACTTGCTAATTTTCGAAAACAAAGCTTACAGCTCCAAACGATGCTTTTTACACTAGCGGTGCCAATGATTGCGATGGTGTTTTATTTTATCGTGATGAATGCTAGACAGTCTCTGCAAAAGCAGGAAAGTGACATCGCTGTTCTTCGCAGCCGCGGGGCATCCGCCAGACAGATCGTCATTCTATATTTACTGGAGGGCATTGTCCTAGGAGCAATTGCGATGGTTGCAGGACCTTTTCTCGGCTGGTTTATGGCGAAAAGCATCGGCTCAGCAAGTGGGTTTTTGTCCTTTGTTGATCGTAAATCGATTCCGATCGGAATCACACAAGATGCAATTCTACTTGGTGTCGTTGCCGTATTTGCTTCGATTATCGCTTCTGTAATTCCCGCGATGGGATATGCAAGGTCGACAATTGTTGATGCCAAACGCAGGCAAGCAAGAAGTGATAGAAAACCTTTTTGGCAGCGTTGGTATATGGATATTTTATTGCTGGGTCTTGCGGGTTACGGTTACTACCTGTTCTATGAAAGGCAGATGCTGACTTTTCAAACCGGGATGACCACAGATCAGCTCCAAGTACAACCATTTTTATTCTTTGTCCCAGCACTATTCATTTTTGCAGCAGGATTATTCTTCTTACGTATCTTTCCTTGGATTCTCAGGTTCTTCAGCTGGATCGGACGTAAAATCTTTCCGGTGCCTATCTACCTTACGCTAACACAGCTTTCTCGCTCCTCTTCTTCTTATTACCCGCTTATGATCTTGCTCGTACTTACTTTGGGTCTTGGTGTATATAATGCATCTGCTGCGAGGACAATTGATCTGAATTCTACCGAAAGAACTTTGTATCGGTATGGTACGGATGTAGTGATGCAGACGGTATGGGAAGGAACCGCAGAGATGTTACCGAGCACCGGCGGAAATGCAGGGAATGGGGGAGGCTCTGGATCACCAGGTACTGGAGGAGGAAACACAGGTGCTGGTGGCGGGGGAAACCCTGGTGGTGGAGCTGGAGGCGGAGGTTCGGGTTCGCCTGCTCCAAGTAAAATAATATATTCAGAACCGCCTTTTGAAGTTTTTCGCCAGCTGCCTGGTGTAGAACATGCGGCGAGAGTGCTGCAGACCAAGGGAAATGTAGTCATATCAGGTAAATCGGCAGGGCAAGGCATGGTAGTGGGCATTGATAACGTTGATTTTGCAGAGGTTGCCTGGTTCCGTAATGATTTGTTCCCCGCGCATCCGAATAAATATCTAGACCTGCTGGGTCATTATGAGGGAGCGGTCATCATTCCGTCCGGGTTTGCTGATAAATATCAGCTGGAAAGTGGAGATGTACTATCGATTGCCTTGCAGGAACAGATGATGGATTTTGTTGTTTTTGGGATACTGCCCTACTGGCCGGCGCAGTACCCGGATGAGACGCCCTTTTTTATAACTAATCTGGATTATATCTACGATCAAGTTCCTATGATGCCATACGAAGTGTGGCTCAAAATGGAACCTGATGCGCTGGTTGCACCGCTCATTGAGAGACTTGGCAAGGATGGTATCGAGCTGTCATCGGTAAAAGATGTACGGACTGAACTTGTCGCTGAAGGCAAGCATCCTTCAAGGGGAGGGGTATTTGGAATTCTCAGTCTTGGATTCCTGGTATCCATCTTGATCTCACTTATTGGATATGTGCTGTATTGGTTCTTTAACTTATCCGGCCGTGTTGTTCAATTCGGGGTACTCCGCGCAATGGGTCTGCCTCGAGCACAGCTCAGCGGGATGTTGTTACTAGAACAGATTTTTACCGCAGGATTATCGATTGTACTCGGAATTGGGATCGGTGAACTCGCAAGTCGGTTATTTTTACCTTTCCTCCAGACTACAGATAATGTGAAACAGCAAGTACCTCCATTTCGAATTGTTTTTGAACAAAGTGACACGCTTCAGTTGTATGCAGTGACGCTTGTAATGCTGCTGATTGGTGCAGGAATGCTGCTGTGGCAAATCCGAAGACTGAAGGTGCATCAAGCCGTCAAAATGGGAGAGGAGCGGTAAGATGATCCACTGTGAAGGTCTGGTCAAAATTTATAAATCAAGTGAAGTGGAAGTGGTTGCCCTGCAAGGACTCAACCTCACGGTTGAGGACGGAGAAATGATGGCGATCATTGGGAACAGTGGAAGTGGGAAATCTACGCTTTTAAATATTTTAGGCGGGCTAGATCGCCCTTCTGCAGGAACTGCTGTCGTTGGTGATTGGGACCTGCTTAAGATGACAGAACCTCAGCTCGTCGAATATAAACGTCATACCGTCGGATTTATATGGCAGAATAACGGTCGCAACTTACTTCCATACATGACAGCGCTCGAGAATGTGGAGACACCGATGATGCTTGGCGGTAAATATGATCGCGGATATGCCAAACAGCTGCTGGAATGGGTAGGTCTTAAAGATCGTATGCATTCAAGACTTTACCAGCTATCTGGCGGGGAACAGCAGAGGGTTGCGATCGCGATCTCCTTATCTAATAAGCCAAAGCTGCTGCTTGCGGATGAACCTACCGGCTCAGTAGACAGCGAGACGAGTGATCGTATTATGGACATTTTTCGCAAAATGAACCGGGAACTAGGGATTAGTATTGTCATTGTTACACATGATCTAGAGCTCGCGAACAAAGTGGACCGGATTGTTGCTATACGGGATGGGCTGACGAGTACCGAATTTGTGAAACGAAATGATAGTCTCGATACGGAACGCGTTCCAGGCAGTAAAGAAGTGCATGAAGCGTTTGTTATCATTGATCGCGCTGGAAGATTACAGGTACCAAGAGAATACTTAGAGGCACTATCCATTGATGAGCGGGCTACACTTGAATTTGATGGGGAGCGCATCGTCATTACGCAGCCGAAGTAACCATAGAGAGGGAGATTTTCTAATGAAAAAGAGGTCTTTGTTAGCTCGTCCTGTTGTGACATTACTTACTTGTATGACACTGGTGGCGCCGGCAATTGCGGGCTGTACAGCAGCCGAACCATCTCAGCAGCAAGAGCGGGTATTGCGAGTGGGGACGCTATATGGAAGTAATGATGATTCTTACTTCCGTCAGCAGTATACGGACGTGTTTGAAGTGCTAAACGATAATATAACGATTGAGATTGTACCTGCCATTGATCAGAACCAGTATCAGTACTATGATTACACCCAAAAGGAACAACCTGAACAGCCGGATCAACTTGAATCCGTGAAAAAGCTGCTGACCGGGGATAATCCAGTGGACGTTATTATAGGCGATGTAAGTACAATGAGATCTTTGGTCCAGGAAAATATGCTCAAGCAGTTAGATCCTCTCATTGCTGAAGATAAATTTGATACAAGTGATATTGTACCGACAGTACTGGATGGAATTAAAGACATAGGTGATAACAGTCTCTATGCGTTAACTCCGACATTCTCTTCTTCTGCTTTATTCTATAACAAGGCAATCTTTCAAAAAGCAGGCGTAGAACCGCCGGTTGATGGATCCACGTGGGATGACATTTTTGACAAAGCGCGCCGTGTTACGAGTGGAGAAGGGAAAGACCAAATTTATGGCATATCCTTAAATCAATGGGGAAGTGATGCGTTCTATGATGCGCAGACCTATGCAGCCCCTCTTCAATTGCGTACTTATGACGAAAAGGCAGAGAAGATGACGGTGGATAATGATTCGTGGGAAAAAGTATGGTCTACTATTTCTAAGCTAGCTCGTGACAAAGTTCTGGCGGGGCAAGATGCGATGAACAATAACTCAGGGGCACCTGAGGTATTTAATCCATTCCAAGGCAACTTGTTTATGGAAGGCCGTGCCGCGATGGTTATCGCTGATTATGGTTATGTAACCCGTCTGATCAATGACAATAAGTATGCAGAGAAGAACGAAAAATTTAATCCTGTTGAATGGGATGTCGTGACTCCGCCCGTGCATCAAGAGAAACCTGGTGTAGGCGGCAATGTCTATCTCAGCAATTTAATGGCTATTAACAGCAGCGCCCAGAATTCAGATGATGCATGGGAATTTATTAAATTTCTAAACGGTGAAGAATGGGCAAAGATAAGAGCCAGAAGCAGTTACGAACTTGTGTCTCGGAAGAGTTATATTAAGCCTAAAGAAGGCTTGGATTATAATATCGGCGCATTCTATGCACTAAAACCAATTCCACCGGTTAATATGAATCAGTATCAGCTGTATCAAAAAATGCCGAATCTGTGGCAAGTTGATCAAGTAGGACAGAAATATTTTAAACAAGTACTGGATAACAAAAAGACACCAAAAGAAGCACTGGCCGAATGGCAAAAAGAAGGGGACGAAATGTTGCTTAAACTTCAAAAAGATCCAAAAGCATCTTTTGAAGATAAATTGCAATAGGGAGCATCTAGGAGAGATTACTTATCATGCTTATCATGAAATGGGTTCGGAAATTGCTGGTTTGGCTATTGTGGGTTGTACTGATCGTGTTATTTCTTTTTTATCTCGTTTCCTTGATTGCGATCGTGTTGATGGCCATTGCAGATTTTAAGGGACCGTCATAGACGGGCAAGAAATGTATTATTACTAAATAGGTGTTTGAATATTTGAACTATAGCTCTGAGTAACAGCGATTTGGCTGCTGCTCAGAGTTTTTTTATGGAGAGGGGGTTATTTCATATGAAAGAAGGGTATCCTGCTAAAGCAGCTTTAAAATAGAGTAGAGTTAAAGGAAGATGACTCGGTTGAACTGGATCTATTATGCTAGACTATATGTCTCAAAGTTCCAGGCAGGGTGCCTGGCTAAGCGGATGGAGCAAGACGGATGGATTTACGGTCATGATGATCCTAAGCAGGTTGAAGTATATCAATCTCGTAAAGGCAAATATGGCGTTCGATTTATTCCGTAAAAAGGCCTTGACATTTCCATTGCACATCGTGTATATTATTAGAGGTCGCTGTTTTGATTAACTAATGACGCGGGGTGGAGCAGCTCGGTAGCTCGTCGGGCTCATAACCCGAAGGTCGCAGGTTCAAATCCTGCCCCCGCAATTGAAGTACCTACAGCGCTTCATTAACAACAATTACTAGATGTGTAATTGAAATGATCAGGGCCCTTAGCTCAGTTGGTTAGAGCGGTCGGCTCATAACCGATTGGTCGGGGGTTCGAGTCCCTCAGGGCCCATTATGAAGAAGAAATCCTCTTGCAGAAATGCAAGAGGATTTCTTCTTTTTTTATTATGGCTTTAGCCAGTTGAGTGCGTGAAACGCGCGAAACAAAAAACCACCCGCTATGCGGGTGGAACAATCAAAGGTTTGACCACTAAGACCATTCCGATAGAATTGAGATGTTCAGGCTCAAAGAAAGGAATGGTCTTAGATGGCAAACAAGAGCTACAGCCTAGCTCACACAAAGTGGATGTGCAAATACCACATTGTATTCACCCCGAAGTATAGACGGAAAGAGATCTATAATCAAGTAAGAAAAGATCTAATTGAAATATTCAAACGTTTATGTAAGTACAAAGGAGTAGAAATCATAGAAGGACACATGATGCCAGACCATGTGCACATGTTGGTAGCAATCCCACCCAAAATTGCAGTCTCATCATTCATGGGCTATCTAAAAGGTAAAAGCTCTCTAATGATCTTTGAGAAACATGCCCAGCTAAAATACAAATACGGGAATCGAAAGTCTTGGGCAGAAGGATATTATGTGAGTACGGTGGGCTTAAATGAAGCAACGGTACGAAAATACATCCGAGAACAAGAAGCACACGACCAAGCAGTAGATAAGCTGAGTGTTAAAGAGTATGAAGATCCATTCATCAGCAACAGGAGCAAAAAGAAATAAACCAGTTTAACTGGTAAGTGAAAGTGACAAATAACAATGAGCCTGAACAGATTTACTGTCAGGCTAGCGTCTTTAGGCGCAGTTTGGCAACAAGGGGTTATACCCCAAGAACAAACCACCCGTTTTACGGGTGGTCCTGATTTTTATACGATGCAAATGATTATATTGAAATGTGTCTTTAGTAGCAGGAATTTAGACCTATATATCGAATATATATCTAGATTCAAGAAAGACGGAGGATTTTTAATGGCTAGACGCAAAAGTAAAGTAAAAAAGAGGGAAGAATTTATTCAGTCAACCTTTCTATTTGTGATTTTAGTAACCGGTTTTGGTACGTTTGCGATGACAAAATCAGTTTATTTATCTATCGTGGTAAGCCTGATATCTCTAGGTATTCTTATTGCTGTTTTAATTAATATTAAGTATCAGAGAATCAGACGACTCAAACATTCAGGAATAGAGGATATTGATCAGATGAATGGGATTCAGTTCGAGAAATATCTAAGTCATCTGTTTGCTGCTCAGGGCTATAAGACTCAGGTTACGAAAGCTGCCGGGGATTATGGGGCTGACCTGATTTTAGAGAAAGTGGGAAGCAAGATTGTTGTCCAAGCTAAGCGTTACAGTAATAATGTAGGGATTAAAGCGGTACAGGAAGCTCAAGCTGCTATTGCTCATTACGGGGCTGCAGAGGCATGGGTAGTAACGAGTAGTGATTATACGGAGGCTGCACGTAACCTCGCTAATTCGAATCGAGTGAAATTAATTAACCGAGATATGTTAATAGAGATGATCCTGGTAATGAAGAACAAGGGAGAACCGATCCCTGAGCCAAGTGAAGTAATTATTGATGTTCCAGCAAAGGAATTTACGTGCCCGTGGTGTGGAAATCATCTAGTACTGCGAAACAGTTCTAGAGGCCCTTTTTATGGCTGCGGCAGTTTTCCGAAATGTCGATACATAAAGAAACATGAAGCAATATGAAAAATTTACTACATAATTTTCTTGTAAGTCGAAAGCAGATTGCTAAAGATCGTGAGGGATATTCGTCCTTGAAAGCACAAATTCAGAAAGAGCAGGGATTCACATTGGTGGAAGTGCTTGCAGCCACTATTATTTTATCTATTGTTTCTCTAGTCGTTGTCTCCTATTTTATGAATGCACATTCCTATGCTAAGTCGAATCAGAATAAGACAGTCATGGTGAATTTAGCGCGTAATGCATTGGTTTATTTGGAAAAGCAGGATTTTACGAAGATGGAGGAATACTTTAAAGCAGATAAAGAGGGATCGCCGATCATAAAAGGGAGTTCCTGCACCCAGGTAACGGAGTGTAAGTATAATTCTTTATTCATGAATGCTCACACTCTACCAGAGGTACTGAATCCGAAGGTGAATAATGTGCAGTATGAGCTTGTTATTTCTTATCAGTCGAAGCTTCATCAGCAATTAAAGGATGGTACTAGACTTAAAAGTTTGGAGCTCGGCGGTGGTATGGATTCTGCGCAAGACGGTGAATCATTAGCGGGTTATTTACTGCCAGTGAAAGTTACCGTTACTGGGCCTGGTGGTCCAAGGGGACATAGAAACGAAGCCGTAGTGGAGGGTTATATTACAGATGAAAAAATCAGAAGATAACCTGCATCAAGATGCGGGTTTTACCCTTGTAGAATTAATCGCGTCTATTACCATTTTCACGATTCTTGTTGGACTGATCTCGGTTATTACTTTCTCTGGATTCCGTGAGTATAACCGCATAACTATCGAGAATGCGCTGCGGGATGAGGGTGATCTCATCATGTCGTCCATTATGACGGAACTGTATACCTTTGCTCCAGAATCTATCGAAAATAGTAAGGAAGGTATCGTTCTTAGCAGAGGACAAGCAGGTAATTCGGAACACCGAGAAATTGCCATCCGAGAAGGAACTCTAGTGATAGAAGAATTTACATCTACAATAGCTTTAGCTGAAGAGGAAGAATACATATCTAGCACAGCTGCTACTTCGATACAAGCCGCACTTGATCAGTCCATTATTGTGGCAAAAACGGCAGATGAAAGGCTTTGTCAGAACGATGCTTACTGTGAGACTGGGCTTATCTATATCAAACTTGTACTGCAAAGACGGGAGAATGACCGTGATTATTCGCTTGAATTAGAGAGTAAATTTGGATTTTAGGAGAACAAGCACATGTTTAATTTTAATAAAATAGCTCGGATCTTTTCAGTGCGAGTAAAGAAAATGGTAGTAAAAGCTTCTTCTGCTGAACACGGTTCTGCGCTTGTGCTCGTTATGTTTATTGCCCTCTTGCTTACCATCCTTGGGGCTGCTGTATTAAGTGCCGCAGTCGGAGGTGCTCAGCGGGCAGAGACTCGGGAGAATGATGTACAAAGCTTGCATCTTGCCGAAAAAACACTGGAAGAAGTCATCGCGGGTATGACCTCAAACCTGCAATCTATTGTCACTAAAAGTATAAATGGTACTCAAAAAGAATTAGAACACGAGGTGGACCTCTATCTATCTGGTTTAGAGAAAGGATCTTATAAAGACCTTATAACCAGTACAGAGCTGACAAATGCAACGGGTAAGCTGCTTCAACTGGATTATAAAAAAATAAGTTATCAACAACAGGCAGCGACCTATAATGTGACGTTAACCGTTGAAGCAGAGGTAAATGGAGTTCAGCGTGAACTCACGCAAGAAGTCATTTTTGATACCTATCCTGACTTTCTGAAATACACATTAGGTTCAGAAAGCGATTTAACTATTAATGGTTCTCCTTATATTCAGGGGAATATTTATGCAGGGAATAAATTGAGGATCGGGGATAAGGCGGAATACTATTATCAGTCTGAGAATGTACATACGCTATTCTCGTCTCCTCTTCAGCTGGATGGAGAAGCGCATATTCAATCACTTAGACAAGTCTTATACACTTTGAACGACTCTACGAAAAGCGCCGAAGAATGGCTTGGGAAAGAATCGGGTAGTGAATTCATTATCCCCGAGAAGCAGTTGCGCGTTCGAAATCATCGCAAGTTCGTACAGCTGAATGTAAGGGAGTCTTTTGTAGATAAAGTTATAGAGTCTTTAAAAGACTCAGCAATTGACAGATCACTTATTCGAAAACACATCAACAATCGTACGTTAGGCGAGTTTCTACAAAACTATCCTATGTCTTATGATGCGCCAGATCAAATCCCAACAAAACCCGGTGTTCCTGAACAATCAGATAAACCAGAAGATCAGCATGCCTGGGCTTATTACAAAAGCCAAATCGAGCGTTTTACAAAACCGGAGAAGTCTTTTATTTACCGCGGTGATCTAACCTATGATGGTGTAGAGCTAGCAGGAATTGAATACAAGTCTAAAAGTGATAATTGGTTTGTTGTAGACGGGGATTTAACAATTAATAATTATATGGACACGCCTATAATGATTAAGGCGAATATGCTCGTTACAGGAAAATTGCAGATTAGAGGTAATGTACAGCTTGATTCTACTATATTTGTTCTAGGTCCATCAGGAGGAGAGGGATATGCTACTCTTGTGGAAGATGCTGCAATCAGCGGTTCTGGGGTAGTCATGTCAGAAGGTGCGGTACTTATTAACCGGCTGGATGCTTTTAAAAGTACAACAGAAGTAATACAGGCTTTTTTCTATACCGATTCAACAGCAGAGCTCTATGGGGTAGGTTCGATCCTTTCTTTAAGCGGCGGCTTCTTTGCCAAAGGAGATCTTACGGTCAATGCAGTGCGTGGGGAGACGTTTGCTGGAAATGGGGCTATTCAAATTACGCCAGGTACCGATTTGGTTCGGTTCTCGGCAAGGTATAATGAGGAAGTCTACCGTCAGCAGCAGGAGGGCCTTCCAAGGGTTAATCAGATGAGTGTCCAAGTGGGGCCAATCAAATTGAATTAAATATTTGTAATTAAGCGAAAAATAACCCGTGCAGGGTGTGAATGTGGTTCTCTCCCTACACGGGTTATTTGTTTTGGGCTAGTATCGATCTTCGCTGCTTTTTGCGTTAACTTTTACGGTGCCTTTGGCTGTAACTGTACTCTGTCCGGCTTGGGGACTGTTGTAAGTAACCGTAATCGTTGCGAAGCCTTTTTTTATTCCAGTGACAATACCTGTATCATTTATCGAAACAACAGAAGGAGCACTGCTGGACCAAGTGAGTCTATCTTTTAGCAGGTAGGGATCAAAATCAACTGGGAAAGGTGTTAGTTTTTGCAGTAACAAATTTTCAGAACCTCCAATATCAAGTGTCGTATCTGATAAATGCAGACCTTCGAGTCTCGGATTAATGCTCACCCATTTAACAGCAGTTAATGGAGGAGATCCTTCGTCATCACTTAGTGAGAGTTTTACTTCAACCTTATCCTTTGATTTAACTCCCCTAAGTACCGCACTTCTTCCATTCTCTGAAGGGGTTAGCGTAGCGTATATTTTGCCATCCCCCGTTAAGGACCATATAAAATGAGTTACATCCGGGTTATAGGGAATGGTACCAGCATGGAGGGTTATTGAATCTCCAACCATGACTTGGCTTGGTCCATCCATGAAAATCTCATTGATCGGCTCGCTAATGGTGATCGTGTGTTCGCTTGATAGAGAACCGTTTGGAGACAAATCTGTCAAAGCAGTGACCACGACGGTGGCAGTTCCCTTCTTAATCGCCAAGATATCGATTTTACTTGGATCATTTAGATTTGGATGCAAGGCAACCTTATCGGAATGATTCTGTCCGTTAACGGTTTTTACCTCCCACCGATACCCGGTTACATTTTCGCTAGCTGTGATATAGATTGCTTCAAGGGAGAGTGTTTCTTGTGTTTTTGCTGTAGTAGGTCCCAAAATGGTTAAACTTCGGTTGATAACCTTGATCGTCACGAATGAAGTAACCCCGCTTCCGTCTATAGCAGAAACTTCTAGTTTGGCGATCCCGCCCTTCAGACCACGAACCACTCCTTCATTAGATACTGCAGCTATATCAGGGCTGAGACTTCTCCACTGCAACATTTTATTATCTGCATCTTCTGGAAGTACAATTGGCGTGATCTTATGCTCCGTATCGACTAGCATCGTTGTACCTTCGGCCTCGATTTTTTCTACTTTGACCACAGCTTTGAGTAACAATGTCGGGAACAAAGAAGTGACACGTGAAATGGGCGTGGATGGCTCTGATGGTTCTGGTAGATCTGGTGGAACTGATGGATCGGGTAGTTCTGGTGTTACTGGTGTTTCTGGTTCGGTTGGCGGCAGACCAATGTCGCCTTGAAACGGGCTAGACTGGATCGAGAAACCTCCGCCGGGCGCCATATTTCGAACGATTACGGTACCGATGACATCACCTTTTAGATCATAATTGGCTTTTGGGGCCAGAATTGAACCGTATATTTTAATTCCCGTTGTAGAAACCGAAGAAGCGTTATAAAAATTATACAGTACGTGATTTGAATCCACATCCCTAAGGGTAAGTCCACCGCTCATGGTTGCTGATGCACCGTCCACATTCACGATCACAGTAGAGCCGGCAGGAGCAGAAATACAAGTGGAACTGGATGCAGCTAGTACTTTCTCTGTTACATGAAAAATATTTACTGCCTCATCTTTTCCATCTAATATGAGCTGGCACCCTTTTGGATCTTGATTCGTGATCACAGGCTCAGCTGTAGCTGGAAGCTGTGAAAGTTCTTCTGATAAAGAGAGAAGGCTTCGATTGAGATTATCTGCGTATAAATTAGGTTCACGGGCAATTTTTGAAAGATGGTACTTAGGTGTAATCAGCTTAGTACCGTAGGCTGCTTTCCCATGAAATTTTCCATCGCCCAACTTTAATTCCTTTCCGGCAACAATCGAATAGGTGGTGGAAGGTGCATCCGTTCCCGTCCCCAATTTTTCACCTACATTAAAGCTGTATAAGGTGATGCTTCCACCTGCAATAACCCTTCCATGAAAAGTAAATCCTGAGTTTTGAACATCATTTAATGCATACAAGGAAAGATCAGACGGAAGTCCAAGTGGAGATAATGGACCCATGTCTGGGAATAGCTCCGATATCTCTCTGTTTTTTTGTTGCCCATTTTCCTCTTCTAACTGTACTGCTGCACGAAGATCATCATATTCTAGCTGGGACTGATCCAGTAAATACACCCCTTTACTTAGAGGTCTGACTGTTAGGGTATAACTAACAGGTTCCTGGTTCTGCGGAACATACATCATAACTCCGTTCAGCTCTTCGAGTTGATAGAACACACTGCCAAGCGGTAAATGAAGCTCGTAACCGGAAGAAATGTCCCCAACCGTTATTGTACCTTCGGGTGTATTATCGATGTCCAGCTGAGCAGGGAACTTTTCTGAATACTCCAGATTGGATAGAACCATCTTCTGTATACCTTGTAAGCCTTTATCCACCTCACTGTATGGAATGGACTTGGGTGTAATTTGATAGGTAATGCTCACGGGTTCATTTTTCTTAAGTTCATTGTTAATGACATGATCGGAAAGATGGCGTGTCGTTTCGAGCATCACTGATTTTTTCTCAAAGTTTAATACAAGGGATTGAACAGCTTTTGCTCCTTGTTTATCCTCGGCTGTAATTTCGATCTCCAGTTTTCCTCCCTCAGGGAGCGGGTTCTTGAAGGTCTGTGTAATTGTCTGTCCGGTAATAACGGGTTTATTACTTACTGACATATTAGGTAAGACAACGCCATCGGATTTAAACTGGATGCTGGTGAGTAGATTACGATCTTTAAAGTCCCAGTCGTTCACCGTATAACTAACTGTAAAATCCTTCTGATACGATGGTCTGCTGCTATTATTCTCTGGTGATAGAATCGTAATTTCAGGAGCATGGTTTGCCCCTGCAAAAGCACGGTACATGGTATTTACAAACAATTTTTGTTCCCAGACTGGAAACTGAGCAGAGAGGTTACTCTGGAAAATATGTCCTGTACCTGAGTATGTGATATTTCCTTTGGAGTAGGTGTAGTAATGATTCCAACTGTCACTTGTATCTCGGCTGCCTCCTGAAATATTGTACCAAGGCACAACAGAGTCATCTTCAAGATCAAGTGTAAAATACTGATTATGCGTAGTAGCTACGCGGTATAATGACTCACCTATATTATTTGTCTTATCCAGTTGGAATGGATAATCTGTTAGCAACCCGCTGTTTACCCCAGCAACGGTAATGGATTTTTCTGGACCCCTAAGACCTAAATTTGTCTCAGGCTCTATTTGTCCCGTCATCTTCTGAAATTTGCTTACCCACTCCGCTGTACTTGCATAGATCGTGTCGTGTGTAAACATAATGCTTTGTTTCGTCTTTTCACCAAATTCTACGACGCCATCCGCTGCCAAAGAACTGATTTTTGCTTTTGTATTATAGATGTCGGCAAATCCAAAGATCAGCATGTCATATGTTCCGTTTAATCCATACCCTTGTTTGGAATTGTAATTTGCTTGTATATAATCGTTGAACTCGGACATTGTTTTCGTTTGAATATTGAGTTCATAATCTTCGTTTTTCAAAAAACTTTGATTCATATTTTCTGTATATAACAGACTGCTCGTCCGGACAGATTCTTTGGTAGGAAGGACCTGTAGAACAGAGACCTGGGTCTTTTTACCGCGAAACCGGATGGTACCTGTATCATAATCTTTGAGTTGATTAGGATTCAGCTGATCTATAATTTCGAGTTTCCAGTAGAGCAAACCAGAATAAGTCTTAGGAAGTTTGTAAGTGATTTTCCCGGTTGGACCTGTTTTTAATGTGGTGGTTGCTACGATCTGTTCTTTGCTTAGCTTTGAAGATTTATCAACCGTTAAATATAGATTTGCAGTTATGGGCCGCTTTGCAAAATCTTGCCGATTTGACACTTCAAACTCAAAACTCAGTTCATCACCAATGTTATAAATGTGACCCGGGTTCACTGTGTAATCAATAATGGAGTCTTTATTCGTGATATGTAGCCGGGGTCTCTGTTTAAGTTTTGATAAATAAGGTGAACTGCCATCATTAAGTGCTGTTAGTAACTGTACGGAGGAGGTATTGTCTACAAATATAACATTAGGCTGAGCGGACGTAGATCGATATGTATTAAAAGAGTTATACAGATTCCCCGGTTTTCCGCCTTGTTGCTCATCAAAGGGCTGCGTATGTATAAAAACATATAATCCTCTATTAATATAGTTATCTATTATTTCCTTTGCCTTCAATTTGGTTATATCGTTCATCACCGTTTTTGTATTATGGTCATTCCCTTGCACAGGTTTGGTGCTATACACCCCGGAGCCAATATAAATCGCATCGTATAAACCATCAAGTTCATTTCGTAAAGATACGAATTTTTTCATGCTCATAGTTTCCACAGTAATCCCTGTTTTTTCTTTTTGAAGCGACGATAGGTCAGTTGTACCAGAATCCGTTATTTCGAGCAGTCGGATTTTGTAGGCGGATGAATTCGCTTCTGCTGTAGTAAAAAAGTCCTTGATTTGCATGGTAAGAAAACAGGCGATAAATAATATTAATATAAATAGTCCGAGTATTTTATTCTTCTGAATATATTCCTTCATAATCTTATACTCCCTCCTCAATCATTGGAAAAATACTGATGTATCACAGGATTAACCTATATTTCTTCATTTCCATTTATATTTTTTTGATCATTGTAAACTCAAATATGATGTTTCTGAATTCATTGTTTCAGGAATTCCTACATTGTAAAAATTTCCAAACTATGATATATATCATTCTAGGACAAAATACATATCTTATCAATATATTAATAGGTTTAAAGTATTATAATTTTGGTGTAATAGAGAAGTGTATTCGGAGTCGAGTGAGTAATTAGACTTGTTTCTACAGTAAATTGATTATTTTCATTGTTATTCAGCATAAAAGCCAGGGTACTCGAGGTGATCTGTTATGACCGTTATTAAAAAAAGGCTGGGGGATTTGCTGGTCGAGAACGGAATTATCTCACAGCAACAATTACAAGAAGCGCTTGTAAAGCAGCGGGATCTAAAAATGAAACTTGGGGATTTACTTATCTCTCATGGTTACATTACAGAACAGCAGCTGATCGAAGTATTGGAATTCCAGCTAGGTATCCCTCATGTCAGTCTATTTAAATATCATATTGATCCTGCAATCACTCAGATCATTCCGGAAAGTATGGCCAAACGTCATCAAGTGCTGCCTTTTATGAAAGAAGGCGGGAAGCTCATGGTGGCTATGGTCGATCCACTCGACTATTTTGCAATTGAAGATTTGCGGATGACGACGGGATTTCGAATTGAACCCGCGATATCAACACGGGATGATTTGCAGCGAGCGATTGCAAGGCATTATGGACTTCGCGACTCCATGACTCAGATGATGGTGGAACTTCCCACTCAGGAAGAGTTTCAAGAAACAGAGATAACGGACGAAGCTTCTCCCATTGTCAGACTCGTCAATCAAATGATACAGCAAGCTGTGCAGTTAAAAGCCTCGGATATTCATATGGACCCGAGTGAAGATTATTTAGCAATCCGATACCGTATTGATGGGACACTGCGAACAGAACGTCAGGTTCCAAAGCAGATGCAAGGATATATTACGGCAAGAATTAAAATCATGGCAGAGCTTAATATAGCGGAGCGAAGATTACCCCAAGACGGGCGGATGAAAATACAGCTGGATTATCGAATGATCGATATTCGGGTTTCCACACTTCCGACGATGCATGGCGAGAAGATTGTGCTTCGTCTTTTGGACCAATCATCAGGTGTAGAATCCCTTGATCAACTGGGGTTTAGTGAGATGAATAGTCAGTTATTCAGGCAGATGATTGAACGTCCATACGGAATACTTCTTATTACGGGACCGACAGGCAGCGGGAAGACAACGACTCTTTATTCCGCTTTGAATCATCTGAACAAAGAAGACGTCAACATCATTACTATTGAGGACCCCGTGGAATATCAGCTTGAAGGGATTAATCAGGTGAATGTGAATTCAGGGGTTGGACTTACTTTTGCTGCGGGTCTTCGTTCCATTCTGAGACAAGATCCAAATGTCGTTATGGTCGGTGAAATTCGGGATACGGAAACAGCAGAAATTGCAGTTAGGGCCTCGTTAACCGGGCATCTTGTATTATCAACGCTTCATACAAACGATGCGATAAGTACCATCATGCGGCTTCGAGATATGGGAACTGAACCTTATCTTATTGCTTCTTCCTTACTAGGGGTCGTCGCTCAGCGCCTTGTTCGAAAGATCTGTACGGAATGTAAAGAAGTGTATGTTCCTTCTGTGCAAGAATCGATTATTTTGCAAAAACACGGGATTAAGACAGATCAATTATATGCCGGTAAAGGTTGTGGATACTGTAATAACACCGGTTATCGTGGGCGTGTGGCGATACATGAAGTTCTGAAAATTGATGATGCGCTTGCTTCCCTGATTGCTTCCTCCGCATCGGTAGAAGAAGTGCGGTACATGGCTCAGCAGAAAGGGCTTGTTCACTTGATGACGGACGGCCTTATGAAAGTAGGAAGCGGAATAACGACCATTCAGGAGATTATGCGAGAGTCTGTTTCACATAGCTAGGAGGAACAAGGGAAATGCACAATCATAGTATCATCCATCTGCTCAGACTTGCTTATGAATCAGGGGCCTCTGATCTTCATATTTCTCTTGATTCCCCGCCTATCCTGCGTATTGATGGATTGCTGAAACCCGTGGAAGGTGAGTTTATTTCTTCAGAAGAGGCATGGGGAATGGCAGAATTCCTTCTTGGCACGAAAGGATATGAAGAATTTCAAGAACGGGGAGAACTAGATTTTGCTTATTCTCTCGAAGATGGACACCGGTTTCGCATCAATGTTTATAAACAGCGTGGTGAAGTTAGTATTGCCGCTCGCCTCATTTCTTCACAAGTAAAAGGGCTGGATGAACTCGGTTTACCCTCGGTGGTACGCACGTTGGCTGAGAAATCACAAGGTCTTATTCTAGTAACAGGGAGAGCTGGAAGCGGTAAATCTTCTACGCTCGCTTCCATTATCGATCATATTAATCGCAATGAACGTAAGCATATTATTACGCTGGAAGATCCGATCGAGTACATACATACCAAAGGATCAAGTCTTGTGGAACAGAGAGAAGTAGGAACGGATACGATGAGCTTTGCGAGTGGCCTAAGAGCAGCGCTTCGTCAAGATCCTGATGTTATTTTAGTAGGAGAAATGAGAGATTTAGAGACAATCACCGCAGCGGTTACCGCGGCAGAAACAGGACATTTGGTTCTTTCTACACTTCATACTACAGATGCACCGCAGACGATTGACCGGATTATGGATGCTTTTCCAGGAGACCAGCAAGCCCAGATTCGTGCCCAGTTATCATCTGTTCTCGTTGCTGTCATATCACAGCGTTTGTTTCCAAAAGCGGAGGGGAAAGGCCGAGTATGTGCTGCTGAAGTGATGATTAATACGCCTGCCGTAGCCAATCTCATTCGCAGTGACAAAACGCATCAGATTAAAAGTGTGATGCAAACGTCAAAAGCATTTGGCATGCAGACGATGGAAATGGCTGTACGTGATCTTGTGAAAGAGGGACAAGTACTTGCTTCGAGTGCGAAGTCATATTTGGCTGAGGTGAGTTCTGGATGAAACAATTTGAATATGTAATTAAGACAAACCGTGGGAAACAGATCCGCGGCAAACTGGGTGCTGCAGACAAAAAGACGGCCATGGAAGAACTTCGTAAACGAGATGTGACGGTGTTCTCGCTTGAGGAAACGAAGCAAACCATTTTACAAATGGATATCTACATTGGAAATCCGGTAAAACCGATTCATTTTATTATCTATTGCAGACAGTTCGCCACTCTGATTCGGGCGGGTGTATCTATTGTTGATGCCAATCAGATTCTTACAGAACAAACGGAGAGCAAACCACTGAAAAAAGCATTGTTTGATGTGAATTCGAGTCTGCTGAGAGGGATATCATTTTCTCAAGCCGTGCAGGATCATAAGCGCATATTCCCGCCTTTATTTGTCAGTATGATTCGGGCGGGTGAAGAAGCAGGTGATTTGGAAGGAACGCTTGATCGGCTTGCGATCTATTACGAGAAACAGCACAGTACAACCGAGAAGATTAAATCTGCGCTCACCTATCCACTTACGGTGGGGATTATGGTGATTGCAGCCGTTGTATATTTACTGTGGGCGATTGTTCCTCAGTTTGTCACGATGTTCGAGTCCATGGATGCGGAGCTTCCGGTGATTACACAGATGGTTCTTATGCTCAGTAACAGCATACAGCGTCAGTGGTACTTCTGGTTACTGGGCGTTCTGCTGATGATTATACTTTACCAGGTATGTAAGCGTACCGAGCGAGGGGCTTATCTGCTGGATTACCTCAAACTGAAGGTACCTGTATTTGGCAAGTTGAATCAAAAAGGTTCCATTGCTCAATTCACAAGGACGTTTGCTTCCTTGTATGCAAGTTCTGTGCCTGTATTGCAGGCTTTGGCTATTGTTGAAGATATTTCAGGGAATAAAGTCATCGGAAAATACATTCACAGCGCAGGGGATTCACTTCGTCAGGGGAAGCCTTTATCCGAACCATTAAAGAAAGCTTGGGTATTTCCTCCGCTCGTTACGCAGATGATTGCGATTGGGGAAGAGACAGGGTCACTGGATCAGATGCTGGAAAAGGTAGCTGATTTTTACGAGATGGATGTAGAGAATACAGTCGATCGGATGAAGTCTTTGCTAGAACCCCTGCTTATCGCTTTTTTGGCGGGTGTTGTTGGTATTATTGTAGCGTCAATTATGCTGCCGATGTTCAGCATCTACGGAAATATGTAGATTTTATATAACAAATAATAAGAGTGTGGAAGGGGATTTATATGTTAACACAAGCACTGAAAGCAAGAAAAGCAAGACTCGCAGACGAGAAAGGTTTTACATTGATAGAGTTGCTCGCTGTTATTGTTATATTGGCTATTATCGCGGTTATCGCTATTCCACTAATTGGTAATGTAATTGATAATTCAAAAAAAGATGGTGATATTGCAACCGCTAGACAGGTTTATGATGCTGCAAGACTTTATATTGTTGGTGAAAAAGATGGAAACTTTACTGGAGCAGGAAGTATTCCACTTTCAACTATTCAGAGTGAAGGATACTTGGATACTACGATTAGTCTCCCTAGTACTAAGTCAATAATTGAGAGCGGTTCGGTATTATTTGGTAGCAAGGGACAGTTGGTAAGTGTAACTTTAAAACCAAAAACTGGAACCCCTCCAAAAGGATCAAAAAATGGTGAGTATTCAGCCGACCAAGTGTTAAGTTCTGATGTGAAAGAAACTGAAGTTATTGATCCAGGTACAGAAAATCAAGATCCTCAATAATCAAGGTGTTTCATACCTAATTAGGATATCCAATCTTATTTCTATATTTATTAATCTTTATTTACAACACCAACCTCAACACCCCTACAGGAACCACGGGCAACATCCCTGGTTCCTGTTTCAAATTTAATGTGGAAAGTGAACCGATCCCATGACCCTTTTTATTGCGATATACGTGTCAGTTCTTGGTCTCGTATTAGGCTCTTTTTTTAATGTAGTTGCACTCCGGGTACCTGTCGGAAAATCAATTATCAATCCGCCTTCTTGCTGCGGTAATTGCGGAACAAGACTTCGGGCGGTTGATCTTATTCCTGTTTTCAGTTATCTCGTTTCGCGCGGAAAATGCAGGTACTGCGGTGATTCCTTATCTTTCTTATATCCAGCGGGAGAAGCACTTACGGGTTTGCTTTATTTGTGGATCGTCTTACGTTTTGGGGTTACACCTGAGGGAATGATCGGCCTTCTGCTTGTTAGTCTGACTGTCATTGTTAGTCTATCTGATCTCAAATATATGAGAATTCCGAACAAAGTTTTGCTTTTCTTTGCGCCGCTACTATTACTGGGGGTTTTACTCTTTCCTACTCAGCCTTGGTGGGAGCATGTACTTGGCGGTTTGCTTGGAGGGGGCATCATTCTGCTGTTCGCTCTACGGGGCGGAATGGGGATGGGGGATGTGAAATTATTTGCGATATGTGGATTCGTCCTCGGGGTTCCCGAGATGATCCTTGCTTTTCTGATTGCCTGTTTACTAGGAACGGTCATTGGAGGAGGGATGATGCTGATCGGACGAGTATCACGCAAGCAGCCGATACCCTTTGGTCCATGGCTGATGATCGGGACCTTAATCTCTTACGGCTATGGTTCCGAGATCATTCAGGGATACCTTTCACTTATCTTTTAGGAGGATATAACTATGCTGGGCAGAACGCAGAAATTAACCGGTCTTTCTATTGAACAATCCGGAATTCGCTATGTCCGTCTTGCGAAGAAAACAAAGGACATTGAGAAACATTTTTTCCTTCCTTTAGAGTCGGGTGTCATGGAAGAAAATCAAATTCGGGATCGTGACGCCCTATATACACAATTAAAAACAGCAGTCACAAATGAGAAGCTAAAAGGGACGGAAGTTTTCTTGTCTGTTCCACCTTCACAGATGGTGATTCGTAAACTCTCTGTGCCAACCACGAATGGGAAACAGTTAGAACAATTTATTCAGTTAGAAGTAGAAACGGGGCTGCATCTGCCTTTTGAACATCCGGTCTATGATTCTATAGTAACGAGTACCGTCGATGAAGAGACGGAAATCCTTGTTTTTGCAACCCCGCGTGAAGTGATTCAAATGTATGTAGATGTGGTGGAGGAAGCGGGATTAAAAGTGGCTGGCGTAGAAATTTCGGGGACAGCACTCTCCCGGTTGATTACGTTCGGCACGACTAGAGAGTTTGGGGAGACAATGCTCATTCAGCTAGAGGCTTCCTATTTAGATGTATATATGTTTCGTAAAGGTCACTTGGTATTCATGCGTACTTTGAGTCTATTTGATCTAGCAGGAGAGGAAGGAGAGATATCCTCCTTAAAATCAGATGAGATTTCTGCTGAAATTGCCCGTATGCTTAATTTTTATCAATACAGTCTTCAAGATGGCGAAGCGCGTATTGAGGAAATTATCGTAACAGGGCAGGATCAATTAAGACAAAAATTAACTTTTGAACTGAGTACTTCTCTTCCAGAGATTCTTGTTACAGAAGAAGCGTTTCTTCGGACGGATACACAGTTACCTGCGGATGCAGATTATAATGAGTACCGATTAGCAGCAGGCGCTGCCCTCAAACCGATCGGAAGTTATAACATTAATCTCTTTCCGCGAGAAGATAAAGAAGCGCTCTATTTTCCTTACGTCGCTATGATTTTAGTCGGGGTCTGGATTATAGGGGTAGCAGCTACAGGAAGTTTTTATATCGTGAATAAAGGGGAAATAAGTAATCAGGAGCAGCGGATCACAGCCCTTCAAGAGCAGAGACAAAGTATAGAGGATGAACTTCGGTTAGTAAATGTATCGGGTCTTAGTCCATTAGATCGTAAAGAAGTTATACAGGAGATAAGGGAGTATCGAGATAGTCCGGTATCCATGCTAAAAGAACTTGAGCATCATCTGCCGCAGGGTGCGTTACTTAGAAATGTTGGATATACATATGGTTCGGCTATGGAAATTACGTTATATACACCGCAGATGGAACAGGCTTCTGAATATCTGAGTTCACTAAGAGAGATGTCTTTCGTTAAGGAAGCAATGATTGCTAACCTGGCTAGACGTCAAACGAATCTTACAGATGCAGCTCAAGAAAACGGACAGTACACTGCCGTATACCAAGTTTCTTTAGATAGAGAAGTACAACCATCAGAAGAGTCAGTAGCAAGTGGATCGATGTCGGAAAATCAGGAGGAGGTGATCGGTGATGGAGCGGATAAATAAGTATAGATCTGTCATCGTACTTGCTTTGCTTCTTGGTTTTGTCCTCGTGTTTGCTTTTTATTGGTTAGGTCTTTCACCCACCATCGACAAGTTGGATGAACAGAGTCAGGAGTTAGTTCAGATCGAAGGAGAGAAACAGCTGCTGCAAAACAAGCTGGATGAGATGAAAGGAAATGTGGAGGGACAGGATTCTATAGATCCAGAATGGGATGCATTACCACAAAATGACATGGCAGATCAGTTAATATTAGATATCCGTGCTGTTACCGCACGGTCGGAAGCTACACTCAAAGCGATAGATTTCAATCTTACTGGAGGAAATGAACTCCATCTTATGTTTAATGAACAAGAGACAATGTATCCTCGTGTTCACGAAATAAAGATGAATGCAGATCTGGAGGGAACCCTGTCACAGATTGAAAGCTTTATGAAAGAATTAGAATCACTTCCGAGACTCATGAAGGTGGATTCATTTGCATTTCAGCACCGAAGTGAGTCAGGTAGTATAGCAGATCCTATATTAACTGCTACTTTAGTATTTACTAGCTATTACGAATCAGTCCCGAAGCATAAGGAATAAAAATAATGCCAGCCTAATCTTCAGTAATGGAAGAGTGGGCTGGTGTTTTTTTGTAAAAATAAGGAGATTGCAAAGGAACATTTGTTCCTATATAATAAATGCAAACAAGTGTTCTGGTGAGGTGAAACATATGCCGCGTAAATATATTGGCAGACAAGTGGAAATTGTATATTTAGATCGCCATGGGAAGGTAACCCAGCGGAATATTGAGATTCATCAAATTCGTAATGGGAATATTTATTCGACATGTCTTTTTACGGGTGGACCTCGTACCTTTAATGAAGAGAACGTGCTGGCTTATCGGCCTGTACGAACGGCAACAAGAACAGCCTAAGGAGTTGAAGAGGATGTTACCTGATTTTGAGCGTAAACTATTGCGGATTTTAGTTAATTTTAGTGGGCAGCGTGGCCGAATGCCAGAGGTCGCTGAATTAGAAATAAAGACGGGAAAATCATGGTCTCAAATTCGTAAGGCACTTGCGGAACTGGAACGAAAACAGTTTATTGTATGGAAAGATAAGTCGAGTGCTCGTGGAATTCTTATTATCGAGGGTTGGGAACCGTTAGGGGAAAGCAGCTATTTAGCGCCGAGTATTCAGCCGATTACACGTGGAAATGGACTCGATTACTGGACTTTATACTAGAGGTAAATATTTATTATTTCATAAAATAACGAACAATCCAGGATATAACACTAAGAAGTACGCTGATTACGATACATGTAACCACTGGAAAATAGAAGCTGAAATTCCCTTTCTCCACATGAATATCTCCTGGTAGACGTCCAATCGAAATAAACCTACCTACAAACATCCAAATGACGCCTGCTGCAATGAGTGCGATGCCTGCTATGATAAGCAGTTTCGGAATATTAGTCATTTCGAGCGTACCCTCCCTTAATTTTTCCTTATTTGCTGCCTGTCCTCTCCTTAACATATCCATCAGCACCTATAGCATATGCAGAGATATCCTAGTCATTTATCTTATTTAAGATATATAAATAAATAAAGCCGGAAGAGTAACCTCCCGACTTTATCCTATAATTTCGTTCAAATCATTGCATTTAGATTAGCGAGTACAAGTTTGAAAGGATTTTTTAGACCTTTTTATGCTTAGAATTCTCGTGACCTGTTCTACTTCCTCATATGGGATCCACACAGGTCCGAATGTCGTACGAAGGATAAGACGAGAAGGGTGGTCGGTTTCAACCGGAAAGCCCGAGATCGTTTCCCCATTTTTACTTTTCACTATAATTTCTTGATTTCGTTTGATGGCAATCGCCGCTTCTTTATTCATAAGCCTATTCTCCTATGCAGATCGTAATAAGTACATAATACAGGTCTTCGTGCATCTGAAAAAAGATACTTTGTACACATGCAGTTTATTTTCGTCTCTACAAATAGTCTAACAGAACTAGTTCAATATTTCTACAAATATCCAAAAAGAATCTTAAAATTAAATTAAACGGCTTTTATGGTTTCTAAACAAATGTTTTACGTATCGTTTACAAAAGAGCAGAAAGTTTAAGAATAGGACATAGATGGTTATAAGAAATGAAGAGGAGGTAAGGTAAGATGAATATACACGGGTGGTATATTATTTTCTTGGCGGTTATAATAGCTCTTGGTATTGGCGGGATGGCTTGGTGGATTCATTTAATAAGTAAGAAGAAGAGTTACAGAGAGGAATAATATCCAAAATGTAATCTTCTTAAGTACAAGGGTCCAAACTACATAACTTATGAAATGGTATGAACCCTTAATTTCGATTAATACGAACTAAACTAACGAACAACATGAAGGGAAGATAGAATGAATATTTTTAAATTATGTAAAATGACTGCTGTTTTGAGTGTTATGCTGATGATTGCTGCTTGTGGAACAAACGAGGTGCAGGATACTTCAAGTTCTAATCAGACAAATCTTCAGGAAAATCAAGTAGAAGAAACGAACGATAAGGCCGTAGAAGAAGCAGCTGAAACAGAGGAAGTAGAAGATGAGGTTGTAGAAGAAGAAGTTGTAAAAGAAGATTTAGCTAGTGCGGAATCCGAGAATGAAGCGAGTGAGCAAATCTCTGCATACCCTTTTCTTGTATGGGCTGATGGAGGTACATTCAAGATTATTACAGAAGGAAACCTTCCTGATAAGTTAAAAGGAAAAAAACTTGGTGAAGTGACTTCCACACTCACAGATGAAGAAGTAGGGAATTTAGAACAAGGCCAAACGTATGAAAAGCTGGATCGTGCGGATGGAGAGAGCAATTATTTGAAGAAAGGTTCGGCTATTTACCAACTTAAAAAAGCGGACGCAAGTGAAGTAGTCCTTGTGGAACATAACGGATCACTCTATAAGGCGGTTCGGATTGGTAATTAACTCCTTAAATAGTAAAAGTGCATAAACGATAAATTTTGTAACGTCCACGATCGTAGTGGGCGTTTTTTTATGTTTGTTTCCAAATATCTTTTATTGTATAAATGCGAATGGCAATGATATAATCTTGTAGAAATTTGTTGTTTTATAAATTTATGTCTGCAATAATTGCATTAATATGAAAATATATTAAATGGTGTTGAGGAAAATGATGAATCTATTCGTGCGTTACAAAGCAGCATTTGGATATACCTTGCTGACACTTCTTTTGATATTACAGCAGGCCGGGATTTTTATGCATGTTTCTCAGGAACAAGGGTTTACAACAATGGAATTTCTTATTAGCAGTCTGTCGTTGGTTGCTTTGTTACTTGGTTTTTTGGTTCCGGGAGGCATTACGGCGGTATGTGTCTTCGTCTTTATGGTAGCTTATTTTGTGTGGCTCGTGACTCTAGCAGATATGAATTGGATCACCTTGCAGTCTTTTCTATGGATTCCAGGAAGTATGGTAGTAGCATCCGTTATTCGAGAGGGTTTAATACAGCAGAAACGCTTAGCCCAGCGAATGGAAGACCTGCGTTTGCGAAATCCAGAGGTGGATTTTGATACATCGCTCGGAAATACAGAGGCTTTCAGGGATACGCTCATAAAACAGACAAATCTAGCGAATCGATATTCAGATCAATATCATTTTTGTATTGCGATCTTTAAGATTGAATTCCTGCCTTTAGTTCGTGAAACCCTTGGTTCAGGGGGATATGCAGAACTGCTCTTAGAACTATCAGATACAATTCAAACACATATAAGATATGAAGATTATAAGTTCTATGTGGATAAAGGAAGGTTTATTGTTATCTTCCCTCTTACAAAGAAAGAGCACTTAAGATCGCTAACCGAACGAATTAAAAATGCGCTCATGGATGTTAAACTTCTCAGCCGAAGAGATAAGGAGCTTAATCTCATTATTCGCTCCGGAGCCCTGGTTTTCTCAAAAGATCAATTTAAGGATTATGAAGATTATGAAGCAGTGATTGCTGCTTTGGAACGGAATGCGGAAACTGATTTGATAGGTGAGTATATCTGATTGTTAATTTTTAAGAAAGAATGGTGATGAAAATGTCTTATAACAGTTGGTTTGTCCCATTGTGCATCTTTATAAGTATCGTTTTCGGAGTTGCTATTTTCTTTATTACGATTAATACGCTGATCTTGCGCAGAAAAACGACGAATAAATATAACCGGAGGAAAATTAGTGGGTGACTTTTTGCTCATTCCAGCGATCATTAGTATCTGGATTTCGGTCTTTATATCGATTCTTATGATGATTGGCGCACAGCGTTTTATAATTAGGCAAAGTAAAAAAGAGCTCATCATACCTTCCATATCAGAACAGGCTCCAAAAGTTACGGTCATGGTTCCCGCCCATAATGAAGAGTTAGTTATTCAAATGACGGTTGAACATATTCTAAGAATGAATTATCCACATGATAAACTACAAGTCATTGTTATAGCGGACAACTGTACAGATAACACGGCTAAGAAGCTCTATGAGCTTAAAAACCATCCCGATTATCAGTCAAGGGACTTTATGATTATGGAGAGAAAGGGTACGGGAGGTAAATCGGGAGCTCTAAACGATGCACTTTCGCATGCTACAGGGGAGTGGATTTGTATCTATGATGCAGATGCGGCTCCAGAGCGCAATGCACTCCTGTTTCTGGTCGATAAAGCATTAGAGGATCCGGAAACTTATGGAGCCGTATTTGGTCGTAATAAGGCTCGGAACAGAGCTCAGAATTTTTTGTCCAGATGTATAAATCTTGAACTTGTCACTGCGCAGCGAATTTATCACACAGGAATGTGGGAGTTATTTAAGCTCGGTACCATTCCAGGAACCAATTTTATTATAAAAACAGAATTGATTCGTGAAATCGGCGGTTGGGATGAAGACGCAATTACGGAAGACACAGCTATATCTTTTGATATTTTGTCACGAGGTCAGCTCATAGCGCTAGCACCTCAGGCAGAAGCGTATCAGCAAGAGCCTGAAGATTTACGAGTTTACATGAAACAGCGCGAACGATGGGCTAAAGGAAATTACAGTGTTGTGATGGATCATATTCTCGAACTTTTTAAACCGTCGTCCAGCTGGCGGGTTAAAGTTCAGATTCTTTATTATGGAACCAGTTATTTTTGGTTTTTACTTGCGATCCTTGTATCAGATGTTCTTTTTGTTATTAATGTGGTGTATCAGGTCTTATTTTTGTTTGGGATGGACGTCGTCATGCCGTTTCAGTTCTCCTCTGATGTGTATATCTTTTTAATGATTGCATGGGCACTGATGTATTATTTGTATGTCCTTCAAATTAACTTGGCACTCGCTACAGACTATGGGCAAAGTAACACACGGAATTTTGTGCTTGCTTGTATTTCTTACTTTACGTATGCACAGCTATTTCTTATTATTTCCCTTAAAGCATTCTTCTCCATTTTGCTAGATAAAGTGTTTAAGCGAAAATCCAAATGGTATAAAACAGAGCGGTTTGGTTGATCAATCCGTAAGAGATAAGCTGAAATCTGATAAAAAGAGAGAGTGGTATGGGAATTTTCATTGAATTATATTTTTCGGGCAACGGCAATAGTGATGATATGAAGATGTTTGGCCTCATGTTCATATACTACGCCGTTGTCACTATGCTGCTCCTTCACGTTATATTGAAAAGAACGCATGAACAAATATCAATGATACGATTTATATTCGGAACCTTACTTTTATATATCATGGCAATTATTCTGTTAGACCCCGTTCTTACCATGATAAGCGGGCTCGATACGGTGGTGCAGAGTCCTGGAGCCGGTTTGCTGGCGATATTCCTTGTCATGCTGCCTATTGTGGCCTTTTTCTTCTATCTTATTAATGTTTTTATATATCGGACAAAGGATAAACGGAAAGTAATATACTTGTTTATGGCGGCTCAGCCTCTAATAGCATTTCTCTTTCTGATTCTATTGACGGTAGGAAGTTTTTTTCGTTTAATCTAATCATTTTAGGTCTGCGAATTCGTAGGTTTAGTACGATAAATATTATTTTTAAAAAAAGTGTTGTATATTATTTATAAGCATGTTATAATCAATTTCGCAGGATTTTTTGAAGTTCATTAGCACTTAGATAACTCAAAAGATCGGTGTATATGCGCAAGATAAGCGCTATATATGCCGGGGTGGCGGAATTGGCAGACGCACAGGACTTAAAATCCTGCGGTAGGTGACTACCGTACCGGTTCGATCCCGGTCCTCGGCATCTTATATGAATAAGCTGGCTCCTTAGCGGAGACCAGCTTATTTTTTTACAAGTTGCAATTTATTCTTACTGCGAAAGGAAGATACTCCATGTTCAATAATGATTGGGATTCTATTTTACATGATGAGATGAACAAGGAATATATACAAGAGCTTCGCACCACACTTGCTGTAGAATATAAAACGGAGCATATATTTCCACCGAAAGAGGAAGTTTTTAATGCATTAAAGTTAACCTCTTATTCGGATACCCGAGTGGTTATCCTTGGACAAGATCCTTATCATGGACAGGGTCAAGCGGAAGGACTGAGCTTCTCGGTCAAAAAAGGGGTTAGGATTCCTCCTTCTTTACGGAATATATATAAAGAGCTGCATGCAGACCTAGGGATACCTATTCCTTCCCATGGTTCACTTACACATTGGGCAGAAGAAGGGGTATTATTATTAAATAATGTATTAACTGTACGAGAAGGTCAGCCTAATTCACACAAGGGTCTTGGATGGGAACGATTTACAGATGCTGTTATTGGAAAAATAAATGAGCGCAATCAGCCGGCTGTGTTTATGCTCTGGGGAAATCACGCTCAGAAAAAAGGAGCCTTTATTGATCGTTCTCGTCATTTGGTGATTGAATCTTCGCATCCTAGCCCGCTTGCCGCTCGGCATGGTTTTATAGGAAGCAGACCTTTTTCAAAAGCGAATCAATTTCTGGAATCAAAAGGAATGAAGCCCGTCGATTGGGTAATTCCAGAAAGTTAGAAAGGAGGGTGAATGATGCAACACTGGATTGGTCGCAGGGTTATCGTAGATCGAATGGATGGCCATAAAGACCCTGTACAAGGAATACTGCTCAAATGGGATGACGAAGCTCAATTAGTGGTTGTGGGTGCCAAACGAATCAAGATTCCTTTTGCTCAGATTGCAAGAATTCACGCTCTTCCTGAGGACGCACATGGACGTGGGAAACGAAAAGCACGTTCTTCATTACATTCGGTAGGTTATATTATGAGACAGCCGCTCCAATTTGATAATGCCATTTATTTCCGATCCGCAGTTACCATTTGGAAAGGCCCTAAATTGATTGCTTATCGGGCAGTCGTTAAATCCCATGATCAAACTTATGTAGAGCTGGAAAATGGACAGAAATTAGAAAAAGATCTATATACCTTCGTCGTTCGATCCCGTCGTGGTCATCGATAAAAGTGCACTTTTAATGTTATTTTTAGGTTGTTATCATTTTATTTTAAGGATGGATTTTTATAATAGTAACCGTATCCCCCTTTAAATACGGTATATACGAAAAACTCGCCGGCTGCAAACGGTGAGTTTTTTTGTTGTCCTTTATCCTCCAGTTGCATTGTCGAATAAGTTTTTTTGCTGAAGGGGAATCTATAATCGCAACTAAAACTTATATGGAGGTGTATGACTGTTATGAAAAAACAAATGGCAACCATGCTCGCAGCAGCAAGTATCTCTATGGTTATTGCAGTCCCAGCTATGGCTGAAAGCAGTCACATGAAAAATTCGAATACGAATCAGGTTACTGAGACAAAAGGCCATTATGATTCGAAAAGCTATAACGATTCTCTACCTGGTGGATACTCCAACATGTCTCGTACCCGTGGCGTGAATGACAATATGTATAACACCAATAGCTACAATGGTTATGGCACGACGGGTACAGGAACATATGGTACAAACAATGTAAATGCGAATTCTACAAATGACGGTAGTGGAAACTGGGGATGGCTTGGATTGCTCGGTCTGCTCGGTTTAGCTGGTATGCGCCGAGAGAAGCATGAAGGCAAACCACAACACGCAAAATAAAGAAGGATATGATCTGGAGAAAGTTTTAGAACCAAAATAGACTTCTGCCCTGCCACATTCCGGCTTTGATCATATATTATCTCATACCTTAGTTATGAGGAGGAGATAACAATGAGTGAAGTAACTGGATATGGTTATGGCTGTGGAGGAAGCTACGGTGGGTACGGCGGTGGATGGACATCAATTGGAGCAATTCTTGTTCTTTTCATCCTGTTGGTTATCATCTCTAAAACAATTCTTTACTAAGCAATAGAAAGAGGGCACCGGCTAATAACTGGTGCTTTTCTTTTTTTTTGTGGAAACCGTGATTTGACGGTACGTTTTGGTTTATATATACATAGCAAGATGGATGAATGGAAGGGATGAATAATAGTGGAACAAGAAGATTTAGAGGTATGGGAAAGAGAAATCAGCAGCCGCGTTGAATATTTAGAACAAGAAGCCGAAAAACTGGAACAGCGGATTAAAAAAGCGGAATATAAGGACTACATTATGAGCAGTGCGATGAACAAATTTGCTGATGATGAAGCACAAGTCGATTTTATCAAACACAATTATTTGAATGAATCTAATGAAACCGTAAAATCGCTGAACGAAGAATATGAAGTAATCATTAAAGAGTTGAAATTTCAAAATGCGGTGCTCCAGCAAATTGAACGAGCGAATGCAGTATTGAAAGAGGATGAAGACTAAACTGTTCAGTGTTTTTAATACTCTTACCATAGATTGAAAATAGAAAAGACTGTAGACAAACTAGTCTAGGCTAGTTTGTCTACAGTTTGAATTAAGATCATTAAGTTAAGGCCTCTTATAAAGAATGCTATTCTACAACAGCATCATCGAGGACATATCATTTATTAAAAGTGGTGATCTCTAGTGGGCTCTCTAACCTTAAAAATAGTGAAATAGTTTAGTTTAACTGTGAATTTAAAAGAAATTGTTTTATATGTAACTTAAGATCAATTCGAATCATCTCTTTCGAAACCAAAATTTCATCAATAATGAGACTAAGCATTATCTTTTTCTTCTCCGGTGAAGCTTCTTCGAATACTTCATTCCATTGAGGGATATATTCTTTAAGTAAATTCATCTCATTTATTTCAATGCTTTTAGAGTTTATTAATGTTTCGATTTTGGAAGTTTGATCTTGCAATTCTGCGATGTTTTTTTCTTTCTGTTCAATTAATTGGCTAAGTAAATTCGGTTTGAAAGAACTTTTACCCATTATTAATTTTGGAACTTCAGCGTTTAGAACAGATAACTCTGAGTATTCATTTTCAATTTTATTTTGTAGAACTTTTAATATCTTTTCATCGGTGTTGGCACTTTTATTTTTTATCGCACTAATTTCCTTAGTAAAATTAATCATATGAAGGTCTTTGATATAGTTCTTGATTTGTTTAAGAACGAAGACTTCAACTTTATTAGCAGAAAAGGTACCTTGTCCAGTACATATGGTTTTACCTTGAAGTTTACCTGAACATCTATAACTTTTATTGTGGCTATATTTGACCACTTCTCCACTGGAATTCTTATATTTATTAACGAATGTTGTTGAAGTAAGACGAGAATTACAGCAACCACATCTAGCCATTCCGATTAGAAGAAGAGACCCTTTAGTACTCATTGGTAGACTACTGTTGTTATTTGCATAATTTTTCGGATTCTTTTTCTCTCTACTGGCTTGTACAGCATTCCACACTTCATCACTAATAATCACTATAGAATCAATCCTATTGGAATAAACTTCAACGGATTTATTGCGATAACGCATAACACCTTTATAGATAGGATTTTTCAGAATAACATTTACAGTTGCTGCACCCCATTTCTTAGCTTTACGGGTAGGGATGCTTTTTTCATTGAGTAACTTTGCTATTCTTAATTGACCATAACCCTCTTCGTACGCTAATCGATAAATTTCTTTTACAACCTCGGCTTCTTCTTCATTTACCTCTAGCATCAGAAGGGGTTTCCCCTGTTTATTCTTCTTACCTGATTTAACTGCAGAATAACCATATGGGATGCCTCCACCTCGAAATATTCCATCTTCAACCATCTGAATATGTTTTTCATTGACACGTTCAGATGTCTTTCGGCTCTCTCCACTGGATTGCCAAAAACGAAGATAGTTCATGAGTTTGTCAGAGTCGTGTTCAATTTTTTGTTGTCCTTCAATAACAGACCATACTTCAATTCCCTGTTTAACAAGAGATTCTAATACAAAAGGGGTTTCATCTTCACGTCTTCCCAATCTGTCGAACATAAAGACTAATAAAACATCGAATAAACCTTTTTCTGCATCGTCTTTAGCTTGCTGTATTACATCTCGATTAGCCATCGACACCTTAAAACCCGATACGCCACGCTCAATATATTCTTTAACTAGTGTCCAATTATCCTGTCTGTCAATATATCCTCTACAAGCACGTTGTTGCATAGGGATATCATTTCCATCTAACTGACCTTTTGTTGAGACTCTGTATAAAGTAGCAACTCGTTTGTTTTCTTTAGAAGTTCCATTTTTATTTTTTTACTTATCATCACCATATCTTTTTTCTGTTCACCTCTTAACTTCTTGTTTAACTACTTTAACATACATAATACTTGTGATAGAGTTATACAGTAAATAAAATTATACATATATTTAATATATTTCCATAAAACAAATTTCCTTTGGGTTCAATAAAAAATACGTCAAATTCATGCTTTCTTAAAACAGATATAACTTCTGCTTAGATGGGAAACTAAAAATTATATAGAGAGGTATAAATCAGAGAGGAGTGTTAGAGAATGATATGGATAGTTTAGAAAGGTTAGCATCTTCACTTAATGTATTTATGAATGTGACATATTAAAATCTGTTGCCTTTTTATTTATCATATGATATATTCGTAAATACTAAAGGACGGTAGCTCAGAGGGAGAGCACTATCTTGACAGGGTAGGGGTCATGGGTTCGATCCCCATCCGTCCTATATGAGTAGTAAAAAAGCTTACTTTATCTATTTTTATAAATAGATGAAGTGAGCTTTTTTGTATCCCTAAGTATATTATTAATAAATCAAAATTAGGAGAAATTATCAAGCTTGTAATCTACAATTAGAAGTTTGTATGTTTAAATTCTACTCCATTGACACATCCTAAAAGGGAGAATGATCATCTGGAGGATCGCTATCCTATGAAAAAATTACGCGACACGTTCATGGCAAGCTGCATAATTGCAATCTTGCTGCTAAACTTATCAGGATGTACATTAGAGCCATCAGAAGAAACAATAATGCTACAAGAGAGGTTTGATCCTGAATCCGAGCTGCCTATCATTGATGATGTGTACTCTCCTTCGATAAGGGATGATGTTTATTCTTCTACCGATGAGGAAATACTAATACCTTAAATGAAGCTTGCCGTCGCCTAAGATACAATAAGTCAGTCCGTTCCTTCGGGCTGGCTTATTTCTGCTGTATTGTTGTATAATAGCGTGAGTTTTACGAGTTTAGAGCATCGAAGAGCTAAAGCAGAGGGGGATATCAATGCCAGCTGAAATTATTAATGTAACAACGGAGGAACAGTTAGAACAGGGGCTACACATTCGTAAAGAGGTGTTTGTAAAGGAACAAAACGTTCCCTTAGAAGAAGAAATTGACCAATATGATGTCATTTCTCCCGATGCGCACCATATTCTTATTCAAGATGGACAGCAGATGGTGGCGACAGGGCGTCTCATTTATTATAAGAAGGATACAGCAAAACTTCAGCGTGTAGCTGTTCTCAAAGACTACCGTGTTCACGGTTACGGCCGTGTATTAATTATGGCGCTAGAAGAGCGTGCAAGAGAGCTGGGTCTTGCGTACTCGATCCTCGATGCACAGTGCCAAGCGGAAGGGTTTTACGCTAAACTGGGTTATGAAGTGATATCGGATGAACCGTTTTATGATGCTGGCATTTTACATGTACGGATGCAAAAAGCATTGTAACCTCAGCCTATTTACATAGAGCATTCTTTTTTGGGACACACTATATTTGCCGAGGCTCACAATACCTATTTTAATCGTACTCGGTATAGGTAAATACACCAAATGTAGTGCAAAAAGGAGTGTTGTTCTAATGGAAAATAACACGCGCGAGCACTTTGTCGCTGTTCAGAAAAATGGAGATGGCGATCTAACCGCATTTAAAACTTCGGGCGGCCGAGTTCTGGATTACAACCAGGCATTAAACGAGGTGGAGACGGGAAAGATTGCGGGAGCCAACGTATTTAAGGCAAAAGGGGGCTCACTCCGGATTCGCGGAGATGCAGACGGAGATCCGAGCAACAACCTAGATCAATTGCCGATATTTGAGTAACGTCTACAAGCATGAAACCGGAGGATGATCCGGTAATATATGGAGAGGGAGCCCTTGAAGGCTCCTTTTTTGCGTGTGAATTGGCATAAAGTACAGATGACTATAAATTCTTTTGTTCCCATGCACCTTCTTGCGCCAATCCCCATACAATACATTACCTAGGCGAGAGTTCGGGGGCAGACCGAGACTTCTCGCATGACAAGGGAAGCGGGGAATAGGGCCATGACAAAAGGCAAAGGAAAAAAAGTGGTGGCAAAAAAGGAGAAAGTTCGCGGGATGAGGGTGGTTACTTCCGAAGTCTGTGAGGTGTGTAAGACGCCATGCGACATAGGAATGGCCTATGCTGCACGTATGCGAGAGCCAGGCGCTGTAGGTAAAGGTGTACCTTGTATCTTAACGAAACCCAAAGGATAATAGGAAGAACCGCTTTTTTTCTCATGAGACCTGAGAGATAACGCGGTTCTTATTTATTTTAGAAAAAGAGAAAAAAACGACTTTTTTCCGCAACTTGTCTTGCTAGATGAAGTATAAATAGATATAACTTTTTAAAGGAGGTAATATAGACCGATGAAATGGAGAAGAACACTTGCCTTGGTACTTGTCTTTTCTCTTGTAGGCAGTGGATCTATGTTATTTGCAGATTCAATCACAGAAAAAATTCGTGTCGTAGTCAATGGCAATGATGTCAGTGGTGGCGGTTATTATATTAATGGGACAACCTATGCCCCTGTGCGTGAACTTAGTGGTCTTGCATCCTGGGATGCAACTAGCAAGAAGGTAACAGTTACGAAGCCTAATGTACATATAACACTGTTTAAAGGTGATACTGTTTTTGGGAATGTAAACGTAGGAAAGCTGAAATTTCACGTACTTAGTCAAGTCGATAGTCTAGATGGGAACATTTCAGAAGTCAAAGTTGCTATCACGGATCCTTCCGGAAACACAAAAAATATTCAAACGGAGAAGATGGGAAGCGGTTCAAACGATAACTTTTGGTTCAAAACGAATGATTTCACTTATGATTTTAAGAAAAAAGGGAAGTATAAAGTAGGATTCTATATGAAACCTTCGGGAGGGAATTCATTCTTTCTCGTATCCGAAAAAGTAATTACAGCATTAGATTCATAAACTGGCTCAATTGATTTTATGCTCTAATAGTGTTACGATAATTCGGTATGATTACTTTTATGAGTGTGAATACAATACAAGTATAAATGAAATGAGGTATAGATGAATGAGCGATCATAACCATGTACATGATGAGAACTGCAACCACGACCACGACCACGAACCTCAGGTGCTTATCTTTGAAGATGAGAACGGTAAAGAGATTGAAATGATTCTGGTTCAAACTTTTGATGTAGACAATAAGGAATATGCGGTATTTGTTGAGCGCAACAATCCGGAAGAAGACGGCCTCATTCTTCGCTTTGAAGAAGAGGGCGATGAAGTGAGTCTTTATCAAATCGAAGATGAAGATGAGTGGAATCGTGTAGAAGCTGCATTTAACAAAATGGTTGAAGAGCAGCAATAAGAGCGAAATGAAGCAAGGGAAGTCTCTAGGTATCAGAGGCTTCTTTTTTTGTTGCTAATATATAAAGTGAACGCCTGAAAAGCCTAAAAAAAGGACCCGCGCAGCTTGTCAGCTGAGCAGGTCCTTGCTGTATAAATCGTGTATTCGTTCGTGTTAGAAGATCGGATCTGCTTCTACAATTACTTTTACATTCGTAATATAGCGGTCTTCAGGACCTTTTACCGGTAATCCAACCTCAACGTGTTCCGTAATATAATTAATGTTTTCCTGAGAAATAACCTCTCCCGGAAGCAGGATTGGAATACCAGGGGGATATACATAGATAAATTCAGCAATAATCCGACCAGCGGATTCTTTAAAAGGAATGATTTCTGTATCTCCGTAAAATGCCTCGCGCGGTGTAAGCATGAGCTGAGGAATTTCTGGGATTTTGACTATTAAATCGTTAGCTGTGTTGACATTATAATAAGTTTTGGACAATTCACGAAGTGCATCAAGCAGCGTATTTACTGTTTCATCATTGTCTCCTGGTGTAATGAGACAGAGGATGTTATACATATCGCTCATCTCGACTTCAATATTATAGTGTTCACGCAGCCAGTTCTCCGTATCGTATCCCGTTAAGCCAAGATGACGTACATGAACGGTCACTTTGGTCGGATCATAGCTATACGTTGCTTCTCCTCCAAGTATTTCCTCGCCAAAACAATACAATCCTTCGATATCGTTAATCGAACGTCTTGCATATTCCGCAAGATCAATTGCTTTTTGGGCCATGGAATGTCCATTCAGCGCAAGGTTGCGTCTAGATGTATCCAGTGATGAAAGCAATATATAAGAAGTTGAAGTGGTCGTCAGCATACTGATGATCGTTTGAACTCGCTGTGGATTTACAAATCCATTTTTGGTGTTTAGGTTGAGTACTGAACTCTGTGTCATCGAACCGCCGAGCTTATGAACACTCGTTGCTGCCATATCGGCGCCTGCTTCCATAGCTGACATTGGAAGATCCTCGTGAAAATGAATAAGGACTCCGTGCGCTTCATCAACAAGTACAGGTACTTGGTAACTATGCGCAAGATCCACGATTTCTTTCAGATTTGCACATACACCAAAGTAGGTAGGGTTAATAACGAGCACGGCTTTGGCATCAGGATGACGTTCTAGGGCACGCCGCACCGAGCCGACGGTGATACCGTGATCAATACCTAAATTCTCATCACTCACGGGAGAGACAAACACAGGCTTAGCTCCCGAAAAAATGATGGCAGACATAACCGATTTGTGAACATTACGCGGTACGATGATCTTCTCACCAGGTCCGCATACAGACAGAATCATGGTCATAATGGCACTGCTTGTCCCTTGCACACTAAAGTACGTATAGTCCGCACCAAAAGCATCAGCTGCAAGCATTTGAGCTTCTTCAATAACACCCGTCGGTTGATGCAAATCATCAAGCGGCGCGATGTTAATCAAATCTATGGAAAGGGCATTATCCCCTATAAATTCGCGGAATTCAGAGTCTGTTCCAAGTCCTTTTTTGTGACCAGGGATGTGAAACTGTACCGGATTGTTAGCCGCGTGTGTTTTAAGTGCTGTAAAAAGCGGCGTACGACGGTGATCCATGGATTCTGTCACAACCTTTCTCTATTTGAAATAATAAACCTAAATGAGTATAGCAAAATGGATAAAGATTGTAACGAATTTTTTGTGATAAATCTCACTTCATTAAAAAGCCATTTTATAAAGCGGCGCAAGCTGGGTAAATACTTCTTGAGCCTTTTTACCAAAGGCTTCTCCGTCTAGAAGAACTGGATCATCCTGTTCAATACGCAGTCCGCATAATATTTCTGATTTTTTCACGGTTTTTAATCGTTCGGCCATTTTCTTAAAATCTGCTTTCGAGAGATCTTTATGAAGGGTTCCTTCTGGATTCATATGATCTGTAGACCAGTAGAAGTGCCCTGGAATATGTTCCATAACATCATCAAGCTGTCTTTCTAATGCTTCAGCAAAGATTTCCTTATTATTGCTTTCGTAAATAACGGCAAAAATAACAAATACATGAGTACCAAACATTCCTACTTGAAAATGAGGATATGCCTTGTAACCACGTTTGTTATTAGCGATTGCTACCCAAGTATCATGTGGCGGATTCACGGTACGTCTAGCATGTTTAGCTACATGAACGAACATTTCCTCTCCAACTAAATCACTTAGAAACGGGGCAGTTGCTGCACCAATCTCGTTCAGTTTTGGACGAATTCTCTCAATTAATAATTCCATTCGTGGTTCGAGCCCAGGTACATCAAAGACATCAAAATCTTTGGATGTAAATGAAGGGTATTTTAGTGTAGTCATCGGGTTAACTTCCTCCTTATGTGTAAATGGACAAGTTTTATTTATATAAGCATGAACCTTATCACTTGCCAATATAATAGGATACAAAACAATATGGGACTCATTATAACACAGGTACCTCCATTCGCACTTCCTTAAAGCCTGTCCCTTATCTGTATTGTTAATGAAGATTTCGTGTCTTAAAAAAATGGACTTATAACTACGTACCCTTACCTTACGTGTCGTATAAAATAGGGTAAGCCGACTTATGGTGAAGCGTAGATCATAGGGGCCATGGCGGAAAGTCACATAATAAGACTCCGGATCAATCATCCGGCATGGAGGAGGAAGTGCCGTGAACAAGAGCTATGAAGTGGAATACTGCAATCTAGAGCTCCGGTTTAACCGTCGGCATATCCAACAGCTCATCAAAGACTTAATTCAGGAAGGATATTCGCTGTATTGGAGTGAAGATGAAAGCTTGTTCATTCTTTCCGTGAGAACGGGTCGTAAATTGGTTAAACTGAAATTTCAACTCATGCGTACGGGCGATTACAAGTTGATTGGTGATTATATTATTAAGGATGCGAAACTTGCCGAGTTCATAGAGAAACTCATTGGAGATACTCGAGGCCATGCGGTTGTCCGCAGGTTTAAAGATCACATCATCGTTATAGAGAATATATTGTTCGGCGAGGTTATACGTCTGGTGGAAGTATCGGGTTTTAAACAAAGGGTGATCTATCAGAAGGGGCCGACCCCTACGATGGAAGAGATGGAGGAAATGTTCTCATCGCAAGAAGGGGAAATGAGACTGCTCTTGTTAAAGATGGAAGTGGATGATGAACTCGAACGGCTTCATGCCGCCATCCATAATGGAGACGAGGCTAAGGCGGAGTCTTGCCGCAACTATTTAAAGCAAATGCAGAATCGAATGTTCATGCTTGAATGGTAAATAGCCGTATGAACCATACTATTATTTATATGAGTATTTGATGAACACCTCATGAAAAGAGGTGTTTTATCCTTGTTTACACTTTAGCGGGGGGTTCACTTCCTTTTGCAAAAGCGTTAGAATAGGATTATTGTTAGGGCGTCCTTCTTTTGCTTACATAATTTTTAAGGAATGATAACTGTCTGCTTATGGACAAGTTCCTTACCCGGACGGCTCTAGTAACATAAGATACATCAAAATAACGTGGCAAAGGATGGAGAATATATTGACTAAACAACAAATTGGCGTTATCGGTCTAGCCGTAATGGGCAAGAATTTAGCCCTGAATATTGAAAGCAAGGGGTTTACGGTGTCTGTATTTAACCGTTCTCCGGAAAAAACACAGGATCTTCTGAAAGAAGCAGAAGGTAAAAATTTGGAAGGCTTCTTCTCTATTGAAGAGTTTGTACAATCTCTTGAATCTCCGCGTAAGATTCTTATTATGGTACAAGCAGGACCAGCTACAGATGCAACGATTGGGCAGCTTATTCCTCATCTAGACAAAGGCGACATTATTATCGATGGTGGTAATGCTTACTTCCCTGATACGGTTCGCCGTAGCAAAGAACTGGAAGAGCAAGGTTTCCGCTTCATTGGTGCTGGTGTATCCGGTGGTGAAGAAGGCGCACTGAAAGGCCCGGCAATTATGCCTGGAGGTCAGGAAAGTGCTTATGAACTTGTAAAACCAATCTTAACTTCGATCGCGGCTCAAGTAGATGGAGAGCCTTGCACAACATATATCGGTCCTGATGGTGCTGGACATTATGTAAAAATGGTACACAACGGTATTGAATACGGTGATATGCAGCTGATCGGCGAAGCATATCATTTGATGAAAGATGTACTTGGTCTTACTGCCGAAGAATTCCACGAACTCTTCTCCGAGTGGAACAAGGGCGAGCTTGACAGCTACCTGATCGAAATTACGGCTGATATCTTCTCTAAATATGATGAAGAAACAGGCAAACCAATGGTAGATGTGATCCTCGATGCTGCTGGACAAAAAGGTACAGGAAAATGGACAAGCCAAAGTGCGCTGGATCTCGGCGTTCCATTGTCTATGATTACTGAATCCGTATTCTCCCGTTTCTTATCTGCGATGAAAGAAGAGCGTGTTGCAGCTAGTAAAGTGCTCAGCGGTCCAAAAACAGAGCCATTCTCCGGTGATAAACAAGAATTCATCGAGAACGTTCGTAAAGCATTGTTCGCAAGTAAAATCGTATCTTATGCACAAGGTTTTGCTCAAATGCGCGCTGCTTCCGACGAATATGGTTGGAATTTGAAATATGGAAACATTGCAATGATCTTCCGCGGAGGATGTATCATTCGTTCCCAATTCTTGCAAAACATCAAAGAGGCTTATGATAAAGATGCAGAACTGAAAAACCTGCTCTTGGATCCATACTTCAAAAATGTTGTGGAATCTTACCAAGATGCATGGCGTAAAGTGATTTCTGTTGCTGTAGAAAAAGGAGTTCCGGTACCTGGATTCTCCAGTGCTCTTTCTTACTATGACAGCTATCGTACAGAACGTCTTCCAGCGAATCTGCTTCAAGCACAGCGCGACTACTTCGGTGCACATACGTTCAAACGTGTGGACAAAGAAGGAACATTCCACCACAACTGGATGGAAAAATAAGAACGGCTTTAAGATACACTATAATTCATGCTGCTTTGCTGCATTTCTCCGCGAAGACCATAAAGTGCCTCGTGCAAACAGGTCCTTAGTCTTTCTTGTGTTGAATAGGAAGAGGTATGCTCTCCCAACAGCAACATCGCAGCTTCACTAAAATATTGAAAATTAGTAATAAGACGTGGTTTTGGTAGATCCATGAGAAGTGGGTCTTCCAAAGCCACTTTTTGTTGTACATAATGCAGTACGAGCAGTACGTCATCTCTGCATATCACATAACCTGGTTCAAAGATACGTGTGATTCTGCTAGGAAGCACAGGTAGTTTCAGTACGGGCAGATAAGCTAAATCATCCATCATGTTCACACTCCTTACAGGTATCTATCCTTTTCTTCTCTATCATCCATACGTAAAAGGATGTCCTGATATGCTTCTTGGCGGATCTTTTTTTCTGTGTTATGTTTAGTAGAATAAAAAAAGATGGAACTAACTGGGTCTTATAATGAAGGGGTGGCAAGGCAGTGAGCAGCAAAGCGGATAATATCATTCTTATTGGAATGATGGGCACAGGCAAGACAACAGTATCCAGCATACTGGCACAAGAACTTGGATACACGCTCATAGATATTGATACGGATGTAGAAGCACAAGAAGGCTGTCCAATCCCCGTCTTATTTCAAGAAAAGGGAGAAAGTTATTTTCGCCAAGTAGAGAGTGATACCTTATGTAGAATTCTCAAAGGGACTTCTCAAGTCGTTTCTACGGGAGGCGGATCTGTACTTCGAGCGGAGAACCGGGAACTAATGAAAGAAGCAGGTTGGGTTATCGCATTGACAGCGAGTGCAGATTCAATTATTTCACGTGTATCGTCGAATGATGATAGACCGCTGCTTGCAGGTAATATAGAGGAACGGGTAAAGAATATAATGGAAGAACGTAAAGATGCATATTCTTTTGCAGATGTTACCATTGATACTTCGGAGTTAAGCCCGGAAGAAGTTGTTCGTCATATTTTAACGCTTTACCGCGTCTAAGCTGTTGTGCTTTTCAGGTACATTGTAGTATGATCGTAAAAAGAAAACGGGCAGGCGCTGCCTGCCCGTTCGGCTACTCTTAATTAAGTCCAGGCAAGCATGCCGCCAACAAGGTTCACACAGCTCGGATATCCGAGTTCTGTTAGATATTCACAAGCTCTTTCACTGCGATAACCACTGCGGCAGATCAAAATTGTTTCCTGCGTTTTCTCGATCTCATCAAGACGATCAGGAATTTGTCCAAGTGGAATATGTTTTGCTCCTGGAATCATTCCAGCAGTAACTTCCTCATCTTCACGGACATCAATCATTTGAATAGCTTCTCCTGACTGTAGACGAGCCTTAAGTTCAGCAGGTGTAATCTCGAGTATTTGATTCATGAGTCATCCTCTTTTCTATGGTTACTATATATTGGTGTAATCCGAATGGACAAGTTCTTATGGATAACTATACCATGATACCGAAGGGAAGAGGAGACTGTCAATTTCATTACATTTCATTATGAAGGTTGTTCCCGAGTATTAAGCGCAGCTGATTATATATAAAAAAGGAGTTATAACTATGGATGTTATCGTAAACAACACCCCTTCCTTAACGGGAACGATTGACGCTTTATCTTCTAAAAACTACACAACGCGTTATTTGCTTGTTGCTGCATTAGCAGAAGGAACGAGTACAATCTATTATCCTGCCCACAGTGAGGACAGCGATGCGATGCGCCGCTGTATTCAAGATTTGGGTGCTGTTCTTGTAGAAGACGATGAGAAAATAACCATTACTGGTTTTGGCTCTACACCTCGTCCCACAGGTGAACTGAATGTAGGGAATGCAGGAGCCGTTCTGCGTTTTCTAATGGGGATTGCCGCACTTGGTGAGGAGATTACATTCGTTAATACATACCCAGAATCTCTTGGTAAAAGGCCTCATCAAGATTTAATTGATGCACTCGAGCAGCTGGGCGCCGAAGTAGATCATCAGGAGGGAAGACTGCCGATCACCATTCGTGGCGGTAAGCCGCAAGGCGGAGTTATTCGAGTATCGGGATCTGTAAGTTCTCAGTATCTGAGTGCGCTGCTCTTTCTGACACCGCTTCTTCCGCAGGATAGTACGATTGAAGTCCTTCATGATCTGAAATCGAAAGTCGTGATCGGGCAAACACTCGAAGTGTTAGAACAAGCTGGTATCATTATTCATGCAAGTGATGACTATATGTCTTTTCAAGTTCCTGGTTCTCAAAAATATCAACCGGCGAATTATACAGTTCAAGGAGATTATCCTGGATCAGCAGCGATTTTAGCAGCGGCTGCGGTGACAAATTCAGATGTAACGGTTACGCGGTTAATGGAGAAGAGTAAACAGGGTGAACGTGCTATTATCGATGTGCTGAAGATGATGAATGTTCCGCTCACACATGAAGATAATATCGTCCATGTTCAAGGAAATGGGAAACTTACGGCTGTCGAATTTGATGGAGATGCAGCTACGGATGCGGTACTTGCTATGGTTGCAGCAGCTGTTTTTGCGGAAGGTACTTCGCGCTTTTATAATGTGGAGAATTTAAGGTATAAAGAATGCGACCGAATCACCGATTATTTACATGAACTCAGTAAAGCTGGCGCAAAAGTCGAAGAAAGACAAGCGGAGATTATTGTCCACGGACGACCTGAAGGGGTAGAAGGCGGCGTTGAAATTAACGCTCATTATGATCATCGTGTCATTATGGCACTCACGGTGGTGGGTCTTCGTTCCAAAGAGCCGCTGCGTATTAAAGATGCTCATCACGTTGCAAAATCCTATCCTGGATATTTCGATCATTTACAGGCGCTTGGCGCCAACGTAGAATGGGTATAGTAATGTTAGAAAGGTGCTGATCATTATGGCATTTGAAAACCCATCACGGGATGAGATTAAAGAACTTCTTCGTTCTGCTGGAAATATTGCTGTTGTCGGTTTATCAGATAAACCGGACCGAACTTCTTACATGGTCTCAGAAGCTATGCAAAGCAGGGGATATCGCATTATTCCAGTTAACCCTAGAGCAGATGAAATTCTAGGGGAGAAATGTTATGCAAAACTTGCGGACATTCCTGAGCCTGTTGATATCGTAAATGTATTCCGCCGGAGTGAATACTGCGGTGAAGTGGCAAAAGAGGCAGCCGAGATCAAAGCTAAAGTACTATGGTTACAACTCGGTGTTGTCAGTGATGAAGCAGCTCAGATTGGTGAAGAACATGGCATGACGGTCATCATGGATCGATGCATTAAAGTGGAAGATTCCATTTTACTTGGCAAAGAGCAGAGGTAAATGATGAAAGAAAGGTCCCTTTATGAGGGGCCTTTTTACTTTTTAAAAAGAGGTACAGGATTCATTTTGACAAAAAGACATGGAACGCTTACCATCTAGATTAGAAAGGAGAGGGTGCCATGAATTGGCTCGGTTCCTTACAGCAGCTCGGCAGAGCTGTGATGCTCCCGACGATGGTCTTACCTGCAGCAGCCATATTGCTGAGTGTAGGCAGTTTGCCATGGGATTCTTGGGGATTTGAAAGTGTAAGCGGAATCGCTACAGTTGCAGGTCAAAGCCTGTTTTATTTTTTGCCGTATTTATTTGCGGTGGGTGTGGCGCTTGGTTTATCGAATCAGGCGGGTCAAGCCGGTCTTGCTGCTCTGTCGGGGATGATTATCTACGATCAGGTAGTAAGCCATTTTGGAGATGGAAGCGTTCAGCCTGCTTCACTCATCGGTATTATTCTTGGCGCCATCGCCGGAATTACACATAATCGATTTAAAAGTATACGACTTCCTGAGATTTTACAATTCTTCGGAGGATCTCGTTTTGTATTACTGATTGTAGGACTCATTGCAGCATTATTTTCCTGTGTGATGCTGGGTATTGCTCCTATCATCCAATCTTTGCTAGACCTGATTGCTTCCATGGAATATCAACTGGGAGGATTTGGACTCTTTTTATATGGAATTTTGTACCGGGTATTGGTCGCTTTCGGACTACATCATTTGCTGAATAATGTGTTCTGGTTTCAGCTTGGTTCCTATGAGACTGTAGGCGGTCAGGTAGTAACGGGAGACTTGCCTCGCTTTTTTGCAGGAGACCCAACAGCAGGATACTTCATGTCAGGTCTGTTTCCTATTATGATGTTCGCCATTCCAGCGATCGCCTTAGCGATTATCCAGGAAGCTAGAGAAGATTTGAAGCCGAAAGTCTACAAGACGTTCATTACGTCAGCTCTAGTATGCTTTTTGACAGGGGTCTCAGAACAGATTGAATTTGCCTTTTTGTTTGCAGCGCCTTACCTGTTTATCGTTCATGCGGTTATGTCAGGACTTGCTCTATGGATCAGCTACTTACTTGAAATACGCCATGGATTCTCTTATTCTGCGGGCGCGATTGATTACATACTGAATTTCCATTTGTCCGAGAACGGATTACTTCTTATTCCAATAGGGATTGTATACGGCCTCATCTATTATTACTTATTTCGATGGGCGATCCGTACGTTCCGTATTCCTACACCAGGGCGTGAAGAAGGTTCAGTCCTCGAAGATTGGGTTGGCAGTATCCCATATCAAGCCCCGCTTATACTTGAGGCACTTGGGGGGAAACGTAATATCGTTCAGGTAGAAGCATGTATTACTAGGCTCAGAATTACCGTTCATAATGATCGTTTAATTGATGTGAGTGCGATGAAGGCACTTGGTTCTGCGGGTCTCATCAAGCTTGGAGGCGGAAATGTACAGGTTGTATTCGGTACCTATTCTGAGCTCATACGTGAAGAAATTGCCAAACTGCTTGAGCGTGATTTACCGCAAGTACTGTTCAGCGCGCCGGTTCAGGGAAAAATGTTGCCAATCGAGGATGTACCGGATAAAATATTTGCCGGTAAGCTTGTAGGTGACGGGGTCGCATTTGTACCGGAGAATGGAGAGCTTCTTTCACCCGTATACGGCACCATTATGCATCTGTATCCAACGATGCACGCCATTGGAATTCAAACACCGGAAGGACTAGAAGTATTGCTTCATATTGGGATTGACACATCTCAACTTAAAGGCTGTTTTGAAGCTGCAGTAAAAGAAGGAGATGTCGTGGAGGCCGGTCAACTATTGATCAAATTTGATCTGGATAGACTAAGGAAGGAAGCTCCTTCATTAGTTACACCAATGGTGATCACCAATCCCGACCGAGTGAAATCATGGAGCTATGCGCCATTTAAACATGTTAGAAAAGGCCAGGCACCGGTAATGTCTGTTGTACTACATGAAGATAGGAATGTTGGAGGGATAGAAGCATGATACAAGGCATCTCAGGAGCGGCAGGCGTCGCTATAGGCAAGGCATTTGTCCTTCCCAGTTGGGAATGGGATTTACCAGACCAAAAAATGGACGTCGTTGACCTGGCCAAAGAATTTGAACGGCTGTATGAAGGCATAAGAACATCTCGCAATGAGATTGAGACAATAAAGCAAGAGTTTAATGAAGTGGTGGGTCCGGAGGAATCCAGTATTTTCGATGCCCATTTGGCTATACTGGAAGACCCTGTATTTATGAGTGAAATCCAAGGGATTATTGAACGCCAGTATAAGGCGGCAGAAGTTGCGGTAAAAGAAGCAATCGATCATTTTGTAACGATGTTTGATTTACTTGATGATGAGTATATGAAAGAGCGTGCTTTAGATATAAAAGATGTAGGAAATCGGTTGTTAAAACATCTGCTGGGGGCCCCGGAAATTACGCTCCCTTCAGATACACAGCCTTATATCCTAGTTGCCAAAGAACTATCTCCTTCGCAGCTTGCCCATCTAAATCCTAACTATGTACTTGGGATCGTGACTCTAATCGGGGGCAAGACGTCTCATTCTGCCATTATGGCAAGAGCACTTGGCATCCCTATGGTATCAGGACTTGAGAATAGCGTGAACCTTCCTGTGCAAACGGGAGATACGCTTATCATCAATGGAGATGAAGGCACTGTCTATGTGAATCCGAGCGAGAAAATGATGGAGAAATACACACGTATTCGTAACCAGCAGCTTCGTAAAAAGGAACAACTCCAAGTGCTTGCTGAAGTTGACGCGGTTACGAAAGACGGTACTATTATGAATCTTGCTGCTAATATCAGTTCAACAAAAGAGTTGGAGATGGCTCTTCGCCACGGGGCAAAAGGGGTCGGATTATTCCGCACCGAGTTCCTCTACATGGATCGGCCAACTTTTCCTACAATTGAAGAACAATATGAAGTATATCGTCATGTTGTTGAGAGAGCAGGAGGTCAGTCGGTTGTCATTCGAACACTTGATATCGGCGGAGATAAACAGCTCGACTATTTTCCGCTGGCAGAGGAGGATAATCCTTTCCTTGGGTATCGTGCGATTCGGATTAGTTTAGATTTGAAAGATTTATTTAAAGCTCAGTTGACGGCCATTCTGAGAGCTAGTGTTCATGGAAAAGTGAAAATTATGTATCCTATGATTTCTTCAATCGACGAAATTCGGGAAGCGAATCAGGTATTGCGTGAAGCAATGAGGGATCTTGATCAGCAAGGGATTGCTTATGATAAGGATATTCAGATTGGTATTATGATTGAAGTGCCTGCTGCTGTTGTTATAGCGGATCTTCTAGCAGCGGAAGTGGACTTCTTTAGTATCGGTACGAACGATCTTGTACAATATGTACTTGCTGTTGACCGGATGAATGAACAGATCGCTCATCTCTATCATCCATTCCATCCATCGATCTTGCGCATGCTGAAGATGACCGCTGATGCTGCTCATACGGCAGGAATTGATATCAGTGTGTGCGGAGAACTGGCTGGGGACGAGAGAGCAGTACCGATCTGGATTGAGCTTGGAATTCATAATCTTAGTATGTCTCCGCAATCATTACTTCGAGTGAAGCATAGACTGCTGAATACGTGTGCTGAGGAAGCGAAGGCAGTGGCTAAATCTTGTATTTCGATGTCAAGAAGTCATGACATTGAAGCGAGGTTAGAAGAGTTTATTGAGGAAAATACAGAGAGATTAAACTGATCTTTATGTTTATATATAAAAAGGATGGATATCGTCGTAAGCAGATTACGGCGGGATCCGTCCTTTTTATTTTTTTAATGAAAAAAAGAAAGACGAAGCGAGTAGAAATCTACTCACTCGTCTTAGAAAATATCTTATGATCTTTCTGCCAGAAGATCACAGAAAGCTTTTCCGTAAGGGGGAAGATCGGGAGGACGGCGTGCAGATACGATATGTCCGTCGGTAACAACCGCTTCATCTTTCCAGATCGCACCCGCATTTTCCATGTCATCGCGAATACCTGGTGTCGAAGTAACAGTAACCCCTTGTAGAATTTTGGCGGATATGAGTACCCATCCTGCATGACATATTTGTCCGATTACTTTCTTTTCTGCATTCATCTCCTGAATCAAAGAGATCACTTTGGGATATCTGCGCAGCTTGTCCGGCGCCCAGCCTCCAGGAACGAGAATACCGTCATAATCTGCACTGTTTAGTTCCTCAAAGCTGTATTCCGCTGTAGCAGGAACCCCGTATTTACCTACGTACACCTTATCCTTTACTTCACCGGCAAGATGAACCTCAGCCCCTTCTTCACGTACACGATGCACGGGATACCATAACTCCAAATCTTCAAATTCTTCATCTACGAGCGCAATTACTTTTTTTCCAGTCAATCTCATGACAATCATTCACTCCTTCTTTATTTCTTACTTCTAGTGTAACGGAGAGCAGCTCAGATACCAAATGTGCTCACTTTTGAACAGGATTATAACTCTATGGTGTCTTTCAGCATAGACATATGAGATGGAATTAGCAAATCGTTCTGGTGCCTGTAACAGCAGGATTTATGATAAAGAAGTCGAAGATTTATTGTAGAAGAAACACGAAACTTGCATGTAAACAATGTTACAGGCGGTGATCCTATGCCCAGATGGTGCGATTGCAATCAACCGATGAGTCTTGAACTGCATACCGTAATTTTTGCTAAAAAGATAGAAGTGAAAAATGTGCCTATTTTTTCGTGTATGTCCTGTTCCACTTATGAAGTACTTAAACCCGTAAAAGCTCATTTAACCGAGTATCTTCAAACGATAGAGCTATCCTTACATGATCCGTATCAAGTTGTGATTTTTTCGGATATTGATGAAGTAGCTAGTTTGTTCTGTGACCTATACAAGAGGAATGTGGAGATGGACTTAGAAAAAATCGGAGATGTCGTTGAAGTTTACAAAGAGGAGCGTATTAATTTACTTCTTGATGTGTATCAGTGTGCCCTACAGATGAACGATGAAGGTTGGATGAGTGATACACAGCGGAGACTTGAGCAGCTGTCACAATTCCACTTGGAAGAACATCTTTCAGAAGCAGGATAAAAAAATACACCCTGAAACGAACTGAAAATTAGCATTTCTCGTTATTTTTTGTTACTATATTGTTAGTGTAAGATTTTCTGAAAAGTATGAAAACAAGACACGAAGCGATTTTTCATGTATTTGCATGGAATCCCTTACCATTCTCATATTCATCATTTTCTTTGTACGATCCACTCGCTGCTGAACTTATGAAAGGGGATGTATATGTTATGAAAACGTTGACAAGAATAAATACTATAGAGCAATTAAATGACGGTATCGCATTATCTTCGGAAGCACCGCTTCTGTTATTCAAACATAGCACCCGCTGTCCTATTAGCGCGCATGCGTATAAAGAAGTATCAGCATATTTGCAAGATAGTCCCGCAGATGAAGTAAACTATAGTATCATTTATGTCGTCGAAGATCGCAGTGTTTCACTAGAAGCTGCAGATCGTTTGGGTGTAAGGCATGAGTCTCCACAGGTTATCCTTGTGAAAAACGGCACACCCGTATGGCATACTTCCCATTCCCAAATCACATCAAGTGGCTTAAGTTCGGTTTTAAGCGAGTCTTAAAGCCCACATTGCATGATGCAATCTTATGTCGTATCATAATTGAATTGAAAATGAACTGAAAATTTATTGCAAATGGAGAGAAGGAATGTGACGGTAACGATCTATGACGTAGCGCGTGAAGCCGGTGTCTCAATGGCAACGGTTTCTCGAGTAGTCAACAACAATCCAAACGTTAAACCTCAGACACGAAAAAAGGTATATGAAGCAATTGAGCAACTCGGCTATCGCCCGAATGCAGTAGCAAGAGGACTTGCTAGTAAAAAAACAACGACAGTCGGAGTCGTAATTCCAGATATTTCAAACTCAATTTTTGCCGAGATTGCTCGGGGAATTGAAGATATCGCTAATATGTATCATTACAACATTATTTTGTGTAATGCCGACAAGAAGAAAGAAAAAGAAATTCGTGTTATTAACACACTGCTTGAAAAACAAGTAGACGGGCTTCTTTTCATGGGCGGAACGGTTACGGATGAACATATTCAGGCCTTCCAAACTTCTGCGGTCCCTATTGTCCTTTGTGCAACTAGTGACGAGAAAGGAACCTATCCTTCGGTCGATATTGACCATGAAACTGCAGCTTTTGATGCGGTAAGTACACTCGTTCGTCATGGGCATCGTGAGATTGCCATGATTAGTGGAACGCTTCAAGATCCTGCGAATGGTTATGCAAGATTCCAAGGGTACAAGCGTGCGCTGGAAACTGCGGGTATTGAATATCAAGAAGATTTAGTACGCATCGGGAACTATCGTTATGAATCTGGTGTCGAAGCTATGAAATATTTCTTAGGTCTTAAGAAAAAACCAACTGCTATTTTCTGTGCAACGGATGAAATGGCAATCGGTGCGATTCATAGTATTCAGGACGAAGGACTTAAAGTGCCGGATGATTTCTCTATTATTAGTGTAGATAACATTCGTATGGCATCTATGGTTCGTCCGCAGCTCACTACGGTAGCACAGCCAATGTACGATCTAGGTGCTGTAGCTATGCGACTGCTTACGAAACTGATGAAAAAAGAAAACGTAGAAAATCCACGTGTTATTTTGCCGCACGAAACGATCTTGCGTTTGTCTGTTAGTCACGTGTAAAATATGGAATAGGAAAAGCTCCGGTAATCGGGGCTTTTTTGCCGATTAATCAAGTAAAGGGGATCACATCGATGACAGCTACAATAGGGCTCATAGGAGCTATGAAAGAAGAGATAGAACTTCTTCTTACAGGCATGGAGAATGTAAAGCAGCATACCTATGCAGGTATTCATTATGCTGAAGGAGATATTTATGGACAACATGTTGTGGTTTGTAAGTCTGGAGTAGGCAAAGTAAATGCAGCAATCACCACACAAATGCTGATTGAGAAGTTTAACATCTCTAAAGTTATTTTTACTGGAGTGGCTGGGGCAGTTCACCCTGAACTTGAGATCGGTGATATTGTCGTATCTACGGCATGCATTCAGCATGATATGGATGTAACTCCTCTTGGATTTAAACGCGGGGAAATTCCTTATCAGGAAGTATCTGCGTTTCCGGCTGATTCTGAACTGATTCGTCTGGCAGAAAAAGCATGTGAACTGCTCTCCGTACCACTGCGTAAAGGGATTGTACTTTCTGGCGACCAGTTTATCGCTAGCAAAGATACCGTAAGAGGACTCTATGAAGAATTCGACGGCGCTTGTGTGGAGATGGAAGGTGCAGCAGTGGCGCAAGTATGTTACATGAATGATGTACCTTTTGTTGTTCTGCGTGGTATGTCTGACAAAGCAGACGGGTCCGCACATGTCAATTTTGCTGAATTTACAGTGAAGGCCTCCCATAAGTCTCATAAAATTGTGGAATCGATGTTACTTGAGATCGGTTAAGTAGTAATCCTCTGTTCCTCTGTAATAATCAAAAGACAGGAAAATCCCGGGTTAACTTCGGGGTTCCTGTCTTTTTCTTTAAACTAATACATATAACGATGTCTGAATCGCACTTTATCGAATTGCTCTTTTGAAGAGAGAGGCACATTTCTGCCGATCCGAACCATAAGACAGTTAGCAGGGTGTGCACAAATTTCGGGATCATCTGTCGCATACCACTCCATATCAACGGTCTTCATCAGTTTCTCCATCATTTTTCGGTAATCCCAAACCGAAAGTCCGCTTCCTTTAAGATCCCAATGCCAGTAATATTCTGTAGTGAATACAATGTAATTCTCCATCTGTTCATGCTCAAAAGCAGTACTAATTAACATTTTTCCAATACCGTAAGAACGAAATTCGTCTGCAACTTCAATGGCACCAAGTTCAATCAAATCTTTCATATTTCCTTCCGACCAGCGCTCCATTTCATCGGGATAATGAAAAGTTACATATCCAATGATCGTTTGGCCTTCACGGGCAAGAATAATTCTCCCTTCAGCCAGCGCTGAAATTTCAACCAGGGCTTCATGCTGTTCATTCGGTCTTCGAAAAGCGTCAAGATCCGGGTGCATATGATAACTCTGTAAAAGGGAAGAAGGGACTGGGCCTTCAACAACAATCTCCCTGCCGTTCCTTTGAAAGGAGTGGACATTGTGCTGTTTGATATGTTCCATCAGTTTTTCGTGCTCCTTTGACTTGTCATACCCTACTTATAGCAAATATATAAAAAAATGAAAAGGAATAGTGTCAAAAATGGAATTTATGCTATAATAATCCAGACATAATTTATTCACAATTGAGTAACTATTCCCGCGTTATAAAAGTAGATGGTAATGAATTTGATTTTTTGTAAGCGCTAACGAACTTGTACATTGTGAAGATGTAGCTTAGGGGAGGCCGAGTAGACAATGAGTCAAATACAGAATGAAGTCATCGCGACTGTCGCAGAACGAAGTAATCTCGGAGATTACGATCAGGCTTGCGCCCAGTTTAGTTGGGAAGAGGTAAAAAAGGATTTTACATGGAATGAGACAGGCAAGGTCAATATGGCCTATGAAGCAATTGATCGTCACGTCGAAGAAGGACGAGGTGCGAAAACCGCACTATTGTACAGTGATGCTCATCGAGATGAGAAGTATAGCTTTTTAGATCTGAGCGAAGGTTCGAATCGATTTGGGAATGTGCTGCGTAAATACGGCATCTCGAAAGGCGATCGTGTATTTATTTTTATGCCGAGAAGTCCAGAACTCTACCTTAGTCTACTCGGTATACTCAAGGTGGGAGGAATTGCAGGCCCGCTTTTTGAAGCATTTATGGAAACAGCGGTAAAAGACCGTTTGGAAGATAGCGGAGCTGTCGCATTAGTCACAACCCCAGAACTGCTGCTGCGAATTAAACGTGATGAATTGCCGCTTTTAAAACATATCTTTGTTGTAGGCGGAGGCACGCAGCAAGAAGAAGGGCTCGTTGACTATGATGCAGAGATGGCTGCAGCTTCAGATTCGCTTGAACCGGAATGGCTGACGCCAGAAGATGGAATGCTCATTCATTACACCTCTGGTTCTACGGGTAGACCTAAAGGGGTATATCATGTACACAACGCCATGCTTCAGCATTACTATACAGGTAAGGTAGTTCTTGATTTAAGAGAAGAAGATGTTTATTGGTGTACAGCCGATCCAGGCTGGGTAACAGGAACGTCTTATGGGATTTTTGCTCCCTGGTTAAATGGAGTTACGAATGTGATTCGCGGGGGACGGTTTAGCCCACAGGACTGGTATCAAACGATTGTAAAGAATAAAGTAACCGTATGGTATAGTGCGCCTACTGCTTTCCGGATGCTCATGGGAGCAGGAGAGGATGTCATTGAACAGTATGACCTATCAACACTCCGCCATGTGTTATCGGTAGGAGAACCGCTTAATCCAGAAGTGGTCCGCTGGGGAACCAAAGCTTATAAGCAGCGGATTCATGATACATGGTGGATGACCGAAACAGGCGGACAGTTGATCTGCAATTATCCAGGAATGAACATCAAACCAGGTTCAATGGGTAAGCCCGTACCGGGAATCGAAGCTGCTATAGTTAATGACCAGGGCGAAGTACTGCCGCCATACTCGATGGGCAATCTAGCCATTAAAACACCTTGGCCATCCATGATGAGAAAGATTTGGAATAATGATGCCAAGTATGAGGAGTATTTCAGAATACCGGGCTGGTATATTTCAGGGGATTCTGCCTATATGGATGATGAAGGTTACTTCTGGTTCCAAGGACGAATAGATGATGTAATCAACTCTTCTGGTGAGCGTATCGGACCTTTTGAAGTAGAGAGCAAGCTGCTTGAGCATCATGCGGTCGCAGAAGCGGGTGTAATCGGTAAACCGGATCTGGTAAGAGGGGAAATCATTAAAGCGTTTGTAGCGCTGAGAGAAGGATATGAACCTTCCCAAGAGCTGAAAGATGACATCTACCGATTTGTAAAAGAGGGCTTATCTGCACATGCAGCACCTCGTGAGATTGAGTTTAAAGAAAAATTACCTAAGACAAGATCCGGTAAAATCATGCGCAGGGTACTGAAAGCATGGGAACTAGATTTGCCGACAGGTGATCTTTCAACGATAGAAGACTAAGCAATAGTCATTAATACGGACATAAGAGCCATCTGCCTTATCGCAGATGGCTCTTATGATTGCAGTATGTCTTTATTTATAGATCTATAACAAAAGCCGAGCATACAGGGGAAATCCCCTCTATGCTCGGCTTTATGTTTTTTATCGATGAATCCTATGGGCTTACACTAACCGCAGCAGAAGGGGCTGATTCACCCGCTTCATTGACAGCCGTTACTCGGAAGGCTCCCGTAGCTTCAGCATTGTTATATTTAAAGGAAGTATAGCTTGCTGTACCTACTTCATTAAACGGTTCCTGACCCGTTTCACTGTAGTATACATGGAAGCTCGATACTCCTTCTTGTGGAGCCCAGGAAATCGTAATACCTTGATCTGTAGCTGCAGCAGTCACTCCGCTAGGAGCAGATGGAACTGCAGCAGAAGATGATGGATCTGTATTATTTTCTTCTGCAGAATTGTCACCTGGATCTACCACTTCACCAGGAACTTCAATTACGCCTTCATCTGGTGTTTCTTCTTGCGGTGGAGCAGGGGCCGTACTGCCGACTACAGCACTTGGTGCGGACTCTTTTCCTGCTACATCCACTGCTACGATGTAAAACTGAGCACCACCGCCTGCATAGGAAGTAAAGGTTGTTTGATTACCTGCAAGTACAACTTTACCTTGATTCTGGAATGGACCGCCGTTTGTGCTTCGGTACAGCCTGTAACCAACGACGTCACTTGCTGAACTTGGGTTAAAGGTGATTACCGCATTATCATTGCTTACGCTTATTCTGACGTTCCCTGGGGCGTCAGGAGCGCTGCCATCGTCCCGTCTAGGGTCGACTTCTGTAGGCATGTCATCATCCGCATCCGTAGGCAAATAATAGGAAAGCGGCTCATGTGAACTCATTTTCTTGAATGCAGCTTGCAAATCCTTAATGAGATCGGAAATTGCACGCTTTCTTTTCACCACGGTTTGTTCTTTAAGCATATCCGAAGGTGTTTCATCTCTTGGAATATAGTTTACCCCGTTATAAGTGATGTACTTCGCTTTGCCTACCGCATCATCATATTCGGTTGGTACATATTTGGTATTGAATAGATCGGTCACGAATTTATCTGTAGCCGAAGTAGGAAGTTTACCGCTATAAGCGGATACGGTCTTCGTTGTGATACCATCCGGCTTCGTAAACGATTTGGTTGTAAACAAATCAGGTTCCTGTTCGGAAACTTCGTTCATGATCTTAGCCCACAGCCTACGAGCACGTTCTTTCTGAGCTTTCGTCTCCAGCGTGTTCGCCTGTGTCTTGTAACCAACCCATACGCCGAGTGTAACATCAGGTGTGTATCCCTCGAACCATACATCGCCGTAATTTTGCGTTGTTCCTGTTTTACCTGCGATAGCAATATCGCCATATTTCTTAAAGTTATCTCTTACGACTTTTCCTGTTCCATCTGAGATGGCAGTACGGAGCATATCGGTCATAAGATAAGCCGTTTGTTCAGAGAAAACTTGCTTAGGCTCTGCTTTGTGGCTGTATACAATGTTACCTTTATAATCCACGATTTTTTCAATCATGTAGGCATCATGGAATACACCATTGTTCGCAATCGCGCCATAAGCATTCGTTAACTCTTCTACGGTTACACCATGACTTAGACCTCCGAGCACACCTGTTGTTGCGTTCTTATAGTCATTTTCAGTAAGTGTAGTGATTCCGAGACTTTTGGCGAAATCCCAAGCTTTCTCCATTCCGACTTCTTCATTAAATAATTTTAGAGCAGGAACGTTGAGAGACTGATTTAGTGCATATCTTGCGGTAACAAGCCCGCTGTATCTTCCGTTACTGTTCTTAGGAATGTGGAATCCTTTGCCGCCGTCTTTCAAAATGATCGGTGAGTCATCGATAATGGATGCCGGCTGAATCAGACCTTCTTCTAAGGCAGGAAGATAAGCAGCAATCGGCTTCATTGCAGAACCGGGTTGTCTCACCATCTGAGTAGCATAGTTCATATTCTCTACGTTAAAATCACGGCCTTCAATCATACCGAGGATTTTCCCGGTTTTATGATCGATCATCATCGATGCCGTTTGTTCAAGACCTTTGTTTTCATCATAGGCAGAGAAATTACTGTCATCTTCAGCGATCGAGCGCATCGTTTTGTATACCGTTTTGTTAATTGTCGTATACACCCGGTAACCGCCGGTACGCAGCTGAATCTGAGCCTCTTCCAATTGTTCAGCGGTTGTCTCGCCGTTTTCCGAAGCTTCTGGATAAAGTACTTCCATCAGAACCTTCGCAGCTTGACGTTCCGTTTCGAGCATCAGATAAGGATAGGTATTATACGCTTTGGCTACTTTTGGTGCAAGCGAAGACTTGATATCAAAAGCAATTGCCTCATCATATTCACTTTGCGTAATCTTACCAAGGGCAAGCATTCGTCCAAGAACACGTTCTTGACGCTCGAGCGCATTATTAAAGTTCTTCTCGTTGAAATCCCCTTTTCCGTTAAAAGCAGAATAAGAAGAGGGGAGTTGCGGAAGGCCTGCTAAATAGGCAGCTTGCGCAATGTTTAAATCATTGAGATCGTTAATATTAAAAATCCCCTTGGCAGCGGCTTTAATGCCATAGACATTATATCCGCTTGAGCCATTTCCGAAAGGAACCTTATTTAGATAGGCTGTTATAATTTCATCTTTCGTTAGAAATCTTTCCAATCGAAGGGACAATAAGATCTCTTTTACTTTTCGGTCCTCTGTTTTGTCCAGATTAAGGAATACTCTTCTAGCTAATTGCTGAGTGAGGGTACTGCCTCCCGTTTGTACGGGTTCGTTTAGTACCCGTTCCTTTACTGCACGAAGTGTTCCTGTTATGTCGACACCTTTATGCTCGTAGAATGAATCGTCCTCAATCGATATCACTGCATCTATTACCTTTTGAGGAATGTCCTCAAATTCTACGATTCGCCGATCCTCCTCGGTCCGAAGCTGACCTATGGGAGACCCGTCAGCGAAATAAGCAAAGCCCGTCAGTGCATTTTCCCCTATCGCTTGCTCAATTTCAGCTCTTGATCGAACGGGTTCGTCTTTTACAATAGAAGCTATGTAGCCTGTTAGTGCACCACCTGCAAATAGAACACCCATGATGCCTAATATGAAAGCCCACTTCACAAAGCTACCCAGCCTGCGGAAAAAACGATTGCGGGAAGGCTTCTCTTCAGGTTTTTTATTCTGATCATCAACCATCAAATGCTTTCCTCCTTTTAACAGGCATTATTATAGCATAAATTAAGCCATTTGAATCCCCGCAAATGGTGGGAAGGAGCGGAAATTGACATCCTTGCTCGGAATATGTACTTGTAAGACCCTATTTGAGGGTAAATCTGTTGATTTATGGTATAGCATTAACATAAATGAGCGAGCCTAACACAGGAGAAATCTTGCTTAGCCGGCTCCTATACAAAAGTGCGATCTTTATAAAAATGAAAAAAAACACCCGAACCATTCATACGGATTCGGGTGTTTTTTTGTTCTCATCTGTCGTTTTTTCTCATATAGTAAATCCCCTGGCATAAAGCGCAGGGGATTTAAAGCTTGACTCAGATCTTAACGGTTGTAGAACTCGACGATTTGTTTCTCGTCGATATCTTGAGAAAGCTCAGCACGTTCTGGAAGACGGATAAATCTGCCTTCAAGAGCTGCTTCGTTGTACTCAATGTAAGCAGGAAGGTGTGAACGGTTTGCAATCGCTTCTTTTACAGAAGAAAGGTTGCGAGATTTTTCACGCAGACCAATTACATCACCAATGTTTACAGCGTAAGACGCGATATCTACTTTTTTACCGTTAACAGTAATGTGTCCGTGAGATACCAATTGACGTGCTCCTGCACGGGAGTTAGCAAATCCAAGACGGTAAACCAAGTTGTCAAGACGGCATTCTAGTAGGAACATGAAGTTCTCACCAGCGATACCTTGCATTTTTTGTGCTTTAGCGAACAAAGTACGGAACTGCTTTTCACCCAAACCGTACATGTGGCGCAATTTTTGCTTTTCTTGAAGTTGCATACCGTAGTTGCTGATTTTTCTCCGTTGGTTAGGACCATGTTGGCCAGGAGGGAAAGGGCGTTTTGCCAATTCTTTACCTGTACCGCTGAGAGAGATGCCGAGACGGCGACTTAATTTAAATTTAGGACCAGTGTAACGTGCCATGTTTAGAGTAACTCCTTTTATTATAAATTATCAGATGGGGCTCTATTTGCGCCGCTTTTTGTTTCGTATTACCTGTTATTTGAGGTATACAACCGATTGAAAAGTTCAGCCGCTGTTCAATCAGCAACAAAGAGCTGTGAGGGTGACACAACGTTACGCCCAAATTTAAGACCATAACAGTCTTGTTCAACAATATATATTATATTAAATTAGAGTACGAAGTCAAGAGAATGACAAAGTAGAATTTCGTCTTATTTTGTCGATAGGTAATTAGACCTAAAAAAGTAGTGCTGATTTCTTTAAAAAAGGTGCAAAGTGCCAGTAAAGAGAGTAATATAGATTGTATCTTAAATTTAAACCATCAAATACTTTAATATTAAAAAGTAAGAACATAAGAAGATCGTAGACACATCCATGTGATATGAATCGACCATGCCTTTTGGCCCTGATCCCGTTACTTGCTGGGTCACCAAAGGTGCAAAGGAGCGCCTATATGACAGAACAATTACATAGCACTTTCTATAATGCACGTAATGTAAAGAACTCCGACCGGGGCATTCAGACTTTTCCGCCTCCTCTTTTGCATGAAGAACAAGGTTATTGGAATGAAAAAGAGGAGTGGTTGTATCATCTTGATGTTAGCACTTTTGATTCTGCGTATAATGATCGTTTGCTCCGTGAGGCATTTAAGGAATGGAATCATCAGATTCAGTGTATCCCTTCTCTAAAGCATTCGGTGTTTTCACTGTGGAACAGTAATAAATTATGTGTGGCTAAAAGCGGAGAACTCTTTTCTTCTATAAAAGAAGCTGTATTCCAAGCACTAGAGCAAGTAGATACAGATATCCGACTTTATCCACAGCAGTCCGTAATTTCAGAATATAAGCATTACCGGTTATACACAATACCGCTCCAGACGCGGCTTGAAGGAAAACAGCTTGGTGTTCTGTGCGTCGCTGTACCAGAAGCAGAAGTAAGAGAGGGTATCCTTGAAGTGTTAGAAGCGGCAAAGCTTTTTTTTCAGTCTAGTTTTTATCGTCATTTTGAGCACCACTTTCTATCCGATTTGCTGCATATTCATAAAACAACAGAAAAAGAAAATAGACGACGTTCCATTCTATTTCAAATTGTACAGCGGATGCACGATCGAATGGATGTTCAGACCGTTTTGGAAGAGGTGTTTGACAGCGTAGCTTTTCTGTTCCCGGCAGCTCGTCTGACACTGTACATGTCACAAGATGGAATTACAGAAGATCCGCGGATCAAACCGCTGTATTTACAAGGGCAATACAATCCGGTATGTGCTATGGCTTATACAGAAGAAAGAATGATTTCTCAGCCGCTTGGGCTGGAAAAATACGAATTTGGGATTCCTTTTAGAGGGAAGCAGGGGACATACGGTGTTTTTCATATTGAAACTCCTAAAGAAATAATAGAGGATGTGGATATCCAGCTAATCGTCATGATGGCGGATACGGCTGGAACAGCTTATGAGAATGCCAAGATGCATCAGCAATCGAATACACTCATTCAAGAACTTCGAATGATAGACGAGTTAACCAAAAAAATAAATCAGAGTTTGCAGCTGGCAGACATTTATGAATACGCTGTGCAGCAGCTAATGCGTATTTTTAAGGCAAAAGCTTGCTGTATCCTTAAGCTTGATCCGGAAGATCAGCAGTTCCGTGTTCTGAATTCAACGCTGCCTTCGTTAGGACAAGAGAAGTACTCGCTCTACGGGATCAGTGGAGAGGTATATCGTACAGGAGAACCTATTATCATTTTTGACTATGAGAAACATACCGGTCCAAGCTCTATTTTTATGGATATAACAAACTCTAAGTCTATGATGGCCGTACCTCTACGCATAAGCGGACAGGTTGAAGGCGCTATTTTAGTTACACATCAGAATAAACAGTTTTTCTCTTACGATAACTTTCGTTTCATGGATATGCTGGGTGTTCATATTGGACTTGCTGTTACGAATGCCACTCTTCATGCCGAAGTAAAGAGACTGGCAACAGTAGACGCGTTAACGGGTTTGTACGTAAGGCATTATGTGGACCGAATGATAGAAGAAAGACAGAGCAGTGACTTTTGTGGTTCACTGATCGTTATTGACCTTGATGATTTCAAACAAGTAAATGATTCTTATGGTCATCAGATCGGTGATCAAGTACTCACCCAGGTAAGTGATGTCATTCGCGAAAGTGGAGGTCCAGATGACCTATGTGCAAGATGGGGCGGGGAAGAGATGGCCATTTATTTACCTCAGGTCAGTGCGCAGCAAGCGCTCTTTATTGCAGAGAATATCCGGGTACAAATCTCGAAGCGAACTTCTCCATCGATTACGGTATCCTGCGGAATTGGGGAATGGTGCTGGCTTGATGATCAAGTCAGTGTTGAATCGCTGTTCTACCGTGCAGATATGGCTTTATATGAAGCTAAAAACAGCGGTAGAAATCGGGTATGTATTGAGAATAAAAATAGGTACAGATAAGGAGCGCTTCCTTTAAAAAGGAGGACGCTCTTTTTTATGGATATAAGTAGTACACTGAGGCCAACCTAACAATAAATGAGGAAAGGTTGGGTTGATATGTGTAGATCATTATATCGTTTCTTGATGGCAATCCTATGCGTCGCTGTTCTGTCCTGGGGAACGGGTTGTGCTTACAGGTATCAGGAGGACCCAAAAGAAATCTTTCAACGTGCATTAACGGGATTAGCTGGTAAAGAAGAGATGAAGTTTCGAGGAAAAGCGGCTATTCGAACGGATGATCATGGATTATTTGATACTGAATATCAGTATTCAGGGACGCTCACAAACCATAATGAGATCGTTATTGAGGGTCAGTTATCTCCGAGCAGTACAGACACAAAAACAAGGTCACTTACTTTGAAAAGGGTGAATAAAGAGTGGAAAGCGGAGTCTTTAGATGGAACAAAACCACCTCTAGCGCGCTGGAATCCCTTAGCCCAATTAGAAGCTATTGAACAGACAAAAAACAAAACGTTTCGTACGGAGTATGGTGTCCCGAGAGGGAAACAAATGATTAGAATTGAACTTGAAGGTGAAGAAGCGGTAACGTATCTAAGTAATCAGCTTGAAGAGGAAATGCAGGAACTTCAGAGTGAACTTCCTGCTCTCACGAGTTCGGTTCCTAATGATAAACGCAGTGAATGTTTGAAGGAACTGAATACCCTGTATGAACAGCAGAAAAGTCAGCTGGAAGATTATCTGACAAGGGCACAAGCTACACTCGTATATCATTTGCTCATTGATAAAAAAACGAATCTTCCCCTGAGGTTGTCTTCTGAAAGTGAGATTCATTACGAGAAAGCAGAAGGAGCCCCTAAAAAAGAACTTCTTGTGACGGATGTATATTTTGATCATTATAAGTAACTGAGTTCTGACATGAAGTATCCCATCAGACAAACTGCATGATACAATGGAAATGTTAGACAACGATAGAAGCTTTACTACATGAAGGAGGTAACATATAACGATGAAAGATCCAAGAATTCAAAAACTTGCTCAAAATTTGGTTGGATATTCTGTAAATGTACAACCAGGAGAAAATGTTCTAGTGGAGATGATCGGCTCAGAACGCGACCTGCTGAATGCAATTATTGAAGAAATCGGTAAAGCCGGCGGTAATGCGTTTGTTCAGCTGACTGATAAAACAGTACTCCGTTCCATGCTGATGGGTGCAACAGAAGCACAGCTGAAAACATGGGCAGAGATTGACTTGAAGCGAATGGAACTTATGGATGGATATATCGGAATTCGCGCTGGAGAAAATGCGAATGACCTCTCTGATGTGCCTGAAGAAAAAATGAAAATGTACAATGCACTCTATTCTCACCCTGTACATAGCGAAGAACGTGTGAAGCGTACGAAGTGGGTAGTACTTCGTTATCCGAATGCAAGTATGGCGCAGCTTGCGAACACGAGTACAGAAGCATTTGAAGACTTTTATTTCAAGGTATGTAATTTGGATTATGCCAAAATGGACAAAGCACAAGATCCATTGGCTGAGCTGATGCGCAAAACCGATAAAGTCCGCATTGTCAGCCCCGGAACTGATCTACATTTCTCCATTAAATCCATTGGAGCAGAAAAATGTGCGGGAGAGAAAAACATTCCGGATGGAGAAGTATATAGCGCACCCGTTCGCGATTCTGTAAATGGGACAATCAGCTATAACACACCTACGTTATACAATGGGATTACATTTGAGAATATTAAATTCCGTTTTGAGAACGGTAAGATTGTAGAAGCTACAAGTAATGATACGAAACGACTCAATGAAATTTTGGACACAGATGAGGGTGCACGTTACATCGGTGAATTTGCTATTGGATTTAATCCGCATATTCTGCACCCGATGAAAGATATCCTGTTTGATGAAAAGATTGCAGGAAGTCTTCATTTTACGCCAGGGCAGGCATATGATGTAACAGATAACGGAAACACTTCATCCATTCACTGGGACCTGGTACTTATTCAGCGTCCGGAGTACGGCGGTGGAGAGATTTATTTTGATGATGTACTTATCCGTAAAGATGGAATTTTTGTCATCCCAGAACTGCAAGGACTGAATCCCGAAAACTTGGTTTAAAACAAACGAAGCTAACAAGTAAATGGAAAATGTAGTTGCTAAGAAAGCGGATTCAATGTATATTGTTAGTGGTTATAAAGAGTAGAATATTCTTACACTAGACGGAGGGATTCCTATGTCGAATAATAACGCGGCAGTGGTGGAGATTGCGCAAACGGCCAGCAAATTCGCTTCTTCCATCGTACTCCACTCTGACACAAAGTACATTGATGTGAAGAGCATTCTGGGACTATTCACCACACTTGTTGGCGGCAAAAACTATGAACTTCATGTTCATGGACCAGATGCAGATGAAGCGAAGAAAGAGTTATCTGAAGTATTCGAAAAACATGGACTTACTGTTTCGCTTGCAAAAGAATAACAGCAACACAGCAGTAAAAGCATCTTTGCCAAATTTGGCGAAGATGCTTTTTTTAGATGCTTCTTGTATTGAGAACGGTTTTCGTCTAATATTAAGATTAGATTGTTGTACAAGATTCTGGACGTAGGGGGGAAGAGTGCATGACTTCATCAGATCTGCAAGAACAACTTAATTCCAAAGCAATTCGTCTTCTTGAAGAAGATGCATATAAAATAGAAAAACTGATTCAAGTTCAGATGGAGAATCTGGCAACCCGTTATTGCCCTCTCTATGAGGAAGTACTGGATACGCAAGTGTTCGGATTTTCAAAAGAAGTCGATTTTGCAGTGCGTGCAGGTCTTCTTCCGGTCGATACAGGTAAACAGTTGGTAAACAACCTTGAACGTAATCTTGCTGTCCTGTACGAGGCACTTAATAATAAAGGAAACCAGGAGTAAGCTCCTGGCATCTTTTCATAGAAGCATGCAGATTGGAGATGCATGCTTTTTTTGTATATAAGCTTAAATCAAGAAGAACGATACACCGAGAATAGCATAGACAGCCATAAGAAGAAGCCCTTCGTACCAGTTGGTGGATCCATCTTGAATAATCGATTTGGAGATAAATACGGCAACGCCAATGGCTACGAGTTCAATCGTAGTAAATACGATGTCCATGGTGTTTCCAAAGAAGAAACTAGTGAAGACGAGTACGGGTGCAACAAACAACGCGATTTGCAAACTGCTGCCTACTGCAATCTCAACAGCTGCTCCGATTTTATTTTTCATAGCGAGCAGGACTGCTGCACTGTGTTCAGCTGCGTTTCCTACAATCGCTACCAGGAATGCACCGACAAAGACTTCACTAAGACCAAATCGAACAGTCAGGGTTTCCAGCGTTCCAACAAGCCATTCACTGACAAAAGCAACCATCACTGTAGCGAGTACAAGATAAGCAATTGATTTTTTCTTAGACCAGGCAGGCTCCTCATGAGTTTCTCCTTCAGCAACGTTCTCTGCAAGGATGTCTTTATGTGTAATCATCGAGAAAATGATCCAAGCAATATAGGCAACAATAAGAATACCAGCTACAATGAGACTCAAGGTTTCGGTTTGAGGGACAGTAATCGTATGGGTATTAAAAAATACTGCCGGCACAAACAGGGCGATTACGGCAACAATCATGAGAGAACCGTTCATTCCCGCAAGGGATTGGTTAAAATTCTGAACCTTAAATTTGGTGCCTCCGAGAAAAATACTAAGACCAAGCACAAGCAGTAAATTACCGATAATGGAACCAGTCAAACTTGCTTTGACCATGTCATAAAGACCTTCTTTAACGAGAAAGATAGCAATAATAAGTTCGGCTGCATTCCCAAAAGTGGCATTGAGAAATCCGCCTAGTCGTTCCCCTGCATAGTGAGCTACATTCTCTGTGGCTTTTCCTAAAAATCCAGCTACAAAGACTACGGCGATGGCGGATAGGGCAAACTGAATAAGCGGGTCAAAGTGAAGGTAATGGGAAACCGCACTTAGTAAAAATGTAATGATCAGCAGCGAGGTTCTAACTTTACTCATATGTAGTCTCCTTTTTTCTAACGTTTAATTTGCAAGAACGAAGTTTGATCATAATTCATAACTATATTCCCCCTTTAACATGTAATATGAAACATGTAATATGAAACATTTGATATATTGCTGAATTATGAAATTGTTTTCATTGCCTAAGCAGTCAGATGGCACTTTTATTTGCAATTTGGGGGGCAGAAGCATTAAAATATCTTATAAAGAAGCAAAGGAGGATATGGCATGTCAGAACAGCTAAAAATCGAAACAGGCGACATCCGGATATCCAATGATGTTGTAGCAAAAATTGCTGGCCTTGCAGCGTTAGAAACTCCGGGGATTGCAGCAATGTCTGGAGGTTTATCTGAAGGCTGGGCCAAACGCCTCAGCGGAAAAAATGTGCAAAAGGGTGTCACTGTAGAAGTAGGAACAACGGAAACAGCCATTGATCTCCGCATTATTGTTCTTTACGAGACACCTATTCACGAAGTATCCCGGATGCTTCAGCAGAATGTACGTGAGGCAGTAGAAAGTATGACAGGTCTTCGAGTTGTTGAAGTGAACGTGAAGGTAGAAGGTGTTTCCTTCCGAGGCGACGAGCAATAAGATGCAAATCTTATCTTACAATGTTTGATCTTACCTATCATAATGGATGGCATAAAAGCCGCATAAAGAAGGACAGTCTCGGTAAATACCGAAACTGTCCTTCTTTTATTACCTGGATCGTGAACTGCGTCGTTTTTGCGAATTCCGCGTGACAAGAGCTGGGGATGGTCGTTCTTCCGTTACCGTTCGAACGGATTTAACCGTCTCTTGCGATATTTCCAAATTGTTTTCCCGGGAAATACTAAGCATGATCCCGATACTTGTCATCGTTACGAGCAAAGAGGTTCCTCCAAAGCTGATAAAAGGAAGAGTTACCCCAGTAACAGGGATCGTTTGGGTAACTCCGCCGATATTGATGAAGGCCTGAATTGCAATAAGCCCCATAATCCCGACGCCAACGAGTGTCCCGAAGATGTCCTTGCAGCGAAGTGCAATCGTAAACCCTCGCCAGATAAAGTAAACATAAATAATGAGGAAAATAGTAGTGCCGATGAATCCGAGTTCTTCGCCGATGACAGCAAAGATAAAGTCATTAAATGCATTGGGTAGATAGTGAAGCTTAATTACCCCTTGGCCAATTCCTGTACCCGTAAAGCCGCCTGTTCCGATGGCGGTAAGTGAGTTCACCAGGTTGTAAGAATCTCCTGTCTTATCATGAAACGGATCGAGAAAAGATTGAAACCGTGCCAGCTTATAACTGTATGAACTTCCGGATACATTCCCGGACATTAAATCCACTAGATAACCAGCACCCATGACAATGGCCGCGCCTAGAATGAGCAGTCCGATGGAACCCATGATGTGCTTCATACTTGCCCCGCCTGCGTAAATAATGAGGCCGCAGGTTGCAACGAGGATAAAGGTAGAACCAAAGTCAGGTTGCAGCATGATGAGTCCCGCAACAAAGCCGACAATAATCATCACCGGGATATATCCTGTTTTGAGATCTCGGAAACGCTCGCCTTTTTTAGTAATAAGCGCAGCTAAATACAGAATGATCGATATTTTGGCAATCTCGGAAGGCTGTAAAGTTCCAATTCCAAGATTAAACCAACTTCTAGCGTTGTTGATTTCTACTCCGACGAATAGAACGGCAACGAGCATCAGAATGGTAATAAAAAATAAGGGTTTATATAATTGCTTGTATTTTGCAAAAGGAATATTCATAGCAACAAACATGCCTATAACGCCGAGTATGGCATATACCGCTTGTCTTTTCGTGTAGTGAAGTGCGTCAAAGTTGAGTTTTTCAGACATGAGGGCAATGCTGGAACTCGAGCTGTAAACCATAACCAGTCCGAAACCGGTAAGCAGCAAGGTGAGGATCAGTAGCTGATAATCAGGCAAACCTTTTCTCTGAGGCCTAGCTGTATTTTTCTTCATAGAATTCATAGTGCCTAAGCTTCAAGCAGTTCCTTGAGTTCTTTTATTTTCTCATTAGCTACATTCAGAACAGGAGAAGGAATTTCACTCTCATACTCTAGTCCATGGGGGAATGTCGCTCTTCCGATATAAACAGCTTCTACCGAAAGAATGGTGTCTGGTTTCTCTAGTTTGCCCTCGATTGCCCGTGTATTAATGCGCAAGAAATATTCGCTTTTTGTCTTGTTGTCCTCAATTTTGTAGTCGTATGTAGCGCGGTAATATTCCCACTGCCAACGAATAAATCCGACTTTCTCGGCACTTTCGTCCATGTACGCCAGATCACTTTTTAAACCGTCCAGGCCTGTGTTTTCAAATATCATTGACGACCATACCTCCTATATATAAAATCTCCCTTACATTTCTAGTTTCATATTAGTATGTTTCCTCAGCATGTGCAAGCTTTCCATAACCTTCCATTTCATATCGTTTACATATAAATTCTGCTACAATTAAATAAGAAAACATTTGAAGGGGTGGAGAGCGTGAGAATAGAGCATACCTATGAAGAATGGATCGGCAAGATGATAGAGTGGAGACGTCATCTTCACCAGCATCCGGAACTTTCTTTTCAGGAATCCGAAACATCAAAGTTTATTGCTGAACATCTAGGTTCATTCGGCCTTGAAGTCGTTACAAATGTCGGAGGACATGGTGTTATTGGAATACTGCGCTCAGGACGGCCTGGACCTGTAGTGATGCTTCGAGCAGATATAGATGCGCTCCCTATTCAAGATGAAAAGTCAGTTCCTTATAAATCTCAAGTTGATGGTGTAATGCATGCCTGCGGTCACGATGGACATACATCAACGCTGCTGGCAACGGCCGGTTATATGAGTGAGCATATAGATGAGTTTATTGGAGAGATTAGGTTTTTGTTTCAACCCGCAGAAGAGCTTCTTCCGGGAGGGGCAGTTAAGGTGATTGCTAGCGGAGCCTTGGAAGAGGTAGATGTGATTTATGGCATTCATTTATGGTCCCCTATGCCTGTCCGTACGTATGCCAGCACTTCTGGGGCTATGATGGCTGGCGCTGATGACTTCTATATCGAGCTGAAAGGTAAAGGAGGACATGGCGGCGTACCTCATGCGAGTATTGACAGTATTGTTGCTGGATCTGCCTTAGTGCTGCAGATGCAAAGTATAGTGAGTCGTTCGGTCGATCCGCTTAAGCCCGCTGTGCTGACCATTGGAACCATTCAGGCAGGGGCTGCTCAGAATGTGATTGCCGAAACCTATAAAATAAGTGGAACGGTCCGCACCTTTGATGAAGAAACGAGATATATCATAAAAGAACGTATACATACATTAACGAATCAGATCGCTGCCGCGTACGGTGCCGAGGCGGAGATCAAATACTTGATGGGTTATCCGCCCGTCATTAATGATGAGAAGGAAGCAGAACGATTTTTCAAGGTGGTTTCTGAAGAGTTCGGAGCAGAGCGGGCAAGCGTATCGCCGAAGATGATGCCTGCTGAAGATTTTGCGTATTATTTGAAAGAGAAACCAGGCTGTTTCATGTTTGTCGGTGCGGGGAATGAGCAATTAGATGCCGTATATCCGCATCATCATCCGAGATTTGATTTTGATGAAAGTGCAATGCTCGATGCCATGAAACTATTTATTCAGATAACGAAAGATTACCTAAAAGAATACGATAGGACATAAGATAGGGCATAATATGATCAGTTCATGAGAGAAAACGAATGTGACTTGTTTATTTGGGTACTCTAACAAAAGAGCACGAATCCAGGCGTTGTTAGAGATCTTATAGATGAGGAGTAGGCTTCTAATGAATAAAAATGTATCTGATGTGATGTCCACCAATGTTGTTCCGGTGTCACTGGACAAGCATGTATATGATGTTGCACTGAATATGAAAGAATATGATACGGAGTTTATTCCAATTGTAGAAACAGAAGATCATCGTAAGCTAGTAGGGGTTGTAACGGACCGTGATCTTGTTCTGCGCGGAATTGCCTCAAAAAATCCGGGTTCTACGAAAGTAAGTGAAGTTATGACTGCGGATGTGCATACCGTAAATTCTACAGCTTCTATTGATGAGGCAGCAAAAATGATGGCAGCGCATCAAGTTCGTAGACTGCCTGTCGTTGATAATGGAGAACTCGTGGGTATCTTATCCCTGGGCGATATCGCAACGGAGTCTTCGTCTCAGAATAATGCCGGCAGTGCTCTTACCGACATTTCTGAACCTTCTCATTAATATTTGGGAACGAGCCGAGAGTCCTGTATACTATGATAAACAAGAAAAAGTTCATTTTCGCCTGATGGGTGATAGATGAACTTTTTTCTTTGTATTTTAGGTTAGATGAGAGATCCATGATGGATATAAACGTCCGCTTGAAAGGAAATACTGGATATAAAGGAGGCAAACACCTATGAACTCACATCATGCATGTATTGTACAGCGTGACTTTACCATTTTGCTGGAGACAGCCCATCCTCAGTCCGAAAAAGCGAGAGAACTCATTCTTCCTTTTGCGGAGCTGACTAAGAGTCCTCCTGCTTTTCATACATACAAAATAACGCCGCTTACATTATGGAGCGCCGCTGCCTTAGGTTATTCTGCTGATGAGATCCTTAGCAGATTAGAGTCTGTGTCCCGCTGGAATGTACCTGCATCGCTTACTCAAGAGATCAGGCAGCTTATTGAAAAATACGGTAAGTTGACTCTGCAAGCAGACGCGCGGTCAGAAGATTTTCGGCTGGTTAGTGAAGATACGGACCTGCTCGGAGAAATTCTAGCACATCCATCACTAACTGCTTACGAGTTAAGCAGATTATCGGATACCGAACTGAAGGTGCTCGGCAAGTACCGAGGACTGTTGAAGCAAGATCTTACGAGGCTCGGTTACCCGGTAATGGACCTGGCAGGATATAAACACGGAAGCCCGCTTTCTTTTCAGTGGAGAAACACAGGCAGCTCGTTACATAACAAACCCTTTGAACTCCGAGATTACCAGAGAGAAGCAGCGACTGCCTTTGAAGGAAAAGATGGCTTTGGTGGAAGCGGGATCCTTGTTCTGCCTTGTGGAGCGGGAAAGACAATTATCGGCATGGCGGTTATGGAACGACTACAGACGGAAGTGCTCATTCTGACATCGAATACGACTTCGGTAAGGCAATGGATTCGTGAGATTGAGCAGAAGACAACGATTCCATCCGCATCGATTGGTGAATACTCTGGTCATAGTAAGGAAGTCAAGCCAGTGACGGTGGCAACCTATCAAATTATGACGCATCGCAAATCGAAGGAAAGCGAGTTTACGCATATGAAGTTGTTCGGAGAACGTAGCTGGGGACTGATTATTTATGATGAGGTTCATCTTTTACCTGCTCCGGTGTTCAGAGCTACCGCGGATATCCAAGCGACCAGAAGACTCGGGCTTACAGCGACGCTTGTTAGAGAAGACGGCCGGGAGGAGGATGTATTTTCACTCATTGGACCTAAACGTTATGAATTACCCTGGAAGGAGCTCGAACAGGAGGGCTGGATTGCGGAGGTGAATTGCAATGAAGTGCGTGTTCCCATGTCCGATGAACTTAAGGAAGCCTATATGTACGCGGAGAGCAGACAGAAGTTTCGATTAGCAGCAGAGAATCCAGCCAAGATTAATGTGGTAAAAAGGCTGCTTGCTCTACATCCGAATGTCCCTGCTCTCATTATCGGGCAATATGTTGGGCAATTGAAGGCAATGGCAAAAGAACTCGGTGTTCCGCTCATTACAGGAGCAACAAGTGAACAGGAGCGATCGAGGCTGTATACTGCTTTTCGTGAAAAAGAAATCACGGTGTTGGTTGTATCAAAAGTAGCCAATTTTGCCGTAGATCTGCCGGATGCTGCGCTAGCTATTGAGATTTCGGGCAGTTTCGGTTCACGTCAGGAAGAAGCTCAGCGGCTAGGACGCATCTTGCGGCCCAAAGAGGGAAATAACCGTGCTTATTTTTATACGCTGGTTTCGGAAAATACAAAAGAACAGGATTTTGCTCTAAAAAGACAACTCTTTCTCATAGAACAAGGATACGAATATCACGTAACAGACGAAAAGGAGGTTGCCTCCGGTTGAAGAATGAAGAAACGACAACATCATTAGAAAAAGTAGAGTGGTCTGCGAATGAAGCTCAATTTCTACAGGCCGCTTTTTTAGAGTTCGGCGGAAATCCATTTCAAATGGAGAAACTTAAAAGCTTATTTGCTGGGAAAATGAGCGGACTTGAGGTGGATATTGCGTTATTTGGTTTGCGTAGAAAGGGCTTTATCGATGCAGCCAAAAAAACATGGGGAGAACATATCTACTTTATCCCTTCCCGGCATCATTCCTTTTTGACAGAGAAGTATGTACTGCCCTTATTTGATGATGAAATTGGTGAAATTTCACGCAGCTCAGCTGGAAACATACAAGTTGCTATGGAAGCAAGGCCAAACATTGCGGGGGAAATACTTCACCTGCTGTCTTACATTGCGATCCACGGTGTTCCGCTGACAGCAAAAGGGACGATACATAAAAAAACGATATCCAAAATTGAAAATGTAACGGTATTAAGAAGTACGGACTTTCAATTGTTGAAATTATCCTATGCCCATCCGGAGATTTATCCTGTACAGGTAGCCGTGCTTCTCGACTTAGTATTTACGCTCGGACTTGCCAAGAAATACGAGGCAGAAATCGGGCTGGATGAATCCTACGTTAGCCGCTGGGTGCAGTTAGATAGGTATCAGATGGAGAGAAATATCTATACCGCCATTATGGAGCGCTATAATGCAGGAGAAGCTGGATTGCAGCATTTTCGCTATCTGTTGACCCTATTTAGCCGGAAAGATGCTGGGTATTGGCTGAGCATAGATCTGATTTGTCAGCGATTTGTACAGGTCAGTATCATTAATGAACAAGATCTTGCTGAATTCCAAAGTTATGCAAAAGGATGGGTCACGCTGCTCGCTGCGTTCGGTTATGGAGATACCGGAATGTCTACGGCTTCGGACGAGGCTTTATACTTCCGGTGGACGAATCCTATCATTTATGACTTGGAAGATACAGAGCATTATACAGAGCCAGCTATCTATGTACAGCCCGATTTTGAAGTGATTGTTCCTCCTGATGCGCCTTATTCTATAAGGTGGCTATTAGAAGGCTGTGCTGATCTTGCGGTACGAGACCATATGACCATCTATAAACTGACGCGAGAGCGACTAAGTGAAGGTGCTGAAGTGGGGATTACTCCATCCTTGGTGCTTACATGGCTGACTCGGTATGCACAAGGATCGATTCCTGAGAATGTTCTCTTGGCACTGAAACAATGGGGAAGTGAACTTGGAAGAACTTCTTTTTCACAAGTCATGCTGCTAAGTGCAGAAAATAAGCAGGATGCAGATCAAATTGAGTCATATCCATCGTGGAATGAGTCTTTACAAAGAATTGGGCCGCTGCATTTCATACTGGAGCGAGACAAATTGATGGAAGTAAGAAAGCGACTCACGATGATGGGACTCACCCCAGCGAAGGCAGTTAAAGGAATCGATACAGAAGAACGGAAATATCCGGCTGTTTCGATAGAGGACGAGGTCACGCTGTCATCAGTAGAAGAGAATCCATTTATCCATTTTAATGAAGAAGGAAGGCAGGGATTTGTATACACAGGCCGAAACCTGCATTACTATGAAGGGGTACAGGAGGACCGTGATGAGGCCGCAATTATGCCAGACATAACAGAGGTACCGAAGATGTGGGTAAGTGAATGGAGAGAGTACCATCCATCTACAGCGAAACAGCTGGTACAGCAGGCCATCAACTGGCGTACCCGAATGGGAGTGGAGATGGAGGGACACAGGCAGGAGTTCATCCCTGAATCAATCGGCAAAGGCGAGCCATGGGCTGTAAATGGTTGGCTGCTCCCTGGACCCAATAGAATAGTAGCTGAGCAGCGTACACTTGTACCTGCTGAATGGACAAAGCTTATCTTAATTTTACCAGATTAAGTAAAATCCTGAGAGGGTTTAGGAACAAAACTCTTCTTATGAACAATCGGGTATGTTATGATAGGTTATAGTCCGCTTTCATATTTTTTAAGGAAGTGGAACTTTATTATAGATCGGGATGAATTTCATGAGCGTATCTGAACTTAACACGGTCGATATGGCCCAAGTGTTGACTTACGCCTATGAACTGGGCGATATGATCAACGAATCCACGTTGGTTTCAGATTATTTATATTGGAAAGAGCGGGTTCAATCGAATCCAGAAATACAAGAGTGGGTACGTAAGCTCGAAGATAAGAAGGAACTGTTTGCAGAAACACAGCGTTTCGGCCATTTCCATCCTAACTTCCATAGTGCCAAAGATGAAGTGAAGGCAGTAGAAGACAAACTGGATACTTTCGAAGAAGTGATTCGTTTTAAAGAAGCGGAGCAACAGCTCGATAGCCTACTCCATCAAATGTCTGAAACAATTGCTTTCTCCGTATCAAGCACAATTAAAGTACCAAGTAATAACCATTCACCAAAAGGTGGATGCGGCGGCGGTGGAAGCTGCGGCTGCGGAGGTTAATATGTATAGAATCGCTTACCAGAATTGAATTCTGGTAAGAGGATTTTGCAATAGATAGAAAGAGATGCAAATCCTACAAAAGAGGTGAAATTCGCATGTTTGCGGAACGAACAGGATATATCATATGGGTAAGTGATGTAAAGGCTGCGCGCAATCTAGACAAGTATGGAACCGTACATTATATTTCTAAAAAAATGCATTATGTCGTAATGTATGTGAATGCGGAACGTGCGGAAGATACAATGAAGAACGTACGTAAACTCTCTTATGTACGCAAAATAGAACGATCTTATCGTAATGAAATTAAGACGGAGTATAGTAAAGATATTCCGGATAAGACCAGCTTTTATGGCGGTATCGGTTAACGGATACTAGGTAATGCTGACTTTTTGAATAGGTTATAGATTGGAGCGGCCCGCCTTTGGTCGCTCCTGTTATTTTATATGAGCATGAATAAATAGTGCTAGTGACTTAGCTCTGCGATTCGAAATTACAGGATTTAGGATTTATGAGATAGGATCTTAATTTTCAACTTGAGATTCCGGGACTTATGATGTAATATATTGGATAAATATGTAGATAGAAAGACCTATCTTGTGGAGAGTGATATCCCATGCGTGACAAGTTAATGCAGCGTTGGAGCACCTATGAACCTTTTTTTGTGGCTTTGGGTGATAAAAAAGTGGCTGACATTGTCATAACGAACCATGCTAAACTTCGATATGTTGACCGAGTCAGACAAGATAATAATGATTTTGAGAACATTGCAGCATGGTTGTGGGAATGCCTCAAACAGAACAGGATCTCACCTTACTATCGAAATGAACAAGATGTATATTTAATTGATGGCGATCTTGTCGTGGTTGCGGAATTTGCGGAGTTGCCTGGTGAATACGATATTACAGGTAATCCCCTTCATAAAATGATTATTGTAACGTTTCTCGGAAGAATGTCGGAGACGATGGAACTTCGAGATCTCAAAACTTATTATTCCTGGTTGCGTCATTCTAGGCGCATGACACTGGTCAAGAACAGCCGCAAACGTAGATAAGCAGGACTTTTTTGTAAATGTAGTGAAGATAAGGTGTGCAGAAGCTGCACACTTTTTTTTTGGTATAAATCGGTTACAATATGATGAAGGCCAGGGGGGATAGTTCGATGAATTTTCACCAATTACATATCTTTTATACGGTTGCGGAAAAAGGAAGTTTTTCGGCAGCAGCTCAAGCTCTACATATGACACAGCCTGCGGTTACCATGCAAATTCAATCACTTGAAGATTATTTTGGAACCAAATTAATTCATCGCTCCACTAAAAAAATAGAGCTTTCTGAAGCAGGTGAGGCCCTGCTTCCTTACGCACTGAGAAGTATGGAGTTATTTCGTGAAACGGATGAAGCGGTAGCCGCCTACACAGACAGGCTGCAGGGACGTCTATTAATTGGAGCGAGTCTGACCATCGGTGAGTATGTACTGCCAAGACTGCTCGGTCCTTTTGGCAAGAAGTATCCCGATATCTCGATCGTGATGAATGTAATGAATACCACGCAAATTGTTGAAGGAATTATGAAAAACCAGTTGAACTTTGGCATGATTGAGGCACCGCTGTCTCATCCAGATCTTATTGTAGAGCCAGGCATGCATGATGAGTTGAAGCTGATTGTTCCTGCACAGCATCCACTTGTTCTTTTGCAAGAGGTAAAGCTTGAAGATATTCTGGAGTATCCATTTATCGTAAGAGAAAAAGGATCGGGAACGAGACAAGTGATGGAGGCTGCGATGAAAGATAAAGGGATTGAACCATCGAGTCTAAATACCGTCATGGAACTTGGCAGTACGGGGGCTATTAAATCCGCGGTGGAAGCGGGTGTTGGAATTACCATTATTTCACCCTATTCTGTGAAGCATGAAGTGGCGCTCGGCCTTGTAAAAGTGCTTGATTTAAAAGATATTACATTCTCTCGGGAATTTTATGAGGTATATTCGAAGTCTTCCATGTTACCCATCTCGGCCGTTACTTTTTTAAATTATTTGAAAAAGCATGCTGAGGACTTAGACGTGATCGGCAGGATAGGACAAAGCACATCTTAGGATTTGTTTTCTAGAATCCGTGTATATTGTATAAAGCATGACAAAGGAATGGAAAGGAGGCATTCGTATGAATAGATCGGCAAAAGAAGCAGCTAATGTAGAACTTTTAAATGGAAAATGTGATCTTCATACGCATAGCCAGGCATCGGACGGAATGCAGCCGTCTTCTGAGAATGTTCGCATCGCGCATAACAAAGGTCTTGCTGCTGTGGCGATTACAGATCACGATACGGTTGCAGGAGTAGAAGAAGCGCTCGCAGCGGGTGAAGAATATGGGATCGTGGTTGTACCTGGTGTTGAGATCAGTACTAGACTTGAGGGAAAAGAAATTCATGTGCTTGGGTACTACGTGGATATAAAGAACCCTGAATTTCTCAACAGGCTGGAGACCCTGCGCAGAACCCGTGAGGAACGGAATATCCTTATTCTGGAGAAGTTAAATGAGCTTGGGCTCGTAATTTCTATGGAAGACGTAATTCGGGAGATGGGACGACCGCTGGAAAAGGATGAGACAGTTGGGCGTCCGCATATTGCGGATACGCTTGTAGCAAAAGGATATGTAAGTAACATGCGGGAAGCTTTCGATCTTTATTTAGCAGAAGGTAAACCGGGATTTGTCAGTGTTCCGCGGGTGACACCAGAAGATGCATTTTCCTGGATTAGAGCTGCAGGCGGAACGCCGGTGCTTGCCCATCCGGGGCTTTATGGCGACGATGAACTCGTTCGAAAAATAATAGAACATGGTCATCCGGCGGGAATTGAAGTTTACCATTCAGATCACGGCCCCGAAGAGGAAAAGCGATATCTTGCAATGGCTAAGCAGTACAATCTGATTGTAACAGGCGGCTCTGATTTTCATGGGGCGAGGCAAGGAGTTGTATTCCACGGGGATCTCGGCAGCGTGACCGTAGATGCTTCTGTTCTCAGTCAACTATACGAGGCTGGTTCGGGAAAATAAAAAACGGCAGAGACAAACTAGACTAGCTAATTTGTCTCTGCAGTCGTAAAAAGCAGCGTTCTCTATCGTATAGGGAACGCTGCTTTTTGATTTCCTCTTTTTTTGGAAAAGCAGGGTAAGATCAATTCTTAATGTGGCTAGGCAGCCTTTTAATTAGATCTTCGCTCGGTGTAACAAACAGCGTTTTTTGATTATCATAAATCACAAAACCGGGTTTTGCACCGCTAGGTTTTTTCACATGACGGATGGTCGTATAATCCACAGGTACACTGCTAGACTCTTTGGCCTGGCTGTAATAAGCCGCAATCATGGCTGCTTCTTCCAAGGTCTGCTCAGAGAAGGAGGTAGAGCGTATTACAACGTGTGAGCCCGGGATGTCTTTTGTATGAAGCCATGTATCATTAGAACTTGCCAGACGATTCGTCAAGTATTCATTTTGCAGGTTGTTTTTGCCTACATAAATTTCGGTACCATCGGAAGACGTGAACACTTGCAGAGAAGGAAGTTGATTCTTCTTTTTCTTTTTCTTATTTTCTTTTTTATTACGGTCCCGAAGATACCCTTCAGAGACCAGTTCTTCCCGAATCTCTTCGACATCGTTTATCGATGCAGAAGCCAGCTGCTGTAATAAGTTGTCCATGTACATGATTTCTTCGCGTGTTTTGATTAGTTGTTCCTCAATGATCTGCAGGCTGTTTTTGTATTTATTGTATTTCTTAAAATAACGCTGAGCGTTATCGGATGGAGTCAAAAGCGGGTCAAGCGGGATGCGTACTTCAGCTTGGTTCTCATCATAGAAGTTCGTAAGAACTGCTTCTTTATCTCCTTTTTGAATGGCATGAAGAGAAGAAAACAGCAGTTCACCGTAAATTCGGTACTGATCCGCATCATCCGCTTCCGCAAGGTCCGCATTCAGATGATCTAGTTTCTTAATGTTTTTATTACGTTCATTTTGCAGGAACCGAAGGAGGTCACTGACTTTCTGTTTGACAACGTCCCGTTCCGCCTTTTCTCCATAGTAATCTTCCATACATGCACTAATCGAATCATACGTTTGATTCTCATTCAGATGAGTGAGAGGAATGGCGGAAAAAACCATTTTTTCTTTTGCATTCGTTGCAATGACGGGCGTGAACTTGTTGCCGGATACGAGATTCATCACTTCAGAGAAACCATTCCACAGTTGTTCTTTGTCCCGTACCGCATCTGCATCATTCTGCTTGCCGCGGAATGCAATCTCTTCCGCAATCAGCGGGCTGAGTCCGCTAAAAGTTTCCACCAGCCATTTCGATGCACTTCCTTCATAGCTCTCATATGATGCAAAGGAAGAAACATTTGCGGTGAGCGGATTTTCTTTATTCTGCTGCGGAGGTTCCATGTATGAGAACCCAGGCATAATGACACGGTAACTGCTGATCGCAGGCGTCACATGGTGGATTCCATCTAAAATATTGCCTGTGGAAGGGTCTACCAAGATCACATTGCTGTGTCTGCCCATCAGTTCAATAATAATTTTCTTCGTGGAAACATCTCCGATTTCGTCCCGCTGCCGAACATCAATATGAATAATTCTTTCCATGCCGACTTGGCTAATTTTCTCAATAATAGCCCCTTCGCAGTGTTTGCGAAGCAGCATACAGAACATAGGTGCTTCTGTTGGATTCACAAACGTTTGTTTTGTGAATTGAACACGCGGATAAGTAGGACTAGCTGAGATCAGCAATTTAGTGTTCTCACGCCCTGCTCGAAGACTAATCACAATATCGCGACTGTTAGGTTGATGTATTTTACTCATTCGTCCACCAATGAGCACTTGAAGCTCATGCACGATAGAACGAACGACAATTCCGTCTAATGCCATAATCTATGTTCTCCCATCTTGTATCAGGTTGGTTTTTATATTCATGTTGCGCTTGTGTAAATTTCTTCTCCATCTATCATGCCATAGTTTGAACAAAAACTTAAGAGCTCTCTTTGTGTGATATTTCCGCCCTTGTCCGAATACAGTAGTTTTAGAAGTTTGTCCGGCATTAGACAAATTGGCATTTTGACTGATGCAATACACACAAGTGTGAGAAAAGCTGGACAGGCACAGAACTAAAGAGCGGGAGGGGAACCTTGGAATATGGAACAGAAGAAGTGGCATCAGATGGGTGCAGACGAACTGAAGTCAGAATTAGATGTGGAGCCGCAGCTAGGTCTAACCAAGGATGAGGCAGCAAACAGGCAGAAGAAGTCAGGACCAAATGAGCTGTCAGAAGGAAAAGGAATTTCTCCAATCACCCTTTTTCTAAATCAGTTTAAAGATTTTATGGTGCTTGTCTTGGTAGGGGCTACGCTGTTATCCGGATTGCTGGGTGAATACCTGGATGCGATTACGATCATTGCTATCATTTTATTAAATGGGATTCTTGGATTTGTTCAGGAATTCAAAGCAGAACGTTCACTAAGCGCACTGAAAAAATTATCAGCTCCTATGTCAAAAGTGCTGAGGGATGGAAAAGTAGAACAGATTCCGGCTAAAAACCTTGTACCCGGCGATATTATTCTTCTGGAAAGCGGAGATCGTGTACCTGCGGATATTCGGTTTATTATGACAAGTAACTGTGATGTGGAAGAATCCGCTTTGACCGGCGAGTCTGTGCCTGTGAATAAACACAGCAAAATCATTGAGCAGGATGATCTTCCACTCGGAGACCTCAAGAATGTTGGCTTCATGGGAACCATGGTTACGAGGGGAACCGCAAAAGGGGTCGTCATTCGTACGGGAATGGATACCGAAATGGGGAAAATTGCAGACCTCATACAGAATACAGAAGCACAAGAAACGCCGCTTCAGCACCGTCTGGAACAACTCGGAAAGATCCTGATCATCGTATCCCTGGTGCTTACGGTACTCGTTGTCGTAGCCGGGATTTTACATGGACAGCCTGCCGTCGGTATGTTCCTTGCGGGTGTCAGTCTTGCGGTTGCCGCGATACCAGAAGGATTGCCTGCTATTGTTACCATCGCACTTGCGCTTGGTGTACAGCGGATGATCAAACGAAAAGCGATTGTTCGTAAGCTTCCCTCTGTAGAAACGCTTGGTTCGGCTTCTGTCATATGTTCAGACAAGACAGGAACCTTAACTCAGAACAAAATGACAGTAACGGATGTGTGGCAGGGCGGAAGGCAGCTCAAAGTAACAGGAGAAGGCTATAAACCGGTAGGTCATATTACGCTTCAAGATCATGTAATAGATCTGAAGAATGACCAATCCTTGCGCAGACTCCTTCAAGTCAGCAGTTTGTGCAACAACGCACTTATTGAAGAAGTTTCCGTTCAGGAAACGCGTAATAAAAAAAGCAATGAGGAAACAGAATGGATATTAAAGGGCGATCCTACAGAGGGTGCGCTGGTTACCTTAGCCTCTAAGCTTGGAATGTCGCCTCAAAGCTTATCTGGACTGTATGAACGAGTTGAGGAGTTTCCCTTTGATTCCGAACGCAAACTGATGTCCGTACTGATGAAACATCAGGGAGGCAGACTTATTTTTACAAAGGGTGCACCGGATGTACTTATTAAGGAATGTGCCTATATTTTATGGGATGACAAAGTCATTCCATTTACCTCAGCGATCCGGCAGCAAGTAATTCAGGCGAATGAGCAAATGGCGAGTTCTGCACTTCGAGTGCTGGGAATGGCTTATCGTGAAGTAAGGCCAGAAGAACAGGTAGACGATGAGTGTAAGGCAGAAAGCCAGCTTGTATTTGTCGGACTTGCCGGCATGATCGATCCACCTCGTAAAGAAGCAAGAGATGCGATTGCGACTTGTAGAAGAGCCGGAATCAAGACGGTCATGATTACAGGTGATCACTCTCTTACCGCAGAAGCAATTGCGCATCAGCTCAGTATTCTGCCTCGCGGCGGAAAAGTGATGACAGGACAGCAGTTGTCTCAGTTCAGTGACGAAGACCTCGATAAAGAAGTGGATCAGATCTATGTGTATGCGAGAGTATCACCGGAACATAAGCTTCGGATTGTGAAGTCATTACAGCGAAAAGGGCATGTCGTCGCAATGACAGGTGATGGTGTGAATGATGCGCCGGCAATTAAGGCTGCAGATATTGGGATTGCGATGGGGATTACCGGAACGGATGTTACGAAGGAAGCTTCGGCACTCATTCTTAGTGATGATAACTTTTCTACGATTGTAGCAGCGATTGAAGAAGGGCGAAACATCTACGAAAATATCCGGAAGTTCATCCGTTATCTGCTCGCATCCAATGTAGGTGAAATCTTAACGATGTTTTTTGCGATGATGGCAGGTCTTCCGCTTCCGCTTCTTCCGATACAGATTCTTTGGGTGAACTTGGTTACCGATGGGCTCCCTGCCATGGCACTCGGTGTGGATCAGGCGGAGAAGGATTTGATGGAACATAAGCCGCGTTCGGCGAAAGAGAATATTTTTGCAAGGAGATTGGGCTGGAAAATTATCAGCCGCGGCGTGCTGATTGGATTATGCACACTTGCTGCATTCTGGATTACGCTTCGCATAGATCCGCATAATCCTGCTCATCTGGTGAAAGCACAGTCCGTAGCTTTTGCAACACTGGTTATGGCACAGCTCATTCATGTGTTTGACTGCCGAAGTTCAAGATCTATCTTTCACCGAAATCCGCTGCAGAACAAATACTTGGTGCTTGCCGTTATCTCCTCTGTAGTACTGCTATTAGGCGTCATGTATACACCTCAGCTCCAGCCGATTTTTAAGACTACGGCGCTTGATTTGAGAGAATGGGCACTTGTTATCGTAGCTGCAGGAATTCCAACGTTCTTGCTTGGTGCGGGAAGCGTATGGGGAGGCAGGAAAAATCAGCGCAGGCTGGCTACAAGCGGGTACACACCAAAAAGTACAAAATTTTCAGCATAAAATCAATACAATTCCTCCACTCCTTAAGATATGCTAACCTGAAAAGTCGCTCAATCACGTATTGATTACATGGTTGTAGGCGATGATTACATCGGGGCCATTAAAAGCCAAAAGGAGTGGAGTTTTATTATGGAATTTACGAAAATGCACGGACTTGGCAACGATTTTATTGTGATCTATGGCGAGAAAGAGCTGCCTTCCGATGCCGCCGAACTAGCAATCAAATGGTGCAATCGTTTTTTTGGAATTGGTGCTGATGGGTTGGTATATATTTTACCTTCAGAGAAGGCTGATTTTCAGATGCGAATCATGAATTCAGACGGTACAGAAGCGGAACAATGCGGAAATGCGATCCGGTGTGTAGCCAAATATGTATATGACCATGGTCATATTGATCGTGAGCATATTACGATTCAGACGATTGGAGCCGGCGTACAACCTGTGAAGCTGACAGTGGAGGATGGGAAAGTAAGTAAAGTTCGGGTAGATATGGGCGCACCTGTACTGGACGGTCTCAAGATACCTACTACCATAGATGAAAGTCCTGTCGTGGATCAGCCGATTGAAGCAGGAGGGAGCGGTTTCCGGTTTACCGCCGTATCCATGGGTAATCCGCACTGTGTTATTTATGTAGAGGATGCAGTTCATTTTGATCTGGCCTCTTGGGGTCCGAAACTTGAAGCACATCCTTTCTTCCCGAAAAAAATAAATGTTGAATTTGCTACGGTAAAGGATAGAGAGCATATTGACATGAGAGTATGGGAACGCGGGGCGGGTCCTACACTGGCATGCGGGACAGGAGCTTGTGCAACGCTTGTGTCTTCTGTATTAAACGGGCTTACTGAAAGGTCGGCTTGGGTTCGTCTGAAAGGCGGGGATCTGTTCATTGAATGGAATGAAGAAGATAATCATGTTTATATGACAGGGCCAGCTGCATTCGTATTCACCGGCAAGATAATTGAAAAGGAGTTTTGACAAAAAGAGGGAGCGTACTAGTTCCCTCTTTTTATGTTTTTATGTTACATTAGTGTGAAATATAGGAAATGTGGCGGGAGGAGAATGAGGGTGGATCTACGCGGGGTGTTGCAAAAGGAAATCCTGATTGGCGATGGGGCGATAGGTACTTATTTATATCAAAAGGGTTTTCCTGTCGGAATCTCCTATGAGGAACTGAATCTAGAATCACCTGATGTCATTCATGATGTACATATGCGGTATATCGATGCGGGTGCACAACTGATTGAAACCAATACGTATTCGGCCAATTACGATAAACTTTCCAAATTCGGTCTGGAAGACAAAGTGGTGGACATTAACCGGGCGGGAGTTCGGATTGCCAAGGAAGCTTTAAATGGAAAAGGATATGTGGTTGGAGCTGCAGGTTCGATTAGAGCGGGTAAACGTTCTGATATTTCAAAAAGTAAACTTGGATATTATTTTGAGGAGCAAGTTACCGCGCTGATCGATGAGGGCGTTGATGGGATCATGCTCGAAACCTTTTATGATGTAGAAGAACTTTTGATCGCACTCCGGAGTATAAGAAAACAGTCTGAACTTCCTGTCATCTGCCAGTTTGCCATTGACGATATTGGAAGAACACTCGATGGTTATACCATGCCTCAAGCCTTCTCAATCTTACACGGAGAAGGAGCAGATGTGATTGGATTTAACTGCCGCTCAGGTCCAAATGCCATCATGCGTGCCATGGAAACGGTATCTGATATCGGTATTCCTATGTCCGTATTTCCTAACGCAGGAATTGCTGACTATATTGATGGTGAAGTTCGATTTGGTGCATCTGCTGAATATTTTGGACAGACAGCTGTTCGTTTTGCAGATCTGAACGCCCGCATTATTGGCGGTTGCTGCGGTACAACACCTGAGCACATTAAGGCAATAGCTGAAGCACTTGCAGCATATAAGCCAGCTCTCCTTCCACCTCTCGATGAAGAGGCATTATTTACACGTGATGAAATTAGAAGTTCATTTGCATCCGCGGATCAATATGAAAAAACACGAACAGAACCTACCATCGTGGATCTGGTCAAAGAACGACATACCGTTATTGTAGAACTTGACCCGCCTAGGGATCTAGATATTGAAAAGTTCCTGAAAGGTGCTAAATGTCTAAAAGCAGCAGGAGTTGATGCGCTGACACTGGCCGATAATTCACTAGCAGTTACCCGTATGAGTAATATGGCACTAGGATACCTTGTGAAGGAACAGACAGGGATGAGGCCTTTAATCCATATTGCCTGCAGAGATCGAAACTTAATTGGGACCCAGTCCCATCTGATGGGGTTTGATGCATTAGGCATTGATCACGTTCTTGCAGTAACCGGCGATCCGGCTAGGTTTGGTGATTTACCCGGGGCAAGCTCGGTATATGATATGACTTCTTTTGAAATTATTCGAATGATCAAACAGCTGAATGACGGGATTGCCTTTTCAGGTAAGCCGCTGAAACAAAAAGCTGATTTTGTAGTGGGTGCTGCTTTTAATCCAAATGTGAAATATTTAGAAAAGGCAGTTCAGCGTTTGGAGAAAAAAATAACGGCAGGTGCGGATTACATCATGACCCAGCCTGTGTACGATAAAGATTTGATTGTTGCGCTTAAGGAAGCGACCAAACATCTTGAAATTCCAATCTTCATTGGGATCATGCCGCTTGCGAGCGGCCGGAATGCCGAATATCTGCACAACGAGGTTCCAGGCATTCTGTTATCGGACGAGGTAAGAGAGCGGATGGCAGGGCTTGAAGGTGAAGAAGGCAGAGCGACGGGAACTGCAATTGCCAAGGAATTGATAGAAGTTGCTATGGAGCATTTCAATGGAATCTATATTATGACGCCGTTTATGTTCTATGGTATGAGCGAAGAGTTGACGAAGTTTGTATGGGAAAAGTCGAGTCACATCATGGAGAAAAAAGGATCACCAGCAATTATAAATTAAATTAAATTAAATTTATTATGAATTAATCAGAAAGGTGCCTTGCTGCGAAAATGATTTCAGCAGCTAAGGCACCCTTTTTTACTATGCCGGAATGAGTTTCATAACTGATTCGCCGGAAAGAATTTTCGCAGCATCTCGGGCAGAGGTTTGCTTTTTCGACTAGATGGATCCATCGTTACGCAAGTAACAACCGCATCAGCACAGACAACATCTGTCTCGCTCACAATTATTTGTTTCAATACATAACTTGAATTCCCGGCTTTTTCTGGTTCTGTAATGACAGTGAGCCGTTCATTCTGAACACATTCTTTACGATAGTTAATATTAATGTTAACGGTAACCGTTTGGAATCCTTCTTGCAGTAGTTTGTTATAGGGGAGGTCTGCGGCTTCGTACCATTCTTCTCTTCCCCATTCGAGATACTCTAAATACTTTGCATTATTGACATGGCCATTCACATCGATTTCGGTTGGACGGACAATAAGTTGAAGTTCTGTTTTCATGAGATGGTCTCCTTATCCATGTTCAGCATCATTTTTATGAAAAAGTATTAATTTATTCTACTAGGAACCCCTTTTTTAGGCAATGATGGTAGGAATTAAACGGGGATAAAGCGTAATGTTCATACTTGTTTCAACCACTATAATCCGATACAATAGTGTAATGGATGTGATGCCGATGTCATTCAGCATGACCGGATACGGTCAATATTCGCTCAGCTATGGCGGCTATAATGTATTGTTTGAAATGAAGTCTGTGAACCACAGATATTGCGAAGTGGTATTCCGAATGCCACGAGAGTGGACACGCTACGAAGATGGACTTCGTAAAATCATACAGCGCGAGCTAAGGCGTGGACGGATTGACGTATTTATAACGAAGGAACTTTCAGTGGAGAGTCATCTGAACCCAGTCCTTAACGAACAGGTAGTAGCTTCTTACCTAGAAGCAGCCAAAGAACTCGAGCTTCGTTATGGAATGAGAGGGAATATGGAAGTATCAGATGTACTTTCGCTTCCTGGCGTGCTTCTGAAACCGGAAGAAGCGATTCTCCGAGTGGCAACAGAAGATGAAGCTTGGGACACTGCGCTGCAAGAGGGGATAACTCATGCCCTTGAGGAGCTGGTGGAAATGCGAGCTCGTGAAGGAAGTCACCTTGCGAAAGATATAGAGACCCGGATTTCAAGTTTAGGGGCCTGTCATGAAAAGATGGTTCAACTTGCACCTCAAGTAGTGATCGAATATCGAAATAAACTGAGGCAGCGATTGGCCGAAATTTCAGATGGATCTTTTGATGAACATAAATTTGGTATGGAGATTGCGATTTTTGCGGACCGATCCAACATAGATGAGGAACTGACTCGTCTCTCTAGTCATCTTACGCAGTGCAGGCAATTACTGACCAGTCCTGACCCTGTAGGTCGCAAACTTGATTTCTTGATTCAGGAAATGAATCGTGAAGTAAACACCATCGGTACGAAAGCTCATCACTTGACCTTGGTTAATCTCGTGATGGACATGAAGGCCGAGCTTGAGAAAATTAGGGAACAGGCTGCAAATCTAGAGTAGTCTAGAATAAAGGTAAGCTTGCTGCCAAATAACAACAATGCTTTGCGAGAAGGATTAAAAGTTATAGGGGGACGAACCTGAATATGGCGATTAAACTCATTAACATAGGATTTGGTAATATCGTTTCAGCGAATCGTATCATATCTATTGTTAGCCCTGAATCAGCGCCTATCAAAAGAATTATCCAGGAAGCACGAGATCGTCATATGCTCATTGATGCTACATATGGACGCAGAACACGTGCTGTAATTATTACTGACAGTGATCATGTGATCTTGTCCGCAGTGCAGCCGGAGACGGTTGCCCATCGTCTATCTTCTAAAGACGATGACAACGACGAATAAAATGGAGTGTAATATGTCTAAGGGATTACTTATTGTATTATCTGGCCCATCGGGTGTAGGAAAAGGAACCGTGTGTACTGCTTTGCGTAAACGAGTTCCTAATTTGACGTACTCCGTGTCGGCAACGACACGTCAGCCAAGACTTGGCGAAGAAAACGGAGTGAACTATTTTTTCAAAAGCCGTGAACAATTTCTTGATATGATTGAAAAAGATGAACTACTAGAACATGCGGAATATGTGGGTAATTACTATGGTACACCGCGTGATTTTGTAGAACAGACGCTTGAATCAGGCAAAGATATTATTCTGGAGATTGAGGTGCAAGGAGCACTTAAAGTAAAAGAAAAATTCCCAGAAGGAATTTTCGTGTTTTTACTGCCTCCTTCGCTCGATGAACTAAAAGACCGTATCCAAGGCCGCGGTACGGAGAACCAAGCAACGATTGATCACCGGATGACCGTTGCTGCTGAAGAGATCAGTCTTTTAGAAAAATATGATTATGCTGTAGTAAATGATGAAATTGATTTGGCGTGCAAGCGAATAGAATCGATCATCATCGCCGAACATTGTAAAGTAGCGAAAAAATAGAATCGAATGAGGTGTTCGTATTGTTATATCCATCTATTGATGAAATGATGAACAAAGTCGACAGTAAGTATTCTCTTGTAGTTGCTGCATCCAGACGTGCTAGACAGCTTCGTGAAGGCGAAAAGTCCGAACTTAGAAATCCTAAATCTCATAAACAAGTGGGCGTTGCTCTTGAAGAGATTTATGACGACATCATCAAAGTAGAGCCAGGTACTGACGAAAAAGAAGAAAATGAAGCATAATTCTATTCATCTTTCTTTACTGAACTACTAATATAGGTAACACCCTGATAAAAGTGACAACCGGAAGGTTGTTATTTTTTTCTTTCTACTTCTTTTTTTGCTCTGTTAACGAAAGATACAAGCGTAGTTATTGCCATAATCTATGATAAGAACAGGGGGAGCGCATATGTTGAAAGGTAAAAAAATCGTGCTCGGAGTAACAGGAGGCATTGCAGCATATAAAGCAGCAGCACTGACAAGCAAGCTCGTGCAAAAAGGGGCAGAGGTACATGTGATCATGACCGAATCTGCTAAGAAGTTCATCACAGAGCTTACCCTGCAATCACTGTCGCGAAATCCGGTTTATACCGATACATTTGATGAACGAGATGCTTCGGTTGTCTCTCATATCAATTTAGCAGATACAGCTGATCTTGTACTTGTTGCACCGGCTACAGCGAATACCATTGCTAAAATGGCACATGGCCTTGCCGATGATATGCTGACCACAACACTCCTTGCAACGACAGCTCCTGTTATTATCGCTCCTGCTATGAATGTTCATATGTATGAACATCCTGCAGTTGTTGCGAATATGAATACCCTTCATTCCAGAGGGGTTCATTTTATCGAACCTGGTGTAGGTCAGCTTGCCTGTGGCTATGTAGGAAAAGGCAGGCTCGAAGAACCGGAAACCATCGTAGCTGCGTTAGAAACATTCTTTGAACGTCATTCTCAAAAAGGATGTTTGGCAGGAAAAAAAGTCGTTGTTACTGCAGGTGGGACCATTGAGCGAATTGACCCTGTTAGATATATAACGAATGATTCTTCTGGGAAAATGGGAGTGGCCTTTGCGGCCGCTGCGAAAGACATGGGGGCGGAGGTTACCCTTGTTGCCGCCAATATGCAAGTTCCCTATCCGGCAGATGTCAACGTAGTGAAAGTGCAGTCTGCTCAGGAGATGTATGAGGCGGTCCATAAACTTTGGCCAAAGACGGATATTATGGTTAAAGCTGCGGCCGTGGCAGATTATAGACCTGCGGAAGCTGCGAAACAAAAAATCAAGAAAAAAGACGATACATTCACGCTGTCTCTCGTCAAAACCATCGATATTTTAGAATCACTTGGTAAAGAAAAAACACATCAATACCTAATTGGATTTGCAGCGGAAACAAATGATGTTGAATTCCATGCAAAAGGAAAATTAGAACGAAAAAATGCGGATCTTATTGTTGCTAATGATGTAACGAAACCGGGAGCAGGATTTGGAACAGATACCAATGCGGTTGAAATCTATGACAAACATGGTTTAGTTAAAGAATTAGCCGTAATATCAAAAGACGAAGTGGCAAGACAAGTATTTCAAATTGCAATTGCGCAAATGGAGGGGAGGGAGTAAACCCTTGAAGATCGCGAAAGTAATCGTGGATGTACCAGCCAAGGATACTGACCGCGAATTCGATTATCTAATTCCGGAATCCCTCTTAGGCTGGGTTGAAGTAGGAAGCAGGGTGGGAGTCCCTTTTGGCCATCGAACAGTTCAAGGGTTTGTAATCTCGATTGCGGATCATACAAACACAACTTTCAAGTTAAAGCCAATTGGAGAATTACTTGATCTTGTACCTCCGCTTTCACCAGATCTCATTGAACTCGCAGGATGGATGAGCAAGCGATATGCTTCCAATCGGATTCTTACGCTGCAGGCCATGATTCCGACGGCTCTCAAAGGAAAGGCCAAGCGTTATATCTCTGTCAACAGTGAGGCACAGGAACAATCCGCCGCAGATCCTACTAAAGATAAGGATTCATCTGTACCTAGGCTTACAGACAAGACGGACAGCGTATTATTTGATCTGCCCGAAGATAATGAAGCATTCAGAGTGAAAAATGAAATTATACGATATGTTCGAAGTAAGGAACAAGTCACATTAGATCATTTAGGTAAACGTTACCCTGAAGACGCTGACCTTATTAAGGAACTGCTTCTTACGGGTGTGCTTCAAGAGAACCAGTCGATTAAGGATAAGCTGCAGAAAAAAACGTTGCGATCTATTGACCTTGCGGTCCCATTAGAGGAAGCAGAAGCTGCTCTTGCCGATTTTCCGGCTAAGGGAAAGAGGCAAAAAGAAGTGCTTTCTTATTTGGTGGAGATGAGCTCCTTTCTGCCCATGGCATTAAAAGAAGTGCTCTCTGGCTTACAGGTCTCTGCGGGTACGGTGAAGGGTCTAGAGGATAAGGGGCTTGTTGTACTTGAAGATGTCGAAGTGTTTCGTGATCCTTATAAGGGCCGTCACTTCACACCTACCCAGCCGCTGCCTCTAACTTTGGAACAGCAGGCTGTATATCAGAAGATTGTGGAGAAATTGGACGAGCGCAAACAAGGTGTATTCCTTTTGCATGGAGTAACCGGAAGCGGAAAAACAGAAGTGTATTTACAGACAATACAGCGGGCGATAGAGCAAGATCGCCAGGCGATCGTCCTCGTCCCCGAAATATCACTCACCCCTCAGATGGTAGAGCGATTTAAGGGGCGTTTTGGTGATCAAGTCGCTGTTATGCACAGCAGACTCTCTGGCGGGGAAAGATACGATGAATGGCGTAAAATTCGTGAAGGCAAGGCAAAAGTAGCCGTTGGGGCTCGCTCCGCCGTATTTGCCCCTTTTGAACACCTTGGTCTCATTATCATTGATGAAGAGCACGAGACTTCTTATAAACAAGAAGAAACGCCGAAGTATCACGCAAGAGATGTAGCTGTAGAACGTGCTCGTCAGCATGGAGCTGTCGTTATTCTTGGCTCAGCAACTCCTTCAATGGAAAGTTATTATGCTGCAAAATCCCAAAGCAATGATGAATTTGCTCCTGTTCTGCTCGAGATGCCTACGCGTGCTCTGGGTAATGAACTGCCTGTTGTTCACATTGTAGATATGCGAGAAGAACTCAAAGATGGCAACCGTTCCATGTTCAGCCGGGCTCTACATAAAGGGATTGCGGAGCGGATTGAAAAGGGCGAACAGACGGTATTGCTACTAAATCGAAGAGGTTATTCTACCTTTGTGATGTGCCGAAGCTGCGGTTATGTGGCAACCTGCCCTGAATGTGATATTTCGTTAACTTATCATCAGCGGTCAAATAATATGCGGTGTCACTACTGCGGATATGCAGAAGTTGTACCAGAGGTTTGTCCCGACTGTGGAAGTGAACATATCCGTTACTTTGGAACCGGTACGCAGCGGGTAGAAGAAGAACTGGCGAAGTTGTTCCCTGGCGTTCGAGTGATCCGTATGGATGTAGATACAACAACAGAAAAAGGATCACACGAAAAACTGCTGAAAGCTTTTCGGGAGAAAAAAGCCGATATTTTGCTTGGAACGCAGATGGTAGCAAAAGGGCTTGATTTTCCAGATGTCACTCTCGTCGGTGTAATTACGGCTGATTCGGCGCTGAATTTACCTGATTTTCGTGCTGCGGAAAAAACATTCCAATTGCTGACACAAGTCGCAGGCCGAGCAGGCAGACATCAACTGCCTGGGGAAGTATTTGTTCAGTCCTACACGCCAGAACATTATTCTATCATTCATGCAAGCAAGCATGATTTCAACCATTTTATTAGGGAAGAATTAAAGCATCGCAAGATTCTGCAGTATCCTCCTTATTGCCGTTTGATCCTCGTCACATTCTCACATGAACAGCTTCCGCTGCTTGTGCGAGCTGCCGAGAACTACACGAGGATGCTCAAGGAGCAGGCACAGAAACGAGGAATGCTGGGAAGTCTAGATAAATTTAGTGCTAACGCTTTGGATGTACTTGGACCGGTAGCCTCTCCGATGGCGAGACTGAAAAATAGATACAGATTTCAATGTATGGTAAAATGGCGTGGTGATATCGATGCTACCCGGCTTGTTCAGGACATCGCTCGTCAAATGGAACAAGATTTTCAAGGGAAAGATTTACTGATTAGTATAGATGTTGATCCGCAAATGCTGATGTAAGCCAAGCGGTTTGATCATAGAATAAAACATAACTTATAAGCGTATAGGATGGTGTCCATAAAGATGTCAATTCGATTAATTGTAAAAGAACCTGATGATGTATTGCGTAAAGTTGCGAAAGAAGTTACCAAAATCACGCCAAACGTTCAAAAACTGCTGGATGATATGGCCGATACAATGTATGACGCTGAAGGGGTAGGTCTTGCTGCTCCGCAAGTAGGAATTTTGAAACGTCTCATCGTTATTGATACAGGAGATGATCACGGTCTGATCAAAATGATTAATCCGGAGATCGTATCCAAGGAAGGCGAGCAATTTGGTCCCGAAGGTTGTCTGAGTATTCCTGGTTATAACGGAGATGTACGCCGTGCAGAGACGGTAACGGTAAAAGGACTGGATCGTGAAGGTAAAGAAATTACGATTACAGGAAGCGGTCTTCTTGCACGTGCTTTCCAGCATGAAATCGATCATTTAAACGGAGTTCTGTTCACAGATCTTGCTGAAAAAATATATGAAATCGGAGCAGATTTGCCGAATCGCAGTAACAGGGGGTAAGGATATGAATATTGTTTTTATGGGGACACCTGATTTCGCCGTACCTGCACTTGAAAAATTGCTGGCGGAAGGGTATTCCGTAAAACTCGTAGTAACACAGCCAGATAAACCGCAAGGTCGCAAAAAAATATTAACCCCAACTCCTGTAAAAGAGGCTGCGCTGAAACATGGGATTCCTGTGTTTCAGCCTCGCCGTCTTCGTGATGAAGAATCGGTGGCAGAACTTGCAAAGTGGGAGCCGGATCTGATTGTGACGGCTGCTTTCGGTCAGATTTTGCCTAAAGCTGTTCTGGACATGCCGAAGTACAGATGTGTTAATATACATGGTTCTCTGTTGCCGAAATATCGCGGCGGAGCTCCAATTCAGCGTTCGATTATTAACGGGGAAAAGGTTACAGGAGTTACGCTGATGTATATGGCGGAAGGTCTCGACACGGGGGATATGATCTCCAAAGTGGAAGTTCCGATTACGGACGAAGATACGTCAGGTACGATGTTCGCCAAGCTGAGTGAAGCGGGATCTGACTTGCTGATTCGTGAAATGCCTAACCTGATCAGCGGTAAAGTGACGGCTATACCGCAAAATGATGAGGAAGCAACTTACGCGAAGAACTTGACAAGAGAAGATGAGAAGATCGATTGGGCGCGTTCTGCAAGGGAGATTTACGACCAAATTCGTGGTCTTGTTCCTTATTCAGGGGCTTTCACCCTGTGGGACGAGCAGGTATTTAAAGTATGGTCAGCGGTAAATCCTTTGGCATTGCCGGATGAGTATAAAAATGCATCCAGCGGACAAAACAAAGCCGAAGCGGGAACGGTACTTTCCTTATCTAAACTTGGTATTGAAGTGAAGACTTCAGATGGCTCGTTATGGCTTCGTGAAGTACAGCCTGCGGGTAAAAAAGTGATGCAAGCTTCTGATTTCGCTCGCGGCGGATCTCTCAAAGCAGGGACGGTGTTGAAGTGAAGTCATCTGAGCAGCATAAGGCTATTAAGAAACAGTCGGCTCCTTCTGCACCTAAGAAACGGAATATAACTAGTCGTGAAGCAGCGATGAACATTTTGACTGCAGTGGAAGAAGAGGGAGCGTACAGTAATCTGCTCTTGAATCAGGTGTTAAAAGGCGCAAATCTAAGTCCTGCTGATGCAGGTCTTGCTACTGAACTTGTATACGGAACGATAGCTCGGCGTAACACATTGGACTATTTCCTGGAGTCCTATGTTGCGAAAGGTTTAAAAAAACTAACCCCTTGGGTTCGAAATTTGCTCCGTCTTAGTCTGTATCAAATTCTATACCTTGACCGGATTCCTGATCATGCAGCAGTCAGTGAAGCAGTAAACATTGCGAAACGCAAAGGTCATCAAGGCATTTCAGGTATGGTGAACGGGGTGCTGCGTAACATGCTTCGGAATCTTGATCAGTTAAAAGTTCCAGAAGATTTACCAGCAGTTAAACGTATTGCCCTTACGCACTCTCACCCGGAATGGTTGGTGAAAAGATGGGTCGCCCAGTACGGAGAGCATACAGCCGAAGCAATGTGCCGTGCCAATAATGAAGCGCCGCCAGTCAGTGTTCGTGTCAATACGACCATGATTTCCCGCGACAAATTAATGCAGGAGATGGAAGAAGCGGGTCATATCGTAGTGCCGTCCTTGATCAGCAAAGACGGGATTATTGTATCCAGCGGCGGGAACATGGCACTTACCTCTTGGTATAAAGATGGTATGTTGTCTGTACAGGACGAAAGTTCAATGCTTGTTGCCGAGGCAGTAGAACCGAAGCCGGGAATGACCGTGCTGGATTGCTGTGCTGCACCGGGAGGAAAAACGTCTCATATAGGTGAGAAGATGCAGGACCAGGGTTCTATTATTGCGAACGACATTCATCCTCATAAGGTCAAATTAATTCAGGACCAAGCAGATCGGCTTGGCCTTAGTAGTATTGAAACGGTTTGTCACGATGCTTTGGATCTGGATACGTATTATCCTGAGGCTTCTTTTGATCGGATTTTGCTTGATGCTCCGTGTTCAGGGTTCGGGGTCATTCGGCGCAAACCGGATCTTCGCTGGGCGAAATCGCCGGAGGATGTGGAAGCAATTAGCAGTTTGCAGAGTGAACTTCTCAGCCGGGCGGTAAAGCTTCTTAAGCCAGGTGGTATATTAGTCTACAGCACTTGTACTACAGAGCCTAAAGAAAATGACCAGGTTGTCCGTGAATTTCTAGCTTCACACCCTGATTATGCAGCCGTTCCTCCTGCGGAGAGCATGAATGAAGAGGTTAAATCCTGTGTTACCGAAGAGGGATATGGAATTCAGATTCTTCCTCAGAAGTTTAACAGTGATGGTTTTTATATTGCCAGATTGAAACGTCTTGGATAGCTTGTGTAGAAAAAAGGATGTTGTATCCTTATCGGATGTCTGCTAAGCTTTATAAGATTTTAATACGTAGATCAATGATTGCCGCTGTAAACCGTAAGGTTTAGGCGGCTTCTTGTTGCTTTTAAGAAGCTTGGTACACGGCAAATCATATTCATGTATGACAGGCTGTAACATCAGCTTTCATGGATGAATGCGGGATTATATGTTAAAATGGGTAGAATGATAAGATGACGATGTTTTGCTTTACGATACTTTATTTAAGAAGAAAGAACAGGTGTTGAAAATAATGACGAAGCCTTTTATATATGATTACACGCTCGAAGAGCTAGAAGCGTGGGCTAAAGAGAATGGTGAACCTAAATTTCGTGCTGCACAAATATACGATTGGATCTATGTTAAACGTGTAAATGACTTCTCTGAGATGACGAATCTCTCAAAAGCACTGCGTGAGAAACTTAATGATCAGTTCCAGTTTGTTACGCTGCGTGAAATTACTAAATTTGAGTCTAAAGATGGAACCGTTAAGTTCCTATTCGGACTGCATGATGATCACGCAATTGAAACAGTAATCATGAAACATAATTATGGAAATAGTGTTTGTGTAACAACGCAGGTAGGCTGCCGTGTAGGTTGTACTTTCTGTGCATCCACACTCGGGGGACTAAAACGTAACCTTACAGCTGGTGAAATTATTGCTCAGGTTGTCCGTTCTCAGCAAATTTTGGATGAGCGCGGCGAACGTGTAAGCAGCATCGTTATTATGGGTACAGGAGAACCATTTGAGAACTATGACGAGACGATGAAATTCCTTAGAACGATGATTCATGAAAAAGGACTTAATATCGGACAGCGCCATATTACCGTCTCTACAAGCGGTATCGTTCCTAATATTTATCAATTCGCGGATGAAGACACGCAGATTAATCTCGCCATTTCCATTCATGCGCCAAATGATAAATTACGCTCCAAGCTCATGCCGGTTAACCGCCGTTTTCCTTTTGATGATGTGATGGAATCCTTGCGTTATTATCAGGCAAAAACAGGACGAAGAATTACTTTTGAATACGCACTAATCGGCGGAGTTAATGATCAGCCTGAACATGCTGAGGAACTCGCAAGCGTAATTAAAGACATGATATGTCACGTGAATCTGATTCCAGTTAACCATGTGCCGGAGCGGAAATATGTAAGAACCGCACGTAAAGACATATTCCAGTTCCAAAGAATTCTTGCCGAGCAAGGCATTAATGTAACCATTCGTAGAGAGCAAGGACACGATATAGCGGCAGCGTGCGGACAGCTGCGCGCCAAGCACATGGAAGCATGAGGTGAGTGATGAAGGTGATGAATACAGTACATGTCAGCCACGTAGGGCGGGTTCGTTCCGTGAATGAAGATTCAGCCTGGGTCCGCCAATTAGATCAAGGTTATATTCTTGGTATTGTAGCGGACGGCATGGGAGGTCATCTGGCCGGGGATACAGCGAGTCGTCTCGCTGTAGAAACCGTCTCACAGGACCTGTCCGGGCTTGAGACTGAACTGCCTTTATCGACACTGTCAGCTGCGCTAAGCGATGCAATTCTGCATGCGAATGAGGTAATTTTTCGTCAGGCTGCAGAAAATGAAAAGTTTCATAATATGGGAACCACTGTTGTTGCTGTTCTGATGAGCGATTCGGCAGGAGTTATAGGCCATATTGGAGACAGCAGAGCTTATCTTATATCAGATCGTAAAGTAGTACAGCTCACGGAGGACCATACTCTTGTAAATGAGCTGTTTAAAAACGGTCAGATCAGTGAAGAAGAAGTTCAAGTTCATCCACTTAAAAATGTCGTCACGAGAGCACTTGGTACAGATAAGGAAGTAGATGTAGATCTCTATTCCGTCCAAATGGAACCAGGAGATGTACTAATGCTTTGCAGTGATGGCTTAAGTAATATGGTCAGCAGTGAACAGATCCTTACGATTGTCGGACAAGCAGATCTTCTGCTGGCTGAACGGGCGGAAAGACTGCTTCAGCTGGCACTACTTGCTGGCGGGGATGATAATATAACGGTTGCCCTTTTTGAAATGCCCCTAGCGGTAGCTAGCGGCAAGGAACAGGGGGGTAACATATGATCGGACATCAGCTTGGCGGTCGTTATGAAGTAATAGAACGCATTGGCGGGGGCGGCATGGCCTTGGTTTATAAGGCTCAAGATATCTTGCTGAACCGTAATGTCGCAATCAAAGTTCTTCGCCAACAGTTTGTACATGATGAAGAATTTATTAGACGTTTTCGTAGAGAAGCGCAGTCCGCTGCTTCTTTATCCCATCCGAATGTAGTCAGTATTTATGATGTGGGTCAAGAAGACGAAATCCATTACATTGTAATGGAATATATTGAAGGACAGAACTTAAACGAGATTATTAAAGAACGTGCGCCGCTGCAGGTAGAGGAAGCGGTAAGAATCGCTTGCCAGATTGCGGATGCACTGGATCATGCACATCATAACCAGATTATTCATCGCGATATTAAGCCGCATAATATTTTGATTGGCAGAAACGGCCGGGTAAAAGTGACAGACTTTGGAATCGCTCGGGCTGTAACGTCTACGACAATAACGCAAACCGGTTCGGTCGTTGGTTCGGTGCATTATTTCTCACCTGAACATGCTAAAGGGGTAGTGACTGGTGAGAAATCCGATCTATACTCTCTTGGTATTGTTTTATACCAAATGCTCACAGGACAGCTTCCTTTCTTAGGGGAAAGTCCTATCAGCGTTGCCCTTAAACATCTTCAAGAAGATTTTGAGGAACCGAGACTTCTGAATCCGCTGATTCCGCAAAGTGTTGAAAATATTATTCTCAAATCGATGCGTAAAGATCCAAATGAACGATATCAATCAGCCCTTGAGATGCAGACAGATCTTGAGACTTGTTTGTTTCCTGATCGGCTTCAGGAACCGAAGATGATGTTTGATGATGAGTTTGATATCGATCAAACGCGAGTCATTCCTGCTATCAAACCAGAACAGTATACTGCTGTTAACACAGATACATCTGGGATGGATCCGGAACCTGCAGATCATAGTGCTAAGCCAAATAAGAAATCTAAGAAACGGGCAACTTTTTGGGTAACATTAACTCTCGTTGTCCTTATTGCCCTTGCTGGAGTCGTCTTTTATGTAGAGAAGGTGCTTGTTGTTCCTGACGTACCTGTTCCGAGTGTCATTTCTTTAGACGAAGATGCGGCGAGAAAGCTTCTTACGGAAAGTGGACTCGAAGTCGATGAAGTAATTGCAGAATACAAAGAGGGAGTCGATCCTGGAATTGTATTTGAACAGAGTAAACCAGAAGGCAGTCTCGTTAAAAAAGGTTCCTTAATTGACCTGACCGTTGGTGCTGAAAAACCCCAGGAACAAATGGTGGATGTAACGGGAGAAAATTACGAAGATGCTGTGCAAAAGTTGCTGGCTCTTAATATAAAAAATGATAATCAGATCAAAAAAGAAGAAAGTTTCAGTGATGAGGTTGTAGGGACGGTCATTAGTCAGTCGATTGCGCCAGGGGCCGAATTTGATCCAGATACAGCTGAGATTGTTCTTACCGTCAGTAAAGGCCCAGAACTCATATTAATGCCTGATCTGATTAATAAGTCGCGTTCTGAAGCAGTTAAACTGATTGAAGATAACAACTTAAAACTTGCTGAAATCAAGGAAGAGTCCAGTTTTCAAGTAGAAAAAGGAAAAGTTACACAGCAGTGGCCTGTAGACGCGGGATCCTCCATTGCACCAGGTACAGAGATTACAATCTATGTAAGTACCGGGTATTCGCCGGAAACAATTGAATATACGTTCGCATTCCTTATTGCACCTAGTGAGGAAGGGAAGAACAGTAAAGTTCGAGTCGTGTATACAGATGCTCGAGGGGAAAATCAAGAGTGGGGTACCAAAACGATTAATAAAGCACAGACCTTCTCCGTTCCGCTCGTGCTTGCACCTAATCGTGATGGTTTTGTAACGGTTCATCGGGATGGAGAGCTTGTGGATACCTACAAGGTGGGATACTTTGATGCTAAGAACGGCAATGTAGAAATTCCTGAGATCAAATCGAATTCTGTGCCGGAAGAAGGCGGAGGAGGAGATGAAGGACCGGGTGCCCCTGCAGTAGATCCAGAAAAAGATACCACGGCTAATAATGGTAATGAAAACAAGAACAATAGTGAGAAGAATGACAATAAGGGTAATAATGGAGAGAACGGTAACGATAAGAACGATGATCAAGGTAACGGTCAGGGAGATGAAGATCCATCCGATGATGAGGATGGCGATGAGTGATAGATGAAATATGAGTATACACTCTTCATTTCAGGCGCCGAATAGGCGCCTGTTCTTATATTCCGTAGCAATATGAAATGTATAAAGGACGGTGGATTCATGCTCGATGGAGTTATTATTAAAGCATTAAGCGGATATTATTATGTTAAGCCACTTGGAGAGGATGGAGCTCCGATCGATTCGGAATCCTCCGTTCAATGCCGGGGGCGAGGGGTCTTCAAAAATAGAGGTATCTCCCCACTGGTAGGAGACCGAGTGAAGTACGTTCTTACTGAAAATGGAGAAGGAACCGTTACTGAAGTTTTACCCAGAAAGACAGAATTGATCCGGCCGCCAATGGCAAATGCACGTCTTGCCGTATTAGTATTTTCATTAAAAGAACCAGAAATGAATGTTCAGCTGCTTGATAAATTTTTGGTACACATTGAGCAGGCGGGTCTTACTGCTATCATATGTCTGACCAAGAGTGACTTGGTGGATGAAAAAAGCGAACAAAAATACAAAGAAATTATTGAACTCTATAAGAAAATCGGCTACGAGGTCATTCGTACAAGTTCTAAGGAAGGACTTGGTTTTAACGAACTGAAGGAACATCTTGCGGGTGAAATCAGTGTTTTTTCAGGACAATCGGGTGTAGGGAAATCATCGCTGTTAAATGCAATGATGCCAGGACTTACTCTTGAAACAAACGAAATCAGCATGAAACTTGGCCGGGGGAAACATACCACACGTCATGTGGAGCTGATCCCACTCGATAACGGTGGTTTTGTTGCTGATACCCCAGGCTTTAGTCAGCTGGATTTCCTTGAGATCGGTGTAGAAGAGCTCGGAGAGTGTTTCCGTGAGTTCCGTGAATACTCAGGCGGATGTAAATTCCGAGGGTGTACACATACGCATGAGCCCGGCTGTGAAGTGATTCGTGCCAAAGCAGATGGCATGATTGCAGAAAGCAGATATCATCATTACGTTCAATTTTTAGAAGAAATGAAGGACAAAAAGCGGAGGTACTAACTATGACAATTAAAATCGCACCATCTATCCTATCCTCAGATTTTGCACGCCTCGGCGCTGAAGTAGCAGAAGCAGAAGCTTCTGGTGCGGACTGGATCCACGTTGATGTTATGGACGGACATTTTGTTCCTAATATTACGCTGGGACCGCCGATTGTAAAAGCAGTTAAACCACACACAAGTCTCCTGCTGGATGTACATTTAATGATTGAAAATCCAGAGCTTTATATTGCTGATTTTGTAAAAGCAGGAGCAGGTATGATTACGGTGCATGCGGAGGCCTGTGTTCATCTGCACCGGGTAATTCATATGATTAAGGAACATGGCATCATGGCAGGCGTAGCGCTCAATCCTGGCACTCCTGCAGCTCATGTACAAGAAGTTCTGGATGACGTAGATATGGTGCTGGTTATGACTGTGAATCCTGGTTTTGGAGGACAAGCATTTATTCCAGGCACATTACGTAAAATCCGCGAAATCCGCAGTTCGTTGCGAGAAAGAGGACGTGCGGACGTTCATATTGAAGTAGATGGAGGAATTACGAAGGAGACAGCTCCGCTTGTAGTGGAGGCAGGAGCCGACGTACTCGTTGCTGGCAGTGCTGTATTTGGAAGAGAAGATCGTGCAGAAGCAATTACTGAGATACGTCAAAGCCTCGGAGGATAAAAATGACCTTTAAAGAAGCAATGTGGACTTCGCTTATTAGTCTTGTTACGGGAACCTTATTAGGTTCCTTTGCATTACTCCCTTCTCCTATTAATGCAGTCGTATCGCTTCTTGGTGTTATTCTTGTGATTTGGTTTTTCCGTAAGTTTGAGCGAAAAGGGATTCGCATTACTTTTGTTATTTTTACCGCCGTATATTACTTGTTATTTATCTTATTATGGTCGGCATATACCTTTATAAAAATGAATCCGCCGCAGGTTTAAGCAAAGCTAGTGGCATAGCAAGACAGTGTCCTGCATAAATATGGTTACATGAGCGCGATTCTCATGTAGCCTTTTTTCGTATAATCCTGGTTTTGATTCTAAAGCGAATAGGAAGGCTTCTTGCACGATAAAAGGTGGAGCACATGAGGATGATGGGGAGGGTTAAGTATGAAATTCTACACGTTTAAGCTTCCAAAATTTTTAGGAGGTTTTGTGAAAGCGATCCTTAACACGTTCCAGAAATAAAATCGGCTTGAGGTGTGTTCATTTTACGCTGAGAAGAGCTGGCATAGGAAGGGTCGCCGAAATCCAGACATGAAAAAAGCACCTAGTCAGAAGGCGAGGTGCTTTTTGTCTTTGTATTCTATAGACGTTGCTAAGATTATACGCGAGTTACTTTACCGGCTTTCAGAGCACGGGTGCTAACATAAACGCGTTTTGGCTTACCGTCCACCAGAATGCGAACTTTTTGAACGTTTACGCCCCAGGAACGGCGGTTACGGTTGTTAGCGTGAGAAACATGGTTACCGCTACCCGGTTTTTTACCTGTCACATAACATTTGCGAGACATAGATTACACCTCCTATTCTGAAAGTAACCGTTATCCGCAAGGTCAATGGTTGTACTTCAGACCAAATTTGGCCATACTTAATCCAATACACCTGCATAAAACAATACTTAAATATAATATCATATAAGAAAAAGCTTAGTCAACATAAACAAAAACTTTATTTATTTCTCCTCATGATTATAGTACAATGAGGTATAGTCCATAATACTGCGGAAAGACCGCTGTCGCTTGAGTCACTACTCAGCGGAACAACGGATGTTAGAGCTTTTCTCGAAGGCAACTGCCTTTTTTTGAACAAGCTCCCGCATCAAGCTAGGAAGGGGAATTCTCACTTGAGTAAACGTTCTTTAAATGGAACAGATTTCTACGCGATGGTTTTAGCCGGAGCGGATCAATTGCATAAGCATGCTGAACATGTCAATTCCCTCAATGTATTTCCTGTTCCAGATGGAGATACGGGTACAAATATGAATTTGACAATGAGTGCCGGTGTGGCCGAACTTAAAAGAAACAGCTCTAGTTCCATTGGAAGCTGTGCAGGGATTTTATCGAAAGGCCTGCTAATGGGCGCGCGGGGGAACTCGGGTGTGATTTTGTCGCAGTTGTTCCGAGGCTTCAGTCGTTACGCTGCCCCATATGAGGAGCTGAATACAGTTCAATTTGCTGCTGCCCTCCAGAACGGTGTGGATACCGCATATAAGGCTGTAGTAAAACCAGTAGAAGGTACAATCCTCACGGTTGCCAAGGAAGCGGCAAAGCATGCGACTTATTATGCTCGTCGAACCACTGACATTACTGAACTTATGAGTGAAGTATTAAAAAAAGCAAATGAAACTCTTGCCTTAACACCGGAAATGCTTCCTGTACTTAAACAGGTAGGCGTTGTTGATTCCGGCGGAAAAGGACTTGTATATATTTATGAAGGATTTATGGAGTACTTACTTGGCGGAACTGCCCAAACAGATTCTAAAGTTCAACCTGCTAAGGAAATGACTCCGCCGGCTCCTGTTGCAAAAACGATGCCAACTGCACCACCCACTCATCGTGAACTTCCTGACACAGCGCAAGCTAGACTGGAAACTGAGGATATTGAGTTCCTTTACGATATGGAATTTTTCATTAACCGTCAGTTAGGTGATGCACAGGGAACGCCATTCGATGAGGAATATTTTAGGAAAGCGTTGTCAGTAAATGGAGATTCCATCATTATTATCTCAGATGATGAAGTCATTAAAGTACATGTTCACTCCAAAACACCAGGTGATGTACTTAACTTAGCGCTTCAATACGGAGAAATAACACAAATTCATATCCTGAACATGCGAGAACAGCATCGTGATTTGCTGACAGCGGGTATGGATGCTGCTGCAGAGCCAGGGCTCTTTGCGGATATTCCGACGGAACAAGAGCTTACTCCAGAACTGTCAATACCGCCGGCAGATGAACTTGCACCATTTGGCTTTATTGCTGTTTCTTCTGGTCAAGGGATCGAAGAGGTATTCAAAAGTCTTGGAGTAGATATTGTTCTATCCGGTGGACAAACCATGAATCCGAGTACAGAAGATTTTGTGAAAGCCATTCATTCCATCGACGCAGAACATGTATTTATTCTGCCGAACAACTCTAACATTGTTCTTGCTGCTAAACAGGCAAGAGATTTGTTAGAAGGAGAGCGTCTTGTTACCGTCATTCCAAGTAAGACGATTCCGCAAGGGATTTCCGCTGCTTTTGCTTTCCAGGAAGATGAAAGTGCAGAGTCCAATGAAGAGAATATGCTAGAAGCCATAGCTCATGTTCGTTCTGGTCAAGTTACCTATGCGGTAAGAGACACGGTATTCGATGATCTTGAGATTAAAGCAGGACACTTTATTGGTATTCATGATTCCAAAATTGTGGCTACGGAGGAAGGTCTCGTTCCTACTTGTGAGCAGCTGCTGAGCAAGATGATTGAGAGCGGTGATGAAGTAATTACAATACTGTCAGGTGAAGAAGCCGATGAGGCAGATACAGAGCGTCTAGCATCATGGCTTGCTGCTGAATATCCAAATGCAGAGATTGAAGTACACGAAGGCGGTCAGCCAATCTATGCTTATCTCTTCTCGGTTGAAGCTTGATCATAAATAAGGGGGTCCTTTTTCATGAGCCAAGTTTTCATTGTTACGGATAGTACTGCGGATATTCCTGATGAACTTGTTGCGAAGTATCAGATTCATGTGGTTCCGCTTCGAGTCGTATTTGATCAGGAAACATATCTCGATGGGATTGAACTCAGTCCTGCTACGTTTTATGAGAAACTTGGGAATGCTAAGGTACTGCCTTCCACTTCCCAGCCTTCGCCAGTCGAGTTTATGAATGTGTACAGCCAAATTCTGAATGATCATCCAGGCAGTCAGATTGTTTCGATCCACTTATCATCAGGTATGAGCGGAACATATCAATCTGCACTGCTTGGTAAATCGATGCTTGAAGATGAGCAGACGGCAGAGATTACGGTTATTGATTCTAAATCTGCCAGCTATGGGTATGGACTGCTCGTTGTACATGCTGCACAGCTGGCACAGGCGGGAAAGAATGCACAAGAGATTGAAGCCGCTGTACTTAGGCTTCATCAGCAGCGTAAGCTGTATTTCTTAGTGGATACCTTAGAATATTTGCAAAAAGGCGGACGAATCGGTAAAGCTTCTGCTGTATTGGGTACCTTGCTTAATATTAAGCCTGTTCTATCGATAGACGATGAGGGAATTATCTACGCTGTCGAGAAGATTAGAGGCCAGAAAAAAGCTATGGAACGCATCATTCAGATGTTTGAACAAGACTTTGCGGGAAAACGAATTAATATTGCTGTCGGTCATACAGCCAATCCTGCCTCGGCTGAAACTTTTATCTCACTGATCCAAACCCGGTTTGAACTCGGTGAAGTGGTTTATCCGAACATTGGTGCTGTTATTGGCAGCCACGTAGGTTTTGGAACGATTGCTATTTTTGTATGGCCGGCATAAAATGAGGGATGCTTTATGTTGTTAGAAGAAACATCGGTGAAGCAAGTTAGCGGCGTGAGTGCTCTTAAAGAAGAAGAGCTTCACGCCTTTGGCATTTATACCGTGAAAGATTTGCTTGAGTATTATCCTTTCCGTTATGAGGACTACCGTCTGCGTTCTTTAACAGAGGTGAAAGATGGGGATCGAGTGACGGTTCAGGCCAAAATCATGGGTGTACCTGTGCTGCAGCGATATGGTCGCAAGTCGAGACTCACTTGCCGGATGATGACAGAAGATTTTATGTTCTCAGCGACATGGTTTAATCGTCATTTTCTGAAAGATCAGCTAACGCCGAATCGGGAAATCACGCTGACGGGAAAATGGGATCAGAAACGAATGCAGCTTACTGTCTCGGAGTCTGAATTTCCAGACAAAGGAGCAGTACGTACCGGGTCTGTTCAGCCTGTCTATTCTATAGGCGGGAAGATGACACAAAATTGGCTGCGGAAAACCATTAACCAAGCACTTCAGCAATATGGCGACCTTGTACCTGAATTGCTTCCTGCTGAACTGCTTAGTAAATATAACCTCATGCCTCGTAAACGGGCTATCGCGCTGATTCATCAGCCTGGTGATCCAGAGGCTGGTCAAGAAGCACGTAGACGTATGGTATACGAAGAACTTTTTTTATTTCAACTGAAAATGCAGGCATTTCGTGCTATAAATCGAGGGAAAAGCGATGGAGTCGTACATACCGTTTCCAATAGCACCGTTCGAGAGTTTGTTCGCAGTTTACCTTTTGAGCTTACGGATGCTCAGAAACGAGTAGAACTGGAAATATTGCATGATATGCGCTCTCCGCACTGCATGAACAGGCTGCTTCAAGGAGATGTTGGTTCAGGTAAAACGGTCATTGCTGCCATCGCTTTGTTCGCTGCGGTACGTTCTGGTTTTCAGGGGGCGTTAATGGTGCCGACTGAAATATTGGCAGAACAGCATATGCGCTCGCTTGAAAAGCTGTTTACTCCTTTTGATATCCAAGTGGCTCTGCTCACAGGAAGCACACCAGGCCGTAAACGAAAAGAGATTTTAGCGGGACTGCAAATGGGTCTTATCGACGTGGTCGTAGGTACGCATGCTCTTATACAGGATGATGTATTTTTCCGAGATATTGGCCTTGTTGTTACGGATGAACAGCATAGGTTTGGGGTCAATCAGCGCAGTGTACTGCGCCGTAAAGGATATAACCCAGACGTTCTCACGATGACAGCTACACCAATTCCAAGAACACTTGCCATCACGGCCTTTGGTGATATTGATGTATCCACTATCTCTGAACGTCCTAAAGGGAGAATCCCAATCTCTACTTACTGGGTGAAGCACGATATGATGGATCGGGTCATTGGTTTTATTACTCGAGAACTGAGTCAAGGTCGTCAAGCGTACCTGATCTGCCCTCTCATTGAGGAATCGGAGAAGCTCGACGTTCAGAATGCGATTGATCTGCATGTAGCGATGCAGCAAGCTCTCCCTCAGTATCAGGTAGGTCTTCTGCACGGGCGCATGACGCCGTCAGAGAAAGAAGAGTCGATGCGGCTTTTCTATGAGAACAAGACCCAGATGCTTGTATCCACTACCGTAGTTGAGGTGGGAGTCGATGTACCGAATGCGACGCTGATGATTATTATGGATGCAGAGCGATTCGGACTCTCCCAGCTTCATCAGCTACGCGGGCGTGTAGGAAGGGGCTCCCATGCATCGTATTGCATACTTATTGCAGATCCGAAGTCAGAGATAGGCCAAGAGCGAATGAAGGTTATGACAGAAACGGAAGATGGATTCGAGGTTTCACGGCGGGATCTGGATTTGCGGGGACCCGGAGATTTCTTTGGAACGAAGCAAAGCGGTATGCCTGACTTTAAAATTGCGGATATGGTCAGCGACTTTGAAGTGCTTGAGGTAGCCCGTGATGATGCTGCTTCACTCGTATCTAGTGAGTCATTCTGGACTTCTCCTGGATATGAGGCGTTACGAGGTTTCTTGCAGAAGGAACAAATTTTCCAAGGCGATATCATGGATTAAATCATGTTTTATAAAATAGAGGTCAAGTGGACGGGCACCTCTCGCATATAGTAATGAGGGACTACAATATGCGGGAGGTGTAACGTTCTTTGAGCTATCAAAAATATGGCATTAGTCCGCAGCTGGTGGAGCGAATCAAGACAAAAATGAAAAATCCGGCAGCGAAGGAACGAGTCAAATTGCTGGTTGATGGAGTTACAAAATCAGATCTTCAGAATAGTGCCAAAGTAAGACGACTGGTAAAATCGTCTGCTGCTATATTGAATGAGAAATTTACGCCGGCGGATGAGGAACGTTTTGTCAAATTTGTGGTTGACCAAAAGATAGATCCGAACAATACTTTGCATCTCATTAAACTATGGGGAATGTTTCGCTGAATGGGGTGCAGGCTGGTCTTTGTTTAGATTCTTGCCGATCTAGAAGGATGGCCCTGCGTTTTGTGCGGGTAAACTGAAAAAAGAGGGTGCTGATGTTATATCCAGCACCCTTTCTTTTTGTATTGGAAACGATCTAAAACTTAAAGTTACTCCAGGATACTTCCGCTATACCGGTGAGATCAGCTCGATACTGTCATTCGCTACCTTGCCTACAGCAGCAGATACCGGATAAGCCAGCATCTGATTCGCAGGATAGGGGCTAAGTAGGGAGGATATTTCCTCTGGGCGCTGAATGGATCGATTCAGCCACTGATCTTCCTGCCCTGAAGGGATGACAACAGGCATACGATCATGAATGGGAGACATAAGAGAATTCGGCTTAGTGGTAACAATGGTACAGCTGCTGACTTTTTGCCCTTCCGGGCTTATCCATACATCGTATAATCCAGCAAAACTAAAAATACCCTTGTCTTCCATGGTGATTCGAAAGGGTACTTTTTTGCCATTCTCCTGCTTTTGCCATTCATAGAAACCATCGGCTGGTATAAGGCAGCGTTTACGGAGAAAGGATTCGCGAAAGGCGGGTTTCTCGAGAAGAGTCTCGCTTCGGGCATTGATTAATTTACTGCCGATGCGGATATCTTTTGCCCAGTGAGGGATCAGTCCCCAGCGGAGTGTACCCGCTCTTCGTTTAGTACCATCATGGATAACCGCAATAACCTGCTGAGTTGGGGCGATATTATAGCGGGGGCGGTAATCAATATACTCTGGAATATCATCAAGCATATAACGAAGCATCAATTCTTCCATCGTAACACCTAGGGTGAATCTTCCGCACAAAGTTAGCCCACCTTCCTTTTTTGTATCAGTATAACGCATGACTCCTTACCAAATCTCCCGTTATCATTCAGCAGGTTAGTTAGCATGAACATCAATAATATGTCTCATTCGAACATCATGGAATCCGGCCGGGTCCTGTATACGAATCGATCTTCCTGCCTGATCAAATTTGACAACGGTTCCGGTAAGATGGACATCTTCCCACTCATCGAACAGGACGATTGTCACAGGCTCTTTTAACATCAGCGACTCGGCAAGCAGACGTGACATTTCTTCGAACGCTTGAGGATCAAGGATCGGCCGGGACCTTGGAGCTAATTTTTGCTGATGTTGTACATAAGCTTCGCGATGTTCGGGAAGCATCATTCGTGAGGATTCAAATAATCCGTTTTGTTGTAATTTTTTACTCATCGATAGTGACCTCCAATTTTGCGGGAACGATCATGTATCTGACCTGCATGCTCAAGAGAGGAAGCACGAATAATAGCAGTGTCTCCAAACTTACGTTTGATCGCATCTGTTACTTTATCAAGTTCCCGTTGTTGCTCCCGGTTATCAAACCAGGTTAATTGATATTCCGTATCAGGGATCAGTTCTGTAAGAGATACACCCAATCTTCTTACGGGCTGACCATCCCAGTAGCGCTGGAATAATTCACTGGCTGCTTTATAGACTTCTGCGGTAATTTGCGTAGGTTCCTTTATTTTCATTTGTCTGGAAAAGCCGGTGGGTTTGTCAAAGTTGGTTCCCCGGCAGCCGACAGATACAACATGGCCCATAAGTCCTTTCTCCCTGGCCCTTCTTGCAACAAGTTCAGCCAGTTCCAATAGGACAACACGAATCTCTGACCATGTAGTGTAGTCTCTCGGAAGGGTCATTTGATGACCGATTCCTTTTTGTTGCTGCATAAAAGTACTGGGTCTTACAGGCGAATCATCTATTCCGTTCGCAATACGCCATAAGACTTCCCCATTGACACCCCAGCGGTCACGCAGACGGGGGAGAGGAGTGCGGGCTAAATCCCCAATCGTATGAATACCCATCTTATAAAAATGATGAGCCATTCTCGAGCCGACCATAAACATGTCTCGAATGGGCATAGACCAGAGTTTCTCAGCTATATCTTCCTTTGGAAGAATATAGATCCCTGTCTTATTTTTCTTAGCAAACAAATCACAGGCCATCTTACTCACGACCTTGGTATCGCTAATTCCGATCCGTACCCGTACTCCGGTTTCAAGCCAAACTTGCTGCTGGATCTGGCGGGCGATTTCTTCTGGTGAACCGAATAACCTTAGACTGCCGGTTACATCAAGAAATTGCTCATCAATGCTGTAGGGCTCCACAAGATCCGTATAGGATTGAAAAATACTTGTAATATGGAGAGAAACCCGGATATATTCTGCCATTCGAGGTTTGACTACAACGACATCTGGGCATTTGGCAATTGCATCGGACAGGCGCTCGGCTGTTGTAATTCCGTAGGTCTTGGCCAGTGGACAGGCGGCAAGAATGATTCCGGACCTGCGAGCCGGATCGCCTGCAACGACAAGGGGGCGACTCGTATACTCCGGATGGGCTGACTTCTCCACACTGGCATAAAAAGACTGACAATCAGCCAGCATAATCACACGTTTTTTCCGCTCCATAAGACCATACTCCTCTTCATTCGTTCCGTAATAGAACACATGTTCTTATTTTATAAGAATAACGGAGAAATATACATACAGCAACCGGAATTTTTTTGAAAAGAGATGAGATTTTCTGAAATGCTCAGAAAGTATTAGAAATTAGGAAAAAGGACTCGGTTTTTAACATAAAGAGCGAGTGATTTGAGACCAGGGAGTCAGAAATCAGGGGATTATAAGCAGAATGTAAAGGAAAATTAAATAAATTTGTCCTGGATACAGGACCATCCGATTTTTTTGTAAAGTTTGATATTTTAAGAATGCTGGTATATCAAGGCTTTTCACGTTTTTGATATCGGACTATAGTATCAATTTTGTAATAACTATGGTTAAAATTGTAAACAAATAGCAACTTTAGGTGATTACATGCGTTACATTATATAGGCAGAGGGGGAGGAAAACAGAGCTGTAACTACTGATGAGTAAGGATTTTTCTTGATTATTGAAGAGAAGTTCAGGTGTTGCTTTGGTGTAGACAGAGCAGTAAAAAGAAAGTTTGATTTTTAGGATGATCGGACCCTAAACCCAGGATCATGATTTGAAACTGGGCAATATTATCCAATCTATCTTTCCTTCCATTTGCCTAGTTACAAAAGGGAAAGCTTGGCGATATAGTTAATAGAGAAGTTACAGACATTCGCCAAACGACAGAATCCGATTCTGCATTGCAGGCAATCTGTAAATTAAAGGGAGGCATTGCAAAACTCGTTTTTGCCTTACGATGACTAAGAATGATTTTAGAAGTGGAGCGAACCAGGAAACCATGAGCAGACGACAGAGAAAACGATTTGCTGTAGGCATCTTAATTGGCATTCTTATTTTTGGCGGTGGAGGATGGGCAGCATACTCATACTTGAAGCCAGCACAAAATACTTTTACAGCAGAAGACGGAACGAAACTGAAATTCAAAACAGAAGGCAATCAGTTCTTACAATACAGCCAGGAAGGAAAGTGGCAAGAACTGTTTGTGAAGGGGGTTAACCTGGGTTCAACGAAACCAGGTCATTACCCAGGTGAATTTCCGTTAGTAAAAGAAGATTATCTTAGATGGTTTCAACAGATTGAAGATCTGGGCGCAAATGTAATCCGCATCTATACGGTTCATCAGCCCGTGTTTTATTCAGCGCTCGCAGAGTATAACAAAGGCAAGGAACACCCGCTGTACTTCATGCAAGGGATCTGGTCACCAGAAGAACAACTGATTGAGCAAAGGGACGCTTTTGCCGAAGGAATTGAAGAAAAATTTAAAGCAGAAATAAAAAAAGCAGTATCGGCAGTGTATGGAGATGCGGATATCCCGCATGTGAATGGAGAATCGAGTGGTAAGTACAGAGCGAATGTAGGCCAGTATCTGCTAGCATGGCATCTGGGTACCGAGTGGGACCCAGAGATGGTAAAGGAAACAAATAACAAGTATTCGGATCATCCTCGCTATGCCGGTGAACACTTTTCAGGTACCGAAGAGGCAAGCCCCTTCGAGAACTGGCTTGCTGAGCTGCTGGATGAAGTAGCAAAGGAAGAACAGAAATACGGATGGGAACACCCCTTAACTTTTACCAACTGGGTTACAACCGATGTGCTTGAACATCCAGGAGAACCTCTATTTGAAGAAGATTTGGTAAGCGTAGATGCGAGACATATTGAGCCTGTGAATTGGCAAGGCGGTTATTTTGCAGCCTATCACGTCTATCCTTATTATCCAGACTTCTTCCGTACAGACAAAACGCTGCAGACGATAAAAGATGAACAAGGGGAATACAACACGTATAAAGCGTACTTGCGTAAGCTTAAATCCGAGTTTCCCGATCTACCTATAATGATTACAGAATACGGAGTTCCGTCTTCTCTCGGAATATCCCATTATGGTCCCGGAGGGAAAGATCAAGGGGGACATAATGAGCAGGAACAGGGCGAGATTAACCAGTCGCTAACTAAGGATATCTTTGATGAAGGATATGCCGGAGCTGTTCTCTTCATGTGGCAGGATGAGTGGTTTAAGAAGACGTGGAATACGATGCCATTCGAAATTCCTGCAGATCGTAAAGCTTACTGGCTGAACGTACTCACGAATGAGAAAATGTTCGGTATTCTCGCCATGGAAGCAGGCAAACAAAACCAGCTGTTTATCGATGGGAAACTGGATGAGTGGACCACGCTTCCCGCTGAACAAATTAAGCTTTGGCAAGGGGATACAGAAGGCATCGAGAGTATTCAATTAACTCATGATGAAGCTTATCTATATATGGGGATTACGCTCGATGAACCATTTGATCCATCTAAGACGAAGTTGAATATCGGTACAGATACGCTTCCTGGCGGCAATCAGCCGCTTGAATCTCTTCCAGATAAAACACTAAAAGGCGGAGATCTGGAAACGCTGATTACAATAGGCAAGGATAAGGAATCAGAAGTAGCTATCGCGAAAAGCTATGACTTTAACCAGCGATTATATGGACCGGAAGGCTATTGGATGCTGGAGGAACAGACAAAGGATACACCGTCATTTGTTCCTTGGAAGCTGGCCATCAGTCTGTTGATGAATCCGCCTGATACCAAATATGCCCACCCTTATATGGATGAAGTTGTAGGCCTGTTAAACCGGGGCTCGACAAATCCCGATGCTGCTGATTACGATTCACTAACCCTTTGGCAGTACGAAGGGAAAGAAATAGAGGTCCGCATTCCGTGGATGCTGCTTGGTTTTGGAGATCCGAGTTCACTACAGGTCATTGATTACAGCCCGTTAACAGAAAATAAGGAATTTCAGACGGTAACAACGGAAGGAATTCGGCTGATCCCTTGGTTGACTGATCTTAGCAGCGGTAACGTATCTTGGCCTGGCGGCAAAGAGGATACATTTGATATACAAGACATTCAGGCTTATTCATGGGACCCATGGGAAACTGTGAATTATAGTGAACGTTTTAAAAAGAGCTATGATCTCATGAAAGAAACATACTCAGAATTACAAATGCAGCAAAAATAAAGGAGGATACTTATCCATGTTTTCTAATTTGGCCCTGGCGTACATTTTCCTTTATTCGTGCGCAGGACTCATTGTCGTGGGGATCGGTTTGCTCATAACGATGAAAACAACCCACAATTCAAAAGAACGCAAAAAAGAAGAGTATACAAGTAAACACAAGGATTACTTCGTTTATGTTCAGGCAAACCTGACGGGGAATGAGAAAATTGAGCTTCCCCCAGGGAAATTGACAAAAATAGAAGAGGAAGTAATTATGGATCGATTAATCGCCATCCATGATCAGATTAAAGGAGAGCATGCTGCAAAACTACGCGACATAGCTAGGGAAACGGGCTATATTGCGAAGCAAATGAAACAGCTTGACAGCATCTCGACCAGCAAAACTATAGAAGCTGCTTACAGGCTCGGCGGAATACGAGCTGCCGAAGCGACAACAGCTTTGCTGCAAGTGCTAAAAGAAGAAAAAAAGGTAGCCCATGCTGTCATATACGCCAGAGCGGTAGCGAAGTGCGCAGAACGGCCTGCTGAGCTGAAAGAGATGCTCAGATATCTCCTTGATAAAGGAAAACCAGTTTATGAACTTGCTGCTGATATTCTGATGGAAACGAGTCTTACACCGAGTAATCTGCTGCAAGAACTGCTTGAATCAGATCACTATAATGATGTAAAAGTGGGACTCGTCGCTTCCTATGCTTATGCATCTCCAGAAGTGATGCCGGCTGTTATCCCGTTGTTCCGTTCGAAGGATGAAACAATACGTACAGATGCGATTAAACTTTATTTAAGCAGAGGTCCCGTACTCAAGGATCAAACGATGAAAGAGTTAATGCGAGATTCAAATCCTGAGGTTAGAACGGCAATGGCAAATGCTCTTGGTTCCATCCACACGGAAGACAGCATCCAGCTGTTACAAAAAGGACTGAGCGATGCAGAACTGCTTGTGCGTAATCAAAGTGCAGAAAGTCTTGCAGGACTTGGTGTGCGCGGTTTTGAAGTGCTTTGCGAAACAGCGGCTACGGCAAGCGGTACGGCTAGAGAAGCAGCTCTTGCCTATACAGAGCGTGCGATGGCTACGGCTGACGGCCAAGAAGAAGTTGAAAAAATGATGACACTGAACAAGAAAAGACTAATCTATCAACATTATTTCGGAACTTCACCGAAAGAAAAACAAACTCGCCGTATGTCAGAGGTTATTGGAGGGGATTTCACTGCTTAGGGATATATTGCTTGGTTATGGAATGGTTATCATTTATTACGTTATTTTCGTTACTGTCTTATATTTCGGAATTTTATGTTTTTCGTACAGAGATATCTTTACAATTCGCCGCCGAGCAGAGTATTCAAGCTTTAAAAGCTTAGCGGGATCGGATGTCGTTCCTCCTATCTCGCTTTTGGTACCTGCGTTTAACGAAGAATTGACGATTATAGAAAATGTAAAATGTCTGATGACACTCAACTATCCGACATACGAGGTCATTGTCGTCAATGATGGTTCTACAGACAAGACGATACCTGTACTCATCAAAGAATTCGGACTTAAACCCGTTCAAAATCCGACTTTCCGTGGAACGATCAGATGTGAGCAGATTCGCGGTGTATATCATAACCCGGATTATCCTTTTCTCTATCTCATTGATAAGAATAATGGCGGTAAAGCGGATTCGCTGAATGCTGGAATTAATTTCTCACATTATCCTCTGATCTCATCGATTGATGCAGATTCTTTACTTGAGAAGGATGCGCTTATTCGCATGGCTCGTATGTATCTGGAGAACCCAGAAGAAACCGTTGCGATCGGCGGAGATGTTCGTATTGCAAATGGATGCAAGATTGAAAATGGTGCTGTAAAAGATGTGTCACTTCCGCGTAAAATGTGGCCGATGTTTCAATCTATTGAGTATTTAAAAGCGTTCCTTGGCGGACGAATTGGCTGGAGTTCAATAAATGGGCTGATTATCGTTTCAGGTGCTTTTGGAGTATTTAAGAAAGAGGCTGTTATTGCAGTAGGTGGATATCGTGATGGATATCCCGGAGAAGACATGAACATCATTATCAAGCTTCATCGCTATATGCTGGAAAACAAGAAAAAGTATCGTATTGCATTCTGTCCAGAGGCAGTCTGCTGGACTCAAGCTCCAGATACGTACCAGATTATTTCGAATCAACGTAAACGCTGGGGTCGGGGAAACCTGAAAAATATGCTGGAGAACGGAAATATGATGTTCAGACCCAAGTATAAAACAATGGGAATGCTTACGATGCCGTATAACATCTTTTTCGAGGCATTGAATCCTTATTTCCGGATTACTGGACTTCTAGCTTTAGTAGGTTACGTTATGCTGGATATGACGGCATGGCCTGTTCTATTGATTTTTGGTCTCCTTAATTTCTTAAGCGGCTATCTGCTGAGTGTAGGAGCCCTGATTCTCGAAGAGATTGCTTTCCGCCGTTATCCAAAACCGTCTGATCTTGTAAAAATGTTAGCTTTTTCTGCTCTTAAGTTTGTAGGGTATCATCAGCTTGGCGTCCTCTGGAGAGTACAAGGACATATCCAGTTTATGAGAAAGAATAACTCCTGGGGAACGATGACAAGACAGAGCTGGGAAGAACCAAAAGCCGAAGAGGCTGCTTAAGTAAGGTAAAAGTGAATGTTGAAAGGTGGAGATGAGTCTTATGGCAAATACAGTAACTCTTGAGCGTCAGATGAAGGACAGTGTATATGACATTCTGGATGAGCAGTTAAAAGGAATGGCTAACGAAAACAGCGGCGTTGTGTTTGTCCACTGCATGGATAGGGACCAGCAGCCGGATGCGGAGCTGCAGGATATTCTCGCAAGGATCTGCGAAACTGAATATCAGGTCTGGAAAGATACGCAGACAAATACGATTGCGGTCTTCCTTCCTTTTATGTCACTTAATCGTACACACTATCAGGCACTGTTAATCAAACAGAGCCTGATGCAAGTGTTACCCGGTGTAGATCCGCGTCTGACAATTGCAAGTTTCCCTGAAATGGGGAAAGCAAGCAAGCACATGCTGAAAAGTATGGCTGAATCCGCAAGACTCAGTACGGATGCAGATATCAAATTATATACACCAAATGAAACAGCGGTACGGCCAGGGAAGATTCTTATTGTAGATCAAGAACAATCAACAAGAGAATTTCTTCAAATCCGCCTTGCTTTGCAAGGATATGACATTTATGAAGCAGTGGATGGACTTAGTGCCCTCGATATGGCTGTAAAAGTGGAACCGGATCTTATTCTGACCGAACTTAATTTGTATGGAATGAGTGGAGTTCCTTTTATCCATCAGATTCAAAACCTGGATCTAAAACAGCAGCCAAAAGTAATTGTTTTGACAGACCAGCGAGTAGAGCAGACCATCACCCAGTGTTTTGAAAAAGGTGTAGAAGATTATGTAACCAAACCTTTTTCACCTGTGGAACTCGATGCTCGTATTCGTCGCTGTTTTCAATAGAAATCATAGCACTTACAGTAATCGTAGCTTGTAAAATAGTAGATTTCAAACTGATAAGGTAGTCCTGATTTAACACATAAAAAGTCAGTGAGCTGTGTATCATCGCAACCAAATGATGCAACCTGCTTACCTAAAATTCCATTTGGAGGGTGAAGTACTGTGAAAGAGCAATTCCATACTTTAATGAACGCAATTGAAAGCAAGAAAGCCGTGTTGGGTGTAGTAGGACTAGGATATGTTGGCCTGCCGCTCGCAGTAGAAATGGTAAAGCAAGGATTTACGGTAATCGGTATTGATTTAGACCCATCCAAAGTGGAGAGTATTTATCAAGGCGAGTCCTACATTCATGATATTTCTTCGGAAGAACTGAAAACAGTAATGCAAAGCGGTCGTTTTCAGCCAACAACAGATTACAGCATGCTGCGTGTGATTGATGCACTAAGTATCTGTGTGCCAACACCGCTCAGTGAAAACCAAGATCCGGATACATCATACATTGAAACCGTGGTAGACCAAATCAAACTTCATATGAAGGAAGGTATGCTCATCACGCTTGAGAGCACAACTTATCCTGGTACAACGGAAGAATTGATTGAGCATAAACTTGAAGCGATTGGTAAAAAAGTAGGAGAAGATTATTTCCTCTGCTTCTCACCAGAACGCGTGGATCCGTCAAACGGCAGATTTACGACTTTTAATACACCAAAAGTAATTGGCGGTACTACAGAAGAATGCTTAAAACTCGGAGCAGCACTGTACAGCCAGTATGTAGAAACGGTAGTTCCTGTATCCAATCCAAAAATTGCAGAAATGTCCAAGCTGCTTGAAAATACATTCCGCAGTATCAATATTGCGTTTGTAAATGAAATGGCAATGATGTGTGACCGCATGGGAATTGACATTTGGGAAGTCATTGACGCAGCTGCTACAAAACCATTTGGCTTTATGCCATTCTATCCGGGACCAGGTATCGGTGGACACTGCATTCCACTTGATCCAATGTACTTATCCTGGAAAGCGAAAGGTTTTAGATTCTACAGCCAATTTATTGAACTTGCTCAATCCACTAATGAGAATATGCCGTACTACGTAATGAACAAAACAGCAACCATTCTAAATGAATATGCGAAATCCATTCGTAAATCGAACATTTTGCTGCTCGGTATGGCGTACAAACCAAACATTGCAGACCTTCGTGAATCTCCTGCTCTTGAAGTTTACGAGCTCTTTAAAGAAGCAGGTGCGAATGTAGAGTACTTTGATCCGTATGCAGATACTTTCCGCGATAAACATGGAGAAACGGTTCATAGCGTGGAGTATAACCCAGCTAACTTCAAAGGATATGACTGCATCGTTCTAATTACGAACCATAAAAATCTAGAGTATGATGAAATCGCATCGCTGGGCGTACCTGTACTTGACACTCGTAATGCATTTAAAGAATACCCATTACCGCACATCTATAAAATAGGCCACTCTGTACAGCATCCCGTGACGTCGCAGGAAGAAGTGGTATTTGCTTAAAAAAGATTCGGTGAACGCTGCGAAGAAGCCACCGAGTAAAGGAGGATATGCATGGAATTCATGGCCGGCATGGGTAAAAGGAAGCAGCTTATTAATCATCTTTGTCCTTTTACTTATCCTGTATTTCATGCTGAAATCACCTGAGGTGAATGAAAATAAAGCGACATGGCTATGGGATGCTTCGATCATTGAAGAGCGTACAGATGAAATTGTGATGTTCTTAGCAGAACAAAAGGTGAATACTGTTTTTCTGCAAACGAAGGAAAGCGTGTCTGATGAAGCATACAGGCATTTTAATGCGGAAGCACAAGCTCACGACATTTCAGTCCATGCACTCAATGGTCATGCAGACTGGGCTTATACAGAAAAACGAGAAGAAGGCACCGTATGGGTGGAATGGGTAAAGAAATTTAACCAGGAAGCAGCACCAGAGGAGCAGTTTGCAGGTGTGCAGTTCGATGTCGAGCCGTATCAATTGCGGCGCTGGGAACAAGAGGAGCAAGCAGTCATTGCAGAATGGAGCGCAAATATAGAAGAGTGGATTCAGGCAGGGTCTGAAGGAAACCTCTATATGAGCGCAGCGGTTCCTTTTTGGCTTGATAAGCGAGAAAGTCCAGATGGTAAGAGTACACTTAGTCGGTGGATGATTGATCAGTTTGATGCAATTGCTATCATGGCTTATCGAGACAGCGGTCAGCAGATGTACGATCTCTCCAAGGAAGAACTTGCGGAAGCAGATGAGCTGGACAAGAAGGTATGGATCGGTGCCGAGCTTGGTCATACCGAGGAAGGCGAACATCTAACCTTTTACCGGAAAGCAGTTACGAATATGGAATCAGAGATGGAAACAGCGGCTGAACTTGGCACAAAACATCATTCCTTTGCAGGACTTGCGGTACATCATTATGAAGTGTGGTATGAGAAAATGAAGGATGATGTATCTCTTGTTCGTAAAGAAAATAAATAGGAAAACCTAAATCTTGTTGCGGAAATAAGAGTTAGTAGAAAAAAGAGAAGAGTATGCTTACTTCATAAGCAGACTGTTCTCTTTTTTTGTTGACAGGCTGTTTTAAATCATTATAAATAAGATGATGGGTTCCACTTCAAATACATTACATAAGGGAGCAAAAGTATTACGATGAGTAAACTCGAAGTCTTACAGAATCCGAAACAACGTAAGCTGCTCTTTAGCGCCGGGCTGAGCTGGATGTTTGATGCCATGGAAGTAGGTATGATGTCCTTTATCGTAGCTGCTTTGGCGAAGGAATGGCTCCTCAGTCCAGGCGAAGTAGGGCTTATCACAAGTTCCACTTCTATTGGTATGGTCGTTGGAGCTGCCCTCGCAGGAACGCTGGCTGATAAGTATGGAAGAAAAGCCGTTTTAATGTGGACGCTGCTTATTTTCTCGGTAGCAAGTGGATTTTCTGCTTTAGCTACAGGGTATGTGTTCCTTTGCCTCATTCGCTTTGTTGCAGGGGTTGGTCTTGGAGGAGAACTTCCAGTCGCATCAACGCTGGTATCAGAATCGGTATCTGCTAAGGAAAGAGGACGAGCCGTTGTACTGCTTGAAAGTTTTTGGGCTGCAGGCTGGATTATTTCGGCTCTCATTTCTTTTTTCATCATCCCCGAGTATGGATGGCGTGTAGCTTTTCTAATCGGTGCACTACCGGCATTTTACGCGCTGTACTTACGCAAAGCCATTCAGGATCCACCTGAATTCAAGAAGAAAAAGGAACTGAAAAAAGTTACCTTTGGAGAGAAATTCAAATCAGTTTGGTCCGTAGAACATCGGAAGACCACACTGATGTTATGGATCTTGTGGTTTACGGTTGTATTTTCTTACTATGGCATGTTTTTATGGTTGCCAAGTGTCATGACATCAAAAGGATATGAACTCGTCAAAAGTTTTCAGTATGTACTTATTATGACACTCGCACAGTTGCCTGGTTATTTTACTGCGGCTTACTTTATTGAGAAATTCGGGAGAAAATTTGTGCTTGTCGTATATTTAGTGATGACAGGATTCAGTGCGCTTTGGTTTGGAAATGCCAGCTCCGAATTATCCTTAATTATTGCAGGAATGTCACTTTCTTTCTTTAATCTGGGAGCTTGGGGAGGCATGTATGCATACACACCGGAACTATATCCGCTGAGAACACGTTCTACTGGAGTGGGGTTATCTGCGTCTGTTGGCCGAATAGGAGGCGTTATTGCACCGCTTCTTGTAGGTCTTTTGGTCCAAAAAGGGGTTTCTTTTAGTACAATATTCACCTTGTTCTTTGTTACGGTATTAGTTGGTGCAGCAGCGGTACTCGTGCTAGGTAAGGAAACAAAAGGCACCGAACTTGTAGATTAGGTCCATCGACAGATGTAACAAAATTGTAACTTATGTTATAGTACACATTAGGTGTTACTTTTAGCGCCGCCAAATTCAGTGATGAGATTTTTTAATGCAAGGCATCTGATCACGAATGAAACGGAGGATATGTAAGACTAATGAAAAAAATACCCACACTTATCTTAACATGTGCCTGTGCTCTTTCCATACTGGGTGCATCATCAACAGCTAGTGCTGCGACACTACAGAAGGGTAGTAGAAGTTCCGAAGTAGTTGAGGTCCAAGAAAGACTGAATAAAATAAAATATTTCTGGGCTGGCATCAGCGGTTACTATGGTGACAAAACGGTTGAAGCTGTGAAGAAATTCCAGAGGGTGAACAACTTAGCTGTCGATGGAAAGGTTGGTCCCAAGACAGAAGCCAAACTTAAAGCCAAAGCGCCGATTAATAACAAAGTGTTAAAACATCTGGCAGGTATTATTCAAGATGAAGCTGGCGGAGAATCATTTACTGGACAAGTTGCAGTAGGTGCTGTCATTCTAAATCGGGTTCAGAACTCGGCGTTTCCGAACGCCATTACGAACGTGATTTTTCAAAAAGGACAATTCTCACCTGCAGCGGATGGCAAACTAAGTGTGCCAACGGCGGGTGCTTATGAGGCAGCTCGCAGAGCTTTGACAGGATATGATCCTTCCAAAGGTGCTCTATACTTCTATAATCCGAAGTATACTTCATCTTCTTGGATGAGTTCTAGGCCAGTTACACAAAGACTTGGTAATCATGTTTTCACAAAATAAATCTTTCACAAAATAAATATTGAATTTGTTGAGTGCACTTAAAAAACACTTCGCCGGGAGAAAGCAGGAACAATTCCCTTTCTCCCGGCTTTTTTTTCAGGATCGGCAAAGCCAGATCCCACTATTACACTTACATCACGAATCTGGAGGTTGTCATAGGATATATGAACAAATTAAATAATAATAAAAAATGGAAAACACTCGCAGCAGGTTTACTTTTAAGCGGATCGATAGCAATAGGTACAGTAGGAGCGGCTTCCCCGGCCAGTGCAATGCTTCTTCAAAAAGGAACTCAGCACTCTGAAGTTGTAGAGCTGCAAGAGAGACTCAGAACGCTAGGCTACTTGTCTGCTGGCGTAACCGGATACTATGGATCGCAAACAGAGAAGGCCGTTCAAACCTTCCAGAAGCGGAGTGGTCTTGCTGTAGACGGAAAGGCAGGCAAACGGACGATAGCCGCTTTGAAGGCTAAGGTGCCTGCCGCAGGAACTACACTGAATGCTTTGGCTAAAGCCGTAAATGGTGAAGCGAGGGGCGAATCATTAAAAGGGCAGGTGGCGGTGGCTGCTGTCATCCTTAACCGGGTCCAGTCTAATCAGTTCCCAAGTTCTATAAAAGATGTTATCCTCCATCCGAGACAGTTTACTGCGGTGGATGACGGCCAGTATAACCTCACTCCTAATTCATCTGCTTATGTAGCAGCAAAGCGTGCACTGAATGGCGAAGATCCAACAGGGGGAGCGCTCTATTATTATAATCCGAAGATTGCCACATCCGCTTGGAGTAAAGCACGTCCTATTATAAAAACAATAGGGAATCATGTATTCACAAAATAGGAATTTATAATATTGAAGTCAAAAAAGATGTTCTTAAACGAGGCCGCTTAAAAGTCCTCTTATAAAGAAAAGGTACGGCTCCTGAAAACAGTTGAGGAGCCGTACCTTTTTTGACTATAGTTAGTGCATCAAGAAGAGTAGAGGAACGCGAATGGTTAGACAACAACAAACCTTGGTTCTGTGCCCTTGTGCGGCACCGTATAAGACAAAAAGAAGACATTCATCTCCAACACGCGGAGTGAATGTCTTCTTATTATTCTAATCTATGATATTAGAGTACACTTTTTGCTCCTACATATTTAGGACCCCAGTAAGTGTTACTCAAGCTGTCGATTTTAATACCACTGGAAGTAGTGGCAGAAATGAAACTATTGTTTCCAACGTAAATGCCGACATGAGAGACAGAACCTGTTGTATTAAAGAAAACAAGATCACCTTGCTTTAGATTACTCTTTGATACAGAAGTTCCTGTCTTATACATGGAAGCTGCTGTACGCGGAAGGGATACATTGTGTTTCTCAAAAACATATTTCACGAAACCAGAGCAGTCAAATCCGCTTGGAGTAGAGCCTCCATATACATAAGGTGTACCTATATATTTTGTAGCTTCTTGAACAATACTCGTTCCTTTTACATGATCATTCCCTACAAGAATCGGGCTATATGTTTTACCTGTAGTACTTACCATAACAAGAGAGTAGCTCTTTTTCCAAACAACTTCACTTCCCATGGCTTCGGATACAAAACGAAGTGGAACGTATGTACGGCTATCGCGAATAAATACTTGAGTATCAAGACTTACACTTTTTCCATTGACTGTTGCTGTTGTAGAACCTGTTTTAATTTTAATCGTGGTTCCATTCTTTTTAATAGTAACCGTTGTAGTTGAACCTGATTTAGAAGAACTTACGGTATAATTCATTTCTTCTGCAAGTTTACGTAATGGAACTTGCGTTCTATCGTTATTATCTAGAAAAGGAGAAGCATCTTCAAAATTAACAAGACTATCATTAAGTTGTACATTTACACTATTTGAACTTGAAGAAGATGCATCCACTTGCGAATTTCCGAGTACTAAGCCTGCTCCAAGCAGAGTAGTTAACAACATACATTTACCAAATTTCATCATTATTATTTATTCCTCCATTAGCCTCCGAGGTTAGTTGACGGGTTTGAGTAGAAGGTACTCTAGGATCTTCATCATCCATTCACCCCAAGTATGTAAATCGTCCCCCGTACTAAGTAGTAGATTCGGCTTTATTAATATTAATCAACTGTAACTAATATATAATAAAAAAAGCGTTGAATGTTACAATTTTGTAACCAGCGATTCACCTTTTGCACACTAAAACTTGGCAGAATTTTTAGTTATATACTTATGTAGAGAGGTTAAGTTCCTTTAAAAGGGGTATTTTATCACTAATCTAAAGAACTGAAACACCTTTTTTGGTTACAATATTGTAACCAAAATTATTAATTTTCTTATTTTTATTACAAAATATTTATCTATTATTTCATATAATATCCTTTATTTTCTAGTTAGTTGGTAAGAATATACCAAAAAAACAACCCGTATTTTTAGAATTAACGGGTTGTTGGGCTGATCATTACAAAGATGTTATCATTTTATGTCGTTTTATTACGGCCTGTTATTAGTAAAAGGAGGAAAGAAATAACAATAATAGAGACGGTCCACACCCAAGCCATGGTTGTATTACCGCTGTCTACAGCAATATATATAGCAGTGGGTACAGTCTGCGTTTTTCCTGGGATATTGCCTGCAATCATGAGTGTAGCCCCAAATTCCCCAAGTGAACGGGCGAATCCAAGTATATAGGCGGTCATAAGAGAAGGCCATACAAGAGGAAGTGTAATATAACGAAAGACTTGCCATTCATTTGCACCGATGGAACGTCCAGCTGCTTCAAGCTCCCTATCAACGGACGAAAATCCAACTTTCATCGTCTGATAGACAAGAGGAAAAGAAACAACAATCGAAGCAATAACGGCTGCCCACCATGTAAATAGAAGTGGAGCATTAAATATACGCTCAATTACTGAACCGACGAAGCTGTTTCTGCCAAAAAGAACAAGTAACAAAAATCCAACAACGGTAGGGGGCAGTACAATGGGCAGCATGAATGCAGTCTCGAGAAAAAGCTTACCGCGGAATGTTTTCCTGGACATCCATTTTGCGAGTAAGCTTCCTACAATGATCGTTACCATGCTTGAGAGCAATGCGATAATCAGTGACAATCGTACGGGTGCCCAAAATAAATTCCAGTCAATCATAGGCACCGCAAACTAAAGGCCTTTAAACCCGTACTTCTGAAATATGGTCTTGGCCTCATCAGATTTGAGGAATTCATAGAATACTTTGGCCTCCTCTTTATGTTTACTTGCCCCAGTAATGCCGACTGGATAATGGATAGGTGTGTAAAGCTCTGGATCAACCGTATGTACAATGTTGACTTTAGAAAGAATGGCATCCGTTTTATATACGAAACCTGCGTCAGCATTACCAGTTTCAACGTACTGTAATACTTGACGGACATCCTTGGCCTGTATAACCTTTGGAAGCAGTTTATCATATAGCCCAAGTCCTTCGAGTGCTTCTTTGGCATAACTGCCCGCAGGAACGCTTTCCGGAATACCGATGGCTACAATCTTTACTTCCGGTTTCGTTAGATCAACCTCAGATGTTATATCGATCTCACTGTCATTTGCGGATACAAGCACAAGTTCGTTTGTCAGCAAAGTTTCAGAGTATCCTTCCATGATCTGATTGTTGTCAATCAGTGCTTGCATATTCTTCTCCGCAGCTGACAGAAAGAGATCAACGGGAGCACCTTGTTCAATTTGCTGCTGCAGCGCGCCGGAACTACCAAAATTAAAAGTAAGCTGGATTTCCGGATGATTTGCCTCAAAGATCGGCTGTATTTCTTCGAGCGCATCCGTTAAGCTCGCTGCAGCTGAAATGGTAAGCTCAGTGACCTCAGCCTGTGTAGAGGATGATTCTGGAGTAGATTGCTGTGATTCTTGCTCTGTAGGCGTAAAAGTAGAGTCCGGTGTACTGCTTGTACTACCGCATGCTGCTAGAAACATCATGAAGAGAAAACTAAAACAAACATAACTAACCTTATTCAATTTGAACATAACAACCACCTTTTCGTTATAATTGATTATATATAGATATAATTAATATATTATATTGATGATAGATAGGATGGCAATGCTAAATTGTGAATAGATTATGATACAATGACGGGTATAGATTTGTATGGGGGTATTGCAGGTGAATGATAATGTATCTTATACAACAGAGGAAATAGCGAAGCTTTTAAAAATATCCAAACTGACCGTGTATGATTTAATAAAAAAAGGAAAGTTACCCGCTTATAAAGTCGGCAAACAAATGCGAATAGACCATGCCGATCTGGAGGCTTACAAACAGGCTTCCAAAGATTTTGTTGCGAAGCCAGCTCATGATATGGGGAAACGGGAACTCTATGTAGCCTCCGAGAATAGCGGAGTAAGACAAGTGGTTATTACGGGCCAAGACTTGAGTCTGGATATTCTGTCGAGCTATCTGGAGAAACATTCACCCTTTTTAAGACCACTGCGTTCCTATGTGGGAAGTCTGGACAGTCTTATCTCTATGTATCAAGGGAAGTCGGATATCGTCAGCACTCATTTACTTGATGGAGATACAGGAGAATACAATATTCCCTATATTCGTAAGCTCTTAGTTGGGTCTTCATATCTTGTTGTTAATCTGATGAGCCGGTGGGCTGGATTATATGTAGCACCAGGCAATCCGCATCAGTTACAGGGATGGACTGATCTTACTAAACCGGGGCTTCGATTCGTAAACCGCGAGAAAGGGGCAGGGGCTAGAGTTCTTGTAGATGAACAACTTCGTATCCATGGTTTGGATAGAGGGACGATTCAAGGATATGAGAATGAAGAAACCAGTCATTTCGCTGTAGCAGCAAAAGTTGCCTCTGGTGAAGCAGATGTTGGGGTAGGATCTATGAAAGCAGCATCTGTTGTAGCGGGAGTTGAATTTATTCCGCTTATTAAAGAACGTTATGATCTTGTCTTATTGGATCAACCGGAGAATACGGTACTCATCCAAACCGTGCTTGATATCCTTCGTTCGGATGCATTTCGTCATGAGCTTAGTATGATTTCTGGATATGATCTTTCGGAGACAGGGAAGATTATGCTGAGAATGTAAATGTGCTATATATAGAAGCTTTTAAAAAGCCTGGCTTTAATAACCGGGTTTTTTCGTCTGCCAAAAAGACCCGCCTTTCACATACACGGCGTTTTAACAAAGCTCAAATTCAGTTGGCCAGATCAGAGATCCTCTAGTTTTAATCCCTTTATGAATGTCTTTAAAGTAGGAAAGTAAACTAGAACGTGACGGTCCATTCAGTACGAAGACCATATATTCGGCATATGTTTTCTGTGTAATATCATAAACCCAATCCAGCTGCCTAAGAAGCGAAGATAAAGAAGAAACAGGAAGAAGCAGGTGGGTGTTCTGAAGCGGGTTTAGCTTCCCTTTTAAATAGCATGTTATATAGACAAAAGCTTCTCTGTCACGCGCAAGTAACATAATAATAGAATTAGGGTCTCTCTCGCTATAGCGTATATAACCTGCTAGTTCTTCACCGATCAGAATGGAGGATGCGCGTATTGTGTTAGACGGGCTAATCCAATCGAGCAGTGAATGTCCCGGAAGGATTGAAAAAGAAGAATGGCCATAAGTGGTTTCCCACATGTCATATAGTTTAGGAAGATCACTAGACTCTACACGCCGCTCCCGAAGGAAGGGTTCTGTTTCGGTTACAAAGATCGTTTCCAGCGGGATTTTTACTTTTTCGTCCATCCATGCGTTGCTTCTAAAGCCAAATCGGCTATAGAAATGCGGGTGGCCCAGTACAATGGATAATTCATATCCCTTCTGCTGAGCACGATGTAATCCTTCTGTAATTAAAGCTGAACCAATACCAAGTTTTTGATAATCAGGATGAACGGATAAAGGAGCCAGGATTAGATTTTTTACCTTGTTTCCTTCTATTTGTACTTCTTGCGGGGTAAACAGAATATGACCGATGACTTGATCGTTCTTTATGCAGACTAGGGAGAGTTCGGAATCGAAAGTTTTCCGTGTACGAAGGGCACTGACAAGAGCGGCTTCTCCCATCCCAAAGTTATAGGCAAAAGCTAGGGCATGCAGTTCCGCAATCGCATGGAAATCTGAAGGGAGTTCGGAACGAATGATCCAGGAAGTCATGATGTACACCTCATTTCTTTTAATAAAAAGGTGGAATCTGATAATTCTCATAAATGTAGAATGGCGTTACCATGGTTTTTTTATGCATGAGAAAGGACTGAAATAAGATAGACTTGGTAAGAAAGGAGAGGTTGCTAAAACTTTTTATTCGTGAGATAATTGGAGTTTGCCTAATAAGAATTTGATAGTGTTGGAGGCGTAACCATGGAGCGATATCCTTTCTCCTATGATCCGTCAGAACCATTCGTCAAGCAGGTCGGCGACTGGGTAGCGGACGTTTTTTATGATGTATTACCTGAACATGGATTTGATATCCGTGATGAACAAATATTTATGGCTTACCAACTGGAAAGAGCCTATGCCAATAAGAAAACCATTTTTGCTGAAGCAGGAGTAGGTACGGGGAAAACACTCGTGTATCTGCTGTATGCAGTAAACTATGCAAGGTATACACGCAAACCGGCAGTCATTGCCTGTGCAGATGAGTCGCTCATTGAGCAGCTTGTTAAGCAAGAAGGGGATATTGCTAAGCTTGCCCGTTATTTGGATCTACAGATTGATGCGCGGCTTGGAAAATCTCCGGACCAATACCTCTGTCTCAAAAAAATAGACAGTGTCCGTCTTCAGGATGAAGATGCAGCTGTCATTGAAGACGTATATGAAACACTTCCTGATTTTGTCCATTCACCGGGCACCATGCAATCTTTTTACCCCTATGGAGATCGTAAGGAATACCCGAATCTAAATGATGAACAGTGGAATAAGATCAACTGGGATACTTTTCAGGACTGTTTTGTATGTGATAAAAGACATCGCTGCGGCATGACACTATCTCGTGATTATTACCGCAAGGCGACAGACATTATTATCTGTTCCCACGATTATTACATGGAGCATGTATGGACCTATGAAGGAAGAAAAAGAGAGGGTCAGCTTCCGCTGCTTCCTGAACATAGTTCGGTTGTATTCGACGAAGGACATCTACTTGAATCTGCTGCACAGCATGCTCTTAGTTATAAGCTGAAACATAGTGCTTATGAAGAGATTGTTACTCGGCTGTTGGATGGAGAGATTCGGGAGACACTCGCACTGCGGATTGAAGATTCTATTGACCAGAGTCAGCTTGTCTTTGAACTGGTTGCAGAGCAAAGTACAGCCATACCTGGTTCCGACCGAAAACGCGTCCGCATCGATGATAAACTGCTTAGTGAACTGAATCGCTGGAAGAGTACGATTGAAGCGATTGATGAAGAGCTTGTATTTGAAAGTGGACTTCATACACTAGATGAATATAAATTGCGTATTGTCGAAGAACATTTGGAAATGATTCAAACGGCACTCCATCTGTTCCGCGATCCAGCTCATTATATTTGCTGGGCAGAAGAAAATGAGGACGGGGCAGCGACACTTGCCATTATGCCGCAAACGGTCAAAGAAGTATTAGAGGAACGGGTATTTGGACTACAAATGCCGATCGTATTTTCTTCCGCAACCCTTTCGGTCGATGGGTCGTTTGATTATGTAGCAAGCAGCCTTGGTATCAGTGATTATTTATCTTTCTCTGTAAATTCTCCATACGATTACGAGAAGCAGATGAAACTGATCGCCCCAAGTGAACTCCTTGGAGAAGAAGATATGCGAATGGAAGTTGCTGCAGCGAAGAAACTGGCGATGGCTGCCAAGCTGATCAAGCGTACCGATGGACGAGCTTTATTGTTGTTTAAAACCATGAATGAACTTCGTGAGTTTAAAAAAGCAGCTTCCCATCATCCTTACTTTGCATCCTATAAGATGCTTTATGAAGGCGACCGGGAGATCAGCAGCTTGATTGCGGAATTCCAGAATACCGAGGAAAGCGTGCTTTGTGCGGCTAGTCTATGGGAAGGACTGGATGTGCCAGGACCTTCGCTCTCTAATGTTATGATTTGGTCACTTCCTTACCCGCCGGAGGATCCTGTATTTATGGCTAAACGGGAAGCTGCTGATTCAGCATATGAAGAAGTAGACCTGCCGTACATGCTGCTTCGTCTGCGTCAAGGACTCGGAAGACTCATTCGTTCTTCAACAGATGAAGGGATTGCTGCTATACTAGATGCGGAAATTCTGTCTAATTCCAATGTGAGAGAGCGAGTGGAAGCCGTCTTGCCACCTGGAGCTAAACTCTCAGTAGAATCACTGTAGTTCGAGATCTTATTCTAAAGAAAATAGAAATAACCTAAAAAAGACCTGTTTTGTACCCAGTTCAAGTCATAACGTAGACTTGAACCGGATCATAACAGGTCTTTTATTATCCTTATTCTTGTGATGAATAGGAAGAGATACAGACGAAACGTTAGAACATGCCCATACTTAAATATCTTTCGCCTGTATCTGGAGCGATACAAAGCACTTTATGCCCAGGTCCTAGACGTTTTGCAATTTGCAAAGCGGCCCACGCGGATGCTCCTGAAGATGGTCCCAATAGCAACCCTTCCTGCGAGGCCAGTTGCCGCATCGTGTGGAGAGCCTCCTCATCCTTCACCTGGATGATTTCATTCCAAACGTCTGTATTCACGATCGGAGGAATAAAGCCTGGACTTGTGCCAACTAGCTGATGGGGACCTGGTTTACCGCCGGATAGAACGGGAGAACCTGCGGGTTCTACCGCATAGATTTTTATACTCGGAAGATGTTCACGCAGAACCTCACCTGTCCCTGTAATCGTTCCTCCTGTGCCAGAAGTGGCAACAAAGGCATCGAGTCTTCCTTCCATTTGGGTAAGGATTTCAAGTGCAGTCGTAGTCCGGTGTGCATCAGGGTTTGCACTGTTCTCAAATTGCTGCGGGATAAAGCTGTGAGGAATGCTTTTTTTTAGCTCATGTGCTTTACGAATTGCGCCAGGCATCCGTTCTGAAGCCGGAGTGAGCACCACATCTGCGCCATATGCTTTCAGTATTTGAATGCGTTCCTTGCTCATATTATCGGGCATGACAAGGATGGCTTTGTATCCTTTGGCTGCCGCATTCATCGCTAGGCCAATCCCCGTATTTCCACTCGTCGGTTCAATAATGGTTGAGCCAGGCAGAAGTAGTCCGTCAAGCTCTGCTTGTCTGATCAGATTGAAGGCAGCACGGTCTTTCACACTTCCACTGGGGTTAAAATACTCGAGCTTTACATAAACTTCAGCATGTTCGGAACTTGGAATACGCTGTAACTTTACAGCCGGCGTATCTCCGATGAGATCTGTAACATGCTGAGCAACTAACCGATTCATATGTTTCGAGGGTGTTGTCTGTCTAGAATTCATGCCTATCATCCCCTTTACTATCATGTTCCTATTATTATGACATGAAATTCTATAAAGTGTAATGATATGTAATAAAGTGAGTTCTTTGTGAAGGACATAAAAAAGGCGGAATGAACTCTCTCTTTAACTTTCTGAACATGTAGACAGATCTATACCAAGATACGCACTCATTTCTTTTTTTACCTCTGTTTTAGCAAAGGTCCATAGAAGAAACAGGCGCCGCCGATATCCTCTGCATAAATAAAGTGCTTCCATGCCTTCCTTTTGTTTCGACTCTTCATATACCCGGATCCCGCGGGTGCGCATGTCTGAACGAAGGTTCGTCAGGGACACGGTAACCTCGGATTGAAGCTTGGAGAGACGCATTATGTATACCTCAGGCATGTACAGAGAAACCTGCCTTATCGAATCAATATCTTGTTCGAGAACGTCTAGCATTAATGTGTAGATGAGATACTTTTTAATTAGCAAATGATCCGCTTCAGATGGAGCGGGAGGGGTGGATGGCACCGTCATCCTTTTCACTTCCTAGCTATGGATAGAATAATTGGTTATTAGCAATTAACAGAACATACGTTCTTATTCTATACTATCCAATATAAGATTTCATTATGCTTTTTGGCAAGTGGATATTCTAGGAGTGAGCTGGGGCTCATGGCACTGGTGGAATAAACAAGTGTAGATCGATATATAGAAAAAGGACGAGCATCACCTATTAGAAGAGTGAGCCGTCCTAACCTAGTTTAGATGTGATACGCAGATGGTTCCTACTTAAGCCATATATTGCGGTTTGTCATAGAGAGCTTCTTTTTCCAAAATGACCTTGTACGGACGCTCTTTGCCCTTTAGTGACGGACCTAACGTAGTAATAGGCTGTTCTGGTTTTTTGAAAAGGTCGCCGCTGTCACTTTCGGGTGCAGGTCCAGTGGAATCCGGGGCAGCGCTCAGACGCACCTTGGGGGCTCCTCTTTTCTTTGTGAGCCTTTGTCTGATCGGTTTCATCCCATTTCTCCTCCTAACAGGTCATGAATTGCACTAAATAATTGGCGATTATCATGGTCAATCTGCTGAAATAATTCGTCACCCGCCTCGAGATGTCCCACAAGATGCACGGTGAATACATAATTACTTGCTACAGGATAGCACAGCATATACTCTTTCTCAAGATAATCGTCATATAGGTTGACCTTGATTTTATTCTCCTTAAAAGCATCTACGGTAAGGATGCGGCTTGGATCATCTGGGGATTTCCCATCGTTCACATCCAGTGAATATTTCCGTCCAATCTCTCCCACATTTCCTGCCACTTGCTGAAGATATCCGGATTCTGTTGTCCGATGAACGGTAGTTCCTCGGACAAGAAAATGAGGGCGGGAAACAAATGTGGTTCTCAGCGTATCACTCATTCGGTGAAGCATCTGGTCATCTGCCTTACGGGAACGCAGCAGTTCGCGAAAGAAACGAAGCAGCTTGAGAAGTTGAATTCGTTTACTGTCTTCTTCTTGGCGGACCTTGTTTATTTCCTTTTGAACCGAAAGGTCCGTCCATGGGCCTAGCATTTCCATAACTTCTGTAATTTTATTACAGGCTACTGCCACGGCGGGAGCCCATTTGCCATCTGAGCGGATTTCATAATGTAATGACCCGAGCCCAAGCAGATCGGATGGCATTCGCATGCCTTCCACTTGTGCTGTATCTTCGAGTTCTTTTACATGCTCTGGTAATATAAAGAATATGCGTTTTCTACCCAACTTGCTCATAAAAAGACCCATCTCGAATAGTGTGTTATCCCGTACCGTTGCTACCACTTTGCCACGAATTTTCGCGACGTCATCTGGATGAAAAATAAAAATGGCGAAGTCATTATTTTGTACTTCTTTTTCAAGATCCTCAATCGTATAATTCCCCGGATTAAATACACCGGTATACCAAGGAGTCACTTCAGCCGCATATCTAAGGTTTTCATGCACCGCTGCGGCTATAGGCTTCGCTTCAAGAGAACATCCAATGAACGCTCTAGGCTTTTTAGTCATCATAGTCCGCTCCGCCTCGCTTAACGGGATTCAGTTTTTATTTAGATCTTTTTCTATATTATACCATTTACCCTTTTTTGACGAACCCAAAAACATCACATGGCAAAGAACGAGTCATTAGTACTAGTTCCCTATGTCTGAAGCAACATGAAGATAAAGAGAATATGCTACAAATTTCATAGATCAATATATGAAGGAAACCTTGTATCTTATGAAAGAGAAATTTGGCATCTTTTTAACAAAAATAAAAATCATTACAATTTGCCGTTCCTAAACGCAGGATGCACCACATAAATTATAAGGGACAGGTGTTTTTCACTTTTTCTCTATGTTTAAAGCATGTTATAATAAGGGTAATCATATGTATAAGAACTGCTCGTGCGAGCAAAATATATGGTTAAACAAGAAAGGATCTGGATACCATGAGTCCCCGAAGGACAGAGCCCCAAAGGACGATTTGGAAACGCAACGATTCCTCCTATACTTAGCTTCCCTTACGTAAAGTAGAACAAGTCACCCATGAATGATGACGGTACTTATGCGTAAGGAGAGGTTATAAATGAAAATTCGAAGGATGAATTCCTCAATAGAGCTCCTCCCGCATAGGTACGGTCTATCGACCATACTACTAATAATGCGAGGGAATCTGTATGAGGACAATAGAACAACAAGTAAAGAAAGAAACTGAGAGGTATGGTAATAAAGTTCCTGCACTGCCTGCTTTTTTGAAAAGCACAGGTATGATGATGTTAGGAACAATGCTGATGGCATTTGCGTTTTATCATATTAACTATGTCAATCATTTATCAGAAGGTGGATTTGTAGGGCTTGCCCTGCTTGGAAGTTATATAGCTGGATGGCCGGCTGCGCTCACTTCTTTACTGCTTGATCTGCCAATTATTCTGATTGCTTGGTATTTGATGGGACGTAAATATATGTACAAAGCATTATTAGGAGCCATATCATTCTCCTTGTTTTATGAATGGTGCGAGAGATATTCTCCGCTTGTCATTGATTTGCACGGAAGCTTGCTTGCTGCAGCCATTTTCTCTGGTATTTTAACGGGGATCGGTGCAGGACTCGTCATTCGAAGCGGCAGTGCGACCGGTGGAGACGATATTCTAGCGGTACTCATAAGTCAGCGGAGCCGGTTTAAGATAGGTACTGTATTCTTTATGATGGATGCAGTGGTTTTGGTAGTATCTCTTGCTTTTATGCCGCTGAAAGAGACCCTATATACCATACTTGCTGTTTGGATATCAGGGAAATTGATTACTTTGGTTACACAAGTGTCTAATCAGTCTCATCCTAAAACAGAAACAGTGCCAAGTGTACCATACAAACAAGTAATACAAGATAAAGTGAAAATTTCATCCGCCGTACAGGTTGTACAGCCTGCCTCTAAACCTTCAAAGGTGATTCTTACGAATAGCCAGCGGAGCTTAGCGGGAGTAAAAGTGCATCCATCAAGTACAGGAGGTTCCTAGTTAAAGGGCTACAAGTAAATAGAAATGAAGACTAGCGTCTGGAGAAATCCAGGCGTTTTTTCGTTGCGAAAGCATGTTAAGATAGTGTAACTTCAATAACAGGAAAATATTAGGGGATAAGAGGGGTGTGGGGGAATGTGAGCACTATGCTATCTAACAAGAGAACGTTCGGCGGAGTAGTATTAATGTTGCTTGGAATTCTTATTTTATTATCTAAAATGATACAAATTACAGGGGCTGATCACGTGAATGATAAGTTGCTCCTCATAAGTGGATTCGGAGAATCTATTCCTGATCAACCTCAGCGCGAAGTGACCTTGTCTTATTCAGGGACAGTAGAGAATCATGCCAATCAGTCTCTAACCATTCATTCCATAGAACCGATTCTATCAGTTGATGCATCTAACCTGTTAATTCACCCAGAGAAACAAATTCTTATATATGATCGGGTTCTAAAGAAAAAAGAGAGTCTTCATGTAAATGGAGAATTTCTACTTGATACGAGTCAGCTGACGGAAGAAGAAATGAGCAAATTACTGCCTGGTGTTATTGCCTATAAAATTACATATAACCAAGATCACGAAATTGTGCTAAACACGGTGCCTTGAGTCAATATAGGATCAGTCAGGTAAAGATTAATTATAACTTTTCTTTCACTGTCTCTTCTCTGCAGAAGGGAGTTATAATGTGGTTGTCGGGCCGACGAAATACTTTCTGAAAGGAGATGATCCATTTGATCAAAAACCGTGAGGTGACTTTCGCTTAGGCGAAAGAAGCATTGATAAGAGGGGAGGGCATATGTCTCTCCTCTCTTTATAACCGCCTGATTTGAAAAATAAGGGAATTATAAAATATAATGGTTGTATATCTGAACTTCCAAAATTATAATAAATGTAGATTGAATCCATTTCATAATATCTTTCGTTGCTTTTAATCAGGATGATCTAGATGGAAATGGTTCAATTGATTCGATTACATATCTAAAAACAAAGAGAGGAGGAAGCGACATGTTGACATATCAGTACGTTCAAATACCACAATTTCATACGAAAAAACCAAGGTGTCATAGATGAATGATCATCTGTAATGCAGCTGAGTTACTCGGATTTGAACAGTTTATTTTAACTTCTGAGTCAAGTCAAAGCAGCACTACACATATGTTTATACGTAATGAACTACCTTTGGAGCAAAACAGATCCAAGGTTTTTTTTGTTTTACGCGGCATAGTTCGCAGTGGATTCTAAAACCAACTAATCGAAAGGAGGCGTAAACATGCAAAATTTATATGGCGCATGGAAACAAAGTTTGAGATCAACAATATCCGTATTCGAGGAGGACCTTTATCGTGAGGTACAAAAATGGAAGAGAAGCGCTTCCCCCTAGCCTGTTAAAAGAGATTCAAAAATATATTCAGGGTGATCTGATCTATATACCTAAAGCTACCGAAGAACGAGCAAGATGGGGTGAGAAAAGCGGAGCCCGCAAAGAGCTGGCTCAGCGTAACGCAGAAATCACCCTTCATTATACCAAGGGATGGACCGTACCTGAACTTGTTCAGAAATATCATCTTTCAAGCGAAAGCATTCGTAAAATTGTTGTGAAAACATGGTAGTGAAATACGATTTACCGGCATGAAGGTTCCTTACCTTTGTGCCGGTTTTTTTATTATGTTCATACACAATAAAAGGAAGTTTGCTTTTACATGATTTACTGGATGAGTACACATACTTGGTATGAATAGGATGCTTAAGTTCATAATTTGCTTGATAATCAAAACATTGTGAGGAGAAGTAAAATGTTGAAAACAAAAATCATATGTACAATGGGACCCGCTTGCGATTCCATCGACTTACTGAAACAGATGATACAGTCCGGAATGACCGTAGCTCGGATAAATATGGCTCATGGAGAGCTGGAAGAGCATGTGAATCGTATGGAACGCGTTAGAACAGCAGCGAAAGATCTCGGAACTTTTATACCCATTATGCTGGATATTAAAGGACCGGAAATACGGATTGGTAAACTCAAAGAGGCTTCCGTCACTTTGGAAACAGGAAAAGAGCTGATCTTGACGACGGAGGAGATTTTAGGAGAAGTTCACCGGATCGGCGTCAATTACGCGGAAATGAATGAGGTCGTAAATCCGGGAGATACCATTCTCATTGATGATGGACTCGTTGCCTTAAATGTAAAGAAGGTAGAGGGTACGGAAATTTATTGCCAAATCTTAAACGGAGGTGTTCTTAAGCCAAGAAAAGGGGTGAATTTGCCTGGTATCAAAACGACGCTTCCGGGTGTAACCGAGCGTGATAAAAAACATATTGCTTTTGGTCTCGAAAATAACATTGAGATGATTGCAGCGTCGTTTGTACGTAAAGCAGCAGATGTGGAAGAGATCCGAGCCATATTGAAAAAAAACCAGGCAGAACATGTTCAGATCTATTCCAAGATTGAAAACCAAGAAGGCGTTGACAATATTAAAGAAATCATTGAAGCCTCTGATGGAGTGATGATTGCCCGCGGCGATCTTGGAGTTGAAGTTCCAATCGAAGATGTACCGATGATGCAGATTGATATTATCAAACAATGTAATCTCGCAGGTAAACCGGTGATTGTAGCTACTCATATGCTGGATTCAATGCAGGTCAATCCACGTCCAACCCGGGCAGAAGTAAGTGATGTATCGAACGCGGTACTTCAGGGTGCAGACGTTGTCATGTTATCCGGTGAATCGGCAGCCGGTAAATATCCGCTCGAATCAGTGAAGACCATGGCAGCTGTTGCCCAAAAAGCAGAGTCTTTAATTGATTACCGCGATAACTTCTTCAAAAAGCGGGAACAACATGCAACCAATATTACAGAAGTGATCAGTCAAAGTGCCGTAAGTGCTTCTCTTGAATTGAATGCCAAAGTGATCATCGCTTCCACCGGAAGTGGATTTACGGCAAAAATCATTTCCAAATATCGTCCGAAAGCTCCAATCTTGGCGATCACTTCTAATGAGAAGGTGCTGTCTCAAATATGCCTCTTCTCTGGAGTTTTCCCGTACCTTGGGGAAAAAGTAAACTCGACAGATGAGATGTTTGAATCGATTACCCGGAATGCGGCTACTAAAGGATTTATCTCATCTGGAGATACCGTAGTTCTCTCTGCAGGTGTACCGATCGGGATTTCAGGCACAACGAATCTAATTAAAATTGTACAAGTGTAAGATTTAAAGCAAATAAATAGGACTCAGTAACGAAAGGTTTAGAGGCTGTGTAGCTTATAGCTCTACCTTTCGTTACTTTCTTATTTTTACTGAACAATAAATGTAAGGTGAGAATATTTTATCTGCCTTAGGGGATTTTAAATCAAGATGGGTAAGAGAATGAAATCAGCTGGAGGTATAGTTACATGCCCGATTGGATTGAAGTTGCGCTAAGGACGCTTTCAGCCGTTACCGTACTTTTTATTATCACTAAAATATTGGGTAAGCGACAAATATCCCAACTGTCTCTTTTTGAGTACATTACAGGGATTACACTCGGTAACTTGGTTGGATATATCTCACTTGACTTGGACAGCACCTGGTACTTGGGATTTGTAGCTTTGGCAGTATGGATTGTAGTGTCTGTCGGAGCTGAGTATTTCACTATGAAAAGCAAAAAATTCCGAGATATAGTTGATGGAAAGTCAACGATCCTCGTAGAAAATGGTGCACTAATTGCTGATAATTTACGCAAAGAAAAACTAACGGTTGATGAATTTTTAGAACAGCTGCGTAAGAAGGATGTTTTCCGAGTAGCGGATGTAGAGTTTGCTATTATGGAGCAAAGCGGTGAAATTAATGTGATGCTCAAAAAAGAATTTCAACCACTCACCGCAGATGCACTTGGTTATCGACTAATGAAAGAACAAGAGCCTAAAACCATTATTATTGATGGACGTATTCTGCCTGATTCTCTGAAGGAAACAGGATTTAGCGAAAGTTGGGTTCACAAGCAGCTCAGAGATTTACATCTTCCTCTCAAACATGTTTTTATAGGACAAGTGGACAGTAAAGGCGAATTGACGGTCCAAACCGGGAGCAGGGCGTTACCTAATTCAGCTCAGCCCCAGCCAAGTGCTCAAATATCTGATCTTGTAGCACAGTTTCAAGATGAACTAACGATGCGTAAGAAGCTGGCACAGAATGATAAGGATCAATTACAGTATCAAGAAGCACTGGATACATTGAATCATGCAATGAGCTCATATCAGAGTACGAAGAAGCCGTGACATAGCGATATGTGACGGTTTTTTCTCCTTTTATTGTATAATTTCGTTTTATAGCGATGTAGGATTTTGAAACGTTTTATTTCACATAGCTGCATTAGTACAAATTACGAGAAGTAAAACATACTCATATTAACCATAAAAAGGTATACTGTAATGCAAAAGATCTTTCTACATTTGGAGGAGGGTTTCTGGAATGCAGCAGGCAGTCATCGGTATAGACATCGGAGGAACGAACATAAAGGCGGGGGTAGTCACTCTTAAGGGTGAATTGATTGTTGACCGTACCCTTCCTACATACTCGGAAAATGGCAAGGAAGCCTTACTAAACAAAATAGAAGAGATAGCTACAAGTTGTTTGGAAGAGGCGTTATATAGTAATTTGGATATCCTTGCTCTTGGAATAGGAACCGCAGGGTTTATAAACCTGGAGGGAGAGATTGGAAGCGCTACAGCCAATTTACCCGATTGGAAAGGAACTCCGCTGCGAGCAGAATTAGAAAAAAGAATCGGGATCTCCGTTTATGTGGATAACGATGTCAACATGCTTGCGTTAGGGGAACTGTGGCAAGGTGCAGGAAAAGATCTGGATCACTTCCTATGCGTAAGTCTTGGGACAGGTATTGGGGGATGTTTGATCTTGAACGGACTTCCTTACCGAGGAAGAAGCGGCTTTGCAGGAGCCTATGGACACCAAGTGATTCAAATGAAAGGTGTATCCTGTACATGCGGATCAGCAGGATGCTGGGAACAATATGCATCAGTCACTGCACTGAAAAGGCAAGCAGCAGAAGCAGGGGAAACAGCCTGGGCTGAACATCCCAGACTGATATTTGATGAAGTGAGAACAGGTAATAAAAAAGCACAAGACCTCATACTGCAATATACGGAATATATTGCAGTCGGCCTTTCCAATCTGATCCATCATTTTAATCCGCCTGCTGTTATCATTGGCGGTGCTGTAACAGAACAGGGGGATATTTTATTCAAACCGATTCGAACCTTTGTTCAAAAGTTTACAATGGACGGTTTTGCAAATCGTCCGGATGTGCCTATCCTTCCTGCTAGGCTTGGGAATAGAGCAGGAATCATGGGTGCAGCAAAGCTTGCGATTGCAAGAAGCGAAGCTTAATTGTAAATTTTTGATGTTTGGATCTTACCCTGCTTATCATGGATGATGAGACGAATGTTTTTGGATGAAACGATTTCTTTCGCCGCTTTTACAGCTTCATCTTTCACATCATAGATCTGTTCGGGTTTCTCTTTTCCTTCTTTTTTCACAGCCCATCCGTCTTCGCGAGGTACTACATGGATATTTCGGTGATCACTAGCGTGACCTGACGAGTCTGCTTTTTTTGAAGAAGAATGATCGGATTTACCGCTTTTGGTTTGAGTTTTCGTTTCTCCTTCAGGATGATTCTCATTCCATTCTTCTGCTTGTGCGGTAGCAATAGCTATCGAACGACCTTCTTCATAACCTTCTCCGAGCAGGGCATTAGCAATTTCAATCGCTTTATTGCGTACACGGGGCTCTAGGTTTTTCATGGATGGGGGATAATCTGTTTTATTCCAAGGCATATAGGTTCCTCCTGTAATCGGAATTTAGTTAGAAGTTAGATCTTAATATTACGTTATAATGAATTACCCTTTTCGCAGGTAACAAAAACAGAAGAGAAATGAACTGGACTTCTGAACTACTTGGATAAGACAAAGGAGTAACCATAGATGATCTATCAACTGGCATTGCCCTTTTTATTTACGATGATTATTCATGCAGCAGACAGTATGTCTTATGCACTGCGGCTCGGTGGAATGAGGACACGAAGAATAACAATAGCCATCTCATTGTCCGGCATGCTCTTATTATTATCCCGCACGTCTAATATGGCACAAGGTCCGCTGCTCGGTTCTATGATTGATTCCGCTAGAGTAAGCGGTGGAGGTTCCATTCAGATGGGACTACATATCATTATTCTGGCTGCTGCCGTGGGCACGATGATCGCTATCTTTTTCTTTCCGACAACGGTACGCTGGTCAGCCAGGATGGTTGTCCATTTAGAGAAGGCGGGCTCAATCCCGGCAATGATGAAGTCATTATTTCATCTTTCAAAATTGAAAAATGCGTGGTTTTATGTGTGCCTGCCTCGGTTATCCATGTTTAAACAGCTGATGATAGGGAGAGTCCCCCGCAGACTCATATTGCTTAATATGATCGTAACTGCGATCTATACTTGCGGTGTACTTGCTACTCTATATGCTGCTTATATGAATCCTGAACAAGCGGTAACTGCTTCACAATCAACAGGACTTATCAATGGGATCGCGACTATTCTTCTCGCCATGTTGATAGATCCCAAATTAGCTCTGTTAAGCGACCGTACGTTACGTGGAGAGATTCCTGTCGCCCATATGAATAAAATTTATGGTTATATGCTGGTATCCCGGCTGGCTGGAACGATGGTAGCCCAATTTCTTTTGATTCCTTTTGCTTTATGGATCAGCTGGATTGTCGGTTTTCTATAAATCAAAAAGCGCACACTCCATAATCAAGGAGTGTGCGCTTTTATTAGATTTAAATATTACTTTTCGAAGAGAGAAAGATATTCCCCATACCCTTCTTTTTCCATATCCTCTTTCGGTACAAAACGAAGTGCGGCAGAGTTAATGCAGTACCGTAATCCATTCTCACCAGGGCCATCATCGAATACATGACCAAGATGGGAGTCTGATTCCCGGCTTCTTACCTCTGTACGAATCATAAAGTGGCTGAGATCCGTTTTTTCTTTGATGCTGTAGCTGCGTAAGGGACGAGTAAAGCTTGGCCAGCCGCAGCCTGCATCATATTTATCTTGTGAGCTGAAGAGCGGCTCACCCGACACGATATCAACGTATATGCCTTCACCCTCGTGATCCCAATACTCGTTTTGGAAAGGAGGTTCTGTTGCACTGTTTTGTGTTACTTCGTACTGTATAGGAGTCAGGCGTTCTCTTAGATTATCTTGTTTCTTGTTCGAAGACCAGTATTGCTCTATGAAGTCTTCACGTCCTGAACCTTTGCGATATCGTTTGTAATGAGCAGGATTCTTTTTATGATAATCTTGATGATGTTCTTCAGCTTCATAGAATGTAGATGCCGGAAGAATGGGAGTGAAGATGGGTTTATCAAAACGTCCGCTTGCCTCAAGAGCTTGTTTCGAAGCTTCTGCTTTTACTTTCTGCTCTTCTGTATGATAGAAGATAGCAGTTTGGTAAGAAGTACCGCGGTCATGGAATTGACCCCCTGCATCCGTAGGATCGATTTGTTGCCAGAACAGGGTTAGTAACTTTTCATAAGGAAATACTTTTGGATCAAAAGTGATTTGTACAGCTTCTACGTGACCCGTTGTATCCGAACATACTTCCTCGTAGGTTGGGTTTTCCGTGTGACCGCCTGTGTAACCTGATTTTACTTGAAGTATGCCTGGAAGTTCTTCAAAAGGTGACACCATGCACCAAAAACATCCTCCGGCGAATGTTGCTTTTTCTGTATATAATGGTTCCATAATATAATTCACTCCAATCTTGATGAGATAATCGAACTTAAGGTTTTGCGTAGATGTATTATATCCCAAACTTGGCCGGTAAACCAATCTTTGGTTACGACCCGTCCTCTTGTATTTGCTTTAACCTTATTCGATACGATACAAACGCAAGGATCAGGAGCAGGAGATAAATGATAAAAATCGTAAGCGTGGCAAGCGGATGTTCTGCAGCATTTTTACCTGCATACGCATATAGGGCGATACTCGGCAATCTTCCAAGTCCTGAAGCAATCATATAACTCCAGAAAGGGAGAGCAGCCGTACCCGCATAAACATTCACTGCCATTTGAGGAATAATCGGAATCATTCTTGCTAGAAGCACAGCGCTGAATGTTTGCTGCTGCATCATGATCGTCAGGTTTTTCACTCCAGGAATCTGTTTTAAATAACTGTCGCCCGTATCTCTGAGCAGCCAGCGAAATACGCCGTACGTAATGAGGGACGAAATCATGGTACCCAGCCAGCTTACAATGCCTCCCATAATAGGACCGAATGCATACCCTAGTAAAGCGATGATGAGCTTAAACGGCAGGACGGGGAATAGGGCAAAAACGGTGGTAAGGATTGTGAGATTTGTATATGATGCATTAGTTTGTGACCAATCCATAATCTCATTACGATAAATAAACAATACCCCGAGTAAAGGAATATACAATAAACAAAAAAGAAGCCATTTTTTCAAACCAAATCATTCCTTACAGGTAGTATGATCTCCATTATAGTCTAACGAAGGGTGAATGGATAATCTGATTTGATATTAGATGCGTTTTGATTGTTTTTTGCTTGCTTGATACACTTAGTTGCAGAATAAAGATGAAGTGAGGGATACGGGATGAGTGCTTCGAAACGAATCAAGGTTGCCATCATCGGACTAGGTGATATTGCAAGGAAAGTATATTTGCCTATATTATCAGTACATCGGGGTGTTGAAATTGTAGGTGTGATGAATCGATCCTTTACCAAAGTCGAAGAAGTAATGCATCTGTACCGGATTCCGAAAGGGACATCTTCAATGAAGGAACTGCTTAGCTGGGAACTGGATGCTGTGTTTATACATAGTTCTACTGAATCGCATTTTGAGATCGTTATGGCTTGTATTGAACAAGGGATTGCTATTTACGTAGACAAGCCTTTATCCTATCATCTGAAAGAATCGATAGAAATGGTTGCTTTTGCAGAATCCATGAATGTACTCTTAGCTGTTGGCTTTAACCGTAGATTTGCGCCCCTTTATAGAGACGCAAGGGATTGGATTGCTGAAAAGGGAAGCATAGAAAATATGTCTCTAAGCAAACACCGTAGTAAACTAAGTACCGATTCAGCTCGGATAACCGTATATGATGATTTTATTCATATGATCGATACTTTATTGTGGCTTAGTGGTGAAGATGTTGAATGGATATCGCACGGGCTGCATATGAATTCAAGCGGAAGTCTGCTGCAAGGTTATGGTCATATCCGTTATGGTAAGAACAAAGAAAATTTCGGAACGATATCTACTCATCGCTTGGCAGGGACTGATCTTGAGAGAGTGGAGCTGCACGGGCATCATCGTTCAATCGTGGTCGAACAGATGGAAACTGCGAGAAGATGGGAACCAAATTCCGGTGAAAGCATTCGGACGTTTGGAAGTTGGGATTCCATTCTTGATCGAAGAGGATTCACTTTTGCAGTGCAGCATTTTTTGGATCATATAGGTAAAGAGCCAGAACAGTGCGAACTGCATGCTGCACATGTACTGGCAAGTCATGAACTGGCAGAGCAAATACTAAGTAAAACGTAACTTCATTAAAAGGAAATACAGGAGGAAATTGTTATGGATTATAAAACAAGAGAAGAACAAATCATTGAAAGCTACAGACAGGATGAAGATATGATGATTCTGGTGTTTGCACAGTGGTGTGTAAACCATGGACTAAACCCCGAGGAGTTATATCAACAAGCGTATCCTGATCAAAAACATAACGAGAGACTCCAGCATGTGCTGAGTCTTGTTGTTCCTAAGGAAGAAGCAGGAGAGATTCCTAATGATACACTCTTCGGAGTCTTATCTTTATATGGTAATGAAGATCTTGCGATGGTCGTATCTGAGGTTATTGCAAACCAGTTGAACAAACAGAAAAATTAAAGCAGTTGTTCTCGGTGAATGGTGCGGAACTCTCTAGGTGCCATGCCATATTTTGAGCGAAATACTCGGTGGAAATAAGTATAGCTGTTGAATCCGCAGGATTCAGCAATATGTTCAAGCGGCATAGGACTAAATATAATGCGTTCCCGGGCCATATTCAGCCGAACATCCATCGTGTACTGCATAATGCTGGTATCAAAAGCTTCTTTAAATAAGTGAACGGCTCTAGACACACTAATCCCTACACTGGATGCTACATCTTCTAGTTTGAAGAGAGTAGAGGCGTTTTCCACAATATAATTTTTGATCTGAAAGGCAAGATATCCGTTTTGTGTGGATGTAGGCTGCTCTGAGAGAAGTCGATCGATTTCAAGACATAAGATACGCATATAGTAACTTGGGATTTCCGGGTAAGGATTGGCGATCCGCCGCTGTTCAAGTACGATTTGTCGGAATAAAGTTAGTAAGTTTTCCGTTAAATCAACCTTGATCAGCGTCGGACGCTTTTTTTTATTCCACCATTCATCAACCCACTGCCCGCTAAAAAAAATATGATAATCCCCACTTTCTACAAGGACCTCTCCTAATTTATTCTCTTCATTGTCGATTTTTAATTCATATGGCTCGGTAGGATGATATAAAAGAAGATCCCCTGATTCGATATACGTTAGTTTCCCATTTACTTTGGCACGGCAGCGACCATCCGTTTGGAGTCGTAATAAGTAATTCTTAACTCCGTCTGACTGTGAAAAATAGTAAGGTTTACGGTGAAATGAGAAACCTGCTGTAAGAACTTGGCAGATTTGATCAGCTGTCATATGAGAGATCTCCTTGAATTAAAATTATGACCAGATTGTTCATGTTTTTATCATATACTTCATTTTAATTTAAAACCAAATCGAATACTATAGAACCAGGATTTAATGAGTTATATTTTTCCAAAGGCTACTTACGTCAGAGGAGTGACACAACTCGTGGAAGTGAAAAAAATGAAAACAGGCATCATCGGTTGTGGCAATATCAGCAGTATCTACCTTACCAACCTGAAGAATAGCCCTGTAATTGAAGTCGTGGCGTTAGCGGATCTGATCATGGAACGCGCCGAGGCGCGGGCAGCTGAATTCAGTGTGGAAAACGTTTACACAGTAGATGAAATGCTAAATAATAACGAAATTGAACTGATTTTAAATTTGACGGTACCCGGCAGTCATGCCTTAACCAATATTGCGGCTCTGCAAGCAGGAAAGCATGTTTATGGCGAGAAGCCTTTTGCGATTTCCCTTGAAGACGGTCGTAAGGTAATAGAACTTGCGGAAGAAAAGGGGCTCTATGTTGGATGTGCTCCGGATACGTTTATGGGTTCTGGTATTCAGACTTCGATTCAAGCTATTCAAAATGGTCTGATCGGCACCCCGGTATCCGCTACTGCATTTTTTATGGGGGGCGGACCTGAATCCTGGCATCCGGATCCAGAATTTTTCTACGCTTACGGCGGTGGACCGATGCTTGATATGGGACCGTATTATTTAACGGCACTCGTCAAATTGCTTGGCCCGATTAGAAGAGTCAGTGCGTCAACAGGAATTCAGATTCCAGATCGTGTTGTCGGTTCCGGGCCAAAACAAGGACAGAAGCTGCAGGTACAGACTCCAACACATTTAGCAGGAACCATTGATTTCATGAATGGAGTCATTGGAACTATGATTGCGAGCTTTGATATTCCCGCAGGGTCCAGTTTGCCGTTGATTGAAATTCATGGTACGAAAGGTACACTGCAAGTTCCAGACCCAAACTTTTTTAATGGAGAAGTCAAACTAAGAAGATATGGGTCAGCCGTATGGGAGACGCTCGAGCCTGTGTTTGTGAGTGAGCAGAATGAACGCGGAGCAGGACTGAATCAAATGGCAGAGGCTATTCAAAGTCAGACACCTGCCGAAGCAAGCGGACAGCTTGGTTATCATATTCTTGAAGCAATGCATGCTTTTGAGCGCTCTTCCCTGGAAGGAAGACATGTTCTTCTAGAAAGTACTTTGCCAGAATCTACAGTAGATCAGCAAGTAATGAAGCTAAACTTTGTAAATGAGATCGTTTCATAGCCTATGTAATAACTAATCCAATCAGCAGAGGTGGCTCCCCATGTTAAAACTCGGGCTTCAATTGTACACACTACGTGATTTATTGGAACAAGATTTTAAAGGAACGCTAGCTAAAGTCGCAGAACTCGGATATCAAGGAGTGGAGTTCCATCACTTTTATGGATACTCAGCGGAAGAAGTTAAGTCATTGCTTGATGAGCTTGGTCTCGAAATGGTAGGTACGCATGTACAGTACGATAGTTTGGTAAACGATTTTGATCAAGTGGTTTCTTATCACAAAGCGATCGGGAATCGCAACATTATCGTACCTCATTTATCTGAAGAACAGCGCAGCGACTGGAGTTTAATCTTTGCGAATCTCAAGGAGATTAGTAATAAATTGAAACAACACGATATGGTGCTTTTATATCATAATCATGATTTTGAACTGACAGAGAAAATTAATGAAAAAACAGCGCTGGATACGTTATTCTCTACACTCCCTGAAGAGGTGTTAGCTGAGCTTGATACTTGTTGGATACACTATGCTGGTTACGATCCGGCCCAGTATATCGCTGCATACGAAGGACGACTGCCGATTGTTCACTGGAAAGATCTAAAACGTAATCCAGATGGAAGTCCGCTGACTGTCGAGCTTGGTCAAGGTGAAGTAGATGTAGCAGCAGTAGGTGATGCAGCGGATAAAGCAGGGGTAGAGTGGATTGTTGTCGAGCAGGACCTTTGTACGAATCCCCCATTACAAAGCATTGAAACCAGCCTAAATTGGATCAAACAATATGTGAATAACGGAGGAAAAGTAAATGTCTAAAACAGTAAAAGTAGCCATTATCGGTTGCGGAGGTATTGCAAACGGTAAACACATGCCAGCTCTATCCAAACAGAAAAATGTAGAAATGATTGCATTCTGTGACATTGAAAAATCTCGTGCAGAGGAAGCAGCTGAAAAGTTTGGTGTAGAAGGTGCAAAAGTATATACAGATTATAATGAGCTATTAAAAGATCAATCTATTGATATTGTTCATGTTTGTACTCCTAACGATTCTCACTCGGTTATTACCGTAGCAGCACTTGAAGCAGATAAACACGTCATGTGTGAAAAGCCAATGGCGAAAACGACAGAACAAGCACAAGAAATGATCGATGCCGCAAAACGTACGGGCAAAAAGCTGTCGATCGCCTATCAAAACCGTTTCCGTAATGATAGCTTGTATTTGAAACAACTCATAGAAGAAGGAGATTTAGGGGATATTTACTATGGTAAAGCGATCGCTCTTCGCCGCCGCGGCGTTCCTACTTGGGGAGTATTCCTGGATGAAGAGAAACAAGGCGGCGGGCCGCTGATTGATATTGGTACACATGCACTCGACTTAACCTTATGGCTCATGGATAACTATAAGCCGAAGAGTGTGATGGGATCTGTGTTCCATAAACTAAGTAACCGTGAAAATGCGGCAAATGACTTTGGTCCTTGGGATCCAGAAGAATTTAAAGTAGAAGATTCTGCTTTTGGTTTTGTAACGATGGAGAACGGAGCCACAATTCAAGTGGAAGCAAGCTGGGCACTAAATATCGTAGAACAAGGCGAAGCTCAAACCCTTCTCGCGGGTACAGAAGGCGGAGCGGATATGAAAAATGGTCTTCGTTTGAATGGAGAGAAACGAAGCAGATTATATGATCAAAATATTAACCTTAACGCAGGTGGCGTTGCTTTCTTCGAAGGTTCAAGTGAAACAGAGTCGGATCGTGAAGCAAGAATGTGGATCGAAGCTGTTACTGAGGACAAAGAACCGCTGGTAAGACCAGAGCAGGCACTGGTTGTTACTCAAATACTGGAAGCCATTTACGAATCTGCACGTACAGGTAAAGCAGTGTATTTCGACTAATACAAACTAACATAGATGCAATCAATTATTGGGTAATAGAAAGTAGATCCCGAAGTAAGCAGGTAAGAATTTAGTTGCAAGCTCGCTTCGGGTTTTTCAATACCCGGCTTAAAACCTACTTATTATAGAACTAGGAGGGAATTTATTATGAAATTAGGCGTATTCGCTGTACTATTTGGTGACAGAAGTTTGGAAGAAGCACTCGACTATATCGCTTCTCAGGGACTCGGTGCAATTGAAATCGGCACAGGCGGAAACCCAGGGGATGCACATTGTAAACCAGCAGAACTTCTAGAGAACGAGACGAAACTAAAAGAATTTAAAAAGGCCGTTGAATCTCGCGGTTTAACCATCAGTGCACTAAGCTGTCATGGAAATCCGCTTCATCCTCAGAAAGATATCGCTAAGAAATTTCATGATGATTTTGTGAATTCAGTAAAACTTGCTGAAAAACTCGAAGTACCCGTCGTCAACACCTTTTCTGGATTGCCGGGTGATCATGAAGACGCTAAATATCCGAACTGGCCTGTAGCTCCTTGGCCAAATGATTTCCAAGAAGTATTGAAATGGCAGTGGGAGAACAAACTGATACCTTACTGGACGGAATGGGGAAAATTCGCATCCGATCATGATGTTAAAGTTGGTTTAGAACTGCATGGCGGATTTTCAGTACACACACCAGCCACTTTGCTGCGTTTGCGTGAAGCAGCTGGAGAAGCGATCGGAGCAAACCTTGATCCGTCTCACATGTGGTGGCAAGGAATTGATCCTGTAGAGGCGATCAAGATTCTTGGACGCGAGGGCGCCATTCACCATTTCCATGCGAAGGATACAACAATAGATCCAGTAAACGTAAATATGTATGGTCTGACTGATATGCAGTCTTATACGAATATGCAGACTCGTGCTTGGCAGTTCCGTACGGTTGGATACGGTCATGATATAAAAACGTGGGCAGATATTATTAGCGCCCTTAGACTTGTAGGTTACGATTATGTTGTCAGCATTGAGCATGAAGATGGCTTAATGTCTATTGAAGAAGGTTTTTCAAAAGCCGTCCACAATCTCAAACAGGTTCTAATTGAAGAGCCTATTGGCGATATGTGGTGGGTGTAAATATTTTAGGGGGCAATAAACATGGTTAACGTCACGATTTGGAATGAATTTGTCCATGAGAAAATTCATGATGAGGCTAAAGAAGTTTATCCGGAAGGAATTCATAAAGTGCTTGCTGATGGTCTAGAGGGTGAGGGATACGCCATTCGCACGGCTACGCTCGATCAACCTGATCATGGATTATCCGATGATGTCCTAAATACGACAGATGTACTGATCTGGTGGGGACACATGGCACATGATCGAGTAAATGATCAGGTTGTAAGTAAGGTAGTGAAACGGGTATTAGACGGCATGGGATTTATCGTACTTCATTCGGGTCATTTCTCTAAGCCTTTTAAAGCCTTGATGGGTACTTCTTGCGATCTCAAGTGGCGGGAAGCAAAAGAACAAGAAATTATTTGGTGTGTGAATCCGAATCACCCGATTGCAGAAGGAATTGAAAGTCATATCCTACTGGAACATGAAGAAATGTATGGTGAGTTTTTTGATATTCCTACGCCAGATGAACTTATTTTCCTGAGTAACTTTGCAGGTGGCGAAGTATTTAGAAGTGGATGTACTTTTAAGCGGGGCGAAGGGAAAATATTTTACTTCCGTCCGGGTCATGAGACATATCCAACCTATTACAATCCGCAAGTGATGAAGGTCATCAGCAATTCCATCAGATGGGCTTATCCTACTCCGCACACCAAACCGGTGTATGGTTACAGCGAACCAGTGAGACCGTTAGGAGATATTCTTGTTTAATGTTTAACTAAGTAATATAGACACTAATGGAGGCGCGGGATACGATCATAAGTTTTGTAGTGCACAGGTGGAGGGCCGTCTTAGGACGGTCCTTTTTATTGATTACTTAGATAAGAGTCATAGCGTCCCATAATGGGTAATAATTGTAACAAATTATTTTCTGCCTATTTTTAATATTTCGTTTTCTTTCGGGTTAAAATATGTTAATATGAAATATACTAACTTATAGTAAGTTGTTTTTCATGGAATTACTAAAGAGGTGAAAATAATGGAAAATCCACATCTTAAGATGTGTCCAAGGTTCGAAACTGCTTTTTCTTTTTTAGGTAAAAGGTGGAACGGACTAATTATTAAAACATTGTTAGACGGGCCTAAACGGTTTAAAGATATTTCCAATCTAATTCCACAGATGAGTGACAAAATGCTTTCTGAGCGAATGAAAGATTTAGAAGCAGAAGGTATACTAACACGTCATGTTTATCCCGAGACTCCAGTTCGTATTGAATATGAACTTACAGAGAAGGGAAAGGCGTTAAATCCAGTCATGTCCCAGATTCAAAACTGGGCTGAAGAATGGATTGACTAGCACAAAGAATTGCAGTAAAAACAAAGCACAATAGGGTAAGTTTTTGCTCCTAAGACTCTTTATTTTCCTAAACCGAAAATAAGGAGTTTTTCTTCAAATAGAAGTAGTCCATGCACCTCTAGGCGGATTTTCGAGTATAATTTCGAAGAAATGAATTTGGCGTAGGGAGGCTGATCACATGAATAAAAATATCGTGTCCCGAAAAGTGGGTTACCCAAAACGCGAAGTTGACGTGCTCGAACGTGCATCCTTACAAGTTCAGTCGATCTATGACAGAGCAGCCACGATGGCTAGACAGTATTATCTCTCTATAGACCTCAGTTATCCCACCGCTTTCCAACAGGTTCCACGTACTTATTTTCAAAAATGGATATATACAATAAAAGGATGGAAGTTTCTTGGAAGTGAGTATACGCCAGAAAGTACAGAGAATCCCTCGACAATTACAGATGTGAAAACAAGACTTAATCTCTTGGAGTTTCACCCTTCCAGCGATCTATCTTCTAGCACAAGTGAAAATACCATTACTTCGTTAATTAGTCTATGTTTACAAGCACTGATCTGGTCACAATATGAAGAAATAAGGCTGTTGCATCCTTTTCTCGGGGAAGATAGCTTTTATTCAGAGGAAGAACTTGATATTATAGCAGCCTATTTTGTGCCTACTTATTTTTCAGAGAGACCGTTACGTACTTGTGGTAAAGCGTATCGTAAACGAAATCTGTCTATTCCCATCTATCAGGAGAATTTACGCACTTCTTCGGTTGTTTATTCCGCTGAATCTGAAATGGTTGAGGAGCGCTTAACAACGGGAGTATATATATCGGATCGGCAGTTTAAAGGGCTTGGACCTTACATAAAGAACAGGTCTGGAACGCGGATCTTTATGCAAGCTGCAGTAGAATAATCTCATTAATAATATGAAGCCCTTCCTAGGGCTTTTTTTGTCATTAGTTGCTCTCAAGGTATAGATAATAGTATGCTAGAGTTATGTAATTGACGGATATTGTCTAATTTTAGCAATCATTAAATGAACCACACAATTGCTCATAGACTGAGGCCAAAAAAAGTAAGGTGGTGATAGCATGAAAGTGCGAAATCCAATTACAATCCCATCTATCATTCTGGTCGTGCTCGTTATGTTGATTTCGGGTTGCAGTGTATGGAATGAAGACGTAGGTGGAGCCGAGGAAGGAACACCAGGTGAGGTGAACATGATTGTGGAAGGTGGATTTTTTATACCGTCTATGAATCAATCCTTGCATTTACGTTATGATGAAGGTATGACGGTTTATGAAGCGCTGGACCGTGTAGCGAATTTATCGAAGGAGTCAAATCAGATTATTTCGGTCGGATCTACTGTACTTGATGATACGTTACAGTGGAAGGTAGAGAAAAACAATAAAGAAATCAGTGCTGATATGTGGGGACAATCCATAAAAGACAAAGATTCACTCAAACTGTCCGTAGTACCTGCGACACCTATAGATATGAGCCAAACGGGTGGATCAGGGGTTACTCTGGAGTTAAGTGGCGGATCAAATAATCCGGAATTACGATTTACTATAGCAAGGCTGTATGATCCCACGCTCACGGTTAGAGATCTACTAATGAGTACAGATTCTGTGCAGTTGTCCGATAATAAGAAGCATCTTCAATCTATAAGTGGTTATACCCCTCGAATATCGGAGAGATGGATGATGAAGGTGAATAACAAGGAACTTGCTGAACATGGACTTGATATGGTTTTAGATCCAGGCGATGAAGTGCGGATTGAAATCGTAGAGAAAATCTAATAAAACACAGAATCGTATAAAGAATGTGTGAAGAATGAAAGAAGCCGATTCCTCTGGGAGGAACCGGCTTCTTTCTATTCTAAATACGGCAAATTTCGATGGGGCATTGTTCACATCTGCAAATTTCACGAAGAGAATTTAGTTCTTTAATGATAATGTAGCCACCTTCATAAGCAAGAGAACCTTTTTTTCGAAGCTCCCCGAGCATTCGGTTTACGCTTTCTCTTGTAGCTCCAATCATGTTAGAGAGGTCAGTGTGCGTCAATTTCTTATTAATGCGAATACTTCCATCGGCTTGTTGCTCACCGTAAGTATTGCCGAGGCGAATCAGTGTAGAACATAGAGCTCCTTGCTTACCATACATCATAAGATCACGGAATTTAGTCTGTGTAATACGGTGGTAAATTCCCATCCATTTCATAAAGTCAATTGCGAAGTCACCGTATAACCCTATTAACAATTCAAGATCAGCGGTTTCAATAATGCCAACTTCACTTTCCTCAAGCGCTTCTGCAGAGAAACTGTGTCGACTTGAGAAGAAGGGGTCTGCATGACCTGTCATATCTCCATCTTGATGGATGTACATGATGAGTTCTTTACCTTCATCTGTTGATTTAGTGACTTTAATCCGACCCTTCTTTATATAGAAGAGTTTATCTGCAGTGTCTCCTTCCCAGAAAAGATGAGATCCTTGGGGGAAAGTTCGTTCCTTCATGGAGTCAAAAAGGCGGTTCAAATTTTCCTTAGAAAAACAACTGGTATTTCCTTCGGTCTTTTCTAATACATTTGTATAAGTCATCATGATTTCCCCCTAGCTTTTATCGTAAATAAGTTCCTTAACATGAGAACAGTCATTTGTTAATGTGATTTAAGTCTTTGAATACCTCAAGTATATACTTATGAATATGATTTTTGGGCCTTGAAGAGAGGGAAACTGTGACGAAATTCTAAACTTTGTGATTCATTTCACTACTGAAAGGCGTACCCGTAAACTTTGTGAAGACATTCACAAAATATGTGAAAATAATCACAAACTTTATATTTTTATTATGATACTATGATCTCGTAGAAAGAGAGAAACAAAATATATAGACATTTTGGTAGGAGGATGAATCACATGGCCGTTAATAAAAATGAAGTAGTACAAAAGGAAACAACTGCCAAGGATTACATTAATGAAATCGTACTAAAAGGAAAGAAAGCTCTCGAATCATTTATGGAACTAGATCAAGCTGCAATCGACCGCATTGTTCAGGCAATGGCACTTGCAGGTTTAGACAAACACATGCACCTGGCTAAACTCGCTGTAGAAGAAACAGGACGCGGTGTTTATGAAGACAAAATTATTAAAAATATTTTCGCTACAGAATATATCTATAACGGAATTAAATACGATAAAACAGTCGGTGTCATTGAAGACAACGAATTTGAAAACTGCCAAAAGATTGCTGAACCTGTCGGCGTAATTATGGGGATTACACCTGTAACAAATCCGACTTCCACTACGATGTTTAAAGCACTTATTGCTATCAAAACACGTAATCCGATTATTTTTGGTTTCCATCCATCTGCACAAAATTGCAGCCGTGAAGCAGCACGCATCTTAAGAGACGCAGCGATCAAAGAAGGAGCACCAGCGGATTGTATCCAGTGGATCGATGAACCTTCCATGGAGAAAACAAATGAACTTATGAATCATCCTGACATTGCGCTGATCCTTGCTACAGGTGGGGGAGCAATGGTAAAAGCAGCATACAGCTGCGGTAAACCAGCTCTCGGCGTAGGACCTGGTAACGTTCCTTGCTTCATTGAAAAAACAGCTGACTTGAAACAAGCGGTGAATGATCTGATCTTGTCTAAATCTTTTGATAACGGAATGATCTGTGCATCTGAGCAAGCTGTTATTATCGAAGAACCAATCTACAATGAAGTTAAAAAATTGTTAATCGACAATGGATGTTATTTTGTAACGAAAGAAGAAACAGCAAAACTTACCGCAGGTACAATTATCGCTGAGAAATGTGCTGTTAATCCAAAAATTGTAGGACAGTCCGCTGTGAAAATTGCTCAAATGTGCGGAATCCATGTTCCAGAAGGAACAAAAATCCTGATTGCAGAAATTGACGGTGTAGGTCCGAAATTCCCGCTTTCCGCAGAAAAACTTAGCCCGGTACTTGCTTGCTACAAAGTAAAAACAGCAGAACAAGGGATTGAACGTGCAGCTGAAATCGTTGCTTTTGGCGGAATGGGTCACTCTTCGGTTATTCATTCCAATAATGATGATGTGATTAATCGTTTTGCAGATCGTCTGCCAACATGCCGTATTCTGGTAAATTCGCCTTCGACGCATGGGGCCATTGGTGATATTTATAATTCTAATATTCCTTCCCTTACCCTCGGCTGCGGATCGTATGGTCGTAACTCGACTTCTTCTAATGTGACAGCAGTCAATCTAATTAACGTAAAAAGGGTGGCGCGGAGAACTGTGAATATGCAATGGTTTAAAGTTCCAAACAAAGTGTACTTTGAAAAAGGTGCTACTCAATATCTTGCCAAAATGCCGGATATTTCCCGTATTCTCATCGTTACTGACCCAATGATGGTAAAACTCGGTTATGTGGAAAAAGTAGAACATTACCTTCGTCAGCGCCGTGTGCCTGTTGCCATTGAAGTATTCTCTGATGTAGAGCCAGATCCATCGACAACAACGGTAGAACGCGGTACGGAACTAATGAATCAATTCCAACCTGACTGTATTATTGCTCTTGGCGGAGGTTCGCCAATGGATGCTGCCAAAGCAATGTGGCTGTTCTACGAGTACCCAGATACAAGTTTCCACAACTTAAAACAAAAATTCATGGATATTCGTAAACGGATTTACAAATATCCGCGTCTGGGACAAAAAGCACAATTTGTTGCAATCCCAACCACTTCGGGTACGGGTTCTGAAGTTACTTCGTTTGCGGTTATTACCGACAAGAACAATGGCAACACGAAATATCCGCTGGCTGATTATGAGCTTACGCCTGATGTAGCAATTGTAGATCCTGAGTTCGTTTATAGTTTGCCTAAAACAGCAGTTGCTGATACAGGAATGGATGTACTTACCCATGCAATTGAAGCATATGTATCAGTAATGGCGAATGACTATACAGACGGACTTGCAATTAAAGCCATCCAGCTTGTATTTGAATATCTCGAAGCATCTGCACTTACCGGGGATAAACTGGCTAGAGAAAAAATGCATAATGCGTCGACCATTGCAGGTATGGCGTTTGCAAATGCATTCCTTGGAATTAACCATTCCCTTGCCCATAAATGGGGAGGACAGTACCATACTGCTCATGGACGTACGAATGCAATCTTGATGCCGCATGTTATTCGTTATAACGCGAAAAAACCAACAAAATTTGCATCTTTCCCTAAATATGCACACTTTGTAGCTGATCAACGTTATGCTGAAATTGCAAGAATTCTGGGACTCCCTGCAAGCACAACAGAAGAAGGGGTAAACAGCTTAATTCAAGCTATTCGTGATCTGAACAGAAAACTTGGCATCCCAGAATCGTTCCAAGCACTAGGTTTTGATGCTAAAGATTTCGAATCCCGTGTAGATTATTTGGCAGACCGCGCATTCGAAGATCAATGTACAACAGCTAATCCGAAGTTACCTCTGGTAACAGAACTCGCTGATGTGTACCGTAATGCTTTCTATGGTAATTTTGATAAATAAGTAATGATAAAAATAGCCGAGCTGAGAGGGAATAATCCTGGTTAGCTCGGTTTTTTTTATAAAAGGGAGGAAGGGGATGAATTCATGTTGCTTACCGATCTGCCGACCGACTATAACAGAGAAATAAAAATAGAATAACAGTTTAAACCATGTGATTTATATCACAGAGTAGGTGTGAGATATGTTCTATAATTCAAGGTGTAAAGCAGTTCCATGAAACAGTCGCTTCCCTTGAAAAGTGAAGAGAAGGGGTTATAACTAGCAAGGAAGTGAAAATAGTCACATAGTGTGACAGCTGTAGTAACAGTTTTACAGTTAGTAGGAGTACAGTTTTCATGGATTTTGTTCGGACCAGGCCCTTCCTTCACGCCTTGTCCTCTCAATCAGTCCAGATTAAACCAAAAGTTATTGGAGGGATTACCATGGCGGTAACCGAAAAAGATGTGCAAAGTGTACAGTCCGGTTGGAGAAACTTTCAAAAAGGCAAATGGACAAAAGAAGTAAATGTAAATGACTTTCTACAAAAAAACTTGAAACCTTATGAAGGAAATGAAAGTTTCCTGGCAGGGGCAACTGAAAATACAAAAGCACTTTGGGAGATCGTAATGGATCTTACCAAAAAAGAAAGAGAAAATGGTGGAGTTCTCGATGTAGATGTAAATACACCTTCTACTATCGTTTCTCACAAACCAGGTTATCTTGATAAAGAGAAAGAACAAATTGTAGGGGTTCAAACGGATGCTCCGTTCAAACGTTCTATCCAACCTTTCGGCGGTATTCGCATGATGGTAGACGCTTGTAAAGCATATGGTTTCGAACTTCCACAAGAAATTATTGATATGTTTACGACCATCCGTAAAACGCATAACCAAGGGGTATTTGACGCTTATACCCAAGAGATGAGAAATGCTCGTAAAGCAGGGATTATCACAGGTTTGCCAGATGCTTATGGCCGCGGTCGTATCATTGGTGACTACCGCAGAGCAGCACTTTACGGTGTGGATTTCCTGATTAAAGATAAAAAGAGAGAATTAAATGAACTTGAAGTTGATGTGATTGATGAAGATATCATCCGTCTTCGTGAAGAACTTTCAGAACAAATTCGTGCACTGCAAGAATTGAAACAACTGGGTGAAATGCACGGTTTTGATATCTCTGGCCCAGCACGTAATGCGAAAGAAGCTTTCCAATGGGTATACTTCGCTTATCTTGCAGCAATTAAAGAACAAAATGGTGCGGCAATGTCTCTTGGTCGTGTATCTTCCTTCCTTGATATCTACATTGAACGTGACCTGGAAGAAGGAACACTTACTGAGCAAGAAGCTCAAGAGCTTGTAGACCATTTTGTAATGAAACTCAGAATTGTTAAATTCCTTCGCACACCAGATTACAACGAACTGTTCAGTGGAGACCCAACATGGGTTACTGAATCCATCGGTGGTATGGGTATGGACGGAAGAACTCGTGTAACGAAAAACAGCTTCCGCTTCCTTCATACTTTGTATAACCTTGGTGCAGCTCCAGAGCCAAACTTAACTGTACTTTGGTCTGAACAACTGCCAGAAGGATTCAAAAAGTATTGTGCGAAAGTTTCGATTGAAACAAGTTCCATTCAATATGAAAATGATGATCTGATGCGTCCAATCTACGGTGACGATTATGGTATCGCATGCTGCGTATCCGCAATGCGTATTGGTAAACAAATGCAGTTCTTCGGCGCACGTGCAAACTTAGCAAAAGCACTTCTGTATGCAATCAACGGTGGTGTGGATGAAAAACTGGGTATGCAAGTTGGCCCTGAGTATCCTGCAATTACATCTGAAGTATTGAACTATGACGAAGTCATGAAACGCTTCAAACCAATGATGGAATGGCTGGCTAAACTTTACATGAACACACTGAATGTGATTCACTATATGCATGATAAATACAGCTACGAGCGTATTGAAATGGCGCTGCATGATCGCGACATTCTGCGTACGATGGCTTGCGGTATCGCTGGTCTGTCTGTAGCAGCTGACTCCCTCAGCGCAATTAAATACGCAAAAGTACGTCCAATCCGTGACGAGCGCGGTATTGCAGTTGATTTTGAGATCGAAGGCGACTTCCCTTGCTACGGTAACAACGATGATCGTGTAGACCAAATTGCTGTTGAACTGGTTGAATCGTTCATGACGATGATTCGTAAGCACAAAGCTTATCGTAATGCGATGCCTACGCAATCCATTCTTACGATTACTTCTAACGTTGTATATGGTAAGAAAACAGGAACTACACCAGATGGACGTAAAGCAGGCGAACCATTTGCACCAGGTGCGAACCCAATGCATGGACGTGATAAAAAAGGTGCACTCGCAAGTCTTAGCTCGGTAGCGAAACTGCCATATGAGCACAGCTTAGATGGTATCTCTAACACGTTCTCCATTGTTCCAAAAGCGCTGGGTAAAGAAGAAGAAATCCAAAAAACAAACCTGACTTCCATGATGGACGGTTATTTTGGAAGTGGCGCGCATCACTTGAACGTTAACGTATTTAACCGCGAACAATTGATTGACGCAATGGAACACCCAGAAGATTATCCGCAGCTTACAGTTCGTGTATCCGGATATGCGGTTAACTTCATCAAACTGACGAAAGAGCAGCAACTTGATGTTATCAACCGTACGTTCCACGGCAGCATGTAAGTAAAAATAAGTACGCACAAGCGGGTGCGTGGAAGGATGATGAAATGATGATAAAAGGACATATTCATTCATTGGAAACTTTCGGCACTGTCGATGGGCCAGGCATCCGCTTTGTGCTCTTTATGCAAGGCTGTCATCTCAAATGCCAGTATTGTCATAACCCAGATACCTGGGCACTTGACGGCGGGAAGACAATGACACTGGAAGAAGTTCTAAGTGAAATTGAGCCTTACTTGAATTACTATAAAAGTTCTGGTGGTGGTCTGACGGTCTCTGGTGGAGAACCAACACTTCAAGCAGGGTTTGTAGCAAGCCTTTTTCAAGAAGTGAAAAAACGCTGGAACCTTCATACTACACTAGATAGCAATGGATTCAATGATATGAACCGTATAGAAGAATTAATTAATGCAACGGATTTGGTTCTTCTTGATTTAAAGCATTTCAATGATGAAAAGCATAAAGTGCTGACTGGAAAATCCAATGAACGGATGCTGGAGACAGCACGCTGGTTATCAGATCATGGTAAGAAAATGTGGATTAGACATGTATATGTACCTGGTATTCATGATGATGAAGAAGATTTGCGTAACTTGGGACGATTTATCGGGACACTGAAAGGCGTCGAAAAGTTCGAGATTTTGCCTTATCACCAAATGGGTATTTATAAATGGGAACTTTTAGGCAAAGAGTACCCGCTAGAAGGAGTACCATCTCCTACTCAGGAAGAAGTGGATCGTGCATACCGCATTATTGAAGAAGGACGTACGGAATCACAGAATCTTCATTTTTCTTACTAAAAAACATAAGATATTTAAAAGATCTCCTTACTTTAACTCGTAGGGAGATCTTTTTTTGTTATTCGAAGATTTTATCCCTCCATTACTAAAATGTCGTCCTTACGTTCGAAATAAAAAGTTTTATAATGAAAATTGTAAAGCGGATGTAAATTTCATCCAGGACAGAGGGACTTAGGGGGAGGGTCACAAAATGTTGAAGAAAAAATTTGGTTCGATGATGTCTATTATGCTTGCTGCATCACTAACTCTGGCAGCGTGTAGTAGTGGTAAAGAAACACCACCAGCTGCCGACCCAGGTACTTCGGGGGAAACACCGCCGGCTGCTTCTACGGAACCTTTTGAAATGACACTGCGTCATACGCAAGTTGGGGCTGACAAGCAAAGACGTCTCGCCATTCTGCAAGATGTGATTAAAAAGGTAGAAGAAGAAGTTGAGGGGGCATCCTTTACACTCGATGGTGTTGACTCTGATGTAAACCGTAAAGAGAAGCTTCGCGGCGAAATGGCTGCAGGAAACCCGCCAGATATTTTCGACCTTTTTGGAAGCCCGGATGCGAAAGTATACGCTAAAGAAGGAATGCTGCTTAACCTGACACCAATTTTAGATGAACTAGGCATCTCAGATAAGTTTTCATCGCTAGAACCGTTTATATATGAAGGAAACGTATACGGACTTCCTATCGGGGGTTCCGGTGAAGGATTCTTCTATAACAAAGAGTACTATGAATCAAAAGGTTGGAAAGCGCCTTCAACGTTCGCTGAGTTGGAACAACAGCTTGCAGATATCAAAGCAGACGGAAAAGTACCTCTTGCTGGTGCATCCAAAGCAGGATGGGTCCCGCTTATGCTGACTAACCATCTCTGGTCCCGTTATGCTGGTTCTGATGTGACAAACAAGTTCGCAACAGGAGAAGCAAAATGGACAGATCCGGCGGTTGTCAAAGCATTTGGAAAGTATCAGGAATGGGTTAACAATGGATATTTCAAAAAAGGTGAGCTTGGATTTGAATATGCTGAATACACAACTCAGTTCACTAGCGGTGAAGCGATTCTAATGTACGACGGTACTTGGAAATCCTCCGTATTTAAAGAAGGTCAATCCGGTGAAGGACTGATCGGAAAAGTAGGGTTCTTTAACTTACCTGCTGTTGATGGTGGAGCAGGAGACCAAACTTCCCTAATGCGTGATGTGAACAACGGATATGGTTTTGCCGCTTCTGTAGCGGATGATCCGCAAAAACTCGCAGCCGTAAAATCCTTTATCAAAAATCTTTACAATGAAGAGATGCAAATCAGAGGTCTGGTAGAGGATGGCGTACTGCCTGCTATGAAGTTTGATGAAGAGGTATTAACGAAAAACATTACGGATGATCTGATGAAAGAAATCGTAGCCGTACTCAATGCATCTGAAACCTCTTTCCCGGCATTTGATTCTCTTGTTCAGGCTGATGTGACGACGGAGATCAGTAATATTCAAATTCAAAAACTGATTGGTGGTCAAACGACTCCTGAAAAAATGGCAGAGGATCTGCAAAAAGTTCAGGAAGAAGCAAACTCAGCAGTTGAATAAAAGATAAAAACAAAGGGCTACGTACCCCGGACGGCGTCCGGGGTATTTTCTTATTTAACATGTAATGACATAAAGGTCATCAAGTAGAATCCGAATATAGGCTCTATTTATTGGAGGTCCAGCATGAATAAATCACTTCGTAATCCGCTAGTATATATCTTATTTATTTTGCCTGCGTTGCTCTTATTTTTCATGTTTTTCATATATCCCATTTTCAGCTCCATCTATTACAGCTTCACAAGCTGGAACGGGGTTTCCGCAAATCCGAAATTTATCGGTTTTTCTAATTACCTGAAAGCCCTCGGTGATGAACGGTTCTGGGAGTCAGCAAAGAATAATGGTTGGTTTATCGTATTCTCCTGCTTTATCCAAGTACCGCTTATTATTTTTTTCTCCCTGTTGATTGCAAACGTCAAGAAACTAAAAGGCTTATATAAAACAGCCGTTTTTCTGCCATCCATTATGTCTACTGCCGTCATTGGAATCCTGTGGGGGTTTATATACGAACCGAATATTGGCCTCTTAAACAAGCTGCTTGGCCTTTTTGGGATCGAACCTTTGTACTGGTTATCTGATGAAAAGTACGCCATGTTCTCTATTCTGTTAACGAATGCTTGGCAGTGGACGGGTTTTTATATCATCATGGTACTCGCTGCCATTTTGTCTATACCGCGTGATTTGGATGAAGCTGCAGAAATTGATGGTGCAACGCGGCTGCAACGTGCGCTCTCTATTACCCTTCCCTTAATTAAACCTATTATATCAGTGGTGATTATGTTATCTATTGCAGGGGCAATGAAAGCTGCGGATATCGTTATCGTTATGACCAAAGGCGGCCCGGCAGGCTCCACAGACGTCCTGGCAACTTATATGATCAAGTATGCAATCACAAACTTTAAATACGGTTATGGTAACACGATTGCAGTGCTCATCTTTATCTTTACATTGATTCTGACGGCACTTTATCAGTTGCTCATCGCTCGCCGTAGTGAAAGGATTGAATACTAAGATGACCCAACTAAAAAAATCAATCCCTCATCTCTTTTTATTAAGTTATTTGCTGGTTATTCTATTTCCATTTTTGTTCGTTATTTTCTCTTCTGTTAAGAAAGATAATAATGAGATTGCACTGAATCCGTTTGGATTTCCAAAAGAATTCGTGTTTTCTAACTATGTAGAAACTTGGGTGAATGCCAAGATTGGAACGTATTTTTTCAATAGTATGTATATCTCCATCTTAGCTTCGGTTATATCCATTCTGTTTGGTGCTATGTTTGCTTTTGCAGTAACACGGATGAAACATGGCAAATGGAATGTTGCCCTTTTCAGTCTTATTCTCGTAGGCATGCTGATTCCGAACAACTCACTTATGCTGCCTATCTATTTACTTGTACGAAAAATGAACATTCTGGATACGCACTTAGCGCTCATCATTCCTTACATCGCAAATGCTCTGCCTTTTACAATTATTATCCTAGCGGCATTCATGCGATCACTTCCGAGTGAAATTGAAGAAGCAGCGGTTATGGATGGGTTGAGAGCGCCTGGTATTTTTGCTAGGATAGTGTTACCTCTTACTATTCCTGCCATTGTTACCGTTTTCATTGTTAACTTTCTTGGTAATTGGAATGAGTTTTTGCTGGCTAACTATTTCTTATCTACGGACACGCTCCGCACGCTTCCAGTAGGTATGGTTCAGTTCCGAGACGAATATCAGATGAACTATGCTCAAATGTCTGCAGGTATTGTGTACAGTGTAGTGCCTGTCATTATTATCTATGCCATCTTACAAGAACAAATTATTGAGGGCGTAACAGCAGGCAGCGTTAAAGGCTGAAGGATAACATTCGCAAAGATGATATAGGGAGAAATGCCGAATGAATCTAAGGATGAAACTATATATGGCGTTTCTTTCTCTCATTGTCATTCCCATGTGTGCGATGGGGATCGGAACTTTTCTCGTTACTTCTCATACCATTGAGAAAAAGTATAGCGAGCAGGCCGAGTATTCCCTTAAATCCATCAGCTACAGTATAGAAAATGTGTTTCGCGAGATGAATAATGTAACGGATAATGGAGTTGCATCCTCCGTTTTTCATATGGCTCTTATCGCAGATAATCCAGTGAATCTTGGAGAAGGAGATCAATTATCTCTGAATGCAAGTCAGCGGAATTTCCGCAGCCTTCTATATAATTATCCGGCAATCAGCTATGCGTTTCTATATAACCTTCAACCAACGCCTAGTAACCGGATTGTATCTATTTTTACTAAAGAAAATTTTAATGCCTTATCCTTTGACAAGTTTAAAAGGCATTCCTTATACAATGAAGTGATGAAGTTAAACGGAGTTCCCCGTTGGATTGCACCATTTGAATACCCGGAGTTTACAGGAAGCGAACCTGTATTTACACAGATCAGATTAATAAAGGAACTGAGTTTTTTTCAAAACATCGGCATTCTTGTTGTGCAAATTAAGAACTGGGAGATCGATCGTATTTTTCGAAATCTCAGTATAAGCGGTGCGCAAGATACTCATTTCATGATGGTAAATGAGGATGGACTCATTGTCTATGATCCTTCAAGAACGTACCAGGGGCAGCATATGTCAGAACTGGTGGAACAAGAAAAGCCGTTTTCGAAAGGGTATGAAAGCTTAAAAGTAGGATTTGATGGCAGGGAAAGTATCGTTTCGTCCTATCAGATGAAGGATTCTCCTTGGCATTTAATATCGGTTACTTCGTGGAAGTCTTTGTCACAGGAAACGACGGTTTTGGCAAAGTGGTATGTCATTATTATCATGGCTTGTCTGCTCGCAGCCCTCATGTTCAATATCCTGTTTATGAACCGAATTACAGGTACGATTGCTGTACTTGTTCGGTTTATGCGCAGAGTGGAACGAGGTGATTTTAGCGCTAGAGTGGAAGGTAAAGGTTATGATGAGATGCAGCTGTTAGCTCAGGGATTTAATGATCTGATGGATAAAATAAGCAGTTTATTCTCCAGGGTGAAGGCTGAACAAATGCAAAAAACAAGTGCAGAGCTAAGGGTTCTTCAAGCACAGATTAAGCCGCATTTTCTATTTAATACACTCGAATCGATTAATGGTCTTGCCCTCAGAGGAGAAGGCCGTAAAGTGAGTGAGATGGTGACGAGACTCGGCAGCATTTTGCGGATTAGTATTCAGGATAAAGAAGAAATAACGATTCAAGAAGAAGTTAAACATCTGAAAAGCTACCTTGAAATTCAGAAGTACCGTTTTCCAGATCTTTTTGAATATGAAATGGATATTCCCTCTGGGCTCGAATCTTTTCCAATGCTCAAGCTTACCCTCCAGCCATTAGTGGAAAATAGCATTCAGCACGGATTTGAAGGAATTGATTACAAAGGTGAGATTAAAGTTAGTGCATGGGAAGATATGGGGAAAGTGATCCTGCAAGTAGAGGATAATGGACTCGGTATGGATAATGAAGTTCTCAGCAGGTTTGAATATATGTTAAAAGAATCTTCCGACTGGCATCATCATAAAGCAATTATAAAAAGTCCGGTTATGTCTGAAAGACGTGGTCTTGGGGTAAGAAGTGTAGCAGATCGAATTCGAATTCAATATGGGGATCACTATGGGATTTTTATCTGCTCTTCAAAAGGTCATGGAACGGTGATCCGGTGCATACTGCCTAAAAACGATTGGGGGGATCGGCCTTGAATCTGAAGGTGCTGCTTGTAGATGACGAACAACCGATTCTGGATAACCTGACTGAATTTATTTCCTGGGAAACAATAGGAATTGAAGTTGCTGGAACTGCACGAACAGGCCGTGAAGCGCTTGAGCAGATTGCTGAATTTGACCCTGATTTAATTTTATGCGATATTCGTATGCCGATCATGGATGGTCTTTCCTTTATTAAGCAGTATCGTGAACGGGATGGAAAAGCTGAAATTTTGCTGCTTACCGGGTATCAGGAATTTGAATATGCAAGGCTTGCCCTTCAGCAGGGAGTGAGAGAGTACATATGCAAGCCTATCGATTATATAGAGCTGGAACAGACAATCAGCCAGTTAGCTGATTATATTATGAAGAAAAGGAGGAAGGAAGAGGAAGGAACTTTACAGCAAGAACAAATGAGTAACTGGATTCGGAGAAAATGGTTGCTGGAATTACTTCTTGGCGAGTCAAAAAGTTCATATCCTCTTGTTCCTCAGTCTGAAGTACATGAAGAGAAGAATCGGTATACCCTCATCCTTCTGGATGCTCAGGATTATTTTCGCAGAGCAATGTTTTGGAGCGACCAGGAGCGGAAGACCTGGCATGAAGAGGTGCGAGAAGCTTTAGAAAGGAAACTGGAGAAGCTTGTCCCCCCTGGCATTGTCATTCAAACAAGAGAAGGCGAATGGTGCATTGTTATTGAGCAAAGCTCTGTTTATAATAGATCAGGTCTCAATCAAGAGGGACTAAGTGAATTAAAACAAACTTTCGAAGAAGTAGCAGGGATGTCCGTACGTTTATACTCCGAGGGAGAAGAGGTTGTCTTCTCATTGCTAGCCGAGCAGTACCGAAAAGCGCAACAGGCGGTGATACACATGGAACATTCGGAGCTCCTTACGATGCGTAAGGATTTATTAGATGAAGAGAATGATTGGATGTCCCGTGCTTGGTCAGATCGACTCACTTTAGGAATAAGGCATCAGAACAAGGACGAGATTTCGAATATTTTACATCAGTTATATAATAAAATCTGTCTTCAACCCGAAGAGATACCAGGCAAGGCAGTGAAATATTTTCACTATGTGGTTGTTCATATGCTGCGTGAAATGCATGAAATGCGTTTATTAAAGCCAGAGGATGAAGAGAAGTTCTGGAATGTGATGCTTCAACCTCTAACACTCAGAGAATTATATGAACTCGCCCTTACGTTGACAGAAAGATGTGGTGAAGAGCAGCCCAAAAAATCAGCAGGCTTACTGGTAGCTTCTGCTAAAGATTATATTGCCTCGCGCCTTGATCAGGATTTGGGCATAGAAGAAATGGCAGATCAATTGAATATTAGCCCCAGCTATTTTTGTCAGTTGTTCAAAAGCCATTTTGGAGTGACATTTGTTGAATATATTACAAAAGAAAGAATGGAATCAGCCCAAAAACTGCTTGCAAGAACAGATCGCAGTATCGCATCGATTGGCGCTTCGGTGGGATACCGAGAAAGGCGCTATTTCTCCAAGGTATTCCACAAATATTATGGGATGAAACCATCAGAGTATCGTGAGATGGCAGCTTCGAATCCACCGGTCACTGCTGATCGTAATAATCAATAATTTAAAAAAACGTATAAACAGCATTTCTTTGATGCCGGTTAACTGTCAAAGGATGCTGTTTTTTGTTGTTTCTCGTAAAGTAGAGAGCAACTTTTCAGGACTAGGTGCGTCTAATACAATGACATGATAAGGAATTTATACAAAATAGATACAGAGGGAGTCGGAGAATGAAATTCAAGAAATTAACGTTGCTCACCATAATAGCTCTATTTTCACAAGTGGTACCAGCATACACGGCAAGCGCAGAAATGGCCATTGATGAACCCGTTTCAAATACGATTGTTCAGGAAAAATCACAGCTTGAAGAAACAGCTAACGAAGAAGTGAAAGTGGAAGGAAAAACGGATGTATCTGGTGTAACAGAACAAGAAGAAGACACCATCAGTGGAACGAAAGAGGCCACTACAGAAGAGGCCACTACAGAAGAAGCTACTGTGATCACAGGAGGAACGGTTACGGGTACTGTAGAAGATGTTACATCGAATCCAGAGGATCATAAGACTCCTGTTCAAACAGAAGAAAATCCAGTGGTTCCCGAAGCTCCAGTGGTTCCAGAAGTTCCCGAAGTTCCAGAGGTACAGCCGCTAAGAAGCAGCAGTCAGTTGATCCTCTATTATAATAGTAAAAAAATGGTGCAAGACGGTGTAACTTATTATGCGCCGCAGCCGATGCAAGTGAAAAGCGGTGTATCTTATGTACCGATTCGCGCTTTGGTTGACCGGGTCGGGTACCGGGTTTCATATAACAACACCACAAAAGAAACGAGTATCATTCAAGGGAATAATGAACTGAAGTTCAAAACGAACAGCAATAAATACAAGGTCAACGGAGTTTCAAAAACAATGAAAGGAACCTCCTATCAGACTCAAAATACTTTTATGGTGCCTCTAACAGCGATCACTGGAGCACTTGGGATCAAGTATAGTGTAGTGAATAAAAGCATCATTATGAATTTATCTACAAAACCAATTGCTAGCTTCAGCATATCACCTTCTGAAGTGTATGCAGGACAAGCTGTTACATACAAGGCAGAAGGGGTTTCTCCAAAAGGTCTTTCCATCATAAATGAACGTTGGGAAGGAAAAAAAGACGTATTTGATGCTCCAGGGAGATATACGATCAAATACTATGTACAAGACTCTAGTGGTTCTTGGAGTGACCCTTATTCACTCACGGTCAATGTCCTGCGTCCTAATCAGCCGCCGGCAGCTTTGTTTGTAACGGATAAAGAAGAATATAAAATGGGCGAACTCATTACGTACACAGATCAAAGTTCAGATGATGAAGCCATTGTGAAAACAGAATGGAATAATAATGCACTTGCCTTTTTTACGCCAGGTCCAAAAACAATCAGCCTGACAGTGAAGGATAATAAAGGATTAACAAATACCTACCAAAAAACGATTATCATTACGAATGAAACGCTCTATTCGTTAACCGAGTTTAATCAGCTATTTACGCCCATCGGAGAAAAGTTCTCCTTTGACGGATCGGCCGTGCCCACGTGGGCAAAAGTGAATTATTCGTATACGGATTATCCGAGTACGTTACTTCGCAGTAACAGCCCGGAAACGGTGTATAAGGAAGGTATCGTATACAAAGATACAGCAGTAGGCAACACTCGTTTCTTAATTCACCATAAGAATAATACGGGAAAAAGAGTGAAAATGTACGTTGTAGCGACAAACAAGAATTCTGCAACAGCGATCCTGCGTACAGAGAATCTAGGATTTGCTGGACCAAGCACAATCGCACAAGCAGCTGGAAAAAAAGCAGTTGAGCGTTACTTTACCACGATTCAGGATGATTCAAAACGTACAACGACTACATTGAAACCAGGGGAAAGCAAGCTAATCTTGACGGATATGAGCAAAACAAGCATGAAGCAGCAGGAGATCGTTTCTTTACTATCCGATGTGTATAGTGATTATCCGATTGAGTATAACGTTGTTATTATTGACGAAAATTTAAATCCGCTGAAGGTACTTTATCGACTTCCAATTCTGGATCGGGATGGAGTGCATAATCGGGGAACCTATCCAAATGCAACCCGGGAGATTACTTACAGCGATCGACTTGGAGAAAAGCCAGAAAGACTCGTGATAGGGGATAATAAGGATGACCCGAATGTAACGGGAATGGACCCGATGGTCGGCGTGGAAGCTTCTAACTCTGGTAACTTTGGGGTGCTTTATAAAATAACGCTGGAGCGCGTTGCACCTAATACTTTGATTTCCTTTAATCCAAGAGGAGGCACGTATACGGGTTACGCCATGGTAAATGGAGAGATAACTCCTCTTTATACAGATGGCGCGGTTAGAGCTCCTAATGAACAGGCCGTATTATATCGTACGGGAGAATATGAACGTAAAGTAGAAATTTTACTCACAGCAGCACCGGCAAGCAGCCTTCCCGTTAACCTGCTGATTGCACCTTTACCAAGTAAGAATTAAGCATTAACCAATAGTAGGATGGAAAAGGACTCTTTAAGTCATAAAGAGTTCTTTTTTCTGCAGATATAAAAGGTCGTTCTATGTTCGTTGACGTGGTACACCATTTCAGGCATTATAGATATATAGACAGATTTGGTATGACGGGAGGGTAAAAGTCATGCTGTCAACGAATCAGATTATTGAAGCCATGTCTAGCCAAGGACTTCGTATTACGGATCAACGAAAGACGCTCGCTAGACTTTTTGCTGAAACAGAAGGTTATTTGTCACCAAAGGATGTATACGAATATATGGGCCGGACATACAGCGGGCTCAGTTTTGATACGGTTTATCGAAATCTCAGGGTCATGCAGGAACTAGGTGTACTTGAACAAGTCATCTTTGAGGATGGAGTGAAATTCAAGGCTTCTTGCAGCTCGGGACATCACCATCACCATCTGATCTGCCTTCAGTGTCAAAAGACGCTTCCTATTGAGTTTTGTCCAATGCAGCTTACGGATACACCAGATCAATTTCAAGTGGTGGAGCATAAGTTTGAAATCTTTGGTTATTGTAAAGACTGTCAAGTATCTGGCAAAGTGTCGCCTAAGACAGATCAGAATCAAGCTTCTTCAAAGGGTCAGTAAAGATGAAGGTTACTCGTACGATTGCAAAAGCACCTGTTACATTTTATCGGAAATTTATATCGCCGCTGAAACCTCCAAGCTGTCGGTTTTATCCGACTTGTTCGGCTTATGCACTAGAAGCGATCGAAGTGCATGGTGCGGTAAAAGGTTCATTGCTTTCCGCTAAACGGATTATGAAATGTCATCCCTTTCATCCAGGGGGCGTGGATTTGGTTCCACCCAAAAAAGGAAGTTAGAATTCTTCCACATCATAGGCTTATAGTCATGTGATAACCTTGACATGGATTGCGTTCGTTTAGTATTATTTTGATAAATTCATATGTTTCTTATGAAGGGATAAGTACAGTTAACATCTGCAGTACAGAGAGCCGGGGAAGCTGCAAACCGGTCTGTAGATCACTGGAAAATGGTCCTGGAGGAACCACTTTCGAGCCGTCTTCTATATACAAAGGAAGAGGTAAGGGAGTGGCGTGTTCCAGCGTTAATGGGTCCGGTTGATGACACAACATAACCGGTTGAGCCTGTGATCCGTGAGGATCCAGGGAATTTGGGTGGTACCACGTGAGAATAATAGACTCTCGTCCCATAGGGGATGAGGGTCTTTTTGTATTGTCTTCTGGTATTTTTTGCAGAATGACAGGGCACCAATTATTTTACAGGAGGTATAATAATGACAGAGAAGAAAACATTTTACATCACAACACCAATCTACTACCCAAGTGACAAACTGCATATTGGGCATGCTTACACAACGGTAGCAGGAGATGCGATTTCAAGATACAAAAGATTAAGAGGTTACGATGTTCGTTATTTAACAGGTACGGATGAACACGGACAGAAAATTGAACAAAAAGCGCAAGCAGCGGGTAAAACGCCGATCGAATTCGTAGACGAAATTGTTGCAGGTATCCAGGATCTATGGAAGAAACTCGATATTTCTAACGATGACTTTATCCGTACAAGTGAAAAAAGACATACAAAGGTTGTTCAAGATATATTTGAACGTTTGGTAGCGCAAGGTGATATTTATAAAGGGGAATATGAAGGATGGTACAGTATTCCTGATGAAACGTACTACACAGAAACCCAGCTTGTGGATACAGTCAAAGATGACCAAGGTAATATCATTGGGGGAAAAAGCCCAGATAGCGGACATCCTGTAGAACTTGTAAAAGAAGAATGTTATTTCTTCAAAATGAGTAAATATGCAGATCGTCTTTTAGCGTTTTACGAACAAAATCCAGAATTTATTCAGCCGAAGTCTCGTAAAAATGAGATGATAAACAACTTTATCAAACCAGGACTTGAAGATCTGGCCGTCTCTCGTACAAGTTACGATTGGGGAGTAAAAGTGAAGAGCGATCCTAAACACGTAATTTATGTGTGGATTGATGCGCTGCTTAACTATATTACTGCACTCGGATATGGTACCGATGATACAACACTATATGATAAATTCTGGCCAGCTGATGTTCATCTCATGAGTAAAGAGATTGTACGTTTCCATACGATTTATTGGCCGATTATGCTGATGGCTCTGGATCTTCCACTGCCGAAGAAAGTATTTGCACATGGCTGGCTGCTTATGAAAGACGGTAAAATGTCCAAATCCAAAGGGAACGTAGTAGATCCCGTTACTTTAATTGATCGTTATGGTCTGGATTCCTTGCGTTACTATCTGCTTCGCGAAGTTCCATTTGGTTCAGATGGTACCTTCACGCCTGAAAGTTTTGTAGAACGTGTGAATTCCGATTTGGCGAACGATCTAGGTAACCTATTGAACCGAACTGTAGCGATGGTTCATAAATATTTTGATGGAAAAACACCGGCATACCGCTCAGGAGTGACGCCATTTGATGCAACATTGGAAGAATTGGCACTTACGACGGTACAAAAAGTAGAAGAAGCGATGGAGAATTTAGAATTCTCTATAGCACTTACTTCTATTGGTCAATTTATTAGCCGCTGCAATAAATATATTGATGAGACTCAGCCTTGGGTTCTGGCGAAAGATGAAGCGAAAAGAGAGGAACTGGCTTCCGTTATGGCTCACCTTGTGGAATCCCTTCGTGTAGCGTCCATTTTACTGCAGCCGTTCTTAACGCAAGCACCGCGTAAAATTTGGGATCAGCTCAATATCGAAGAGGGCGAACTGACTGCTTGGGACAGCACAAAACAAGCAGGGCTTATCCCGGAAGGTAATGAGCTTCGTAAAGGAGAGCCGATCTTCCCTAGACTGGATGTAGAGCAGGAAGTAGCGTATATCGCGAATGCGATGACAGGTGGATCCCAACCAGAAGCTGCGAAAGAAACCGAAGCCAAAGAAGTCCCTGCTCCTGAAGGCTTACCTGAGATCGGAATTGAAGATTTTGCTAAAGTGGAACTTCGTGTGGCACAAGTAATTGCTTGCGAGCCGGTGAAAAAAGCGGATAAACTGCTGAAACTGCAGCTTGATCTTGGTTACGAACAACGCCAGGTTGTATCTGGTATTGCTAAATTCTATACTCCTGAGGAAATGGTCGGCCGTAAAGTAATCTGTGTAACAAATCTAAAACCAGTTAAACTTCGGGGTGAATTATCCCAAGGGATGATTTTGGCTGCGTCTCATGGGGATCAGCTGACCCTTGCTACCGTTCCAGAAAATATGCCGAACGGGGCTATTGTGAAGTAAGCTTTTTATACAGACTTATATAATAAATGAAAAAGAGCATACTCGTAGGATGAAGGGCTTTTGTCATTTCAGAATACGATATGCGGATGAGGCGTCCTTTCGGGGGCGCTTTTTTCCATTTGAAAAGTATTGACAACCAATAGGCGGATACCTATACTACTATTTAGTAGTAATCGTTACGATTACGATTAAACATAGAATAAAACAATGTAAATATGGAGTGGATGAAATGAAAAACAGGCTTACGAATTCAGAAAAAAGGTCACGGTTTTTTATGACGGTTGCCTTATGCAGTATCATGATGTTGATTGTATCCGCATGCGGAAGCAATTCGGGTAGTTCTTCTCAAGGGAAAATTTCGGAGGACCATTTTAATGTAGTGACTAGTTTTTATCCGATTTATGAGTTTACGAAGGCGATTGGCGGAGATGATGTTAATGTGATTAATCTGCTGCCAACGGGTGTTGAACCGCATGACTGGACACCACGAAGTCAAGATATTGTGAATACATCCAAAGCTGGTTTGTTCTTATATAATGGTGCAGGGCTTGAAGCATGGGTTCCAAATTTTCTGAAAGGTCTAGATAAAGACTCCGATGTGAAAGCAGTGGAAGTAAGTGCAGGTATTAATCTGATTGATTCGGAAGAGGAAGACCATACACATGAAGGTGAAGCGCATGATGATCATGCACATGATCACGAAGACGATGGGCATAATCATGGTTCTATTGATCCTCATACATGGGTAAGTCCAAAATCAGCGCTTGTTATGGCAGAGAACATTAAGAACAGTCTTGTCGAAGCCGACCCAGAACATAAGGCAGGTTACGAAGAGAGATATAGTGAACTTAAACAACAACTAGAAGATCTGGATACGAAGTTTACAGAACAACTTTCTAACGTATCTCAAAAAGAAATTGTTGTTTCTCATCAGGCATTTGGATATTTAGCACGTGACTATGGACTCACACAACATTCAATTATGGGACTTTCCCCTGATGCAGAACCAACAGGACAAGATATTGTGAAACTTGCTAATCTGGTTAAAGAAGAAGGAATCCGCTATATTTTCTTTGAAGAGTTAGTCTCTGATAAATTGGCAAAAACTCTTGCATCTGAGGCAGGCGTAGAAACGATGGTTCTTAACCCGGTAGAAGGGCTTACCGAAGAACAATTGCAGAATGGAGATAACTATTTCACGCTGATGGAGAAAAATTTGCAAAATCTCGTAACAGCTTTACAATAGAATGTGATCATACTTGATAACTTTATCAAGGTTAGCTTAAGAAGAAGGAAGGAAGACCATGCAAAAAGCTACTAATTTATGTCATGATCCGGTTCTTGAAATAAAGAATCTCTGTTTTTCATACGGTGAGCAGCAGGTCATCGAAAATCTGAACCTTACGGTGAAGGAAAGAGATTTTGTTGGCGTTATTGGATCAAACGGAGCGGGAAAAACGACGCTCATGCGCATGCTGGTCGGATTGTTACCTCCAGGCGATGGCGAGATTCGTTTATTCGGTCAACCCATCGCTAAATTTAAGGACTGGGAACGGATCGGATATGTACCGCAGAAGAACGCTTTTAATCCTCTCTTTCCAGCAACCGTTCGGGAAGTTGTGCTTTCCGGGCTTTATAATAACAAACATATTTTCCGTAAAATGACGAAAAAGCATAAGCAGCAATGTGATGATGCTCTCGAAGTGATGCGGATCCAGGATTTGGCGGATAAAAGAATAGGACAGCTATCCGGAGGTCAGCAGCAGCGTGCATTTTTGGCCCGGGCACTGATCAATCACCCTGACCTGCTGATTTTAGATGAACCTACGGTAGGAATTGATGCTGAGACACAGGCAAGTTTCTTTGAACTGATTACTCACATGCATAAACATCATCATATGACATTCCTGATGGTATCGCATGATATTGAGATGATCAAAGGATACCTTGGAAACGAACCTCAGCAGGTGAACGGTAAAATTAATTTCTATGTTCGTCATTCCCATGATCTGGAGAACTGTGTTCAGACAGATTTGCAACATTCGGTGTTATAGGGGTCAAAGGAGTCGTGAAGATTGGAAATTTTAACGAGTGATTTTTTTCAGCGGGCATTAGTCGGGGGGATTCTTATCGGAGTCACCGCACCGCTGATTGGTTTGTTCTTAGTACTACGTAGACTCTCCATGATTGGGGATACATTGTCTCACGTTACGATCGCAGGTGTGGCTTTTGGTTTCCTGATCGGGGTGTATCCGATTGCGGCAGGGCTTGTCTTTGCTGTAATTGCATCGTTTGGAATTGAGAAATTGCGAAAAGCTTATAAAAGTTATGCGGAATTATCCATTGCGATTATAATGTCAGGCGGGGTAGCACTGGCTTCCTTGTTTTTCACATTAGGCAGGGGTTATAACGCGGATGTGATGAGTTATTTATTCGGCAGCATTTACACACTTGATCGTACGGATCTTATGGTTGTTGGTGTTGTTACTGCGATAGTCATCTTGGTGGTTGCTTTATTTCACAAGGAATTCTTTTTGCTCAGTTTTGAAGAGGATGCAGCAGCCGTTACCGGCCTTCCTGTGAAAATTCTAAATATGCTGCTTACCATTATGACGGCTCTGGTTATCAGTACCGCCATTAAAATTGTTGGGGCGCTGCTCGTATCTGCTTTATTAACGATTCCGGTAGCGATTAGTTTACTCCTAGCAAAAAGCTTTCGGGCATCCATTATTTTATCTGTTATCATCTCGGAGATTGCTGTAATAGCAGGGCTTGTGATCGCAGGGATATGGAATCTGGCACCAGGAGCAACCATTGTATTATTGCTGATTGGATTGCTTATTGTCATTATGCTTGGGAAAAAAGGGGTTCGGGCTTAAGACTTACCTGTTCGAATCCCTAACTCATGAGGAGGCGTTCCTTCAATGCCTGATGTAAACGTATGGCTTGCTTTTGGGGCAGGTATTGCTTCGTTTCTGTCCCCTTGCAGCTTGCCGCTGTATCCTTCGTATTTGTCATACATAACCGGTTTGTCTGTACAGCAGCTGAAGAATGAGCAAAATAAGAGAGAAATACGTTTACGAACCTTAAGTCACACGCTTGCTTTTATCCTTGGTTTTTCCGTTGTGTTCTATACTTTGGGGTTTGGAGCAGGAGTGTTTGGAGAGTTTTTTCATGAGTATAAAGATTTGATTCGAATGTTATCGGCTGTACTCATCATCGTCATGGGACTGATGTTAATTGGGCTTTTTCAGCCTCAGTTTCTGATGAAGGAACGTAAGATGGAGATGAAGTGGAAACCGGCGGGATATCTCGGATCTTTTATTTTTGGTATTGGGTTCTCTGCCGGATGGTCTCCTTGCATCGGACCTATACTCACCGCAATTATCGCTATGGCAGCAACGGAGCCAGGCGCCTGGATTGGTCTCATTACAGGTTACACGGCAGGATTTGCAGTCCCATTTTTCGTGCTTGCTTTCTTTGTAGGTACAACAAGATGGATTACGAAATACTCTGGGATTTTAATGAAAGTCGGAGGCAGTATCATGATCTTGATGGGAATTTTACTCTTTACTGATCGAATGACCCAGATTACGATTTGGCTGCAGCGAATTACTCCCGATTGGATGATCATTTAGAATTGAATTCGTTTAAATTTAGAGAGGTGCTTCCCTATAGCTGTCAGCTTTGACGGAGTATAGGAAAGCACCTTTTTATTATATATAAGTGAAAAGTACTTACGTGAAATACTCAATTTTTGATTCAGGGAAATATTCAAAAATTCGTTCCGTAATAAATTCGCGTAAGGCTTGTTGTTGGTTTTTTGGATACACATATTTATATTGCCCATATTTGCCCCATTTGGTCTCTCGTTTAGCAATATCCATCTCCAGCTTAGATTTTGGATAACGTTGTTCAATTAGATTTTTAGCTGTCTTTGTGAAACGATGCTGGATCATTTCAAAAGTTAAATCTTTGGTAGCATCTTTAGGCAGGGTGTTCGCTAATCGTTTTAAAAGATCGCCGTATCCTTCTTCCCATCCCTCATGCCATATAATAGGAGCGATAATAAACCCTAATGGATATCCCGCATGAGCAATTTTTCCGGCTGCTTCAATTCTCTCCTCAAAACGAGAGGTAGCAGGTTCAAAATTTTTAATGACATAATCTGCATTAACGCTAAATCGAATGCGAGTATTTCCACCATGCTTCAAGGAAAGCAGAGGTTCTACATGGTGGTATTTGGTTACAAATCGTAATCTGCCGAACTCTTCGTCAGCCATAAAGGTAATCAGGTCAGCTAGGTTCCCAGTAATATGCTCTAGACCTACCGGATCTGAAGTACAGGCAGCTTCAAACCGAGTAATCTCGGGTTTACGTTCTTCAATATAGTCTTTTGCTGCTAGAAGAATATCATCCGTATTCACATATACGCGAACATAGGGTTTTGCCCCGAGTGTTGTTTGTAAGTAACAATAATGACAATGGCCCATACAGCCAGTAGAGATGGGGATTGCATATTCAGCTGATGGCTTGGATTGATCAAACTTTAAGGTTCTGCGAATTCCGACTACGAGTGTTCGCTTGGCGATCCGATACTTCTCCAAGTCCGTTTCTCCAGGCAAATTCGTAATTCGGTTATGGGAAGTCGTCATATGATATTCGATGTTTTTTTCTTTTACCCATTCCAGAATGCGCTGTCCTTTTGGATAGTCGAGGGAACTTGGTTCAAAATAAACAAGATCAGGGACAAAAGCTTTAGTGGGCCTAACTTTGCGTTCAGGTCTTTCTAAGACTTGAGTCGGCATGAAAAAGCTCCTCTCACATTGTAATTCACTATGTATTTTGCCTTGATAACTGTATTCTTAAGCATGGAAACATTACGTATTAAACGGGATGCTATGCCCTTCAGGACTTGCAAATCCTATTGAATAACATGTATCATAACAAGAGCAAACTTACTCGGCCGCAAGGACGCTAGTTCATTAATGAAATGAGGTTAGGCACATGCCAACGCCCAGTATGGAAGATTATTTGGAGCGAATTTATAAGTTAATCGATGAAAAAGGGTATGCGCGTGTATCCGATATTGCGGAAGGACTCGAAGTACATCCATCCTCAGTAACGAAAATGATACAGAAGCTGGATAAAGACGAGTATTTAATCTATGAGAAGTATCGAGGCCTTATCCTTACTCCAAAAGGTAAAAAAATCGGAAAAAGACTGATGGATCGCCATGAGCTGCTTGAAGAGTTTTTGACCATTATCGGGGTACAGGACGAGAATATATACAGAGACGTGGAAGGGATTGAGCATCACCTTAGTTGGGATTCCATAACTTGTATTGAGACTCTCGTGGAGTACTTCCGCCGTGATGATGCAAGGCTGCAGGATCTTCGAAACGTCCATAAGGAACTAACAAACGAATCTTAAAGAAAAAACACCATTCTAGTTTCATAGGATGGTGTTTTTACATTCAGTCGCAACTTTCAGCATATAAAAACGTCTATAACTATAACAAATGGGTTATTTTTCTAAATTTATATGCTTGGAGGACAACGTTTTATGAGGAAAGTTAAAGAGTGCCTTGCTTTGTTACTGGTTGTATTACTTGTACTGCAAGGAGCCCCGAATATATCGGCGGCAAGTTCGAGTGAAATTATGATTTATTTGGATGGAAGTCAGCTTAAGACGGATGTAGCCCCTTATTTGAAACCAAAAGATAATGTAACGATGGTTCCACTTCGAGTGATCAGTGAGGGAATCGGCGCTTCAACTAAATGGAATCAGGCTACGAGAACGGTAAACATTCAAGGGCTGTATACTTCTATTTCCTTAACGAATGGAAAGACAACCGGGATTGTTGATGGGAAGTCCGTAAATTTAACAACATCGGTTGAAATTATTAGAGGCCGAGTTATGGTTCCTTTACGGTTTGTAAGCGAGCATCTAGGCCTACAAGTGACTTGGAATCAATCAGCTAAAACGATTAAACTGACCACAACAAATTTATGGCCTGCGGACCCTGAGATTCCAAGTGTGCCAGGTGAACCAAGTTCGGAAATAAGAGGGGCCTGGATATCTACGATTAATGGAGATTGGCCTAAATCAGGCTCTACTAAAAATATCGCAAAACAAAAGCAAGATTTTATCAAAGAGTTAGATTCTCTTGAGTCTATGGGGATTAACAGCGTATATGTTCAGCTTCGCGGAGCTTCTGATGCTATATATCCATCGACTCTGGTTCCATGGAATAAAGTACTGACCGGGACACAAGGGCTGGATCCAGGATATGATCCCGTTGCGTTCATGGTTGAGGAAGTACATAAACGGGGAATGGAATTCCATGCTTGGTTTAATCCTTTTCGTGCAAATACCACAACGAATACAAGTACACTAGCAGCAAACCATGTCATAAAACAGCACCCGGAATGGATCGTAACCGCTAAAAACCAAATGTATATTAACCCAGGTATCCCTGAGGCAAGACAACATATTGTTGATACAATTATGGAAGTGGTAAATAACTACGACATTGATGGAGTTCATCTTGATGATTACTTCTACCCATCAAACACGACGTTTAATGACAATGCTGCTTACAAGCAATATAACGCCGGCAAATTCAAGAATATAGATGACTGGAGAAGAGATAACATCAATCGTTTTGTTCAAAGTTTAGGACAAAGCGTGAAACAGTCTAAGCCGTCAGCAGAGTATGGTATCAGTCCTTTTGGTGTATGGAGAAACATAGCGAAAGATCCTACAGGGTCTAACACGAAAGCGGGTGTAACAGCATATGACGATATGTATGCTGATGTTAGAACATGGATAAAAGAAGGCTGGGTCGATTATGTGGCTCCGCAGATCTATTGGAGTATGTCATTTACCGCTGCAAGATATGATGTGCTGGTAGACTGGTGGGCTAATGAAGTGAAGGGAACAAACGTGGACCTTATTATCGGTCATTCTCCTTATAAGCTCGGAACTGCAGAAGTTGGCTGGCAGACATCACAAGAGATTATGAGTCAGCTGAAATACAATGAACAATATGAAGATATCACAGGATCTATATTTTTCAGTAGTCAGTATCTCACCAAAAATCCGCTTGGATTAATTCAATCATTAACCTCATACTATACCAAATAGCAAATTGAAACGGATCAGACTTTACTCCTGAGAATTACAATTAAAAAGGATACAAAAGAGCCCCGCAGAACTTAAGTCTGCGGGGTTCTTTTGTGATCTTTAATGATATTTAGGAAGATCGGGATCATCTTTATCTCTTTTATTTCCTTCGATTACGTGGAAAGGATAATCTTTTCTTTTTTTAGTTGTTGTTGATTTTACTCCATTTTTGGATTGACCAAGCTTTGCCATGGTTGCTGCTGACGGTTTGACTTTCGGGTGTTTCTTCCTGCTGTTAGCATAACCAGCCGGTGGCTTCAGATAAAACCACAACATCAAACCGACTAGAATGATAGGAAATATGAGTTGATTCCAAGCGCCGCTCGCTGCAAATACAATGAACTGAAAAATGGCTAAAGCCATGACTGAAAAGAAAATAACACCGTGTTTTAACATCTTCCACCCTCATCCTTTCACAGGATCCAGATTTCCGCTTGCATAAGATACGTTTACAGTAGCATTTTCAAGTTCTGCATCGAGTTCACGCATCCGATTGAAGGAGGCAATAGACACTTCCACCTGATCATCTGTTGGTTCTTTTGTAGTTAGCAGTTGAAGCCATAGACCAGGGTATCCCAGATAACGGAGGACAGGAATATCACGAACTGCATTCGTGAATTTCAGAACTTCGAAAGACAGCCCTAGCACGACCGGTAAGAGAATCAGACGCTGACCTACACGTTCCCACACATTATCATATGGGAAAGGGATGGAGAATAAAGAATAGACCAGTACCCCAACAATAACACTCAGAACAAGAAAACTACTGCCGCAACGATAGTGAAGACGGCTGAACTTTTGTACATTTGCAGGCGTAAGCTCTACCCCTGCTTCATAAGCACTGATTACTTTATGCTCTGCTCCATGATATTGGAACAGTCTCTTAATCGTCGGTGTAAGCGATATGACATACAAGTATAAAAATACTAGCAATATTTTAATAATACCTTCAATAAAGGTGTGACTAAATTTACTCAACCCCGTGTTACCAAATAGAAAATCTTCAATAAATACAGGCACAGCGGTGAGAACAACCTTGCCAAATACAAAAGACAGTACGCCGACAGCCGCTACTCCAATGACCATGGACAGGCTCCATCCGGTATTTTCGTTATCTTTCTGTTCTTGTCGTTCTTCTTCTGTTAACTCGTCATCTGCGTAAGCATCAGCAGAAAAGTTAAGATGTTTGGTTCCTTTGGCACTCGAGTCAATTAGACTAACAATCCCGCGTAAAAAAGGGATTTTTCTTAGTTTTTTAACCCAGGATTTATCTTGTTTCGGGACTTCTAAAAAAGCGATTTCCTGGTTTTTTCGTCTTACTGCTGTAACATTTACATGCTTCCCGCCAAACATTACGCCTTCTATGACTGCTTGGCCGCCGTAAGCTACTGGTTTTGATTCTTGAGGCAAAAGTTTCACCTTCCTATTCTCTTCATTACCTCTATTGTATCTTTTTTAGCCAGCAATTTCTAGTTTTGAGTAACGATTTGGAATTTGCACATACTACATGCTATAGGATGAATTTACATGACGATATTATTAATAAGGAGACGATCTTAGGGTGAACCATCAGCAGAAAAGAACAAAACGAACCAATCCGCTGCTTTTCGGTTTGGAAATTGGATTTTTTGCCGGATTATTTTGGGGAGGAATTCAGTGGGTTTTTTATATTTTTCATTTTACGGTGATTCCAACCGGATTTATAGCAGAACCTTTTTTCAAACACTCTTTTATTTATTCACTACCGGGACAATGGCTGGGATGGGTGTTTTTTATCGGATTTTCGATCCTTGCCACCTTACTGTACATCCTCATTTTGCGTAAACTTAGAGGACCACTTCCTGGATTACTATACGGTATCGTATGGTGGTTTCTTATTTTCATCTGGCCGGGTCCAAACCTCGGTATGGTAAAGCCAATTACAGAAGTGACCTGGGACACGATTTACGCAGAATTCTGTTTGTTTTTATTATGGGGATTATTTATCGGTTATTCTATAGCCGTCGAGTATACCAACGAAAGGAAACGAGAGCCAGAAATGGCATAAGGCTGCAATCAAAAAAACTTCTCAATCCCTTGCTCATTGTGTTAAAATAGCAAATGGTTATCGGCAGGGAAGGTAGTACACAAGGATAAAGCTTTATTTCGGTTTGTGAGCTACACGTACTGCAGACTTTCATGAACGTACTATCGTTTTTTACGCACGTTAGTGTTGGCACCAGAAACCAGTCAATTTGCTGGATTCAGTCTACAGCTTTACATCTGATCTTCAGGCCATGATATAACGATCTGGAGATTCATAGAGAGAGATAAGGAACTGGCTTGAAGGCGAAGAAAGAAGGTATAATCATGGAGAACAACCGCGTGATGAAACTACGTAAGGCTATGAAAGAACAGGGACTTGAAGCCATTTTGGTGACGAGCCCGATTAACAGACGGTATATTACCGGCTTCACTGGTTCAGCAGGTTATGTACTCGTAACGCTCCAAAAAGCGTATTTGCTTACTGATTTCCGTTATATGACACAGGCTCCGCAGCAAGCAAAAGCATTTACTGTTCTTGAACACGCTGCGAAACCGATGGAAACAGTAAAGGAATTACTGATTGAAGAAGGAATTCAGTCTCTGGGATTTGAGAAGGATTTGATCACGTTCGCAACGTATGAGGCGTACACAGATCAACTGAAACCAGTGAAACTGGTTCCGGTGAGCGGACTTGTTGAAAAACTTCGGTTATATAAAGATGAGAACGAGATTGCGATTATGCAGCGTGCTGCAGATTTGGCGGATGCTGCTTTTGCTCATATCCTGACAGTCGTAAAACCTGGTATGACAGAACGCGAAGCAGACCTTGAACTTGAATTCTTTATGCGCAAGCATGGCGCAACATCTTCTTCCTTTGATACGATTGTAGCTTCCGGGATCCGTTCAGCCATGCCCCACGGCGTTGCCAGCAATAAGGTAATTGAGAAAGGCGACTTTATTACTTTTGATTTTGGTGCACTATTAGATGGGTATTGTTCAGATCTGACCCGAACCATTGCAGTCGGTACACCGGCAGCCAAATTGCTTGAGATTTACGATATTGTGCTGGAAGCTCAATTACATACTTTGGAGCATATTAAGCCGGGTATGACAGGTCGGGAAGCAGATGCGCTAGCACGAGACATAATTACGAAATATGGATATGGCGACTACTTCGGACACAGTACAGGGCATGGCCTTGGGATGGAAGTTCATGAGTCCCCTCGTTTATCCAAACATAGTGATGATATTCTCGAACCAGGAATGGTTGTTACCGTTGAGCCAGGGATTTATCTTGCTGACATCGGAGGCGTTCGGATTGAAGATGATGTCGTACTGACTGAATCTGGAATCTCGATTTTAACGCACTCTAAGAAAGAATTAATAACATTGTAATTATAATTAGGAGGGGTTTTTTAGTGATCTCAGTTAACGATTTTAAAACAGGTTTGACCGTTGAGGTTGACGGTGATATTTTTACAGTTCTTGATTTCCAACACGTTAAGCCAGGTAAAGGAGCGGCATTTGTTCGTTCTAAACTTAAAAACCTTCGTAATGGTAACACAGTAGAAAAAACATTCCGCGCTGGTGAAACCATCGGCCGTGCACAAATTGACAACCGTGGTGTTTCTTATTTGTATGCAAGTGGAGATGAGCATACGTTCATGGATAACGAAACTTACGATCAGTTCACACTTACTAGTGATCAACTGGAATGGGAACTGAACTTCCTTAAAGAAAACATGAATGTAAACATCATCAGCTACAAAGGTGAAATTCTTGGAATTAACTTGCCGAACTCTGTAGAACTCAAAGTTATTGAGACAGAGCCAGGTATCAAAGGTAACACGGCAACAGGTGCTACTAAAAATGCAAAAGTAGAAACAGGTCTGAATGTTCAAGTACCTTTGTTTATTAATGAAGGCGATGTTCTGATCATTGATACTCGCGAAGGTAAATACAGCTCTCGCGCATAATAAGATAACGTTCTATCTACGAGAGATACGCTCTTTTACAAAGTCCTCTGCTAATCAGCAGGGGACTTTGTTGTATTTTGAGGAGAAAAGAGGAGGTTATAAAGACTTCTTCAATGATTTACAGTAAAAAAGGGTTACCAGTTTCCAAATTTCGTATTATACTGTTTAAAAGTAAGGTAAGCGTAATCCAGCTTATCGCCTATATAATGATGTTTTATACTTGTAAGGGTAGGGAGTGAGATTGGTTTGTCTTTGTTTGTAATGAAATTCGGAGGAAGTTCCGTAGGTGATACGGAACGAATGCAGCGAGTAGCAAGACGCGTAGCCCAGAAACAAGATGAAGGACATCAATGTGTCGTTGTCGTCTCCGCTATGGGGGATACAACAGACGAACTCATTGACCAGGCAAAAATATTAAATGATAAGCTTCCTGCACGGGAAATGGATATGCTGCTCACAACGGGGGAGCAAATTTCAATTGCTTTATTATCAATGGCCATCCAAAGCTTAGGACGAGAGACCGTCTCCTATACAGGATGGCAAGCGGGATTCCGGACTGAACCGGTTCATGGAAAAGCACGAATAACGGATATACAGCCAGAACGAGTACTACGATCCTTGAAAGAAGGCAAGATTGTCATCGTTGCCGGATTCCAAGGTATATCCGAAGAAGGAGAAATTACGACACTCGGACGCGGTGGATCGGATACGACAGCAGTTGCACTTGCAGCTGCGATCAAAGCCGACGCTTGCGAAATATATACAGATGTTGACGGGGTTTATTCTACTGACCCGCGAATCGTCAAGGTTGCTCGAAAATTGAGTGAAATCTCGTATGATGAGATGCTGGAGCTTGCTCACTTGGGTACAGCTGTATTGCACCCGCGTGCAGTTGAATATGCGAAACATTCGAAAGTACCTTTAGTGGTTCGATCCAGCTTTACTTATAATGAAGGAACGGTAGTGAAGGAGGAAGCAGCATTGGAACAAGGCGTAGTGGTAAGCGGTATTGCCTACGATAAAAATGTAGCGCGTATCAGTATTTTGGGAGTTGAAGATATTCCAGGCGTGCTTGCAGGTATGTTTGGCGCGTTAGCAAAAGAACAAATCGATGTTGATATTATCGTACAAAGCGGTATTAGTGATGGCAAAGCTGACTTCTCCTTTACTGTTACTCTAGATGATCGAGAGCGTGCTATTGATGTGATTCAAGGAATGGAAAGCATTCTACCATTTCGTGAAATTACATCAGAGGATGGGCTTGTGAAAATATCAATTGTTGGGGCAGGTATGGTCAGCCATCCCGGGGTTGCTGCTCAAATGTTTGAAGTCATTTCAAGCCAAGGTGTCAATATCAAAATGGTAAGTACATCTGAGATTAAAGTTTCCTGTGTAGTGGAAGGTACAAAACTGAATGAAGTAATCCGTGCACTGCATACAGCTTATAACCTCGATGCAGAAGTTCAAGCTTTTGTAGGCGGACCACAAGATCGAAGATAATGATGGTAGTACAGCGCAAAAAGAGACTTACACGATGAATAACGTGTAAGTCTCTTTTTTATTCTTTCTTCTCTTTTGGCTTCCAAGGGACTAAAAGGTGGTCTTCCATAACAGGAACAAGTGTAAAAGCATTCTCCGTTAAACAATAATCCACATCTTTTTCATGTCCGTGCTTAGTTAATCTCTTCGCCTCACTGCTTTCTTTCAGCTTATTTCGAAGGTCTGCCTCGCAGCCAAGATAGGCATGATGGACAACCAACCCTAGATCATTAAGGCGTACAGGCTGCACTGCTGCTTGTTTTATATAATTAATGAGCATTCCAGCGCAAAGTGAATCCTCCATAGTTAACCTGTCCTGTTGACCCGCACATAGAATAGCGATATCCAGATCAACCTCTGTTAGCACTTCTGCACAAGCTTTTGCGTTCAAAAAGGCTGCTGTGAATATATAGGAAGCTTTCCCTGCTTTAATTAAAGCTCTAGTACCGCTGGTGGTGGTCATAATTCCTTTTTTTCCTTCTACTAATTCTTTTGTATATTCCAAAGGTGAGTTCCCCGCATCAAATCCAGCTATTTTTTTACAGAATCGTTCACCGCCTAGAAACATACCCTCAAGTCCAAGTTGTTTGGCTTGTGGTACCGTTTCTACGGGCGTAATGCAGATTGCCCCTTGTGCTAGTGCAGTAACAATGGTACTCGTTGTTCGAAATACATCGATAACCACTGCGCTGCGGTGAATCACATCTTCTGTGCGTATTTCACTGGCACTGGCAACAACATCGATACGCATAGGTGTACCTCCCTAACTTGTTTTTGCACTGTTTCTCTACATCATCCAGCCTATCTATTCTTACTATATGCAGCAGGAGAAGGGCAGGTGCCTACCTCTTTTTTTCTGTGGATATAAATAGACTAGTTTTGGCATATGTTCTAAGACAACTTGCTTCAGGGAGGAACGCTACATTGGATAAATATGTATTGTCGATGGCTATTTTACGTATCTTTTCAGGATCAGCTGAATTGATTGCCGCCTTGCTTATGCTGAGATTTAATCAGGTCGAGAAAGCTCTTGCTGTGAATTCCGCCCTTGCTTTTGTTGGTCCGATGATCCTTATTCTAACGACAACCATTGGACTGGTAGGGATGGCAGACAAGCTTTCATTTGGTAAATTGGTGTGGGTATTTATGGGAGTTACTTGTCTCTTAATTGGTATTTTAAAAAAATGATAGATTCCCGTCATAAAAAACGTGTACAGGCATAAATATGGGGTATGACCAACAAAAACGGGCCCCCGGAAAGGGCCTTGGAAAAAGCCCTGATCATCTAGGGAATGGGGGTGCCGGATCATGAAATGGCTTGAGTTGTTTCCTGAGTCGCTAAAAATACTGCTGATGCATCTTCCTAGACCGCTTCTAGAATCATTAGAGGAAGTTCGAATTCGTGAGGGAAGGCCTCTCGAAATTAACACAAATGGGGAGCACTATTTTGTAACCCGGCTTTCTAAGCCCTCAAAAATACAGTCAGAAGCATATTGTCCATCTAGGGAGGATACTCACCGATTTCTAGAAGTCATCAGTAATCATTCGCTGTACACCATGGAAGAAGAACTTCGCAAAGGTTTCATTACGATTCCAGGCGGTCACCGAATTGGACTGGCTGGAAGAACGGTACTTAAAAACGGGAGAGTAGAACATTTAAGAGATATCAGTGGATTTAATGTTCGGATAGCCAAGGAGATTAACGGTGCAGCGGATCAGATTATTCCACATCTTGTAGACTACCGAACTTCTCGAATCAAACATACACTCATCGTTTCTTCTCCCCAGCAAGGGAAAACGACACTGCTTCGAGATATAGCCAGACAAATCAGTCATGGAAGCGAGAAAAGAAGGAGTTATAAAGTGAGTATTGTGGACGAGCGTTCCGAAATTGCGGGTAGTTATAAAGGCGTTCCTACCTTCGATGTTGGACCAAGAACAGACGTGATGGATGCTTGTCCGAAAGCCGAAGGGATGATGATGCTGCTGAGATCCATGTCACCCGAAGTACTGATTGTAGATGAGATCGGCAGGGAAGAAGATGCAGAAGCAATAAAAGAGGCACTGAATGCCGGTATTTCCGTCATTGCGAGCGCACATGCAAGGGACATGGCTGACCTGAGCAAACGTCCATTCATTAAGGATCTAATTCAGGAAGAATTGTTTCAGCTGTACGTTATGATTGATCGCTTCGGTAAAAAAGTGACGTACAAACTGGCAGATAGTAAAAACAGAACCTTACAGCAGCAAGGCATTACGAACGCAGGTGGTGCTCATGCTTAAACTGATAGGTGCTCTGATGATCCTGCTTTCAGGAACTTTTCTAGGCATGTATCAAGCCAATCTTTTTGCTTCCAGACCCAAGCAGATTAGAGAGCTTGTTCTTATCTTCCAGCGTCTGCTGACGGAAATTAATTATAGTTATAGTCCGCTTGCCGATGCGCTTCAAAAGATAGGATTGCAAGCGAGTAAACCACTTGGACGTCTTTTCATAGCGGCTGCAGAGCATATGAACTCTCCTAAAGGGCATTCGGCAAACGAAAGCTTTCACTATGCGATAGACAAATACTGGAGCCAGACGGCTATGAAACAACCAGAGAAAGACGTGATACTTCAGCTGAGTTTAAGTCTCGGGACAAGCGACAGAGAGGAACAAAACAAACACATTACGCTTGCCATCCAGCAATTAAATCATGAAGAAATCACGGCTCGGGAGGATCAACTGAAATATGAAAAGATGAGCCGCAGTCTTGGTCTACTGGTCGGGGCGCTGATCGTCATTCTGATCTTATAGTGAGGTGCCAGAGTAAATGAATTTAGAAGTGAATGCGATTTTTCAAATCGCAGGTATCGGCATTATCATCGCCATGATTCATACGGTACTAAAGCAAATGGGAAAAGAAGATATGGCGCACTGGGTAACGTTAATTGGCTTTGTGGTGGTCTTATTCATGGTGATACGAATGCTCGACAATTTACTCCAGGAGATTAAATCTATTTTCCTTTTTCATTAAATAGAGCCTTATCTAAACAGGTGATTAGAAATGGAAATCATTCAAATCGTAGGACTTGGACTCATAGCGACCATCCTGATTCTTATAGTCAAAGAACAAAAGCCGCTTTTTGCGTTTTTGATTGCAACAACAGCAGGGATCCTAATCTTCATGTTTGTTATCGGCAAAATTGGTGCTGTGCTCCAGGTACTCGAGAGGATGGCCCAATCCTCCGGAATGGATGAGATCCATCTAAAAACAATACTGAAAATCATCGGTATTGCCTACATCGCAGAGTTTGGCGCACAAATTGTACGGGATGCGGGACAAGAAAGCATTGCATCCAAAATTGAACTTGCCGGCAAAGTGCTGATTCTGGTACTGGCTGTACCCATTATCAGTATTATTATCGAAACAGTGATGAAGCTGCTGCCGGTATAAAGAGGTGGAGGAAGTAAGATGTGATGAAAAATTCCAGTGGATCCCGCAATCAGATCGTGATTGTCACACTGATGTTGTGTTTTTTCTTTGCACTTGCAAACCAGGTTTTTGCGGACTCCCCTGTAACCGACTGGGCAAATAAGCAAGTTGAACAACTGCCGACAGAGCAGGTGGAAAGGTATTGGCAGTCCCTCATCGATGAATACGGAGGATTTTTCCCTGAAGGCAAGCTGCCCTCATTTATGGACATGCTGATGCCCGGCGGCGAAGCATTGAGCATCAAAAGCATGTTTGGAGCCATAGGCCAGTATTTGTTACATGAAGTTCTCTTCAATGCAAAACTGCTCGTTACGATCATTATGCTAAACATCTTAAGTATGATTTTAGAGACACTTCAAACGGCCTTCGAGAAAAGTACGATCAGTAAAGTGGCTTACGCCATTTGTTATATGGTGATTATCGTAATTTCGATTAACAGCTTCAGTGTCGCTATTGGTTATGCGGAAGAAGCGATCGATCGGATGATTAATTTTATGCTCGCTATGATTCCTCTGCTGTTTGCCTTACTTGCATCTATGGGGAACATCGTAACGGTCAGTGTTACACATCCACTCATCGTATTCATGATTCACACGATCGGCGTACTGATCTATAAGATCGTATTTCCGCTCTTGTTTTTCTCAGCTGTTCTGCATTTAGTCAGTTCTTTAACGGACAAGTACAAGCTGACACAGCTTGCGAACCTGCTTAGACTCATTGGAATTGGTGTACTGGGAGTCGTTCTAACGATTTTTCTAGGCGTTATCTCTGTTCAAGGGGCGACAAGTTCGGTTACAGATGGAGTTACGATTCGGGCAGCAAAGTATGTATCAGGCAATTTTGTTCCCGTCGTCGGCAAAGTTCTCGCAGATGCAACCGATACCGTGATAACAGCATCCCTGCTAGTTAAAAATTCGATTGGACTTGCGGGAGTCATTATTATTTTATTCTTATGTGCATTCCCAGCTCTAAAGATTCTGACTCTCGCTTTTATATATAATCTCGCCGCAGCCTTAATGCAGCCCCTCGGTGATACACCGATTGTGGGATGTCTGCAGGCAATTGGCAAGAGTTTAATTTATGTCTTCGCTGCGCTCGCAGCGGTCAGTCTTATGTTCTTTCTTGCGATAACGATCATGCTGACAGCTGGAAATATGACGGTAATGTTGAGGTGATCAAAATGAGGAAAATGACGAATCACAGGTACCCTTCGGTCAGAGGTCCTAATAAGAAGAGGATGTAAAAACGTACAGCACGGAGGTGGATGCAGTGGAATGGCTGAGCGGATGGTTGCGAGAACTAATACTAGTCGTTTTACTGGCTACCTTTGTGGATATGCTGCTTCCGAATCGCTCCATGGAGCGGTATGTCAAGCTTGTACTGAGTTTACTTATTCTGCTGACATTAATCACCCCCTTAATCAATCTGCTAAGCAGTGAACCCGATGCAAGACTTAAAGAAGCGCTTAGGGACTGGACTAAAGACGGGGCACAGATACAGGCGATGACGCTGGACGACATCCTGGACGAAGGGGAAAAGCTCCACAAGCAACAAGATCTAAAAGCAAAAGAATGGGCGGCTAAAGAAGTAGCGGATCAAATCAAAGAGCAGATCGAAAGAGAAACGGAGCTTCCGGTTGAATCGGTCAGCGTTGTCCTTGGAACCGAGAAAAAAACGGAGAAGAGTGCGGAGCTAACCTCAATTACCAGTGTGAAAGTCACGATGGGACAAAGTAATGAAGATAGACAGATAACGAGGAGTCCCGAAAACGGACCAATAGAAATTACTCCTGTGGATCAGAATCCCATTTCAGTCCAAATATCTGATCTTGCGAAAGAAGAGAATGCACCTGAAGAGAGGCCATATGATTCAGGAGAGGAAGCCGTCTCTGTTATGACAGGAACAGAAGCAGATCAGATCACGTCTTTGATTGAAGGACAGTGGAAGGTCGATGCCAAACATATTGTTATTTTGAAACCTGAAAGAAGCAGGGAACTGTAAACTACTTAAACCGAAAGGAGCAGCTGAAATGGGGAAACTGAGAAACAGTTTGAATAAATGGATAGGATCTTCTGAAGAAGGATCAACGAAACGAACGCAAACCTTTCGGTGGTTAATTATTGTCGGCTTGATTGGTGTGGCTATTATCATCATTAGTTCTTTCATTAATGTGAAAGAGATCGATACAGAAAACGTGGGGAGAGAGCCGCCGCTGGACAATAGTGTACAATCTGCTTTTGGTGCTGCGGAAGGTGAGATGACCCCTTTTGATACCACCGAGCATGCATTTGAATCCAAAATCAAAGGGATACTCGAACAAATTGTAGGCGTTGGAACAGTGGATGTTATGGTTACCATTGATTCTACAGAGGAGATTGTGGTCGAGAGAAACCGGCAGGATACACAGCAAAATACGGAGGAAACAGACGCAAATGGTGGGAAGCGCAGTATAACTCAGTACACAAGAGATGGGGAAATTGTAACCTATGATATTTCAGGAGACCAATCACCCATCATTACCAAGAAGATCAAACCTCAAATCCGCGGAGTACTCGTCGTTGCAAAAGGGGCAGAGAATAAAATTGTTAAAGATCTCATTACAGAAGCTGTCGAAAAAGGTTTAAACGTTGAATCCTATCGAATATCGGTTGTTCCAAGGAAACAAGAGTAGATGCATTCCTCACCTGTAGGTGGGAGATTTAATAAACTTAAATCAATTTGGGAGGAATAAAACAATGACTAACAAAAGACAAACGATATGGCTCGTATCGATGCTGAGTCTAATGGTCGTACTTTCTGCTTACTATCTGTTCACAGAAGATACGGGGACATCTAGCCAGGTAGCAGAAACACAACAAATCAAAGGCACGCCTAGTGATGCACAGGAAGCTTCCGCAACGAATCCGCTGGATGGACTTGTTATGAACGAAGTCGTTACAGAAGGTCTGGTAACAGGCGAACAAACAGATGAGACGGGTGCTCCCGTTGCACCTGAGGCAGTAGTAGAAGAAGAAGTATCCTCAGAAAAAACGGATGGGGCAAAAACAGATGAAGAAGTACTAAAAGAAATGGAAGCTCAAAATACGTCCGCTTCTGCAGCTAATATATTTGAAAACTACCAATGGGAGCGTACCGCTGAGAATTCCAGAATAGAAAGTGAACTGCTTGCAGCAGCAGGCGATAACAGTAAAACACCAGAAGAGAATGCAAAAGCTGTAGAGCAATTGCGTATACTAGAAGAGAAAAACTCGAAAATTACCGGGATTGAAGAGCAGCTTTCTCAGCAATACGCAAATGCGATTGTAGAAGAGGATAATGACCAATATAAAGTGGTTGTGATCAGCGAAAAACTGGAAGCGAAAGATGCGGTTACAATCGTCGATATGGTCATTAATGAGCTTGATGTAACACAAGATAAAGTTCGAGTACAGTACGTAAAAGAATAAACAGCGTACTCACTTTTAGGGAAGAGCCCCGGGACAACATTTCCGGGCTCTTTCCATTTTTAATGATTGTGATATAATACATAACGTTATCACTGTCCGAGTGAAGATGGCAGTATGCCGAAGGAGTGAACTATAATTAATGTTTAAATTAAATGAAATTAAAGAATTAATAAAGCTGATTGATGAAACTTCTGTTCAAGAGGTTGAGATTGAAAACGAAGGTTCCAAACTGACAATACGCAAGCCAGGTCCGACTGAATATGTACAAGCACCAGTAAACGTAAGCACATATCCGCCTGTAACTCAGATGATGCAGCCAAGTTTTGCAGCACCTGCAAGTAACACGCCTGGAAATCAAGCAGCGCCTGTTCAGGAACTATCTGAGAAGACGGAATCCAATTTACATAAGATTGTTTCGCCTATGGTGGGTACATTTTATTCCTCACCGTCGCCAGAAGCAGCAGCCTTTGTAAGTCCAGGCAGCAAAGTGACGGAGAAAACAACCGTATGTATTGTAGAAGCAATGAAACTCATGAACGAGATTGAAGCAGACGTTAAAGGCGAGATCGTTGAGATCCTCGTACAAAATGGTCAACTCGTTGAATACGGTCAACCTTTGTTCTTGGTTAAATCGGAGTAATCTCCTATTGGTGAACCACTCTGTAGTACGGTTTCATTAGAGTAAAGCTCCAAAGGAGGATATATAAATGAATTTTCAAAAAATATTGATTGCTAACCGTGGCGAGATTGCCGTTCGGATTATTCGTGCCTGCAAAGAACTAGGCATCTCAACGGTAGCTGTCTATTCAGAGGCAGACCGAGATGCGCTGCATGTACGTCTTGCAGATGAAGCATACTGCATCGGACCTGTTCTTTCAAAAGAGAGTTATCTTAATATTACAAATATAATGAGTGTTGCAACTCTTACAGAATGTGATGCCATTCACCCCGGCTATGGTTTTTTAGCTGAGAATGCTGATTTTGCAGAAATCTGTGAGTCTTGCAATATTTCCTTTATCGGCCCATCAGCAGAAGCTATTACCAAAATGGGAGACAAAGCGGTTGCAAAACAAACGATGAGAGATGCAGGTGTGCCTGTTATTCCTGGATCTGATGGACTGGTTGAAGATTTAGATGAGGCAGTTATGATTGCTCGCGATATCGGCTATCCTATTATTATTAAAGCCACTGCAGGCGGCGGAGGAAAAGGGATTCGCATCGCAGAGGATGAAGAATCTCTGATCAAACAAATTACAGCGGCCCAGCAGGAAGCACAAAAAGCATTCGGGAATGCTGGCGTTTATCTCGAAAAATTCTTAACAGGTATGAAACACGTAGAAATACAGATCATTGCTGACAAGCATGGTAATGCGGTTCATTTAGGAGAAAGAGACTGCTCCATTCAGCGCAGAAGACAAAAGCTGATTGAAGAAGCTCCATGTCCGATCCTAAGCGAAGAAACGCGGAAAAGTATGGGGGATGCTGCAGTACGTGCTGCACTGGCTGTAAACTATGCTGGAGCGGGAACTCTTGAATTCTTGCTCAGCCCTAACGGGGATTTTTACTTCATGGAAATGAATACCCGTATCCAGGTAGAACATCCTGTTACAGAAATGGTTACCGGCGTGGATCTCATCAAAGAAATGATTTCTGTAATTGAAGGGAATCCGTTGTCCTTTACCCAGGAAGAAATTACGATTAACGGCTGGTCCATCGAATGCCGAATTAATGCAGAAGACCCTAGCCGTAATTTTATGCCTGCTCCAGGCAAAATCAATTTCTATCTGCCTCCTGGAGGCCCGGGAGTAAGGGTAGACAGCGCTGCTTACCAAGGTTATAACATTCCGCCATATTATGACTCTATGATTGCGAAACTAATTGTATGGGCTCCTACACGGGATGAGGCGGTTAGCAAAATGAAACGTGCGCTTTCTGAGTTTGCGGTAGAAGGTATTCCTACTACGATCCCATTCCATATGAGATTGCTTGAGCATCCGGTGTTTGGAAAAGGCGATTTTGATATTAAATTTTTGGAAGAAAACGAAGTTTAATTGTCATAATAAGCTTGTTTGTCATAATGTCCAGCGAATGCTATAGTATGAATAATAAGTACGCGTGTCTTCTTGTGGACGTAAGGAAACTTAAACTTTGAGAGGTGTGTTGATATCATGAGCACATTGCCGACGGAATTTGAAAGAACTGAGATTGGTGAAATACAGATTGCACCAGAAGTGATTGAAGTCATCGCGGGTCTTGCAACCGTTGAAGTCAGCGGTGTAGCAGGAATGAGCGGTGGATTCGCTGGCGGCTTTGCTGAACTGCTTGGTCGTAAAAATTTGTCCAAGGGTGTAAAAGTCGAAGTTGGTCAACGCGAGGCTGCTGTTGACGTTTCTGTTATCATCGAATATGGAAATCGTATTCCTGATGTCGCTTCTTCCATTCAACAAAATGTGAAACGCTCCATTGAGAACATGACAGGCTTAACTGTTGTGGAAGTCAATGTGCAGGTACATGATGTTCAGTTCAAAACGGCTGAAGTTGTGAATGACCCGGCTGAGCTGACTCCACAGCGTGTGAAATAAAATAGTTGACCTAAACCCCCGGTGATCGCACCAGGGGTTTAGTCCTTCCTTTTTGATTGGATTTAAAGCTTTTTTTATTTGTTGATTGAGGAGGTTATTCTGTTCGTGGCTAAAATACTGGACAGGCTTTTGCTGTTTTTCTACAGTTTAAGTGTTGGCATTATATCTGTACTGATAATCCTCCTTTTAAGCGGTCTTACTCCTGATCTTGTTCAGAGTCAGTATAATGAAATGACAACGATTATTGTTATTTCCTTTGCCGCTGTTCTGTTCTTACTTAGTATGCGGTTCTTCTATATTTCTGTTCGCAGAGACCAAGGTTCGCTGCCCTCTGTTGATCAGCGGACGGAGTATGGTGATGTCCAGATTTCGATGGAAACGATTGAAAATCTGTGTCTGAAGGCCTCATCTAAATTCCGAAGTGTTCGTGATGTAAAGTCTCGTATCCATGTTACGGAAGCGGGCCTTGAGATTACAATTCGTGCGATCGTTGACGGAGAAAGTTCGATCCCTCAGCTGACAACAGAATTACAAAAAGCAATTCATGACTATGTACAAGAAATTACAGGAATTCCGGTATCTCATGTATCGGTATATATTGCTAATCTTGTTCAATCACCGAACTATAAGAGCCGAGTAGAATAGAGGTGACTCACGGATGCCGTGGAAAGAAATCTGGGAGAGTCATAGAGGTCGGATTATTGGAATTGCCGGAGGGTTATTTTTCGGTATTGTTTATTTGATGTTTGGATTTTGGGATATGTTGTTCTTTGCACTCGTGGTGTTTATCGGATATACGCTTGGCAGAAGAAGGGATGAGAAATTACCCCTTGTTCTTCCTTGGAGGAACTGGATGGGTTATCTATCTGAACGCTGGCGTCCATTCAAATAAGACCTGTGATATGCTATTTTTGCCAAAAAGAGCTGCAGTTTCTTCATGTCCATTTTTGGGAAAAGATTAGCATAACGCAGGTTTTTTTGTGTGAAGAATAAGGATAATAGGTTATGTATATGAGAAAGAAGCAGGAGGCAGGAAATGAAAAGACGTTTGGCGAGGGAATTTGTAGTACAAAGTTTGTATTCAATGGAAATGAACGCTGTGGAGGCTGAACAAGCCGTAAATATGCTGTTTAAGGAAGCAGCGGAAGAGAATGAAGGGGAAGTTGAAGTTAAGAGTGAAGATGCAATGCGTGCATACGTACTTGAGCATGTTCGCGGGGTATGGGAAACTAAAGATGCACTCGACAAACTTCTTGTCGATTATCTGAAAGGCTGGCAAGTGAGCCGTTTATCCAGAGTCGATCGTCAAATTTTGAGATTGGCAGCTTATGAGATGTTGTATCGTGAAGATGTACCAGCAAAAGTATCCGTTAACGAGGCGATTGAGTTGTCCAAACATTTTGGTACAATTGAATCCGGTAAATTCGTTAATGGTGTACTTGGAAAAATGATTCAGGATATTGATACTTTGAAATCAAACCTCTAGTCAAATCAAGGGAGAGAAGAGACATGACGGCAACGATTATTAGCGGAAAACAAGTATCTGAAGAAATTCGTAAAGGAATAACAGAGGAAGTGGCACAGCTAAAAGAACAAGGTATTGTTCCCGGGCTTGCTGTAGTTCTTGTTGGAGAAGACCCAGCTTCACAAGTTTATGTACGCAATAAGGAAAAAGCGTGTCATGATCTTGGTTTCTATTCTGAAGTACACCGCCTTTCTGCAGATACGTCTGAAGAAGAGCTTCTTGCACTAGTTGATCGATTGAACCGTCAGATGAGTATTAATGGAATTTTGGTGCAATTGCCTCTACCAGGGCATATTGACGAGAAAAAAGTGATAAATGCAATTTCGGTGGATAAAGATGTAGATGGATTCCATCCTGTAAATGTTGGTAATTTGGTGATTGGAGACGACAGTTTGCTTCCTTGTACACCGGCAGGAGTTATTGAACTGATCAAGCGTACGGGGCTCGAAATTAGCGGAAAACATGCAGTTGTTATTGGTCGCAGTAACATAGTAGGTAAACCCGTATCTCTGCTTCTACAACGCGAAAATGCTACAGTGACCATGTGTCATTCACGGACAGCAAATATGCAGGAAATTGCTAAGCAAGCAGATATCCTAGTTGTGGCAATTGGCCGTGCTAACTTCATTGACGCAAGTTATATTAAAGAAGGCGCGGTTGTCATCGACGTAGGCATGAATCGTCTAGAAACCGGTAAACTTGCAGGCGATGTTGATTTTGAAAGTGCAAAAGAAGTATCGGGTGCAATTACTCCTGTTCCTGGCGGAGTGGGACCGATGACAATTACGATGCTCATGCAAAATACGCTGCTTTCCGCAAAACGTGCTCATGGTCTGAATTAAAAAGGGGTGTTCTGATGGCAGAACAGCGGATTTACTCTATAAAAGATATCAATCGTTATATTCGGATGAAGATGGATTCAGATAACCTGTTGTCGAGTGTATGGATTCGCGGGGAAATATCGAATTTTACGCATCATTCGAGCGGTCATATGTACTTTACCCTGAAAGATGAAGGAAGCCGAATTAAGTCGATTATGTTTGCAACACATAATCGGCGTCTTCCCTTCATTCCGAAGGAAGGAGCGAGAGTAATCGCTCAAGGAAATATCACCGTATTTGAACGAGATGGACAATATCAATTTTATGCAACTCAAATGCAGCCTGACGGTATCGGCAGTCTGTATTTGGCTTATGAACAATTAAAAAAGAAATTAGAACAGGAAGGTCTGTTTGCTGCGCAGCGCAAACGTCCTTTGCCACGATATCCAAAAACGATTGGCGTAATCACCTCACCGACTGGTGCAGCAGTGAGAGATATTATTACCACCATCACTCGCCGCTATCCACTTGCTGAGGTTATTTTATATCCTGTGGTTGTACAAGGGAAGACTGCTGCGCCATCGATCGTTAGAGCGCTTCGAGCGGTGAATCAAATGGCAGAAGCGGATGTGGTTATTGTGGGCCGCGGAGGCGGATCTTTAGAGGAACTGTGGGCATTTAATGAGGAGATCGTCGCAAGAGCGATTACAGAGTCTGAAATTCCGGTCATCTCTGCGGTAGGTCATGAAACCGATTTTACAATTGCTGATTTTGCTGCAGATGTTCGTGCAGCTACCCCAACAGCAGCAGCAGAACTTGCCGTTCCGCACCAGATGGAACTTAAGGACCAAGTTGATGTAATGAAGCGCAGACTGAAGCAAAGTTTGATGATGAGAGCAAAACATGGAAGAGAACGTCTAAATCAGTTATCCCGTTCATCCGTGCTTGTGAACCCAAGCCGGTCTCTGATTCAGCACACAGAGCGATTAGATCAGCTGACCATGAGACTTTCGCGATCTACAGACTCTAAGCTGCGCTTTGCACGTGAAAAACAAGAACGGATGAAGATCTCTTTGTCCAGATTTAATCCATCAGACCAAGTTGCCGCAGCTCAGAAGCAGGTTGTACAAAACCGGAGACAGCTCGAAGCTGCAATGCGAATTCAAATAAAAGAAACACGTCAGAAGCTAGGAGCAAGTCTTAGGCATCTAGACGCGTTAAGTCCTTTGAAGGTAATGTCGAGAGGCTATAGCCTTGTCTATAATGAAGACGAAAAACAGCTTGTGAAATCTACCCATGATGTATTACCAGGTGATGTAATTAAGATCAAGCTGAGTGATGGCGGACTCTCCTGTGAAGTGCGGGAAATAAAGGAGGATGATAAAGATGACAAATGAAGCGGAACTCAGTTTTGAAGCAGCGATGGCTGAACTTGAAGAAGTGGTAAACCAGCTCGAACGAGGGGATGTTCCTTTGGAACAAGCGATCGAGCTGTTCCAACGTGGAATGAAGCTGTCTCAGCTCTGTAACCATAAGCTTGAGCAAGTAGAACGCAAAATTGAGATTATAGTAGAAGAAGATGGAGCTTACCGTAAACAAGCATTTGGCGGCATGGAAGAAGAGGGCGGTGTCTCTCTGTGACGAGACCTTCCTTAGAGCTCTATATTCAGAACATCGCTGACATACTCATGAATGAACTTGAACATGTTATACCGGCGGATTGGGATGTACCGACACATTTAAAAGAATCGATGATGTACTCGCTCATGGCGGGCGGAAAAAGACTACGCCCTGTCCTCGTGCTTGCAGCTACAGAAGCCTTTGGAGTAGATCGCAAAGCGGCATTACCGGTAGCGGCTGCCGTAGAAATGGTGCATACCTATTCACTTATCCATGATGATCTTCCGGCTATGGATAATGATGATTATCGCAGAGGGAGACTCACGAATCATAAAGTGTACGGAGAAGCTATGGCTATTCTAGCGGGAGATGCGCTGTTAACGCATGCTTTTTACAGTATCATTCAGTCGGGTAGAAAGTATGGCATCCCTGCGGATCGTTTGCTTGATATTGTTGAAGATCTATCTGAGTATGCGGGTGCACGCGGAATGGTCGGCGGTCAAGTGGCAGATATGGAAGGTGAGCAAGGAATGACCTCTATGTCTCAACTAGAATATATCCATCTTCACAAAACAGGGGATTTAATGATTTTTTCGCTTGTAGCGGGAGGTCGCATCGCGGGAGCAAACGAAGAACAACTTCAAGCTTTACGTATTTTTGGACGAGATTTGGGTCTCGCTTTTCAGATACAGGACGATATTCTTGATTTGATCGGTGATGAACAGAAACTTGGAAAGAAAACACAGAGTGATGTTGCTCAGCAGAAGGTAACTTATCCATACTTTATCGGGATGGAAGAATCCGCAGCTGAAGTGAAACGCCTCACACAATCGGCTAAGGATGCGCTTATCCAAGGGGGAATTCCTGACCCAGCACGTCTATTTGAAATAGCAGATTATCTCATGAAACGTGATCATTAATCTGAAAAACCACCCTAAAATCATGATCGGAAAATGACGAAATTTATGATTTAGGTTGTGATGTGATATAATGGGGACTATGTTTGGAGATACTTATCAAAAATTTATGAAGGAAAGCGGGGATTTCACGTGCTGCTTCCACAAATTAAGGAACCTAACGATCTGAAATCATTGTCTGTGGATGAACTAGTCTCTCTATCTGAAGAAATACGTCAATTTCTCATTGAGAAGCTATCGTACACAGGGGGGCATCTGGCGCCGAATTTGGGAGTGGTAGAGCTCACGGTTGCCCTGCATTACTGCTATAACAGTCCAAAAGATAAAATGATATATGATGTTGGTCATCAATCTTATGTTCATAAGGTACTTACAGGCCGTATGGATCGTTTTGATACGCTTCGCAAATATAAGGGAATGTCCGGATTTGTGAAACGAAACGAAAGTGAGCATGACGTCTGGGAAGCCGGTCACAGCAGTACTTCACTGTCAGCTGCCATGGGGATGGCATATGCCAGAGATTTAAAAGGCGAAGGCAATAAGGTTATTGCAATTATTGGTGACGGGGCACTAACAGGCGGTATGGCTTTTGAAGCGCTGAATCACATCGGTCATGAACAGAAGAAAATGATGGTTATTTTAAACGATAATGAAATGTCTATCGCACCTAATGTCGGGGCTATGCATAATTATTTGAGTAAAATTCGCTCGGATCGCCATTATTTGAAAGCTAAAGATGAAGTTGAGTATCTTTTAAATAAAATTCCTGCCATCGGCGGCAGATTAGCTAAATCCGCTGGATGGCTCAAAGACAGTTTTAAATATATGATGGTACCGGGTGTTCTCTTTGAAGAGCTTGGTTTTACTTATCTTGGACCTGTGGATGGTCATGATCTGCCGAAACTTATAGAGACATTCAAACAAGCAGATAATGTAAATGGTCCGGTTCTCGTCCATGCAGTAACCACCAAAGGTAAAGGTTATAAACCGGCAGAAGCCGATTCTGTTAAATGGCACGGTATTTCCCCATATAAGATTGAATCAGGGCAAGTACTGAAATCAGTGGGAAATCCGATGTATACCGATATTTTTGGTCAAACTTTAATTGAACTTGCAAAACAGGATGATCGAATTGTTGCTGTCACTCCTGCCATGCCGGGCGGTTCAGGTCTCATTCCATTTAGTAAAGAGTTCCCTGACCGGATGGTCGATGTAGGAATTGCAGAACAACATGCGGCAACCATGTGTGCATCGCTTGCGATGGAAGGTCTGAAACCTGTATTTGCTGTTTATTCAACCTTCATGCAAAGAGCATATGATCAAATCGTACATGATATCTGCCGCCATAATGCCAATGTCATGTTTGCTATTGACCGTGCCGGTTTTGTAGGTCCAGATGGGGAGACACACCAAGGTGTCTATGATGTGGCGTTCATGCGTCATATACCGAATATTGTAATCATGATGCCTAAGGATGAGAATGAGCTTAGACATATGATGAAGACGGCACTCGAATATAATGATGGACCGATTGCTTACCGTTATCCTAGGCTTAATGTTGTCGGTGTTCCGATGGATCAGGAACTGAAGACGATTCCAATTGGTTCGTGGGAGACAGTAAGACAAGGTGAGAAATATAGCATTATTTCCGCTGGTCCTATGATTCAAGTGGCGGAAGAAGCTGCGGAAATGCTGAAACGCGATGGCATGCAGGTAAGTGTAATTAATGCCCGATTCTTCAAACCGCTGGATCATGAACTCTTAATGGAGCTTGCTCAGAATGATACGAAGATGATTGTGCTTGAAGAAGCTTGTGAAGCAGGCAGTCTCGGAAGCAGCATACTTGAATTTTTCTCTGAAAAAGGAATGTATGAAGCGAAAGTTCACCTTATGGGAATTCCAGATTTGTTTGTTGAACACGGCAGTGTGAAGGAACAACGGGAAGAGGTCGGTCTTACGGCAGAATCCGTGTGTGAGGAAATGCGCAAACTGAAGTTACAATATGCTTATGATCTTCCAAAAACAAGTCTGCCTTCCTGAGCCCATCAATTAAATATTTTGGAACAGGAGAAACTCATGTCAGTCCCTAAAGAACGAATTGATATATTATTGGTAGAACAAGGTTTTTATGCAAGCCGTGAAAAAGCAAAAGCCGCTATTATGGCGGGGCTTGTTCTGGCTGATGAAGAGCGGATCGAGAAACCAGGAATGAAAGTTCCCAGGGAGTCCGTTATAAAGGTAAAAGGTGCAGTGCATCCTTATGTGGGTCGCGGAGGTTTGAAGCTGGAAAAAGCAATCAAACACTTCCATCTGAACATGGAAGGAAGAACGATGCTCGATATTGGTTCGTCCACTGGCGGATTCACCGATTGTGCATTGCAGCATGGCGCTGCTCATGTATATGCAATTGATGTAGGTTATAATCAGCTGGATTGGTCATTACGTAATGATCCGCGCGTAACGGTCATGGAAAGGACCAATTTCAGATATGTAACTCCTGAAGATCTTACAGGACCGGTACCTGATGTGGCGAGTATTGATGTATCTTTTATTTCCTTAAAAATCATTCTTCCTCCGCTGCTGAACCTGCTTAAACAACCAGCAGATATTGCTGCACTGATCAAGCCTCAGTTTGAGGCTGGCCGTGAGAAGGTTCCTAAAACAGGTGTTGTACGAGAGCCTAAAGTGCATGCAGAAGTGCTGCATTCCATTATCGCCTATGGGAAGGAACTCGGCCTTGAACTCCAGGATCTCACCTTCTCTCCAATTACAGGAGGCGAAGGGAATATTGAGTTTCTTGCACACTGGAGATTAAATCCTCCTGAGATGAGGACAGAATCATCCATGGATACAGATGCTTTGATACAGTCTATTGTGAAACAAGCATCGAATACATTTACCTGAAACTCATCTTCGGATGAGTTTCTTTTACTGAAAAGGGATACTAACCGACTGCCCATTACAGGAAATTGAACATAAGTTCACGAATATTTTCTGTAGAGGTGGTTGCATGGAAGGTCAATATGACAAAGTGGTTATCGCTTTTTTTGGTTTAATCGTGTTGATCTGGATATTATATGGTGTACGTAAATGGCTTCAAGACCCTGCGCCTGAACATATGCCTGAACTTATGTTAAACGAAGAAATTCAGGAACATCCGGCTCTTTACATTTTAGAGAGAGAAGGATATGAAGTTATTGGAGGGAAATTAAAGGTTCCGCTTTCTTTTCAGGTCAATCAAAATACGCTCTACAGCAGATTATTTATTGATTATGTAGCCGAGAAGGAAGACGAGGTTTATATTGTTAAAACATCCCGAAGCCGCATGCCGGTAGAATGGACGGGATCAGGAATTAGAGATCGATTGCTTCTGTATCTTTTGCTCTATCCGGCATGCGATGGTCTACTTTATGTGGATACAGAAGAGGAAACAATCAAGCGCATATCCTTACTGGATGAAGATGATTATTTGTATGATCCAGGGGATGAGTAAACAGGAATAATAATGAGCACGACAATTGGAGGCATGTATGAAAGGGCAACGACATATTAAAATTCGTGAAATTATCAGTCAAAATGATATTGAAACACAGGATGAACTGGTGGAAGCACTGCGTAAGTCTGGATATCAGGTAACGCAAGCTACCGTCTCAAGAGATATTAAAGAACTTCTTCTTATTAAAGTGCCTACAGAAGATGGCAGGTATAAATACTCTTTACCGACCGATCAAAGATATAATCCGGGACAAAAATTAAAACGTGCTTTAGTCGATAACTTTCTTAGTATCGATCACACTACGAATCTTGTGGTTATGAAGTTCCTTCCCGGTACAGCAAATTCCGTAGCAGCGCTCCTTGATAACATTGAATGGCCGGAAATTATGGGAACCATCAGCGGAGATGATACCATTCTTGTGATTTGCCGAACGGAAGAAAACAGTAAGTCATTCATTAATCAAATCATGGGATATATATCGTAAAATATAATAAAAAATCGAGCGAACATACGTTTCTTTTTCGAAGAAAATAGTGTAAAGTATAAACGAAGATGAAAAAAGCAAACGGACGTTCCCTGTGCTTTTTTTTGGGGAATGTAATTACACGTAATTAACGTGATCATCGGAGGTGCAATGCTGTGCTTTCTACACTATCTATTCGAAATTTAGCAGTTGTTGAAGCTGTGGATGTTCATTTCCATGCGGGATTTCATGTACTTACCGGGGAAACGGGCGCAGGTAAATCGATTATTATAGATGCACTTGGTCTTATTGCGGGAGGCAGAGGATCAGCTGATCTCATACGATATGGCTGTGATAAAGCGGAGATGGAAGCTATGTTTGAACTTCCTGGCTCTCATCCCGTATGGCAGACATTATCAGGGCTCGGTATTCAGGCGAAACCAGACGAACATTTGATTATACGCCGTGAACTCATTTCAACAGGGAAAAGTGTATCTCGAATTAATGGACAACTAGTTAACTTGACCATGTTACGTGAGGTTGGAGAACAGCTCATTAATATCCATGGACAACATGAACACCAAAGTTTATTGCGGGCAGAGAAGCACTTGGGTCTGCTCGATACATATGGAGAAAGTATCATTGGTCCGATAAAACTGAAATATACAGAGCAATATAAAGCATTCGTAAAAGTAGAAAAAGAAGTTCGTCAGCTTCAGGAATCAAGTCAAAAAGCATATCAATTACTTGATATGTATCGGTTTCAGTTAGAAGAGATATCAGCCGCTAAACTCGTACCGGGCGAAGATGAATTACTGCATGAAGAAAAGGTCAAACTATCCCATAGCGAAAAAATGATGGATTCTGTTGCAGGAGCTTATGATATTCTTCAAGGCTCTCAGGGGCTCGAGGCGGTTAGTTACGCAATCTCAAAGCTTGAAGATATCAGTGGATATGATCAAAAAGGGATTAAGCCTATATTAGACCAGCTTCAGTCCGCTTTTTATCAATTGGAAGATGCTGCGTTTCAGCTTCGCGGATATCGTGATGATATTGAATTTAACCCGGCGAGACTGGGTGAAGTGGAAGAACGACTGAATATGATTACCGGTCTAAAGCGTAAATATGGGGACAATGTGGAATCCATTCTCCAATATTATGCCCAAATCGAACGGGAAACAGATCAGCTTGAGAATAAAGATGAGCGCATGGAAAAATTACTCGCCGAACGTGATCGTTACTTGGCGGAATTACTCATTACAGCAGAGAAAATGAGCATGGCTCGTAAGAAATGTGCAGAAGAATTATCAGAAAAAGTGGAACGAGAACTAAAGGATTTACAGATGGAACGAACATCCATGAAGGCTCAGATTTCTGTCGTAGAGGACCCTCGCGGAGTGGAATGGAATGGTCAGCGGATCCGGATTACGAAACAGGGAATTGACAGTGTGGAATTTCTGATATCCGCAAATCCAGGTGAACCCCTTAGACCTCTGGGCAAGATCGCTTCGGGTGGGGAGATGTCGCGGATTATGCTTGCCCTAAAAAGCATCTTTGCAAGACATGATCAAATCCCAGTATTAATTTTTGATGAAGTCGATACGGGAGTAAGCGGAAGAGCAGCTCAATCTATTGCTGAAAAATTGTTCCTTTTATCCTCCACTTGTCAGGTCTTTTCCATAACACATTTACCACAAGTGGCTTGTATGGCAGATCATCAGTATCTAATTGAGAAAAAAGTGCATGAGGAACGGACAATGACACAGGTCGAAGAACTTTCTGAAGAAGGACGAATAATGGAGCTCGCAAGAATGCTTGGCGGTGTTGAAATTACAGAAAAAACAAGACATCATGCACAGGAAATGCTTAAACTTGCGGAAGCCAAAAAAGGGGCTGAAGTACTTACGGAGCAATGATTGACAGTAATAAAAGACCAAGTCCAAGGTTATGTTATAGTTACGCAATTGGCGACCACCTTTCGTCAAGCGAACGAAGCAAAGGGAGTGTGACAGCCACTTGAAGCTTAACCTTGGAAAGAAACTTATTGGACTTATTGTTGTCTTATCTATCTGTCTGTTCGGACAGACCCTATTGCCCGTGTTTAGTTATGCCTCATTGCCAGATGAGCTACGTTTATTAGCTGGACGGGAAACACACCTCGAAGTATCTGCGCCCGTGGATGCGACCGTCTCTGACCAATCAGAGGTGCTGCAAGTAAAGAAAGAAACCTCCTCTAAACTTTCGGTTTCTACCAGGCAACATTCCATTCATTTGAACCCTCAACAAGAGGGAACGACAAAACTTACATGGAAGTTGTTTGGTAAAATCCCGCTAAAAACGACAGATGTGCTTGTCGTGCCTGATTTGAAAGTAGTACCTGGGGGACAAACCATCGGAGTTAAGGTAAAATCAGCTGGTATTCTGGTTGTAGGTCATCATTTGGTACACGTAACGAGTAAGGATCCTGTGTCACCAGGGGAAGAGGCAGGTATCAAACTGGGTGACTTATTGACTCATATGAATGGCAAAGCGATCACAGGAGTGAATGCAGTTGCTGATACCGTTCTGGAGTCAGGAAAGACGAAGAAACCCATTGATATTACGTTATCTCGTCAAGGGAAGGTCATCAAGACGAAGTTAACTCCTGTGTTTGATGAAGAAGATCAAGTTTGGCGTCTTGGCCTTTACATCCGGGACTCAGCCGCCGGTGTGGGTACTTTAACTTTCTATGCACCAGATCAAGGTGTGTACGGAGCTTTAGGTCATGTGATCACTGACATGAATACGCAAACGCCAATTGTGGTTGGCAGCGGCGAGATTGTCCAATCTAATGTTACTTCCATCGCAAAGAGCGAATCTGGCGATCCAGGTGAGAAACGAGCGATCTTTACAAAAGAAAGCAGAATTCTTGGAAATATCGAAAGAAATACTCCCTTTGGAATTTTTGGAAAAATGCCTGTGAATCCAGAACACAGTTTATATCAAAAGCCTATTCCCGTCGCATTTGCACATGAAGTGAAAGAAGGACCTGCTGAAATTTTAACGGTTCTCGAAGGACAAAAAGTAGAACGATTCACGGTTGATGTCGTTCATGTCTCACCTCAAGATCATGCGGCTACAAAAGGACTTGTTATTCGAATTACCGATAAACGTCTAATTGATAAGACAGGTGGTATTGTACAGGGGATGAGCGGCAGCCCGATTATCCAGAATGGCAAACTTATTGGAGCTGTAACTCATGTTTTTGTGAATGATCCTAAATCGGGTTATGGATGTTTCATTGAATGGATGTTAGAAGATGCTGGAGTAGTAATCCCTAATAAGCAAACAATGAATCTTAAGGCGAGTTAAGCCTTAAGATTTTTTGTCGAATACATAAGAAGAAAATCATAAAATGAAATAAAATACAATATTATAAATCAATGGCTAAAAAAAATAAAGAAAATATTTTTCGACAGAAGGATTTTCCTTTTGTGTGTCGAAAATCTTATGCTGTAAGGGAATGAGCATCAACAATTGTCTAAGGGAGGAAAAACATTTGCAAAATATTGAAATATTATTGGCTGATGATAACCGGGAGTTTACTAATTTACTAGCTGAATATATATCTAATCAAGAGGACATGGAAGTAACGGGCATCGCGTATAACGGTGAGGAGGTACTTCAGATCATTCAAGAAGCAAAGTCTGTACCTGATGTATTAATTCTTGATATTATTATGCCTCATCTAGATGGTCTAGGGGTGCTTGAACGCCTGCGCGAAATGAATTTGTCTCCACAGCCTAAGGTAATCATGCTTACTGCTTTTGGGCAAGAGAACATTACTCAGCGTGCTGTACAATTAGGAGCTTCTTATTATATTTTGAAGCCCTTTGATATGGAAGTCCTTGCAAATCGAGTAAGGCAGCTATTTGGTGCTCAAGCAATCGCAAGCAATGGTTCACAAATGATATCCTCCTCCCAAAAATCAAATGTTGTTCCTATCGGAAAATCAAGAAATTTGGATGCGAGTATTACTTCCATTATTCATGAAATTGGTGTACCTGCCCATATTAAGGGATATCAATATTTGCGGGAAGCGATCACTATGGTATACAACAATATCGAAATCCTCGGAGCGATTACCAAAACATTATATCCGGCAATCGCTGAGAAATTTAAAACAACTCCTTCCAGGGTTGAACGTGCGATTCGTCATGCGATTGAGGTGGCTTGGACACGGGGTAACATCGACTCAATCAGTCATTTGTTTGGATATACGATTAACATCAGCAAATCCAAACCGACGAACAGTGAATTTATTGCGATGGTAGCTGACAAGCTTAGAATTGAGAATAAAGTATCTTAAAGATGACTTGGATTGTTGATTTATATGGACAACGCCCTTCGAACCTTATAATAAAATGCGCTTACCGAAAGAGAAGGTAGGCGCTTTTTCGGGAATCATGAAAGGGGAAGAGACCAATGTTATGGTTGTCGATTATAGGTATTATTGCTTCATGCTTGGTTTGGGTAACTTATAGACGATATCACGTAAGCAAGGTAAAGAATTCTTCCAATGTGGTCTATTTGGATCATTATCGCAAAAATAATCAGAATAAGAAGATGCAAAAAGTGCAGAAATGTGAAAAGTGCAATAAGTATAAAAGACTTCATTTTTATGCAAGTCCCTCTGGTAAAGTTACAGGTTTGTGCAAAGAGTGTGAATATAACGATAAAAGTAATAAGATGCTTAGAATATAACTAAAATCCATAGTTTACGACAAGTCCCACATTTGGTGATAATTACATGGAGAATAGCCTTTGCTTTCGTTAAAGAGTTGTAGTACATTAGCAGAGAATAAGGAGGTTTCTAATGTACTCAAGCAAACAAGACGACACACTATATATTATGACATACACACTGAACAGCGGTGTTAAGGGGACAGTTCCATTGTCCAATAAACAGATTCAGGAATGGATTCATTGTTACAGAAACGATACGAAGTTTATTGCTGAGATCGGTAAAGAATTCTTTGGATTAAATCCTTCACTTGTCTCTGACTTTAAAGTTCAAAATCAGTTCTCTGACTATCAGAATGTAATCGTGCCTGTTCAACAACAAGATAATATGGATCGTCTATCAACCGCATATCGTGCCAATGAAATTTTAATGAAAATTGATTGCAAATGTGGAACTGCTTATGTTACCGAGTCTCCGTACAAACGAACAAAGTGGTATTGCACGAAGTGTAAGGAAATTGTATTCTTGGACCCGAAAAAAGGAATGGTAGAGACATCCCGCGGTGATGCTTACTATATGACTAATAAGTACTTTGTTACACGGGAACAATAATGAATAGAATGATGTGCACAGCTACCGCTTTGTCGACAGCTGAAAAGTAAAGGAGTGCCGGGTGTATACCGGACACTCCTTTATTTAATTTCTCTTAATCGCATTTCACTTTATGAGGCGGGACAAAACATTTGCGGCATCTCGGTTCGTATGCCTCAGAGTCTCCGATCATGACGACAGGACCAAGGGTGACCGGCTCGCCATTGACGATACGTTGGGTAAATGCTGCATCAGGGCTTCCACATACAGCGCAGAAGGCTGATAGTTTTTCAATATCATCGGACATGGCGAGCAAACCGCCAACATATCCAAATTCTTTACCCCGGTAATCCATATTTAAACCATCCACGATGACGTGTTTTCCGCAATAAGCGAGTTCTTCGGCAATATCCATGATTTCTCTGCTGAAGAACTGTACCTCATCGAAAGCAACAACATCTGCATCTTTTGTTTGTTCTAGAATTTGTTCCACGATTTGCGGAGTAAGTTGTTTTGGAATGGGGATTGCAGGTAATTTGTATCCGATCCGACTTACGATTTCATCGATTTCAAATCGGTCATCTTCAACAGGCTTATAGGCAACGACCTTCTGGCGTCCATATTTCATTAGTTTTTGACAGCGTCTGATCAGTTCCCCTGATTTTTCACTGAACATGGGTCCGGTAATAACAGTAATACGACCTTTTGACACAGCGATATCTTCCTCTCTTTAGCACAATCCGCTCTAAAACTTTTGGTTTCCCCAAAAGAGCCATTATAGATTAACATAAATAAAAGCATAGAAGCCACTATTTTGTTAGATCATGGAGTGTAAAATTATGCACAATTTCTTCTAACATGATATGGTTGATAATGATGAGGTGATCATAATGAATAATGATGAAAAATATAATGCTTGGCAAAAGAAGTTTGAGTTACTGCAAGAAAAGGAGACACTTACTCCAGATGCAGAAATATTCATATCTGATTTACTAGCTGAATTCTCGGCTGTACAAGCACAGAATCAACGGTTAAAAAAACAAATATTGCAAAAAGCAACGGGTGGTTCGAAAATGTCTACCAAACTTAGAGATGCATTGTATGAATAAGCAGATAATAAAAAGCCTTCTTAATTGTTAAGAAGGCCTAAGATTAGTTACTGTTCAGATGGATCTACAGATATTTCTTCTTTAGGTCTTTCATCGCCTAACTTTTCTGGAAAAACGATACCGAGCGTAATTCTAGCGATCATAGCAATCGTAATACCGATCCCTGCAAACATGTAAATGATCGTAAACAACTTGCCAAAAGTCGTAACCGGCGCGAGCGTTGGGTGACCGATGGTTGTTAAAGTAACTGCAGAAAAGTAGAGTGCATCAATATAACTCATATTCTCTACACTGGAATAAAAAAGAGTTCCTGAGAGCAGGGTAGCTAAGGTCAAGGTTAAAAGAGCAAGAAATCTCTTATCTTTAAAACCATGGAATAATCCTTTGAGTAATCGTTTGAGTGTAAGTAAAAATGAAATCATGGTCAGAAGCCCCTATCTTCGAAAAAGATATATAAGAGTAACATTATATTGAATCCAGCCGTAAAGGTAAAGTTTCTCATAAGGGGCGTCTGGCTATGCATCCATATCTGGTTTTTGTTTGAAACGAGGTCCGACATAATTACGTTTTCGATCACGAAACAGAATCCAGCCGCCAAGGAAAGCCATGCACGTGGCGAATAGAAGAATGCCTAAGCTGAAGTGAAGCCATTCAAAGCGCGGGACGGTTACAAGATCATCACCATGAGCAGCATAATAATGAAACAACGAATCTTTGATCATTAAAAAACCTTTCATGGCTCCAAGACCAGGAATAACGAGGATGACAATGGCAAGAAAGCGGGAAAGCATAAGCTTCATCGTGCAAAAACCCCTTCTCATACGCATGTAGTATTTCTATATGATACCTTGTCTTCTAGTTACTGTCTATTAGATGGGCTTGTTTTGTGATTCCAGAGAAGTGAGAGTACAATAGAACATAAATTAATAACAACGTGGAAGAATTGGGGGAATGATTTTTTATGGCAATAGAATGTGATGTTGCAATCTTGGGCGGGGGAACAGGTGGCTATGTGGCTGCGATCCGGGCTGCGCAATTAGGTAAATCTGTCGTTATTGTAGAAAAAGATAAACTTGGCGGAACGTGTCTTCACCGCGGTTGTATTCCAAGCAAGGCACTGCTTCGAAGTGCAGAAGTATATGCAGATATTAAAGATAGCGTAAGTTACGGTATTGAAACTTCGGGGGCGACGTTAGTATTCCCTAAAGTTCAAGAAAGAAAAGAAGCCATCGTTGAGCAGCTCCATCAGGGTGTTCAGTATTTGATGCGTAAAAATAAGATCACCGTTTTGCATGGAAAAGGAAGAGTCATTGGTCCTTCGATTTTTTCTCCAAAAAGCGGAGCTCTTGCTGTAGAACTTGATAATGGAGAGATGGAAAATGTAGTGCCGGCAAATCTGATTATTGCTACAGGAACTCGTCCTAGAACGCTGCCAGGACTCGAACCTGAAGGCGATAAGATTATGACAAGCGACGAGGCTCTTCGAATGGACGACCTGCCGGATTCCATCATTATTGTTGGCGGCGGAGTTATTGGAGTAGAATGGGCATCCATGCTATCTGATTTTAATGTAAAAGTGACTCTTGTTGAGGCAGCAGATCACATTCTTCCCCAAGAAGATCAAGAGATCGCTGCTGAAATGAAACGACTGCTTGTCAAACGAGGAGTAGAGGTAAGAACAGGTTCCCAGGTCATGACGGATACATATATAGACCATGGTGATTCACTTTCGATTGATATACAGTCGAGTGCGGGAAGCGAAACTTTATCTGCTTCGAAAATATTAATCTCGGTCGGTCGAGTAGCAAATGTCGAGAATATTGGCATTGAGAACACGGATATAAAATTATCAAATGGATTCATTGAGGTGAATAAGCAGTTACAGACCGCTGTTCCTCATATTTATGCGATCGGCGATTGTATCGGAGGCCTCCAGCTTGCCCATGTTGCTTCCCATGAAGGAATCCGTGCCGTACATCATATGTCAGGCGAAACCGTACATGCGACTCCGGATCAATTTATTCCAAGAGCCATCTATTCTAGACCTGAAGCAGCGAGTGTTGGATATACAGAAAAGCAAGCTAGAGAACTTGGTTATAAGGTGAAGATTGGGAAGTTTCCTTTTCAAGCGATTGGCAAAGCCTTGGTACACGGACATCAAGAAGGCTTTGTGAAAGTAATTGCGGATGAGGACACCAATGATATTTTGGGAGTTCATATGATTGGAACTCATGTTACAGATCTGATCAGTGAAGCAGCGTTAGCTCAGCTATTAGATGCAACTCCTTGGGAAATAGGACAGCTTGTGCATCCTCATCCCTCTTTATCGGAGATTATGGGAGAAGCAATGCTTGCCGTAGACGGTAATGCAATCGGAATGTAAATGCCTGCTTTACCCGTTATCTAGTAAGTGGATATGAAACATGACACTTATCATGAATGTGGTTTATCTCTTTTCTTTTTGCAAATAAAACGAGTATAATGAGCTTAAGCCAAGTCTTAGTACCAGGTTATAAGACAAGACAACAATACCTAAGACGCTTGAGCTACTCTAAAAGGAGGGTTCGCTAGTTTTGAACTTAAATAATATGACTTCTAAACAGTACAAACATAATGAGCTTGGTCTATCTGATGGTCAGGTTATTGATATGTACAAATATATGCTCCTGGCCCGTAAATTTGATGAACGCTGTATGCTTTTACAAAGAGCGGGAAAAATCAATTTCCACGTTTCCGGTATCGGTCAAGAGACAGCTCAGGTAGCTGCTGCTTTTGCGCTTGATCGTGAAAAGGATTATTTCCTGCCTTATTATCGAGATTATGGATTTGTTATGGCCGTAGGAATGACGCCGCGTGAACTCATGCTGTCCGCTTTTGCGAAAGCAGAAGACCCGAACAGTGGAGGGCGCCAAATGCCTGGTCATTTTGGAAGCAAACGACTTCGCATTGTAACAGGTTCAAGTCCTGTAACTACGCAGGTACCTCATGCAGTCGGCTTTGCACTTGCAGCGAAAATGCAAAAGAAAGATTTTGTATCTTTCGTTACTTTTGGCGAAGGTTCGAGTAATCAGGGGGACTTCCATGAAGGAAGTAACTTTGCGGGCGTTCATAAACTTCCGGTTATTATCATGGTTGAAAATAATCAGTATGCCATCTCTGTGCCTGTTCACAAACAGCTTAGCGGAAAAGTAAGTGATCGTGCTCTCGGGTATGGGTTCCCGGGAATCCGTGTAGATGGTAATGATGCTCTTGCTGTGTACGCTGCTGTAAAAGAAGCACGCGAACGTGCCGTAGCAGGAGAAGGTCCGACACTAATTGAGGCGATGATGTACCGGTTGTCTCCACATTCAACTTCAGATAATGATCTCGCTTATCGAACAAAAGAAGAAGTAGAAGAGAACTGGAAAAAAGACGGCCTTGCCAAAATGAAACAATACTTGATTGACTGTGGTTTATGGGATGAAGAGCGAGATGCAGATCTGGCTGCACAGCTTAGTATGGAACTGAAAGAAGCGACGGAATATGCAGACAATGCTCCATTTCCGAAGCCGGAAGATACCCTGCTGCATGTGTATGCCGATGATGAGTCAGGAGGGAAACAATAATGGCTGAAATGGAGTATATTGATGCGATTAGACTCGCGATGAAAGAAGAAATGGAGCGCGATGAGACCGTATTTGTGCTTGGCGAAGACGTAGGGGTGAAAGGCGGCGTATTCACTACAACCAAAGGACTTATGGATCAGTTTGGTGAAATGCGTGTGATGGATACACCTTTATCGGAGTCGGCTATTGCAGGGGTAGCTATTGGTGCTGCCATGTATGGAATGAAGCCGATTGCGGAGATGCAATATTCTGATTTCATGCTTCCAGCAACCAATCAAATCATTAGTGAAGCTGCTAAAATTAGATACAGATCGAACAATGATTGGAGTTGCCCTGTTGTTATTCGTGCGCCAATCGGCGGCGGTATTTTTGGTGGTCTATACCATTCTCAGTGTCCGGAATCCATTTTCTTTGGAACCCCGGGGCTTAAAATTGTAGCACCTTACACCGCATATGATGCGAAGGGGCTTCTCAAAGCAGCAGTGCGTGATCCAGACCCAGTACTTTTCTTTGAAAATAAAAAAATGTATCGTCTCTCGAAGGAAGAAGTGCCTGAAGAGGATTACATCGTACCGATTGGCAAGGCTAACTTACTTCGTGAAGGTGACGATATTACAGTGATCGCTTATTCACAGCCGCTGCATTTTGTGATGCAAGCCGCTGAGGAGCTGGAAAAAGAACAAGGAATAACTTCGCATGTTCTGGACCTGCGTACCTTGCAACCACTGGATAAAGAAGCCATTATAGCTGCAGCAAAACAAACGGGGAAAGTCCTTATCATCCATGAAGATAACAAAACAGGCGGAGTGGGAGCAGAAGTATCTGCCATTATTAGTGAAGAATGTCTGTTTGATCTAGATGCTCCGATTGAACGTCTTTGCGGTCCTGATGTGCCTGCAATGCCGATCAGTCCGCCAATGGAAAGATTCTACATGCTGAGTAAAGATAAAGTAAAAGATGCAATGCTTAAGCTTGCAATGTATTAATGAATAGGGATCCTCAGAGATGAGGATGAAGAATTGGAGTGACAAAACATGGCAGGACAAAAGAAGTTGATTGAAGTGGTTATGCCGCAGCTTGCGGAATCACTCGTATCTGCAACGATCGCCAAGTGGCTAAAAAAACCGGGAGATCGGGTAGACCAATATGAACCAATCTGTGAAGTTATTACGGATAAAGTGAATGCAGAGATTCCTTCTACGGTAGAAGGAATTATGGGTGAACTTACGGCAGAAGAAGGTCAAACGGTTGGAGTAGGCGAGCTGATCTGCCGTATGGAAGTCCATGCTGCAGCAGGAACCGGAATCGTGGGAGAAACTTCTGATACAAGCTCCTCAGATCATACTGCTCAAAAAGCGGCTACTGTAAGTGCTGTGGAAGGCTCCATGCGCAATCGATATTCACCAGCCGTTCAGAGTCTTGCAGCAGAGCATGGTATTGATCTTAGCCAAGTGCCGGGAACCGGAATGAATGGCCGAATTACGCGTAAGGATGTACTTCGTTACGTAGAAAGTGGAAATACACAGCACCAAACGTCAAGCCTTATGCAGGAAGAACGTAAACAAACACCGAGCAGTGCGTCTTCTGAACCACAGAATTTATCGATGGACCCGTCTATTTCTGTCCGTCACTCTGGCATTCATTTATCAGAAACACCAAAATTGCCGAAGATTGAAGTCGATGGATATACGCAAGGAAGAGCAGAGCAGTACATCGATATAACACCGGTACGTAATGCAATCGCTAGAAATATGCGTCAGAGTGTATCGGAGATACCGCATGCTTGGACGATGATCGAAGTGGATGTGACGAATCTCGTTACTTTGCGTAATAAACTGAAAGATGAGTTTAAGCGTAAAGAAGGGATTAATTTAACTTATTTAGCTTTTCTATTAAAAGCAGTGGTTAATGCGATCAAAGATTATCCAATCATGAACTCGGTATGGGCTGTTGATAAAATCATCGTAAAACGTGATATTAATATTTCTCTTGCCGTGGGAACAGAAGATTCGGTAATGACTCCTGTTATTCAGCGAGCAGACACCAAAAATATTGCTGGACTTGCTCATGAGATTGAAGATCTGGCGAGAAGAACCAGAGAAGGTACGTTAAAGCTGGATGATATGCAAGGAGGAACTTTCACCGTAAATAATACGGGTTCGTTTGGTTCTATTTTGTCTTATCCTATTATTAACTATCCGCAGGCTGCTATTCTTACCTTCGAATCTATTGTGAAAAAGCCTGTCGTTATTAATGACATGATCGCGGTAAGGTCGATGGCTAATTTATGTTTGTCCCTGGATCATCGAATTTTGGACGGTGTCATCTCAGGAAGATTCCTGCAACGAGTAAAAGAGAATTTAGAAAGTTATTCTTTAGACACGAAGCTATACTAAAACATCTGTGGTATGTGGTGAGTTAATCATGGGGAGGTATATTCGTATGAATAGACCGCTTGTTGTAAGCTATACCGATATGATGGATTACGGTGAAGCATGGGATCTACAGAAAAAATTGGTCCATGACATCGATGCCGGAGAGCAGCAGGAACACCTGCTGCTTTTGCAGCATCCACCTACATATACAATCGGTACGCAGCGACATCCGGAACATCTGCTGATTAGTGAGGAAGATCGGAAGAAAAAAGGCATTTCAGTCTATCAGATCGATCGAGGCGGTGACATTACCTATCACGGACCCGGTCAGCTAGTTGCATACCCCATCATGTTTTTGGGCCGAGGTAAAGAAATTGACTTACATGCTCATTTAAGGAATGTGGAAGAAGTAATTATCACGTATTTAAGGTCCCATGGTATTGAAGCAGGCCGTAAAGAGCAGTATACAGGAGTATGGGTAGGGAACTTCAAAATCTGTGCCATAGGCATTAAGTTTAATCGCAGTACTTCTCACCGAAGAGACTTTATTACGAGTCACGGGTTTGCATTTAATATCAAATCAGGTTTACAGAGCGAAGGATTTGGCGGGATTGTCCCTTGCGGAATCGAAGAGTTTGGGGTAACCACTTTGGAAGATTGTACAGGGCTTGTTCACACTCCGGAACAGGTAGCACAGGAACTGGTCCCTATTTTTGCAAAACAATTTGGCTTTGATCCGATTTGGGCTGCAGACGTATACGTTTGAAATCACAGTGAAAATGAAAATACCCTCCCTGTTCTTCTAAAGAGAGAAGCAAAGAGAGGGCTAAACTTGTCCTATTCATTTCTCGTCAAATCTGCTTATCCAAAGAGCAGTGGTTCAATAACAATTAACAACGTTGAGGCAATCATCGCAATTAACATCAAATAGATTACAACTTTAAACCATTTTTTTTGTTGCATCAGTAAGCTCCTTTTATACCATAATTATAATCTATTGTAACGTATCCATAGCATAGTGAAAAGTCTAACTAGAAGGGATGATAACCATGATTAATCAAGAACGGATAACAAAGGAATTTATGGATCTTGTTAAGATCGATAGTGTAACCCAATATGAACAGCAAATTTCTGAAGTACTTAAAACAAAGTTTACGGAACTTGGACTTGAAGTAAAGGAAGATGACACAAAAGAAGAAACAGGACACGGCGCAGGCAACTTGATTGTCACATGGAAAGCACAAGGTGCGGATCAGGCTCCAAAACTGTTCTTTACTTGTCATATGGATACCGTCGCTCCAGGCGAAGGAATCAAACCACAGATCTCCGAGGATGGATTTATTCGCAGTGATGGGACAACGATTTTAGGTGCGGATGACAAAGCAGGTATCGCTGCTCTTTTTGAAGCAATCCGTGTAATAGAGGAGAATAACATTCCTCATGGTCAGATTCAGTTTGTAATTACAGTAGGTGAAGAATCTGGACTAATTGGGGCAAGAGCGATGAAGGCAGAGGATATTGACGCAGAATTCGGATTTGCACTTGATTCTAACGGTGAAGTTGGCGGAATCTGTGTTGCAGCTCCAGCGAGAGCACAAATTACAATGAAGATTACGGGTAAATCGGCTCACGCTGGCGTGAATCCGGAAGATGGAATCAGCGCGATTCAAGTTGCTGCCAAAGCAATTGCGGCGATGAAACTGGGACGTGTTGACCACGAAACAACAGCGAACATTGGGAGTTTTTCCGGAGCAGGTCCACTGAATGTCGTTTGTGACTATGCTGAAATTTTGGCTGAAGCACGGAGTATTGTTCAAAGTAAAGTGGAAAATCAAGTTGATCACATGAGAAACGCGCTGCAGTCAACTTGCGAGCAGTACGGGGCAAAAGCTGAATTTGAAAGTGATATCGCTTATCCTGCTTTTAAATTAACGGATGAAGATGAGGTTGTAAAACTCGCAGCACGCGCGATTACAAGTGCGGGTCTAACACCAAAAACATTCCCTTCCGGCGGCGGAAGCGATGCGAATATATTCAATGGTTTTGGTATTCCAACCGTGAACCTTGCCCTCGGATATGAAGATATTCATACGACAAATGAGCGAATCAAAGTAAGCAGTCTGGTGGATGCGGCGCGTGTCGTTGTATCGATCGTTAAAGAATCAGCAAAATTGTAATATAAAACAGCATATAAAAAGGTCTGGGCATGCGTAGGCACCAGACCTTTTTTGTAAATGAAAAATTGGAAACAGTTTTTTTTATTTACTATTTCGAATGAAGGGTAATACATGTTGAGGCTTTCGAATGAGGTCAATTACCTGCATATCTGGTCCGTAATCTGACAACCAGTGTCTGAGCGTATTCATAATCTGGTGTGCCTGTCCGGTCATATATAGCGATTCATGAGTTTTATAGCTTTTCATCAGGGGCTCACTCCTAAATAAAGTCGTATAATACACCGTATGCCCAAGAAGTCTAATTTAATACTTATTGTTTGCTTATATTTATGAGGAGGTTTAACTATGAAGGAATCGATTATTCGTCAAAAGCATCCAAAACTTAATCATCCGGATTCGAATCCGGCATTAGTGGAAACAACCGTATCCACAGAGTCTATATTTGAGGGGAAAGTGGTTTCTCTTCACTTGGATACCGTAACCTTACCGAATGGTCAGACCGGAACAAGAGAAATTATTAGACACCCGGGAGCGGTTGCTGTTCTGGCAGTTCGAGGAGATCGTATGCTGGTTGTCGATCAGTATAGACAGGCGCTAGGAAGGACCGAGTTAGAAATCCCCGCAGGTAAGCTGGACCCAGGCGAAGACCCTGAGGAAGCGGCAAAAAGAGAGCTGAGAGAAGAAACGGGGTACCGTGCAAAATCTCTTGTTCCACTCCCTGCTTTTTACACTTCCCCTGGTTTTGCTGATGAGGTTATCTATCTATACATGGCTGAAGAGCTCGAAGCGGGCGAGATGGAACTAGATGAAGATGAGTTTCTCGAAGTATCGGAGATCACTTTGGATGAAGCTTATTCACTGATTAAAGAAGGACGGATCAGCGATGCCAAGACGATTCTTGCAGTCTACGCATGGCACTTATATCAGCTGACAGGGAAGCTGTAAGATGAATCAGCAAGTTTCTGAAAGTGCTCCATCGCTCCGTACGTTCTATGCAGATCTCCATATTCATATTGGCAGAACAAACAGAGGAGAAGCGGTGAAAATCAGCGGCAGCCGGGATCTAACTTTTCTTAACATTGCAAAAGAAGCGGCAACCCGCAAAGGAATTGAACTGATCGGTATTATTGACGCCCACGCTCCTGTGGTACAGCGTGATATTAGAGAAGCACTCGAATCTGGTGAGATGAGAGAAATACCGGGCGGAGGCATCGCGTATCAGAATACGGTGATTTTACTCGGGACAGAGCTTGAAGTGAGGGAACCTGGACGAAAAGAATCCCATTTTCTTGCTTATTTTCGGACGTTGTCAGACATGGAATCTTTTACCGCCTGGATTACCCCTTTTATGAAAAATGTGAATCTTAGTTCGCAGCGAGTGTACGTTCCTTTAAAGGAACTTCAAAAGGAAATTGTACGCCGCGGTGGACTGTTTATCCCTGCTCATGTGTTTACGCCCCATAAAGGCATTTATGGAAGCAGTGTGTACCGGATGGAGGAAATTTTAGATGTAGCTGACGTAACAGCCATCGAACTTGGACTTAGTGCAGATTCCGAAATGGCGGGTTATATCAGCGAACTGGATCATATCCCCTTTTTGACAAATTCGGATGCCCATTCCCTTGGCAAAATCGGAAGAGAGTACAATAGTCTACGGCTTTCAGAGCCTTCATTTGATGAGTTTTGTTATGCTTTACAAAATAAAGACGGCCGCCGGATCGAAGCGAATTATGGTTTGAATCCGCTGCTTGGTAAATATCACCGTACTTACTGCGCAGCATGTAACAGTATTCTCGATGAAACCAAGGTCACTGGGGAGCGCTGTCCTTATTGTGGAAGCACCAAATTGATTCAGGGTGTACTTGATCGAATTTTAAACATTGCGGATCGTGAAGAGTCTTATATTCCACCTGGGCGGCCTGCTTATCACTATCAAGTACCACTGGAATTTATTCCGGGACTTGGCAAAGTGAAACTGCGTTTATTACTTGAAGCTTTCGGAAGTGAAATGGCAATCCTGCATCGTACGGAAGAAGACAATTTACGTAATGTTGTTGGAGATGAACTCGCGAGGTACATTATTATGGCCAGAAGCGGTGAACTGCTGCTGAACTCAGGCGGCGGAGGAACCTACGGAAAAGTTTCGAGAACATGAATTCAGGTTCAGGTCATAGAATGAGAGAGAAATTCATAGAGTAGGGTATGTAACCAGAAAGGGGACGACCTCTCACCATGCCATTTCTCAAACATACATTTAGAGACCAAACTCCACTTTATATTTTTGTTGCTGTATTATTTCTGGTCGGGGTTATTTTCGGTGCATTAATGGTAGGAGCACTAACCCTGGATCAGCAGCAGGATCTTGCGGGTTATTTGGATAATTTTTTTGTCAGTATCCATCAAGGAAATGTAGATGGATCTCATTCTTTTTTTGACATTACCATGCTTCATTTGAAGTGGATTGGGCTTATCTTCATTCTTGGTTTATCCGTCATCGGTCTTCCAGGTATTCTGGTTTTGGACTTTTTAAAAGGGGTGCTAATCGGTTTCTCTGTTGGATATTTGGTTGCTCAGTATTCCTGGAAAGGGCTGCTGCTCGCCTTGCTGTCTATTGCTCCTCATAATCTGTTTTTAATCCCTGTCCTGATGATTAGCAGTGTGGCCGCAATTACCTTTTCGCTTCATATGATTCGCAGTCGGTTTTTTATGCAGCGTAACCAAAGTCTAAAAAGACCGCTTACCAGTTACATTACTTTAACTCTGGCAATGGCCCTGCTTATGGTCGGAATCTCTTCCTTTGAGACCTTTGTAACTCCTGTGTTAATGCAGTGGGTAACCCCATTATTTATTAAGGTTTAAACCTGGGACCAAATCTCCCTTAAAACCCTGATACTGTTGACTTTATTTCGTAAGTGACCCTATAATAAACAAGTGGGTTTACGTACACGATGCAGTGATTTCCGAGGGGGAGGGATAATATGGAAGCACGGATCGACAAGATAAAACAACAGTTACAATCTCAAGGCTACAAACTAACGCCCCAACGGGAAGCGACAGTTCGAGTCTTGCTAGAGAATGAAGAAGACCATTTGAGCGCAGAAGATGTGTTCATGTTGGTTAAGGAAAAAGCTCCCGAAATCGGTCTGGCAACCGTATATCGAACCCTGGAACTGCTCAGTGAGCTGCATGTCGTTGAGAAGATAAATTTTGGTGACGGAGTAGCCCGTTATGATTTACGCGGTGACACAAGCAAGCACCATCATCACCATTTGATATGCGTTCAATGCGGCAGTATGGACGAAATACGAGAAGATTGGCTTGGGCCGCTTGAAGAAAGATTAGAGCGTGAGTTTAATTTTACGGTTCTAGATCACAGACTTGATTTTCAAGGAATCTGTTATCGTTGCAAAGACAAGAACGATCAGAAACCGAAGAACTGATATAAAGACAAGCATGAGCAAGCTCTCACCGAGTCAAGTTCGGGGGAGCTTTTTTAGCATGTTCACGTATAGGTAATAACAGGAATGAATTTCATAGTACATTGAATATAGAATATCGATAACTTCCTCTTTACGCCAGCCTAAAGGTGGTCATAGTCGGGTTGACAGTTTCATAGGCTGAATCATAGCCAAATTGTCATCGGGGAATACTACCCAAACCCTATATAGGACAACATTATGACTTTAGGAAAGGCGGAAGAAACTTATGGTAATTTCACTTCGTAAATGGCTTCGCATGGTTCGTTTATTTATCATCTTTGCTGCCCTTGTTTATATGTTTTATAATGTGTTCGATTTATTCTCAAACTGGATCACTCCTGTGGATCATTATAAGATTCCTGAGGGGAATGCACTGAAAGTATTTCATCCCGAAGAAGGAATTCAGCTTGCAGCCGAGAAAACAAACTTAATGAATCGTCTTCGTTTTTTTTATTGGTATGGTGAATAGAAGTGTGGCCTTGTTAACTTAAAAATTCAAAGGTAAGGAGCTGTAAGGAAAACGATGAGGAAGTATGTGCAGCCCTACATGGATTATTTGCAGGAGGATAAAGGGTCTTCTGTCAGTACGCTTGAGTCGTACAAACGTGATATTGAACAATTTATTGGGTATATGAATAGAGAACAGCATATGGATGCGGATGTGGAAGCGTCTGAGATTACACGTACACATATTGTACTGTATTTATCCTATCTTAAAAAAGAAGGGAAGGCGGCTTCAACCATTGCCCGAAATGTCGTTTCCCTTCGTTCTTTTTTTCATTATCTTATGTTTAAAGGCCTGGTTTCTAAAGATCCGACCTATCATCTGGATTCACCTAAAACAGAGAAAAACCCGCCCAAAATCCTTTCTATTTCTGAAGTGGACAGGCTTCTCAGCATTCCGGATCCCTCTGTGCCTTCGGGGCTTAGGGACAAAGCTATGCTAGAGCTTTTATATGCGACGGGAATTAAAGTTTCAGAGCTTGTTCATCTAAACGTAGAGGACCTAAATACCCAGCTCAAGTATGTTCGGACGGGAAGAGACAGTGCGAAAGAAAGGGTAATACCTGTGACAGGGATTGCGGCCAGGGCAACGACTGAATATCTGGAGTCTGCTCGCAGCAAACTACTAAGGGAACATACTGAGGAACAAGCTTTGTTTGTAAATACGAATGGTAGCCGGTTAACACGGCAAGGCATATGGAAAATGATAAAAAAGTACGCAGAAGAAGCGGGTCTCGCTGGCGAAGGAATTACACCGCATACGCTTAGACATTCTTTTGCTGCACATTTGCTGGAGAATGGTGCTGATTTAAGATCAGTGCAGGAAATGATGGGACATGCTGATATCTCGACTACTCAGATTTACAATCAAGTGGTCAAACGCAACATGAAAGATGTGTATGATCATTATCATCCCCGTGCCTGATGGATTTTCAGCACTATTTCCAGCACTATATGTATATTCAGATAAATTTTCGAACCATGGAAGGGGCAATACATCATGACAAGCAGAGAATCACGGTTTAAACGGATTTGTTTTATTGTGCTGGATAGTGTAGGAATTGGAGAACAACCAGATGCGCCTAAGTTTGGTGATGCAGGTGCTCATACACTAGGTCATATTTTGGAACGAGTTCCGGGTACAAAGCTTCCCAACATGCAAAAATTAGGGCTTGGAAATATTGCTTCTATTCCGCCTTTGTCTCCTGCTGAAGCACCTGCAGGGTACTATGGAAAGATGAAAGAAGTATCTGCAGGTAAAGATACAATGACGGGACACTGGGAACTAATGGGGCTCAAAATTGAAACTCCGTTTAATACATATCCTGCCGGCTTCCCGCAAGATCTGATTACTGAATTCGAAAAACAGACAGGCCGTAAGGTTCTTTGTAATAAACCGGCTTCCGGTACGGAAGTACTTGAGGAGTACGGTGAAGAGCAAATGAAGACAGGCGCTTGGATTGTATACACATCCGCAGACAGTGTATTCCAAATTGCTGCGCATGAAGACATTATTCCGGTAGAGGAGTTATTCAAAGCTTGCCGGATTGCTCGTAAACTTACGCTTGCTCCTGAGCACTCTGTAGGGCGTGTGATTGCTCGTCCTTATGTGGGACAACCAGGTTCTTTCAAAAGAACGCCTAACCGGCACGATTACGCAGTAAAACCGCCAGAGCCAACGGTAATGAACTCTCTGCAAACTTCTGGCTATGATGTGATCGCAGTAGGAAAGATTAATGACATTTTCGATGGAGAAGGGGTAACCGCTTCTTATCCGTCTAAGAGCAATGAACATGGTATTGAACTAACTATTGAGCAATTAGGCAAGGATTTTAATGGACTTTTGTTTACGAATTTAGTAGACTTTGATTCCTTGTACGGTCACCGTAGAGACCCGGAAGGCTATGCAGGTGCTCTTGAAGTATTTGATAAAGCTTTGCCAGAGATTATGGAGCGCATCGGTCCTGATGATCTGCTGATTATCTCTGCTGACCATGGTAATGATCCTGTACATGCAGGAACGGATCATACGAGAGAGTATGTACCGGTGCTGATCTATAGTCCATCTTTACAAACACCAGGAAAAAGCATTGGCGTAAGAGATACGTATTCCGATCTGGGTGCGACGATTGCTGATAATTTCGGTACGACAGCTCCACTGCATGGGGAGAGTTTTTTAAGGGAACTTATTTAAGGGGGACAACCAAGTTTATGACACAGCTAGCGCGAAGCAGCGTAGGGGAAGCAGCAACTTATATCCAATCAAAAACGAACATTATTCCTGAAATCGGGCTTATTCTTGGCTCAGGACTCGGCATTCTGGCTGAACTGATTGAAGATGCCATCGCAATTCCTTATGAAGATATTCCTCATTTTCCGGTTTCCACTGTAGAAGGTCATGTTGGGGAATTATTGATTGGAACCATTCAGGGGCGTCCTGTAGTGATGATGAAAGGCCGTTTCCATATGTATGAAGGTTATGGTCCTGAAGTAACCGCCTTTCCGGTTCGAGTGATGAAAGCGATCGGTGTTCAAAAGATGCTTGTAACAAACGCAGCAGGAGGCGTTAACACGTCTTATACGCCTGGAGATCTGATGATTATATCAGATCATCTCAATATGACAGGCCGTAATCCGCTGATCGGACCCAATCATGATGATTTTGGAGTGCGTTTCCCTGATATGTCTGAAGCGTATAGCCTTAGACTCCGTAAGCTTGCGAAAGAAACGGCGGAGAAACAAGGTTTTGCGATGAAGGAAGGTGTATATGCAGGTCTTCTTGGTCCTAACTATGAGACACCGGCTGAAATCGTTATGTTACGGACACTAGGCGCGGATGCAGTAGGAATGTCTACGGTAGCTGAAGTCATTGTAGCTCGTCATGCAGGAATTGAAGTGCTCGGTATCTCTTGCATTACAAATATGGCTGCAGGTATTCTTGAGCAGCCGTTATCTCATGAGGAAGTCATGGAAACAGCCGAAATGGTAAAAGAAAAATTTTTGAACCTGGTCATGTCGCTTATTCCACAAATGTAGATATGGTACGGATCATAGCAACATAATTTTTAACTAAAGGGGAATGACAAACATGTCTCAAACTACAGGTAATCTGACAAAAGATTACGGTGCTCGCATTGAAGAAGCTGCAGCTTATATCAAACAAAAATTAGGCAAGTATGCTCCTAAGATTGGCCTGGTTTTAGGTTCCGGACTCGGTGACTTGGGTGACCAGATTGAAGATGCAGTCTATATTCCGTATAACGAAGTTCCTCATTTTCCTGAATCGACCGTTGCAGGACATGCGGGCCGGTTTGTTATTGGACAGCTTGAAGGTAAAGATGTAGTGATTATGCAAGGACGTTTTCATTACTATGAAGGTTATGATATGCGTACTGTTGTTCTTCCTGTTTATGTGATGGCACAGATCGGTGTAGAAACGCTGATGCTAACGAATGCAGCAGGCGGTATGAATCGGGGATTTAAAGCAGGAGATCTCATGTTAATTACAGATCACCTCAATATGACGGGAGCGAATCCCCTGATTGGTCCAAATGATTCGAAACTTGGCGTTCGATTCCCTGATATGTCTGCTGCCTATGATCCAGAATATCGTGCTCTTGCCAAAAAACTTTCGAAAGAAATTAAAGGTGAGGACGGTACGCATTTGGAATTGCAGGAAGGGGTATACTGCGGTATCAGCGGCCCAACGTATTCAACACCGAAAGAATCAACCATGTTTGCTCTTCTTGGGGGAGATGCAATTGGGATGTCTACCGTAGGTGAAGTGATTGCGGCAAGACATGCGGGTTTACGTGTACTGGGCATTTCTTGTATTACGGATATGGCAATTGGAGAAGAACTAGAACCTCTGACTCATGAACAAGTAGTTGCTGTCGCAAATCGTACCAAACCGAAATTTATCGGTCTTGTACGTGCTTTCGTTCGTGAAGTGTAACCAAAGATTTACTGACTTTTTAAATACGGTAATAAGGTGTGGTCAAGCATATGAGAGCTGTGGATATAATACAGAAGAAGCGCGATGGGCATGAGTTGTCAGCAGAAGAAATTACGTTTCTAATCCAGGGTTACAGCCGCGGTGAGATACCGGATTATCAGATGTCGGCTTGGGCTATGGCGGTTTATTTCCAGGGTATGACGGCACAGGAGACAGGTCATCTTACGATGGAAATGGCGAAGTCAGGAGATCAAGTGGATCTATCCCCGATTCAGGGCATCAAAGTAGACAAACATTCTACGGGGGGAGTAGGAGACAAAACAACGATTGTACTTGCTCCGCTTGTTGCCGCGGCAGGTGTTCCTGTAGCTAAGATGTCAGGCCGAGGATTAGGTCATACCGGTGGTACCCTAGACAAGTTAGAATCGATCTCAGGCTTTACCATTGAGCTCACCAGGGATGAGTTTCTGAGTCAAGTGAATGAAGTGGGAGCAGCGGTTATTGGTCAGAGTGGAAATATGGCCCCTGCAGACAAAAAGTTATACGCTCTCCGGGATGTCACCTCGACGGTTAACTCCATTCCACTGATTGCAAGTTCAGTCATGAGCAAGAAGATTGCCGCAGGCGCTGATGCGATTGTACTGGACGTGAAGACAGGCAGCGGAGCTTTTATGAAAACACTGGATGATTCAATTCGTCTCGCTGAAGCCATGGTTGATATCGGAACTCATGTTGGTCGCGATACCGTTGCTGTAATCAGTGATATGGATCAGCCGCTTGGTTTTGGCATTGGTAATGCGCTGGAGATCAAGGAAGCAGTTGAAACCTTGCAAGGAAACGGACCGGAAGATCTTCAGGAAGTCAGTCTTATTTTGGCATCGCATATGTTGGTACTGGGCGGAAAAGCAAAGACCGTAGAAGAAGCACGTGTTGTGCTTGAAGAACTGCTGAAAAGCGGAGCGGCTTTTGATAAACTGAAACAAATGGTTGCTGCCCAGCATGGAGATGTAGGACAAATAGATGATCTAAGCAAACTTCCTGGAGCGAGCCGTACACTCGAGGTGAAAGCAGATACAAGCGGTTATGTGGCGAGTATCGAAGCAGAAGCGATCGGTATTGCTGCCATGCTGCTTGGTGCAGGGCGCGAGACAAAGGAATCTGTTATTGATTACGGAGTCGGCGTTACCCTTATGAAAAAAGTCAGCGATGAAGTAAAAGCAGGGGATACTCTTGCCGTTATGCACATCAATGAAGCAAGTGAATCAAAGGTGCAGGAGGCGGAGAATAAGCTGAAACAGGCTTACAGCATTACAGATGCTGCCGTACCTAAACAACCCTTAATATATGCACTTGTTACAAAACATGGCGTAGAGCGATTCGTATAGCTTCGATAAGGCCGTATAGATCGCTATCAGACATCAAAAAGAAGCAGAAGTCCGTAAAAGGATATCTGCTTCTTTTTTCGTTTTTAATTACAAGGCTCTTCTAGGGGAGGTATTTCACTTTCCATTTGAATCGTGGAGTGGGAGATATGAAACTTTTGTTCTAGCAATGATTTTGCTTCGATCAGCAGTTCATCTCGGTTCGCCTCTCCAGAGACTACTAAATGAACGGTAAGGGCCGGAAAGTCAGATGTAATAGACCAGCTATGAAGGTCATGAAGGCTGATAACCGAAGGAATTTTCAAAAGCTCTTCACGAACATCATCAAGGTCAATAAAATCAGGTTTTCCTTCCATTAGAACATGAACAGCATCTTTAGTAATTCGGTACCCGCTGATTAGGATCAGCACGGCAACGATTAAGCTCGCGATTGGATCAGCAATAGACCATCCAAAACATATTATGAGCAGACCGGCTATAATGGCTCCAATCGAGCCAAGCAGATCGCCTATGACATGCAGGAAAGCACCTCGTAAATTCAAATTTCCTTTCACATCGCCGCCCGACATCAGGATAAAGGCTACAACAATATTAATAATAAGACCGATGACTGCTACAGCTAACATACCGCTGCTGGCTATTTCCGGCGGAGCAGAGAATCGCTGAACTGCTTCCCATACAATCGTAATGGAAATGATCAGCAAGGTTAAGCCATTCAGAAAAGCGGCCAAGATCTCAAAGCGTTTATAGCCATATGTTTTGGATGAGCTGGCGGCTTTTTCTCCAATCTTAAAGGCAAATAAGGCAAGTCCCATTGCGATCGCATCGCTAAGCATATGTCCTGCGTCTGCAAGAAGAGCCAAACTGCCCGTATACAGACCGCCGATGACTTCGACAATCATAAATGCCGTAATCAGTAAAAAGGAAAGGAAGAGCGCCTTTTTATTGTTTGTATGGATGTGAGTGTGACCTCCACCGCCGCCATGAGAATGTCCGTGGTCATGGTTATGGTGGTGGTGGTGGTGGTCTTCATGACGATGGGAATGATTATTTTTATGGTCTTGTGTATGCTGATGTTCTTTCATTTTTCATTGCCTCCATGTAAATAACAAAGATGTGATCTAGAGTCCATTCTCAAATGAATTATTGTCCTCGTATACTGTACCTTCTATTCCTTATTTTATGAAACAAGACAAGTGACTTGATACTTGATATTACCCCATACTTACCCGCGTTGAAGCCTGCCTTTGAGAGGGTTTTAAACTGACCATTAAAAAGAGTATAACAAAAAAGATACCAGGGACACCCTGATATCTTTAGTAAGTTATTGATCTTTCAAATTGATCGGTATCGTTATTTTTTCATTCAAATGATCTACAGTATACATGTAAACAAAGATATCTAATTGATCCGGCGCGAAATTTTCATAAACATCCATACTTTTATTGTTTCCTTCACCTCTAAAGTTCACAATGACCGGTTTTCCATAAATCTTTTCTTTACCGTCATAATAATAGGTTTGATTGATTCCTCCAAAAGTAGGATCCTGGCTGCTGGACTCTACATATAGCTGCTCATCTTTTAGATAATAAGTCCAATCTACCGTATATCCGCCGTATTTCGTTTGAAGATGCTGTGGTTTGGTTGAGATATTGGAAAGTCGGATAGACGTCTTTTCACTTCCTTTATACTCGTCTACACGTTTCTTAGCCGTAAGAGAGATAGGCTGTTCGTGAAGAGAGGTAAGATCCATATGCATCATTTCAAAACGAAGCTCCGTTTTTTTGGATGGATTTGTATGATAATTGATACCGCCACTTAATTGTTTTCCACCGATTTCAAGCTCGTAATCGATAAATGGTAAATGAGCATATTTTTCTTGATTGGTGATGATTAAACGAACTTCGGATGGAGTTACGATCATCTCCGTAATTTTGCTGCCTTCCAGCATTTCAGGTACAGGCAGGTCTAACTTTTCTCTGATTGTACTGTTTTCTAATTCGGATTTAGACAAGGTCAGATCCATTCCCCATTCGCCTGATGTACGTCCTGTCTCCCGTTCATAAGAGAGAGTGAAATGAGTTCCATCAGCAATAAGCTGCTTTTTGGTATAGATTTGTTCAGATTCGGTTTCCTCCGAGCTAGCACCTGGTATGCCGTATACGTTTTTTGATCCTCTCACGATATTATTTTTAGTATCCAGTACAGTAAAGGTAGTCCAGGTACGCTCCCGCTGACGCTGATCAAGCCCTTCAAAATGAACAGTAGTATTTAAAAGGGTATCTTTTTCGGACTGTTCAAAAGTCTCAATCCTAACGGTGCTAATCCCATCTTTCTTGACCTCAAACGTTTGTGTCTCCTGATTTGCTGGATTATAGGAGAGAGGCACCTCTGTTTTTTCTGTAAGGACTACATTCGTAATCGAAAAACGAAGATTTTCTCTCTTATGATTCAAAACATAATCGGTTTCAAAATAACCCTGATATTTACCGATCTCCGCATTCCATCTTTGATAGTAATTACCTGGGATTATCTGCCCATCTGAATTGAGTAGCTCGACTTTGTCGTAACTCAAAGTTTCCTCTTTATAAGATGTACCTGGATTCAGTGTGTACAAGAGTACAGTTCTGTTTTCATCGGAAAAAGCCGTATCGACCGTAAGTGTAATTCCATGATTACTAACAGACTGGTCAATCGTTTGTCCAAGACCCTGTTCCCATACCGAATGAATGCCCGCCTTATGAGAAAGTACATCTGTCCAATTATAATGAATGGCTGCATATACGGGAGTTGAGATCATAACTGCAGAGATCCCGGTAATCACTGCTGCTTTGCTTAGATTATTACGTTGAAACCACCTCATTTTTGAACCTTGTTGCCATTCTTTGTTTTGTTCAATCTTATTCCACATCAGGTCAAAATCCGGATAAGTGACAGAAGGAGCTTTCTTTATCGCTTCTCTAATCTTTTCATCTTCCATAGGCTTCAATAGGATTCTCTCCCTTCAGATAGTAGAAGTCTTCTTCTTGCAGTTTGTTTCTCATGATCTTTAAAGCTTTATGCAGTCTCGATTTCACCGTTCCGACAGGGATATGAAGAACATTTGCAATCTCTGTTGTTGTCAGATCGTTAACATACCTAAGCGTAATCACCACAAGAAGCTTGTCCGGGAGCTCTTTAAATAACTTTTGCCAATCGGCTGCAGTAGATTTTTCCTCGACAATCGTTTCCAGTGCTTTTGCAGAGGTTCTTGCTTCCTCATAAAGATGCCAAATTTGCAGTTGTTTTTCTCTTTTCTTTCGACTTTTTTTGAGTAGATTCAAGCAATGATTTGTAGTAATTCGCATGAGCCAAGCCTTTAAATAAACTACTTTTCGGAAGTCTCGTTGGAAAACGGTAACGAAAACATCGTGGCATGCGTCTTCGGCATCTTGTGCATTCTGAAGCAGAAAATAACAGGTTCGATAAATCTCTTTATTGTAGGTATTGAATAGTTCACGTTCTGTCATGGCCGTCACTCCTTTCGCCTGCTGATGTATATAAAACAAATAAGCTGCAAAAAAGGTTCATTTTACCGTTAATTATCATTCTTCCAATTCATTATGTAGGTCTTATTAAAACGAATAATCAAAGTCGAATTATTATTTTATCTCAGATAATGGAATAATTCCCAATTTTCCTGACGAGAATGTATAGCAGTATGACGCCACACATCAGTTAACTCAATAGATCGAAGAGGAGGATAAGGTACTTATGAAAAAAAGGATAAAATTACTAACCGCTCTTTTGTTGACATGCGCCATTATTGTTCCAGGTACCGCAACAGCCGAGGAGCCGATTAAAGAGCAAAATAATGTAATACCTCCCGTTGAACTTGCGGAAAATGCAATTTCGGCGGTACTGCTTGACGCAGACACAGGGACCATTATCTATGAAAAAAATGGACATGAGAAACTTCCTCCAGCGAGTATTACCAAAATCATGACGATGTTATTGGTCGTCGAAGCAATTGATGCTGGAAAATTGAAATGGACCGATAAAGTGCGTACAAGTGAATATGCTGCATCGATGGGCGGGTCACAAATCTTCCTTGAAGCTGGAGAAGAAATGACGGTAGATGATATGCTCAAAGGAATCGCTATGGCTTCAGGTAATGATGCATCCGTGGCCATGGCAGAGAAGCTGGCAGGGACGGAAGCGGCATTTGTTGAATTGATGAATAAACGTGCTAAAGAACTTGGGATGAACGATACTCATTTCGCAAACTGTAACGGGCTGCCTGTTGATAACCATTATTCATCTGCACATGATATTGCGATCATGAGCAGGGAATTGTTGAAACATAAAGACGTTACGAAATATACAGGAGCCTATCAGGACCACTTGCGTAAAGATTCCGAAAAACCATTTTGGCTCGTGAATACGAATAAACTGGTGCGGTTCTATCCGGGGGCCGATGGTCTCAAAACAGGTTATACATCAGAAGCTAAATTCTGTTTGTCTGCAACCGCTGTAAAAGACGGCATGCGGGTGGTAGCTGTGGTACTTGGCGAACCGAATACAAAAACAAGAAACAGTGAAGTTTCTAACATGATGGATTACGCATTTTCTCAGTATATGATGAAAACCATCTATAAAAAAGGTGACGTTATAGGCAAAGTGCAGATAGAAAAAGGGAACATCAAAGAGATTGAAATCATTGCCGACACACCTTACAGCGTCCTCATGAAAAGAGGAGCATCGGATGAAACGACTCAGCAGCTGACCATTCCAGCAGAGATTAAAGCTCCTATTGCCAAAGGTCAGGTTTTAGGAAAATTAATTGTTTCACAAGATAACAAGGTATTGAAAGAATTTGAGATTAAGGCAGCGGTGGATGTGGAGAAAGCAGGTTTCTGGAAGCTGTTTAAACGGACTACCTCTGATCTTTTTCGCTAAAAAAAGTACTTTTGTAGATTCATGAGAGTTTTCTTCTAGTTTTGTCGGGGGGCAGGAAACCATTTTACAGATGTAGAAATGGTTGGCTATGACAGGGAGGAGAGTGAGCAAGCATGAATTTGCAAGTGAACATGGAGCACGATCGCGGGGTACTCATTGTCCGGCTTACAGGAGAGCTAGATCATCACACGGCAGATGTCGTTCGTATGCAGATGGATGAAGCGATTCAGAAGCAACAGTGCAAGCATCTCGTACTTAGTTTACAAGATCTTCAGTTTATGGACAGTTCGGGTCTCGGTGTAATTCTAGGACGCTATAAACTGATCCATCATAAAGGCGGGAAAATGGTGATTTCAGGCGCTAATCCAGCGGTTCACCGTTTGCTTGATATGTCGGGCTTGTTCAAAATAATGCCGGTTTTTGATAATGAGGGAAGTGCCCTCTCGGGTCTGGAGGTAGTTTCATGAAACCAGAACAATCGAATTTTATGAACTTGCAGTTCTCTGCAAAGTCGGAAAATGAATCTTTTGCTCGTGTGGCAGTTGCTGCCTTTATTTCACAACTTGATCCAACGATGGATGAACTGAGTGATCTAAAGACAGTGGTATCGGAAGCGGTAACCAATAGTATTATCCATGGTTATCACAGTGATGAGAGCGGTGTAGTTACGATTAGGGCTGAGATCCTTAACGATACCATTACCCTGGTTATTGAAGATAACGGACATGGAATAGAGGATCTCGAAATGGCTAAGCAGCCGCTTTATACTTCTAAACCGGAGCTGGAACGTTCAGGGATGGGCTTTACGATTATGGAAAACTTCATGGACGAATTTGAAGTGTCAAGCGAGCTTGGACGCGGGACTTCAATCCTCATGAAGAAGAGGATAGAATCCAAGAAAGCACTGTATAATTAGGGGTTGGACCTATGGAAGCAGAAACGAAACATAAAACACACACGTATCTAGAAGATGCGGAAGTCAAACGCCTCATTGCTCTCTCCCAAAGCGGGGACAATGTGGCCAGAGACACGCTTGTCAATTGTAACATACGTCTTGTGTGGTCCGTCGTACAGCGGTTTATGAACCGTGGATACGAGCCTGAGGATCTGTTTCAGATCGGCTGCATCGGGCTGCTGAAATCAGTAGATAAATTTGATCTCAGCTACGACGTCAAGTTCTCTACGTATGCAGTGCCAATGATCATTGGCGAAATTCAAAGGTTCCTAAGAGATGATGGAACCATCAAGGTAAGCCGGTCCCTTAAGGAGACAGCGAACAAAGTTCGTAAAAAGAAAGACGAACTCTCTAAATATTTAGACCGGTTGCCGACAATTAAAGAAGTGGCAGAGGCCTTGGAGATTACACCAGAGGAAGTAGTTTTCGCACAGGAGGCAAACAAGCCTCCAACTTCCATTCATGAGACTGTATTTGAGAATGATGGGGATCCGATTACCTTAATGGATCAGATTGCTGACGAATCTCAGGAGCGCTGGTTTGATAAACTGGCGCTGAACGAAGCGATTGGAAACTTGTCTGAGCGAGAACGCCTGATTGTGTATCTCAGATATTATCGGGATCAGACTCAGTCCGAAGTAGCTACAAGACTTGGTATTTCTCAAGTGCAAGTATCCAGATTAGAGAAGAAAATCCTTCAGGTCATTCGTGATCAGATTGCGCAGTAACTGGCGCAAGAAGACACTGATTTGTGTACGTAAGTGAATAGTAAATTCATGTAACAACGATAATAAGCGAATAAGAATAGACCCTATCCTATGTTTAGGATGGGGTCTTTTTGTGATGTGATTTTCTAAGAACCGAATTACATTCCTGATTGATGGAATAAATAAGAGTCTAAATCTCCATACTATGTCTAATTTCGCAGTATAAGGAGTGACGTCAGGATGAATGGAACATCCACTCCTGTAGTGTATGTTCGGCTGCACAGCCGAATTAAAATAAAGATGGGCAGTACACTCCAAATTAAGCATGTTGCTAATATTTTGAGTGATCCGCCAGAGTATGAGAATAAATTGCGGGAAACCGTTCTGGTACATACGGAAAAGAAGGATGGGACATTGTTACTTGTCGATGTGCTTCCTCTTATTGCGCGGATTAAACAAGTTGTTCCGAGGGCTCAGGTGGAGACGCTTGGGAGCAGTCATACTTTGGTCGAATTGCTGCCCCATGAGAAGCCTCCTTCCAAATCTCTTTTCATTTTGGTTTGGCTTTTGCTGTTTTTTGGATCAGCTCTGACGATTATGAATTTTCACGCAGACGTTAATATGAAAGAGGTTCATGTTCGTGTTGTTGAGATGCTTACTGGATATAGGGATGAGAATCCTTACATGTTTCAGATTGCTTACTCCATCGGGATCGGCTTTGGTATGGCTGTGTTTTTTAATCACTTATTTAAGAAAAAATGGAACGATGAGCCTACCCCGCTAGAAGTGGAAATGTATCTATATCAACAGAATGTAGACCAATACGCAATCAGTGAGGAATACGAACGAATTAAATCCACGATCAGCGCAGATAACTTTAGCGGCAGGGATTCGCCATGACTGTACTTGATGGCGTCATAATTATGTTCCTCGGTGTCGCCAGTGGTATTGCGGTCGGGAGTGGTGTGATAGCCCTGTTTATCGTACTGGATATCATTCCGCGTCTCGCACAATTGACTCGATCATACAACAAGGCACATGCATATGAAGTTGCAATGATATCCGGCTCTCTGATCGGAACGGTAGCTGATTTTTGGCATTTGAAAATAAAATTATTGCCGATTGCAGCTATTTTTGTGGGGTTACTATGCGGTGTATTTATTGGACTGCTTGCAGCTGCATTAACCGAAGTGCTCAATGTACTTCCTATCTTAGCGAAAAGGCTGGGAATGAAACCGTACCTATTTGGATTACTCATGGCTATGGTTTTTGGAAAAGTAGCAGGTTCATTATTTGATTGGTTTGTATTTGATAAATAAAGGAGGACCTGATTATGCCGGAAGATAAAGATAAAATGAAAGAAGCGGAACTCAAAAAGAAACAGCAGAATGAGGAGTCAGATTCGATCGAGGAGTCCATTATTTACTGGCAGGGCAAAGATACCGTGCTTCCTGAATTTGATAAGCTCAAGGAAACATTTAAGTATGTGATGGGACTTGGAGAAAGTTTTGATATTAACTTCCGGGAGATGACTTTTGGAGGAAGACATACGGGATTATTATTCGTTACAGGTCTTTCAAAAGACGTTGTTCTAACGGAAATATTAGAGAGATTATCCTATGTCAATCCAAGAGGAATGAACGTGGATGCCGCAGAAGATTTTTTTGAGTATTACATTCCTCATATCCAAGTAACAAAATATACAGAGCTTAGTAAAATCTTTATTCAGGTTATGAGCGGAATGAGTGCATTCTTTATTGAGGGGGAAGAAACAGCACTCGTCATCGATACCCGAAGTTATCCGGCTCGTAATCCCGAGGAACCGTCACTAGAAAAAGTGGTCCGCGGATCAAGAGATGGATTTACAGAAACGCTCCTTAGTAACGTTGCTCTCGTCCGCAGAAGACTGCGTGACCCAGGACTCAAGCTAGAACTGCTCCAAGTTGGACGCAGGACGAAAACAGATGTATGTATTGCCTACATTGATGACATTGTTGATAAAGTTCAGGTAGACAGTATCCGTAAAAAGATTGAAAAGATAGACATTGACGGTATTCCGCTAGCAGATAAACAGCTAGAAGAAGCCATTATTAATAAAGGATGGAATCCCTATCCCTTAGTTCGATACTCGGAACGGCCTGATACGGTATCTTCGCACTTGCTGGAGGGCAGGATTGTGGTTTTCGTAGATACATCTCCGAGCGTTATGATTATGCCTACGACCTACTTTGATCTATGTCAGCACGCCGAAGAGAACAGACAAACTCCATTTATGGGAACCTATTTGCGGTTAGTTCGTTTTTTAGGGATCTTTGCCTCTTTATTCTTGCTTCCTCTATGGATGTTATTTGTTATTGAGCCCAGTTTGAAACCAGAGGGAATGGAGTTTATTGGTCCCCAAGAAAATGTGAAACTGCCGATCATTATGCAATTTCTGATTGTTGAACTAGGGATCGATCTGATGCGGATGGCAGCTGTACATACTCCTACTCCGCTGGCCTCAGCGATGGGGCTGATTGCTGCAATTCTCATTGGAGACGTCGCGGTAAAAACAGGCCTTTTTGTTAATGAAGTCCTACTTTACATGGCAGTTGCAGCAATAGGGATGTTTGCTACACCAAGTTATGAACTCGGTCTTGCGAACCGAATGATCAGGCTCATTTTACTTGTTCTCGTTGCTGCATTCAAAGTTCCGGGACTTATTATAGGAACAACCGTCATTATTTTGATGCTTGTCCTCCATCGTTCTTATAATTCAGCGTATCTGTGGCCATTTATACCTTTTAATGCAAAGGCTATGATGGAAACATTTATACGTTCGCCGCTGCTCAAATCTAAAAAGAGACCATCATTCAATAAGCCGCGAGATAATACACGGCAACCGGTGAAGAAAAAGTAAGGTTTAGCAGTGTGAATTAAAATACAAATGATGTGCCGATTAATCCATATATACGTAAAGCCAAATTCTGCTATACTGATGTAAAATTAGATGGAATCATTCCAGGAAAAGCGAGGAATTGCCAATAATGTATTTACACGGTACTAGCAAAATTAATGCTTTAGGTCATCTTGAAATCGGTGGCTGCGATACGGTTGAACTTAAAAAAGAATATGGAACACCGCTATACATCGTAGACGAGCAATTGATTCGTCAGCGTGCAAGAGAGTATATGGATGCATTCAAAGCATCAGGACTCACCTTTCAAGTAGCCTATGCAAGCAAAGCTTTCAGTGTAAAAGCAATGTGCACGCTTGTGGAACAGGAAGGTCTTTCCCTGGATGTGGTTTCAGATGGAGAACTTTATACCGCAATGCAAGCGGGTTTCCCGGCAGAACGTATTCATTTCCATGGAAACAATAAAACACCTGACGAAATTGAAATGGCACTGGATGCAAAGATTGGTTGTTTTGTGGTAGATAACTTTACTGAGATTCATCTCTTGCAAGCCATGGCAGCAGAGAAGAATCAAACCGTGAAAATTTTGCTGCGGATTACTCCTGGTGTTGAAGCACATACACATGAATATATTTCTACAGGACAGACGGATTCAAAATTTGGATTTGATATCGGTAATGGATCTGCTTTTGAAGCCATTGAACTGGCAAGTAAGCAGTCTCATTTACAGCTCCTTGGAGTACATTCTCATATTGGTTCTCAGATCTTCGAAGTGGAAGGTTTCCAGATGGCGGTAGAGCGTGTGGCTGGATTTGCCAGAGAAGTAAAAGAGAAGCTTGGACTTACATTCCAGGTAGTTAATCTTGGCGGTGGATTTGGAATCCGTTATGTAGAGGGAGATACACCTCTAGAAGTATCACAGTACGTTAAAGCGATAACGGATGGTGTTAAAAATCATTTTGCCGGTATTGGAGAAGAACTCCCTGAAATCTGGGTTGAACCAGGTCGCAGTCTTGTCGGGGAAGCAGGAACTACACTGTATACAGTAGGTACAAGTAAAGATATTCCTGGTGTTCGTAAATATGTTGCCGTCGATGGCGGAATGTCAGATAATCCTCGCCCTGCATTATATGAATCCCAGTATGAAGCTATGCTTGCTAACCGTGCGAACGAACCCGCAGCCGAGACGGTATCCATTGCAGGGAAAGCCTGTGAGAGTGGAGATATGCTGATATGGGATTTGGCGCTGCCAAAAGTGGAAACAGGGGATCTCTTAGCTGTAGCTTGTACGGGTGCCTATAACTATTCAATGGCAAGCAATTATAACCGGATCCGCCGACCCGCTGTTGTTTTTGTACAGGATGGACAAAGCGATTTGGTTGTTCGTAGAGAGAGCCACGAAGATATCGTTCGAAATGATCTGATTCCCGCACGTATGAATAAGCAAACGGTGAATTCATAGTTCAGGTGGATCATTAGAGAGAGCTGAAAAGCTCTCTTTTTTTGTATTATGTTCCTGTCACACTTTTAAATGAACAGGTTTACCTGAGGTTACAGGTAGAGTTAAGAAATGAAAACTTTAGCGTATTGCTTTGGGCATGATAACAAATTAAAATAATTACGATAACAGAGGAGATTGATAATGATGATGAAACAAGAAATGAATAAGGTTAAAGTATACCTTGCTAGTCCGTTTTTTAATGAGGAACAAGTAGACAGAGTGCAGAGAGTTGAGAAAGCACTGGGGAATAATCCTTATGTAGGAGAGTACTTCTCTCCAAGACTTGAGCAGCTAACACATCTAACCATGTATACAGCAGAGTGGGCAGATGCAGTTTACCGTAATGATGTTAAGCATGTTGATTGGGCTGATGTTGTAGTTGCAGTGATTGATTATGAAGGAGAGACTGAGCTGCATGGTGCAAGACATGGACATGTTGACAGTGGTACAGCCTTTGAGATTGGATATGCAATTGCTAAAGGTAAGCCTGTTATTATTATTCATGAAAAGTCAGGTGTTGTTAACTTGATGATTAGCCAAAGTTGTCATGCTTACCTGGAATCTGCTGAGGCAGTTGCGGATTATAACTTTATCAACATGCCTAAGATGCCTTTCACTGGAGATGTAATGTAATAATGCCAATGTTGTTCACACCATTAGCCCTAACGTTGCAAGGAAGCTAGTCATTAGCCTCCTGCGGTGTAGAGGTAATAGAAGTAGGTAAAGGGCATGGTTCTTCTTTTTCTTACTCAAGGGAGCTGTTAGGCTCTCTTTTTTATTATGAGCACGACCAAAGTTGCTTTACAGTGTTTACTCATAGTATGCTATTGGAGGCAATTTATTTTTTAGGAGGAATTACAATGGCTAAAAAAGGATATATTGTTATGGAAAACGGGGAAAAAATGGAACTTGAATTTTACCCAAATGAAGCGCCTAACACAGTAGCAAACTTCGAGAAATTGGCTAATGAAGGATTTTATGATGGAGTTATCTTCCACAGAGTAATCCCAGGTTTTGTTAGTCAAGGTGGAGACCCTACAGGTACGGGTATGGGCGGTAGTGGAACTACGATCAAATGTGAGACTGCAGGAAATCCTCATAAACATGTGGCAGGTTCTCTGTCTATGGCTCATGCAGGTAGAGATACTGGCTCCAGTCAGTTTTTCATTGTACATGAACCACAACCACATTTAGATGGTGTTCACACTGTATTTGGTAAAGTAACTTCAGGTCTTGAAACAGCCCTTAACATGAAAAATGGGGACAAGATGGTAGAGGTTAAAGTATTTGATGTTGAATAGGATTTAACCCGTAAACACCCCTAATCAGGGGTGTTTTTTTATTTATGGATTGAATTATTTATAGACCCTGTTGATTTTTATAGAGTAGGGTGCTACTATTTCATTAAGCTTTTTACAATTTCATATCGATTTTCCTTCGGGGCAGGGCGAAATTCCCTACCGGCGGTGATGACCTCCATGGTACGTAATTGTAATATGGATCAGTCAAAGTCCGTGACCCGCTAAGCGTATGCTTACGGTGGATCTGGTGAAACTCCGGAACCGACAGTATAGTCTGGATGAGAGAAGGAATAGAAAGTACATAGACGTTATCTGTTTATATACTAGCTTTCAAATCAGTTGAGTTAGCAGAAGTTTTTCTATTTGCTATGTCATTTATTTGGCATACCTATGATGAAGAGCTGCTTATTAGCGATTTTGATTTGTTATGCTTTTATTCGTCGTTCTCTCAGGGCCCCCGTCCGATATTATTTATCGGTTGAGGGTCTTTTTTGTTATCTATTGCATGGAAGAGGTACAGTGAAATGGGGTGATCAATATGGATGTAATGAATGATGAGTTCTACATGACACTTGCACTCGAAATGGCAGAAAGGGCACAGGGGCAGACAGGAATTAATCCGGTTGTAGGTTGTGTTATTGTCAAAAACGGCCGAATGGTTGGGCTCGGTACTCATCTGCAAAGAGGTAAGGGCCATGCGGAAGTACATGCTCTTGAGATGGCTGGGACGGAAGCGGAGGGAAGTACCGTTTATGTTACCTTAGAACCTTGCTCTCATTACGGTAAAACACCTCCATGCAGTGAAAAGCTGATCAGAGCCAAGGTGAAAAAAGTGGTCATTGCTTGCGAGGATCCGAATCATGAGGTTGCGGGTAAAGGAATCTCTATGCTTCGGGAGCAAGGAATTGAAGTTGAAGTAGGATTGCTTGAAGACCGTGCGAGATATCTTAACGAAAAGTTTTTCAAGTATATTACGACAGGGCTTCCTTTTGTAACGCTGAAGACAGCTTCCACTCTGGATGGGAAAATTGCTGCCAAAAGTGGAGATAGTAAGTGGATTTCAAATAAAAAAGCGAGAGAGAATGTTCACTTGCTCCGGCATCGTCATCAAGGAATTATGGTCGGGGTAGGGACAGTAATAGCAGACAATCCCGAGTTAACAACCCGGTTAGATGTGGATGGAGTGAATCCAGTGCGGATCATCATAGATTCACAGCTTCGAACCCCTAGGGACGCGAAGGTAGTGAAAGACGGTCTTGCACCCACCATTCTGATTACAACAGAAGGAGCGGATAAGGAGCGCGCTGATTATTTTGAGAAACAAGGTGTTCAGGTCATTCGCTCTGGTACAGGTCCAAGGGTTGATCTTCTGGCCGCACTTCGTAAACTTAGTGAACTTGAAATTGGTTCGATCTTGCTTGAAGGCGGAGGTACATTAAACGGTGCTATGCTGGAGAATAAGCTCGTGGATCGGCTCGTTATGTTCATGGCCCCTAAAATTGTCGGTGGTTATAAGAACCTCGGAAGCTTCCATTTTGAAGGAGTAGAACGTATGAGTGAAGCGATTACGCTGAGGAATCTTGAGGTAGAAATGCTGGATGACAATATCCGTATTTCAGGTGTGCCTGCCTTGCGGAAAGTGGATAAGGAGTGATGTGTTTTGTTTACCGGCTTAGTTGAAGAAGTAGGAAAAGTACGGAGTATAGGCCGGAAGGGCGAAGCGATGGTGCTTGGTATTTCAGCTAAACGGGTTATGGAGGATTTAAACATTGGTGACAGTGTAGCTGTAAATGGAGTATGTCTAACCGCTACGTCGATCGAAGCTTCCGGATTTTTGGCCGATGTGATGCCTGAGACTTATAGACATACGAATCTGAAATTACTGGCAAAGGGAAGTCCGGTTAACCTCGAAAGGGCGATGTCTGCAAAAGGTCGATTTGGTGGTCACATTGTGCAAGGTCATGTTGATGGTACAGCCCATATTATCTCTATTAAACGAGACCAAAATGCGGTCGTATTTGAAATAGCTCCGGTGAATACAGAAGTATTTCGCTATATTATTCCGAAAGGATCGATCACGGTGGAAGGAACTAGCTTAACCGTTGTGGATGTTACGGGAAGTGCTTTTACAGTCTCCATCATTCCTCATACGCTAGATCAGACGGTGCTGGCTTATCGAAATACGGGTGATCTTGTCAATATTGAATGTGATGTGATCGGAAAATATGTGAACCATTTACTCGGATATCATGAAAATAACGGACCCTCACAGAAGGATCAATCTACTGGACTCAGTTATGAGTTTTTAAGCAATCATGGTTTTTCATAAAAAGTTCATACATCATTACAAGACTATCAAGTGAAAGCAGGTAATCACGATGGAAAGTACATTTCATTTTCATACAGTAGAAGAAGCGATTCAGGATCTACAAAAAGGAAAGGTCGTTATCGTCGTTGATGATGAAGACCGTGAGAATGAAGGGGATTTCGTTGCCCTGGCTGAACTGGCTACGCCAGAAGTCATTAATTTTATGATTACGGAGGGTCGTGGCCTCGTATGTGTTCCGATTACGCAAGAACGAGCAAATGAGCTGGATTTAAAACCTATGGTTCAGCATAATACAGATTTTCATGGTACAGCCTTTACGGTATCTGTAGATCATAAGCTGACAACGACAGGAATTTCGGCGCAAGAACGTTCAATGACGGTGAAGTCGCTTATTGATCCCGAGGCTGTAGGAGAAGATTTCAGAAAACCAGGGCATATGTTTCCTTTAATTGCGAAAAAAGGCGGGGTATTAAGACGAGCCGGACACACGGAAGCCGCTGTAGATCTTGCACGAATGAGCGGAGCTTATCCAGCTGGTGTCATATGTGAAATTATCAAAGAAGATGGATCGATGGCACGTCTGCCTGATCTATTTGAAATGGCTAAGAAACATGATCTAAAACTAATTACCATTAAAGATATGATTGCTTATCGCAACTCGCAAGAAAGACTTGTAACAAGGGAAGTTAGTGTTCGGATGCCTACCGATTTTGGAGTGTTCCAGGCCATCGCCTATACCAATGAAGTAGATAACAAAGAGCATATCGCTCTTGTCAAAGGGGAGCTGAATACAGATGAACCTGTACTGGTGCGTGTCCACTCCGAATGTCTGACAGGCGATGTTTTCCACTCTCACAGATGTGACTGTGGTCCTCAATTTGAAGCAGCTCTTCGCCAAATTCACGACAATGGAAGCGGCGTTCTGCTCTATATGCGGCAAGAAGGACGAGGAATTGGACTTATTAATAAATTAAAAGCTTATAAGCTACAGGAACAGGGACTCGATACCGTTGATGCAAATTTAAAACTTGGTTTTCCAGCTGATCTAAGGGATTACGGCATTGGCGCTCAAATTCTAAAAGACCTTGGAATTAGTAAAATCAAGCTTCTTACCAACAATCCGCGTAAGATCAAAGGTCTGGAAGGATATGGTCTCGAAGTTGTGGAACGTGTTTCCATTCAAATTGCAGAGAACGTAGAGAATATTTCCTATCTCCATACGAAGCAGGCAAAGCTCGGTCATATGTTAACGTTTGATGATATGGAACAGAACGAGAATAAAGAGTTGTAAACGACACGAAAGGGAGATGTAGATTATGGCAAATGTTTTTGAGGGAAACTTAGTATCTGAGGGATTACGATATGGAGTTGTGGTAGCTCGGTTTAACGAGTTTTTAACAAGTAAGTTATTATCCGCTTCACTCGATGCTTTCAAGCGCCATGGAGTAAAAGATGATGAAGTCGATGTGGCATGGGTTCCTGGTGCTTTTGAAATTCCGCTTGTAGCCCAAAAGATGGCGGAGAGCGGCAAATATGACGCAGTTGTCACACTGGCTACCGTTATCCGAGGGTCAACAACCCACTATGATTATGTATGTAATGAAATGTCCAAAGGAGTTGCGGCAATTAACCTGAAAACAGGTGTTCCTACCATCTTCGGACTGGTTTCAACAGAGAATATAGAGCAGGCGATTGAGCGTTCTGGAACCAAGGCAGGTAATAAAGGTTGGGACGCCGCAGTAGCAGCGATTGAAATGGCAAACTTGACGAAACAGCTAAAATAGTGCTTATTTAATGTAGTGCCCTGTACTCGTATCTTTTGTTACAATACAAGAGATGCGGGGGCAGGGTTCTTGTATTTTGTAACTGTAGCGGGAGGATGCGTCCATTGACGGTTGTAACCTATAAGCTTGAAACGTTTGAAGGACCTTTGGACCTTTTATTGCACTTGATTGACAAACATGAAATTGACATCCAAGATATTCCGATCAGTCATATTACAGATCAATATATGGACTACATTCATTCCATGCAGGAATTGGAACTTGATATTACAAGTGAATTTCTTGTCATGGCGGCAACCTTGCTTGCGATTAAATCCAAAATACTTCTTCCCAAACCACCGGTGTTTGCGGATGATGAAATCTATGATGACTACATGGAAGAGGAAATGTATGATCCTCGTGCAGAACTTGTACAGCGACTCATGGAATACCGTAAATTTAAAGGAATTGCCCGTCATCTGCATGAAAGGGAATCTGAGAGAAGTTTGATCTTCTCTAAAGAGCCGGAAGACCTGACTCCATACGTTCAGGTAGAGCCAAGTAATCCGGTGCAGGGACTGCATACCTCAGATTTAATAGCAGCTTTTCAAAAAGCGCTAAGCAGATCTTCTAGGCAGCCAGGTGTGGCTAAAATTCATCGGGATGAAATATCGGTTAAAGATCGGATTCGCGATGTGGCAGGAGCACTGCAAGCCAAAGGTTATGGCGGGAAGATGTTATTTTCCAAGCTTTTTCATGAAGAAATGATTCGTCAAGAAGTTGTAGTAACGTTTTTAGCGATTTTGGAGTTGATGAAAATGAAAAAAATTGTATGTTACCAGGAACGATTGTTTGAAGATATCGTGATGGAATGGAGAGGGGAAAAACAGATCGATGGACTTGCGAACATTGAAATCGATTATTGAGGGACTTTTGTTTTTAGCGGGAGAGGAAGGGCTGGGCGTTAAGCAGCTCTCGGAAATCGTTAACGAGTCTCAAGATATCGTGGCTGGTGCCCTCGAGGAGCTAAAACAAGAATATACAGAACAGCAGAGAGGTCTACAAATTCTGAAAATTGCCGGCAATTATCAAATGGGTACACTTCCTGATCATGCTCCGTATTTTGAAAAACTAGCCTATTCGCCGTCACGTTCTTCTCTTTCCCAGGCAGCACTTGAAACGCTGTCCATCATTGCTTATCGTCAACCGATCACAAGAATTGAGATCGAAGAAATTCGTGGAGTCAAATCGGAACGAGCGATTCATACGCTGGTCAACAAAGATTTGATACACGAAGTAGGAAGAGCGGAAGCCATTGGCAGACCGATTCTCTATGGAACAACAAAAGCATTCCTTGATTATTTTGGTCTTGGGACACTGAAGGATCTGCCAGAACCCAATTTATTTGAGGAAGCTGAAGCGCAAGAAGAAGAAACCCAGCTTCTGTTCACTAAGCTTGAACAGACTAGGCTGGAGGAAGACAACCAACAAAATAGTTAAATGAGAAACCGATGCTCTTTTATAGAGTATCGGTTTCTTTTTGTTCAGCAGCAGAATGCTTTCCATTTTTTATGAACATACTAGACTAATGTATGCATGCAAGTAAGCAGAGACTTATAAAACAGGAGGAAACCGCGTGTGGATTTGGATTGGATCGATATGTTTAGCTGTTATTATTCTACTCCTCATCTTGGTCTTGTTATCCAATATACATATTGAAGCTAGTATAAAGACGCGTAACACCCATGCAGAAATGGAATTTCGGGTGAAGTTGATATATGGCATAGTCCGTTTTCATTACGAACTTCCAGCTGAGCGTTTTGAAGAGCTCAAGCGACATTTCGCTCAATTGGTAACAGAGAAATTATCCGAAAAAAAGGGTAACGATGGATCTCAAGATGCTCCTTCTACAAATAAACGAGGTAAAAAAGGATTCAATTATCAAATCAAGGACCTTATGAAAAGTGCTTATGCACTCCGTATCTGGGAGACAAATGACTTTTCCAAGCTCCGCATAACGAAACTTGTTTGGCATACCAGGCTGGGTACGGAGGATGTGGTAACCACATCTGTACTGAATGGCTTGTTGTGGGGGATTAAAAATACCTTGCTCGGATGGTTGTCTTACAAAGTGACATTTACAGACGGACCTGATCTAAAAGTAAATGCCAGCTGGGAGGAAAAGTGGTCCTTTGATACCCTTCTGGAGTTTCGGGCCTATATTCGATTTTTCAGGTTGATGAAAATCTTCCGTACCATTAGTCACGGTATCGTAAATGCGCATGGTGGAATCAGGGCTTGGCGCCGTGAATTAAGTAGCAGAGAATAACGAGAATCTTTTTTTCTTCAATTTACACATAGCAAGACGGAAAGTTGGGAAACCTATATTATGTCAAACTATTGATTAGCAGGAGGTATGTATTCTATGTCCGATCATCCGATTCAAGGTCTAATGAAAACAGCCATGGAAAATATTAAAGCGATGGTTGATGTGAATACCATTGTAGGAGATGCAGTAGAAACACCGGACGGTACCGTTATTTTACCGATCAGCCGCGTTGGTTTTGGATTTGCAGCAGGAGGCAGTGATTTTCATCTAGATACAGAACAGCAGTATGACCGCAGTGGCGCCCATTCGTCATCATCCGTTCCTTTTGGCGGAGGTAGCGGGGGCGGTGTATCCATACATCCGATCGCCTTTCTTGTTGTGGGAAAAGATGGAGTGAATATCGTTCCTCTAGATAACAATACGCATCTGTTCGAGAAAATTATTGATCAAGCGCCTAAATTAATTGATCAAATGCAGCAGCTTTTTAAGAATAATCAAACAAACACAACAACGACTATATCTTCTTCCCAGTAGCAATAAAAAAACAAATTCCCTTCCAGTCTTGTGCTGGAAGGGAATTTGTTTTGGTAACGACAAGCAGTTTGTCCAAACAAGGACATACTTCGATGGACAAGGACATAGTATAGTACAAGATTCTGCAAAAGGACCCGGAGGAGAACTTATGAAACTATTGAAAAAATGTGTGTTGCCCCTGGTAGTAACACTTATGTTATCACCTCTTACTGCTTATGCTGATCATAAACCCGAACATAAGGAACCCCCAGCACTTCATACCAATGCAGAAACGGCTTCTCTCATTGATGTGAGTTCTGGTCGCATTTTGTACAGCAAAGACGGAGATAAAGAAATGAGAATTGCAAGTCTAACCAAAATCATGACCGCCCTAGTTGCGGTGGAAAAAATGGACTTAAAGAGTATGGTCACTGTAAGTAAAAATGCAGCCGGTAAGGAAGGCTCCTCTTTGTATCTGAAACTTGGAGAGGAAATGTCGCTGGAGAATATGCTGTACGGTCTTATGCTCCGCTCAGGAAATGACGCAGCAACCGCGATTGCTGAACACGTTGGGGGATCAGAAGAAGGATTCGTTCACTTAATGAATCTGAAGGCTGAGGAAATCGGGCTCAGTCACACTCAGTTTAAGAACCCCCACGGGCTTGATGCCGAAGGTCACTATTCTACAGCTAATGATGTGGCCAAGCTAACCGCGTACGCACTTCATAATGCGGATTTCAAACGCATTGTCGGTACGCAGCAGAAAAAAGCACCCAATCCGAATGAAACCTGGGATTATAATTGGCTGAATAAAAACAAGATGTTGCGGCTTTATGAAGGAGCTGACGGAGTAAAAACCGGGTATACCAAGATGGCATTTCGCTGTCTTGTGAGTTCTGCAACTCGCGAAGGGCAACAGCTCGCAGCGGTAACTTTAAATGATGGGGATGACTGGAACGATCACGCTAAAATGCTGAACTATGGATTTGAGCACTATCCGCTTGTTGATCTCGCACAAAAAGGCCAGTCGATCCAAAAATTTCAATATGTCACAGGTAACTCATTTAGATACCCTTTACTCGTATCCGAAGCGGAAAATATCAAAACAAAGCTGATTCTATATGATCAGCAACTTGAAGAAGCTAAAAAAATTGTGGACAAGGATGCAGATTTTGGGCTTAAAGGCCGGGTAGAATTTATGCTGAATGGAGTGAAAATCGGTCATATCCCTGTGTATAAGAAGGGAAGTTATATTCCGAAGGATACTACAGCCGAAACTTCCGTCTTATCTTACAATCTGGTTCATAAAAGTACATTTTTAAGTTCGCTCCGAGAAGTCCTCGGCCAAATATTCACAAGAGAATAAAGGAATCCGAAGCGGGAGGGGTTCACGTTGATAAATGTCATTTGGCTTGCCATGATTGTGATTGGATTTTGTTTTGCAGCGGCAAAAGGGAACATTGAAGTGGTTACTCAGTCCGCCTTTGATGGTGCCGCTACCGGTGTAACGGTGTGTTTTGGACTCATTAGTGTTCTTGTCTTCTGGATGGGAATGATGAAGATGGCGGAAGATGCTGGATTACTGTCTAAGATTGCCAAACTTTTAGGACCCGTTGTTGCTTTTTTATTTCCTGATGTTCCTAAAAATCATCCTGCCATGGGATATATCCTCTCCAATATGAGTGCCAACTTACTGGGGCTTGGAAATGCAGCTACGCCAATGGGGATAAAAGCAATGCAGCAACTTCAGGAACTGAATCCGGATAAACAAGTAGCAAGTCCAGCGATGTGCACACTACTGGCTATAAATACAGCAAGCATTACGTTGATTCCGACCACACTGATAGCGATCCGGCTGAATTATCATTCTGCCAATCCCGCTGAAATTGTGGGGACTACCCTTGTTGCTACTGCATTTGCAACGGCGGCAGCCATTATCCTGGATCGCTATTACCGAAGTAGGTTGCCGAGGACACCTAAACGCATAGTAGATAGAAAACAGCCACCGCAGGCGGAAACAAGTGTGAAAGGGTGAGCACATGTTAGCGTTCGTTAATCTCATTTCTACATGGGCCATCCCGATCATTATTGCTTTTGTTCCATTATATGCCTATTATCGTAAGGTCCTTGTGTATGAATCCTTTGTAGACGGAGCCAAAGAGGGATTTGGAACTGCGATTTCTATCATTCCTCAACTCGTAGCCATGATGGTGGCAATCAGTGTATTTCGCGCTTCGGGGGCACTCGATTTCTTTTTGAGTTTCTTTACTCCCTTTTTTCAGTGGATGGGGGTTCCTTCTGAAATATTACCTCTCGGTATACTTCGGCCGCTGACAGGGACAGGTTCTCTTGCCTTTACAACGGATTTGATTGGAACCTATGGTCCTGACTCCATGATTGGAAGAATCGCTTCAACGGTGCAAGGAAGCACGGATACGACGCTATATGTACTTACTGTTTATTTTGGGGCTGTCGGTATTAGAAATGGCAGATATGCACTCAAAGTAGGGCTTCTTTCTGATTTAGTTGGCTTTGTTGCAGCTATTTTTATATGTCTTCTTGTATTTGGTTAAAACCCTTTTACGCTGATAGCAAGCCCTTGGAGAATGCCCCGAGGGTTATTTCCTTTTCATAACCTTGTTATTTCTCCTTCTGATGGGTATCATTAATTCCTGAGGTGACTTATTGAATATGGAGAGATTACAAAAAATTATTGCACAAGCAGGGATTGCTTCCAGACGTAAAAGCGAAGAGCTTATTTTGTCCGGTAAGGTTGAAGTCAACGGAGAAGTAGTGACCGAGCTTGGTACGAAAGCAAATCCTGATGAGGATATCATTACGGTAAACGGCAGGCCGATTCGTAGTGAGAAGAAAATTTATGTCATGCTGAATAAACCAAAAGGAGTCATCACAAGTGCTTCTGACCCAGAAGGCAGAAAAATTGTGTCAGACTATCTGAAAGGGATCAAAGAAAGAGTCTATCCGGTAGGAAGACTGGATTATGATACCGAAGGACTGCTTTTGTTAACTAATGATGGTGAATTTGCACATTTGCTAACGCATCCCAAACATCATGTACCTAAGACTTATCTGGCTACAGTAAAAGGAGTTCCGCACGGAACTGCACTGGATCAGCTGAGAAAAGGGATTATGCTGGACGATGGAATGACATATCCTGCAGAAGTTGAATATAAGGATGTAGATACCGACAAGAAAGAAGCGGTCATTAGTATCACGATTCATGAAGGACGTAACCGTCAGGTTCGACGTATGTTCGAAGCCATCAATCATCCGGTAACCAGACTAAAACGGATATCTTTTGGCGGACTTCTCCTTCAAAACTTGAAACGGGGATTATATCGCCACTTGACGAAAGAAGAAATCAATAACTTAATGCAATCTGCTCAATCCGCAGCAGAGAAGAATAACAGAAAATAAATCCGTAAGGACACATAATTTTCAAAAAACAGACGAAGTTTTGTGACATTTTTCGTTATAATTATCCATAGGCTGGATAATTGGACATAATTGTCATAAAAGGAGCGCATTAACGATGGGGAAATCAAAAAGAACCGTTCAGGTTATTATTTTGATATTCATTGTCATCTTGGGTGCCTACGCCATTGGCTCGTCTGTTTTTGGTTCGGATGGAAAACCCGGTGTCGGTGATCGTGTGCCTGATTTTGAATTGCTTGGAATGGATGGCAAAGTTCATACCCTTGCAGAATACAAGGATAAAGTCATGGTTATCAATTTTTGGGGGACTTGGTGTGAGCCATGTGTTGATGAAATGCCCGCCTTGCAGAAACAATGGGACAAATGGAAAGAGCAGGGCGTGGTATTCATCGGCGTAAATGTAGGGGAAGATCAGATGACGGTGGATCAGTTTGTTCGCGGAGTCGGTGTAGATTTTCCAATTATGTATGACAAGGGAAGAAAAGTGACGGGTGAGTTTGGTATTTCACCGATGCCTTCTACTTTTTTTGTATCTAAAGACGGAAAAATCTCCGAGAAATTTGAAGGTCAGCTGAATTTGGACACGTTGGAGTACAAAATCAAGCAGCTAGTCAATTCAAATTGAAGGAATAGGAGGTTAACGTCACCATGATTCAAAACACAAAGTGTGAATGCGGCCACCAGAATCCAGTGGGTACCGTACTGTGTGAAGCCTGCGGTAAACCGCAAGACGAAAAAGATCTTGTTTCCACTGAACTGCTTGAAATGCGTTATGACGGCAGGGCGAGGCGTTCACAGCGAAGTAATCCAAATACGATTGACCGAGTATGGAATTTCTTTTCATCTGTTAAAGTGGCGATCTATTTGATCGTCTTTACTTTGGTTGGAGCCATGCTTGGAACTATTTATCCTCAGGAGAACGCTTTTGTTAATCTAGATCCTTCTGTCTACTACAAAGAAACGTATGGTCTACCAGGAAACATCTATTACATATTAGGACTTTCACATACATACGAATCCTGGTGGTTTATTTTACTGCTTGTTATGATCGGTGCTTCTCTTGTTATTTGCAGCATAGATCGGGTACTGCCGCTGTATAAGGCACTGAACAAGCAACGAATTCCTAAACATATGCAGTTCCTAACAAGACAAAGAATTACCTATCAGACAGAAATGTCTGAAGAGCAAACAAAAGAATGGATTGAGAAAGCGGTTACCCCGCTTAAGAAAAAAGGATATCGTGTAAAAACAGACGAATCTGCACTGCTTGCAGAAAAGTATCGTTTTAGCCGGTGGGGTCCCTATGTTATACATATTGGACTGATTATTTTCTTACTGGCGGTATTGGCAAGAGGGCTGCCTGGCCTGCATATGGACAAGCATGTTGCTTTTCCGCAAGGTGAAATTGTGAATTTACCGGATACTACGTTTTATCTCGAAAATGTAAATTTCCGGGTGGAATATTACAGTGAGGAAGAAACGCCGGAAGAGTTTAAGAATGTAGGAAGAATTGTTCCCAAATTGTTTGAGACAGAAGCGAAGCTGTATGAATGTACAGCAGATTGTACAGATCTATCAAAAGAGCCGCAGTTGAAACAAGTAGATCATCATTTTATTCAGGTGAATGACCCGCTAGATTACAAAGGACTCAAAGCGTACCAGTATGATTATGATTTGACTCCTATTCTTAGGGCCGTTTCGCCTGAAGTGATCGTTACGAAAACAGGCGAATCTTATGGAACGATTGAGCTTAGTATGAATGATCCGCAGCTTGAGTATGAAGCGGGACCCTATCATTTGGAACTCACCAGCAAATTTATGGATTTTGGCCTAAATGACCGGGGAGAACCAGTATCCAAGACTCCAAGTCCCAATGCGCCTGCCTTTTTATTTACGGTTACAGGCAAGGATCTTCCAGCAGACGGGGTGAAGTATCTTTATTTTCCGAAGGAAATTGATAAGGAACGCTTTCAACAGGATCTGATTAATGAAAGACTAAGTGAAGGAATCATGCCGCTAAGGCTTGATGTGAATGGAATGGATAATGTCGACATCATTAACTCCACTACTTATCTTAATATTCGTGTTGATAAAGCCATGCCGTTTGTTTGGCTGGGAGCAGCAATTGTTATGCTTGGTCTGATTATGGGATTCTACTGGCAGCATCGCAGAATTTGGATTCGAATTGACCAGGGAACTCTTACCTTAGGTGCCCATACAAATAAAAACTGGATTGGTCTTAGGCGAGAAGTGGCTGATGTGCTGAAGAAAGGTAATCTTATAGTGGATGAAAAGTCACTGGACAACGGAGGGAATAAAGCGTGAACATGCTTAACGTAAGCAGTAATGCATTTATGATTGCCTTTTTCTTATATTGTGGAGCTTTTATCGTACATGCAATCGCCGTTATGGGTCGCAAGTTCAGTAATCGAGAGCCGGAAGCTCATGTTAGAAAATGGGGAAGATTTGGTTTAATTCTTACCTTAATCGGTCTAGGATCGCAGCTCGTTTATTTTTTCACTAGATGGGCAGGGTCAGGACATATTCCCGTGTCTAATATGTATGAATTTATGACCTTCTTGTCTATGATGGTCATTGTTGCTTTTGCTATACTTTACATGATATATAAAACATCGCTTCTCGGACTCTTTGCATTGCCTATTACAATTATACTAATGGCATATGCAGCTGTCTTTCCACAGGAGGTACAGCCTCTAGTTCCATCCCTGAAATCGATTTGGCTGAATATCCACGTTACCCTTGCAGCTCTTGGTGAATCGTTCTTTGCAGTGGGCTTTGCAGCAGGGCTGATGTATTTGCTTCGAACTGTTAAATTCGATAGTTCTGCGAAAGTGGATAAAAGACAGCAAAAGTGGCTTGAATTTACGTTAGTTGTTATTATTATTGTTATAGGATTTATTGGTACCGTATTTGCCTTTCGCGCAAGCGGGTACGAAGCAGTATTTGTTCAGCAACAGGTGACTGACGTTGACACCGGGGGGACAAATAATAGTAAAATAGAGAAAGTCATTTATCACATGCCGCCTCTTGTAGCACCACATAACAGTGATACAGAAAGTTATACTTCATTCCTTGGAATGAAAGAACCTTTATTTGAAGCACCTTCATGGATGAATGGTGTAAATGCAGGACGCAAACTGAATACAGTCGTATGGTCTGTTATTTCGGGTCTGCTATTATACGGGGTGCTTCGATTAATCATTAGGAAACCACTTAGCCGGGCGCTGAGTCCTTATCTGGCGGATATTGATCCTGATGATTTGGATGAAATCAGTTACCGTGCAATTGCGATAGGGTTTCCCATCTTCACCTTAGGTGCACTTATATTTGCCATGATTTGGGCAGAGATCGCCTGGGGACGGTTTTGGGGCTGGGATCCCAAGGAAGTATGGGCACTAATTACTTGGCTCTATTACAGTGCTTATTTGCATCTTCGTTTGTCTAAAGGTTGGCAGGGACGTAATTCCGCATGGCTTGCTGTACTCGGCTTCCTGATCGTGATGTTTACACTGGTTGGCGTGAACTTGATTATCGCTGGACTTCATTCCTATGCTGGAACAGAATAACTGGAAATGAAGTTTATGTTTTTATTCAAATAGAGCATACTATGAGAACTGGTTTAAGAAAGTGAGGCGAATCGTACGAATGGCAGATCATGAGAACCGGATACTCGTCGTCGATGATGAAGAAAGAATTCGGCGTTTGTTAAAGATGTATCTGGAAAAAGAAGGCTATGACATCGACGAGGCGGAGGATGGTGAATCCGCACTCAGTAAAGCGACATCAGAAGATTATGGCTTGATCTTGCTGGACGTAATGTTGCCGGGTATGGATGGTATTGAAGTGTGTACTAGGCTGCGTCAAGTGAAATCAACTCCTGTGCTAATGCTTACAGCCAAAGGGGAAGAAATTAATCGCGTACAGGGTTTTGAAGTTGGGGCAGATGATTATGTAGTTAAGCCTTTCAGTCCTCGTGAAGTAATCTACCGGGTTAAGGCTATTTTGCGTAGAGCTTCTGCAACCGCTTATCTATCTAAAGAAAGCAATTCAAGCAATAATATTGTTTTTCCTCACTTACTTATTGAGCATGATGCTCATCGGGTTACAGCAAATGGGTCAGAAGTTAGTCTTACTCCAAAAGAGTACGAACTGCTGCATTATCTCGCTGTATCGCCGGACAAGGTCTTCTCCAGGGAAGATTTACTTAAAGATGTGTGGAATTATGAGTTTTTTGGCGACTTACGTACGGTGGATACTCATGTGAAACGTCTTCGTGAGAAGCTGAATAAAGTTTCTCCAGAAGCGGCATCGATGATAACAACGGTATGGGGAGTTGGATATAAGCTGGAGGTTCCGAAGTAGTGAAGTTCTGGAAATCACTAGTTGGCAAGCTGTGGTACACCATCATACTATTAGTGGCCTGTATCCTCATGACACTGGGAGTATTCCTACTCCCATATATTGATATCAATTTCTCTGCGGATGAGTCCGGGGAAATTAAGAAAATGTTTGTGCTTGTCTGTATTATTGGCTTTAGTTTAACTACTTTTTTTGCACTCTTTCTTCTAAGTAAAATAACACAACCGATGCAGAAGCTGATTCAGGCAACAAATGAGATTCGTAAAGGAAATTACGATACAAGACTCTCTCTTGTTACAAGCGATGAGATCGGTGAGCTGGCGAGTACTTTTAATCACATGGCCGGAGAATTAGAAGATACCATTCGGAACTTAAATCATGAGAAAGAACGTGTTGCAAGCGTCCTGCGCAGTATGAGGGATGCAGTTGTCTCTTTTGATAGTGAAGGGAAGATCATTTCTACGAACCCGCAAGGAACGAAATTGATGTCAGCTTGGCAAGGAATTGAATGGAATAAGATCGATGTGAGATACTCTCCTCAGGAACAGAATGGGGATGCCTATAATGATGTCCCTGAACCGCTGAGACCACTGTTTAAAGCGGTGGTAAGCCATGGAGAAGACCAAAGTGCAGAAGTACATGTAAAACAGAGTGTATGGTCCGTACAGATGGCTCCATTGCATACAGAACCAGGAAACCGAGGGGCAGTTGCTGTACTGAGGGATGTGACGGAGGAAGCACATCTAGAGAAGATGCGCAGTGATTTTATAGCCAACATTTCTCATGAGATCAGAACCCCCTTATCGATGATTCAAGGATACAGTGAGGCACTGCTTGATGGAATGGCGGCTTCTCCAAAAGAAAGCGAAGAACTCATACAAGTAATTCATGATGAGTCCCTGCGGATGGGCAGATTAGTTAAGGATTTGCTGGACCTTGCTCGGATGGAAGCAGGGCATACCGATGTCACCCTCGACAGAGTGGATTTGAACCAGCTGCTTGATCGTGTATACCGCAAGTTTAGTGTGGCTGCTAAAGATCAGGGGTTACTCTTAGAGTATAAGCATCAAGATGGACCTTTGATACTAGAAGCAGCCGACGAGGACAAGCTGGAGCAGGTATTTACCAATTTACTTGATAATGCTTTCAGACACACTCCATCAGGGAAACATATTTATATTATCTGTTCTATGATCAATGAGGATGAACTGGAGATTCGTATTCAAGACGAAGGGAAAGGAATTCCTCGGGAAGATCTACCTTTTATCTTTGAAAGATTCTATAAGGCAGATAAAGCGAGAGTTCGTGATGTAGGCCGTGGGACTGGTCTTGGGCTTGCCATTGTTAAGCACATCATTGATGCGCACAAAGGGACAATTGAAGTAGACAGTATTCATGGAGAAGGCACAGAGTTCACGGTTGTACTTCCTATAAAACAACACAAATCGGATAAATCAAAGCTTACTTGATCTTTTCTACGAAAAAGCACCTTACGGAGGGTGCTTTTTTTGTTGAACAGTACCGATTAATCTTGTTCAACGTGGAACAATTTTATTTATAACCTGTTAGACGTGTGAATAAGATTGAGAACAAGACCGTGCTCGTAAAATGATTGAGCAAAAGAAAAAAGCTGACCGAGATGGCCAGCTTTTATTATATTACAGATGAATGATAAATTATTTTTGAAGTACAATTTCTTGAGCTGTATTCAGTTCAGGCAGCTCTGTAAGTTTTTTGAGCACTTCTTTTGGTACTTCTTTATCAACAGTCAGAATCATAATAGCTGCACCGCCAATAATTTTACGACCCACCTGCATGGAGGCAATATTGACATCATTCTCACCGAGAAGTGTTCCTACACGGCCAATGATTCCTGGTTTATCGTTATGAGAGATGAAAATTTGGTGATCTTCAGGAGCAAAGTCTACTGGGAAATGATCGAGTCTTACAATACGCTCACCATATCCAGCGAGAAGTGTTCCGGCAATACGTCTTTCTTGCTCATGTTGGTTTTTAAGCGTTACGGTAATCAAGTTAGTGAAACCTTTTGTACGCGGCGCTTGGGATACGACCACATTAATATCGCGGATCTTCGCTAAATGCAGAGAGTTTACGATATTAGCTTCACTTCCAAGATGTCTCTCAAGTATGCCTTTTAAAACATAACGTGTCAGCTGCTGGGTATCGACTTCCGACAAGTCGCCAGAGTAGTCAATATGGATTTCCTGAATTGCTTCATTTGCCATCTGTGCTGCAAAGCTTCCCAGGGTTTCGCCAAGTTTGAAATAAGGTTGAATAATATTCATAACACTTGGAGCCACAGGAGGCATATTAACCGCATTTTTAAAAGGTTCGTTCCGTAAGATATGAAGCACTTGCTCAGATACGTCAATCGCTACGTTCTCTTGTGCTTCTACTGTAGATGCACCAAGGTGAGGGGTAACGATGATATTCGGATGACTTAGGAATGGATGATCTGCTGCAGGAGGCTCACTTTCAAATACGTCAAAGGCAGCGCCTGCTACGATCCCTTCATCAATAGCTTCAATTAAGGCCATCTCATCAATAATTCCGCCACGAGCACAGTTGATGATTCTCATGCCTTTTTTCATGACTTCAAATTGTGGCCGAGCAATCATGTGCTTTGTTTCTGGAGTCAGTGGAGTGTGAACTGTCATGAAATCTGCATTACGAATAATATCATCAACGGAAGCCAGGGTGACACCCATTTTTTCAGCACGTTCTTTCGTTAAGAATGGATCGTAGCCGAGAATGTTCATACCAAATGCCTTGGCTCTTTTTGCTACTTCACTGCCGATTCTACCCATACCAAGGACACCAAGTGTCTTGTTGCGAAGTTCTACGCCAAGGAACGTCTTACGGTCCCATGTACCGTTTATCGTCTTAGCATAAGCTTGAGGAATATGTCTTGCTAGAGCCATCATCATCGCAAATGTATGTTCACAAGTAGTGATGGTATTTCCATCAGGTGCGTTAATAACGATAATACCTCGTTCAGTAGCTGCTTCGAGATTGATATTGTCAACACCAACTCCGGCACGTCCAACCACTTTGAGGCGTGTGCCAGCTTTCATAATGGCAGGAGTTACACGGGTTTGGCTGCGTACAAGAAGTGCATCATAATCTCCAATAATTTGAATAAGTTCATCTTCCGAAAGACCCGTCTTTTTGTCGACTACAACATCCTCAGCATCCATAAGCTGCTGAATTCCCAAATCGCTGATTGGATCAGATACCAAAACTTTTAACATTGATCATCGTCCTCCTTGATTTTGAACAACATGTATAGAATAAGAAGCGGCATTCACGTATAAAGCTAAGCCATTTCCTTAAACTCGGTGAAAAATTAATGCGTTGAAGTGACATAGTACAACATTATAACAAAAGAAGCTATACCAAGAATCTGAAGGGATAACGCAAAAAAACTCTCAATCCGCATACTACTACCGTAGTAAGGGACGAGAGTTGTCGTGGTGCCACCCTAATTCGCTATTACTCTTCAAAGAGAGCAACGGCCTTAATGGTCTACAATAGACCAGATTCATAACGTGAATCATGCGACTATATCTACTAATCATTCAATATAGTAACTCGGGAGCGCTAAAGTATACTGTATGATTACTGATTCTCACCAACCATCAGCTCTCTGAACAATCGGTACAGTTCTTTTCTCCGTCATCGCTGTTTAGATATTGTTAAATAACAATTTTTTCATAATGTATCATGTGTAACATCACCATGTCAATAGTTCGAATTACTAAAAAGAGGAAGAAAACCCAAAGCAACCTCCTAAATTTTCCCTCCAACTATCGAAGGTTCTTGAATCTATTGATTATTTTGGATATCATTTAAATATTCCCTTTATTTACATCAGAGATCAAGACATCATTTATAGAATAGGAGTAAGAATTGGCGAGAATGAAAAAACAACAGTGGAAGAAATTAAAATTTCAAAAGATTGAGCCTCACCAGCTGACGGATCGCCTTCTTCTTATCAACCTTTATTTAACACAAGCATTCACATTAATTATAGGTATTATCTGGATTCTTTTTCAAAAAAGAAATCCGCTGGAGTTATTAAGTTTACCCCAAGGCTGGCAATTTGTAATGTATGGTCTTGGACTTGCTGCAATCATGCTGGTAGTTGATTTCTTGTTATCGGCGGTTATGCCTGAGGATAGTATGGACGATGGCGGTATTAACCGTATGTTATTTCGCAAAAGACCTATATGGCATATTGTATGCATCGCTGCCGTTGTCTCGATTTGCGAAGAACTTCTGTTTAGAGGTGCCATTCAGCATTCCTTTGGTCCTTATTGGACAAGTATCATTTTTGCTCTCATTCATTTTAGATATTTGAATCATTGGCTTCCTACAGGCTGGGTTTTTGTATCCAGTTACGGCTTAGGATATATTTATGAGCAATCCGGAACGTTATGGGCTCCCATTCTGTGCCATTTCCTAATTGATTTAATATCCGGACTCGCCATTCGTTTTCGGAGGGAAACATGAACCAACAACTAAGTAGATCACAAAAGTATGGTCAACATCGTCGTCGCAAAGAGGGAAAGGAACTAAAACCTTCTAAGTCACTTCATAAAATCGTCGAGAATAGTAAACCGACAAATAAAACAGTTACGAATAAGCCAGTATACAGAAAACCGGTGAGTAAAAGTCAGCCCGTTCCTGAGTTATCCAGAATGCAGCGCAAACTCCAGGCTGAACAAAAGCAAAAGAAGGAAGCAAGTGGACGTATCCAAGAAGCAGAGACGCTTCCCACAAGGGCAGAACTGTTTCCATCTAGAAGAGTAAGACTCAGCAAGTGGTTCATCAACTCACTTATTCTCATTTTTATTCTTCTAACTGGATTTCTTGTTTATTGGGGGATGATAGGAGCTCCTCCACTAAATACAATGATCCCTTAGCCATCCTAGATCGATCAGCAGCTAAGGTTCAGGCTATTCGGTCTGAAAATTTTCTTGTGTGATCCGCGCATGACTTCTCTTATTTACGTGAACAATAAGGAATGCATCCTATCACACAAGGAGGTTTATCAATGAGAACTTCTTCGTTTCTAATGGGCTTAACTGTTGGTGCTGTAGCTTGTTCTGTCCTTTCTCAAAAAGGAAATATGCCTACGGCAAAACAAGCGAAAAAATATCTGCATGATGCCAAAGAAAAGGTGATGGACATGACCTTTCCTGGAATGGATAGCATGCTGAGCAAAGCATTGACAGATGAGAACACAACGAATGCAGGGTCAAATTCGAAATCTTCGGCACAAAAATTATCGACATCAGAACAAAAAGCCGAGAATTTAGATTTGATTAAATCTTTTATCCGTTCGAATCCAGACGTAAAAAAAGAAGTGGAAAAAGTGCTGGCGGAATCGCATACAGCGATCCCTGGGTTGTAAAGAAATAAGGATTTGAGGAAAGAATCATTTGCAGATCCTTATTGGACTGTAAATGATTCTTTTTTTATCGTTTTTATTACGTGCATTTGTGGGTATAAAATGATAACATACTTACATAATCCATTTTGAGCACATACTCACAGAATAGAACATAATCTGTTTATAACACATGCTTAATAAAGGGGAGATCCTGTATGAAAATAGAACGCTTAAGCAATGACAAGATACGGATTTTCCTGACTTTTGATGATTTAAGCGAGCGTGGTATCCAGAAGGAAGATATGTGGCAGGAAGAACCAAAAGTTCATGAACTGTTTACGGAAATGATGGACCAGGCCTACAGCGAACTTGGATTTGATGCTACTGGCCCTTTGGCCGTTGAGGTCTTCGCGTTACCAGCTCAAGGAATGGTCGTTATTGTCACAAGAGGCAAATATGATCGTGAACGATATGGTGCAATACACGAAGATGATATAGCAGACGAAATATACGAAATGGAAGTAACACTCGAGCAGAGTGATTCTGTGATGTATGTATTTAAGGATTTTGAAGTATTGATTGAGGCAGCTCACATGCTGAAAGCAAAAGTAACGGAAGCTGGACGTTTGTATCATTATAAGGACAAATGGTTCTTGCATCTTGAACCGGACGAAGTCGACACGGAACAGCACGGAGCGCTCATTGCCCTTCTTGCTGAATTTGGCGAGGGAAGTTCGGTTACAGCAGCCGTACTCGGAGAATATGGCAAGCTCGTTATGGCAGAAAATGCAATCGGAACGATTTGTGAACACTTCAAACGTCATGATTCTTAAATTTTGATGAGTAAGTATGTGAAACCATTATCTTGGAGGGATGTTCGGTGCTTTTGTTTTCGGTCTTGACGGCAGCAATTGCGCCGGGGCTTTCCCTGCTTACGTATTTTTATCTCAAAGACCGTTACGATGCCGAACCTCTCCATATGGTTATTCGAATGTTTTTTTTCGGACTCCTTATCGTATTTCCAATTATGTTCCTGCAGCGAGGGTTAATGCTTTTTCTCGGTGATTTCGGAAATCAACCGTTTCTGCATGCATCCATCGTTTCTGCTGGTATTGAAGAAATACTGAAATGGCTTGTTTTATTTTTCGTTATTTATCATCACACTGAATTTGATGAACCTTATGACGGAATATTATATGCGGTAGCCATCTCGCTTGGTTTTGCCACAGTGGAAAATTTGCTTTACGCATGGGCTGGAAATGCTTCGATGAGTTTCATGCTTTATAGAGCGTTACTCCCTGTTTCGGGCCATGCGATGTTTGGTGTTATAATGGGATATTATATGGGCAGGGCAAAATTTAGCGACAAAAAGAACTTGCGGCGCAAGTTTCTTGTCATGTCGATTCTTCTTCCGATTTTCTGGCACGGACTTTACGATCTGATTCTCGGTGTGGAACAGGCTTGGTATTGGTTTATCGTACCTGTTATGCTCATCCTTTGGTATGGGGGTATGGGGAAAGTATACCGTGCTAATAATCGTTCTCCATTTCGATTCGTGAAACGTGAGGAAGAGGTTAACCTGTAATTGATTTGGATACACTTGTTTCTAGTTGACAGTATTTTTCTGTCTATTTTAGAGACAAGTGTTTTTTGTGTTTGCTTCCAAAATCAGCCAAGGAGTGAGGGTTTAAATCATGAGAGTAAAAGTGAAGATTCGCTGCAAGCAATGCGGCGAAAGGTTTGTCTTACGCGGTAAAAAAGAACGGGGAAGAATTGAAACTGGATTCAAACAGTGTGTCTGTGATAACAGGGACATGTTTGATATTGAGGAAGAAAGCTTCTAATTTTAAGATCATCCATGCATAACCTTCCTTTCTTCTTGTCACAATAAGGTCATCGTACCTGAAGAAAGGAGCAATACAAGATGTATAGAAGGTTAAGTTCGGTGTTATTCCCAATTGTATCAATACTGCTCATTGGTTCTTTGATCTGGGGATACCAACAATATCAACAACGTAATGCAGTTGCAATCAAGTCAGAAAATCAATATCAACGTTTATTTCATGATCTCTCGTATAACATGGACCGGATTCATTCGGAACTAGGGAATACGCTTGCGGTTAGCAGCGCATCAGATGGAATGCATAAAAAAGGGCTTATGAATGTCTGGATGCTGGCGAGTCAAGCGCAGAGTGAACTTAATCAGCTTCCACTCACATCGCTTCCCGTTAACAAAACAGAAGAGCTTCTATCTCGCATATCTAAATTTGCGTATCAAACTTCGTTAAGAGATCTTCGTGAAAAACCGTTAACTGCTCAAGAAAAAGAGAATCTTAGAACTTTGTACAAAAACTCAGCTGAGATTAACAAAGATTTGGATCAGGTACAATTATCTGTGCTCTCTGATAACCTGAAGTGGGGTGACGCAGAGGCTGTTATCAACGCGCAAGGGAATAAGCAGCAGCAAAATGTAATTGTAGACGGTCTTCGAGCTGTGGATCAGAAAGTCGGTAACTATCCACCTATGGATTGGGGACCATCCGTTTCGAGTCTTTATGAGCATCGTACTGTCCGTAAACTAGGCGGAGTACCCGTCACACCGGAAGACATTAAACGAAAAGCACAAAAGTTCACAAATATAGACAGTCCCGCTATTCAGGTGATTCAGAACGGGAAAGGAACAGATTACAGGTCCTACACCGCAAGCCTTACTGCTCCAGACGGTCATGTGATTCGTATGGATTTTACTGTGGATGGCGGCCTGCTGATTTCATATAACGATGAAAGAGAAGTAGGTCCAAAACAAGTAAATCGGGATACAGCAATGTCTAAAGCCGATCGTTTCCTTGAGCACAAGGGATATCGTGATATGAAAGCTGTTGCTTACAATGAATATGACAATCTAGGTAACTTCACTTATGTAAGAGAACATGATGATGTGCTCGTTTATCCTGAGAAAATCACGGTCCGTGTAGGTCTCGATAACGGAGAGGTTATTGGGATCCAAGCATCTGATTTCCTTAACGAACATAAGGATGATCGTAAATTTGCAGAGCCGAAAATTAAGCTGAAAGATGCGAGAGCACAGCTGAATCCTGACTTTAAAGTATCCTTTACGCGGAAAGCGTTAATTAAAAATGAGTATAATGAAGAAGTACTGTGCTATCAATTTGGCGGTAAAATTAACGATACGATGTACCGTATATACATTAATACAGAGACAGGTGTTGAAGAAGCAGTGGAAGAAATCCCTGCTCCAACCGCAGGTTCTAAAATGTAGATGGAAAGCTTCTCCTTTGGAGAAGCTTTTTTTTTTGCATTTTTCTGAATGTAATTTCAAGAACACATGGTATAATATTCCTGTTATATTTCATGATTGTGCGACTATAGACAGGGAGTGAATGAGGTTTGTATCCGAAAGTAAATGATGTGTTGTTCATACAGTTACCCTCAGAAGGTGAGAAAGAAGCGAATTACGAATACCGTTCAAGAATTGCCGAAACAGATGAAGATGATATTTATATGGAAGTTCCGATTCGTGAAGGAAGCGGGCAACTGAAAAAACTCCATATGGGTGATGAGTTGTCGATCTACTTTCTAACAGAAGGTGGAGTAAAGCATTACTTTAATACATACGTGACTGGTTTCAAAGAAGATGTAATAAGAATGGTGAAGTTTCGCAGGCCGTCTGCAGAAGAAATTTTTCAAATACAGCGGCGTAATTTTTTAAGAGTCCAGTCCGAATTAGAACTGGCTGTTAAGTTCAAACACGATTTTACCCGGTTTCTAACCTATACCGATGATGTAGGCGGAGGAGGCATTTCTTTTTTAGGGGATTCCAAACATGAAGTGAAGGAAGGACAGATTCTTTCTTGTTGGCTGTTGCTTCCTTATAAGAACGGAGAGCTGGAACATGTTCCTTTTGAAGGAATCGTGGTTCGGAGTATTACCCTCGAAAGTGGCCGGCAGAAATCCATGCTTGAATTTACACAAATCTCTGACATGGAGCGTCAAAAAATAATAAAGTACTGTTTTGAACGCCAACTTGATTTTAGAGGAAGATAAATAAATTCATACGAGAATTATTCATGAGTGAATGATTATTTATTTCTCAGGGCACAATGAACAAAATTGTTCTGCAGGAGAGATGAGAATGAAGCAGTCAGGTGAGGAAGCCCGCAGATATGAAGCTATATTTATCAAATTCAGTACTCAGGTTGAACGCAGATTAAAGAAACTGCTGCTATGTCTTTTTCTGTTACTGCTTGTTTTTCAAGTTTTGCTTCATAACAGATACACAGCACCCCATATGTCAGCAGTGTTTCGGCTTGAGGGAACACCCTTGCCTGCTTCTTTCCAACTTCCAAATATGCTGAATAAAGAGTGACCATTTTTGCATCACTGGTGGTTGTGTGGTATAATTTTCTCGTCGCAGGCAATGCCTGCTTTTTTCTTGAGGCTTAAGTTTGAGGAGGAATGCCCCGTTGACAAGCCAGAATACAGCAGAGAACGGGAAATTGAACGTGGCTATTGACGGTCCCGCAGGAGCTGGGAAAAGTACCGTTGCTAGACGCGTGGCGAGCAAACTGTCTTATGTGTACGTGGATACAGGCGCTATGTATCGTGCTGTAACCTATTATATGCTTCGCCATGAGATTAAACCGGAAGAGGTAGATACCGTACTTGCGCACGTTAGAAGACTGGATATTGAACTTATACCAGCTGAAGGCGGGCAGAAGGTATTCCTTAATGGGGAAGAAGTATCAGGGCCGATCCGTTCGAGAGAAGTTACTGGAGTTGTATCCTTATATTCGCAAATCGAAGGTTTGCGTCATCACCTTGTTGAAATGCAGAGAAAAATGGCACTTCGCAAGGGCGTTGTTATGGATGGAAGGGACATCGGAACGACGGTTTTACCAGATGCAGAAGTGAAAATTTTTATGACCGCAAGCGTTAGGGAACGTGCACTTCGTAGGTTCAAGGAACTCGATAAGACGGAAGAGGTAACACTTGATCAGCTCGAAAAAGAGATTGCGGCTCGGGACAAGCTGGATCAGGAACGTGAAGTTTCGCCACTGCGTCAAGCAGAAGATGCCTTCGTTCTTGATACCACATCAATGAGTATTGATGAGGTTGTTGAACACATTGTAGCGCGCTGTATGGAAGTCAGGGGAGAGGTTGGATTATGATTTATTCAATTGGTCGGTTTCTGTTAAACGTAATTTACACGGTTATATTTCGTTTAGAGGCCATTGGGAGAGAGAATATTCCCCGCGAAGGCGGCGTGGTATTGTGTTGTAATCACATTAGTAACTTTGACCCGCCAACTCTTGGAATTAAGATTCACCGCAAGATCCGATTTATGGCAAAAAGTGAATTGTTTGAAGTTCCGGTGTTCGGTCCGATCTTAAAAGAACTCGGAGCGTTCCCTGTGAAACGGGGCGGTGTGAGCAAGGATTCCATTAAAACAGCGCTTAACATCCTTCGGGGTGGAGAAGTCTTGGGGATTTTTCCGCAAGGCAGTCGTCATAATGATGGCGGTATGGGAAAAAAGGGAGCTGCTAGTTTCGCACTGCGAAGCGGAGCTGCTGTAGTACCTGCTGCTGTAATCGGTGAATACAAACCTTTTAGAAAAATGAAAATTGTTTACGGTGAACCCGTTGATCTGGATGAATTCAGAGATGATCCTTCAGGAGAGTCACTTGAACGGGCAACGGAAAAAATTATGTCTAAAATTGATGAGATGGCGAGAACTGGTGTACCATCGAAGCCATAAAGCCAATGAATGACACATCATATTTTATGGTAAGCTATGCATTACCAGGTTATGTTTTGAACTCTGCTACGGCAGGTTTAAATAAATGGGGTTTTTGAATTGAGGAGGGTATTGATTATGTCGGAAGAAACTAAAAATCAAGAAGTAACAGAAGCAGCAACCCAAGATGAATTGGATTCATTCGTATCATTAAAAAAAGGCGATACTGTAAAAGGAACCATTGTCAAATTGGAAGATAACCAAGCTTATGTAAGTATTGGATATAAATATGACGGTGTGATTCCAGTTCGCGAACTTTCCTCTGTACAAGTGGATAATGCCAGCGAAGCAGTAGAAGTTGGCCAAGAAGTGGAATGCAAAGTAGTTAGCATCGATGACGAGAAAGAAAAACTGGTTCTTTCCAAACGTGCAATCGACAGCGAAAATGCTTGGGAAGATCTTGCTAAAAAACAAGAGTCTGGTGAAGTATTTGAAGTTGTTGTATCTGATGTCGTTAAAGGCGGCGTAGTTGCTGACGTTGGCGTACGCGGATTCATCCCTGCTTCTATGGTTGAGCGTCATTTTGTGGAAGATTTCAGTGATTACAAAGGAAAAACACTTCGCGTTGTTGTAAAAGAACTTGATCGTGAAGCAAACAAAGTAATCCTTTCCCAAAAAGATGTTCTGGATGCAGAACACGAAGTTAACAAACAAAAAGTGATTGCTGAACTTACAGAAGGACAACAAATTGAAGGTACTGTACAGCGCCTGACTCAATTTGGTGCTTTTGTTGATGTAGGCGGCGTTGACGGTCTTGTTCACGTATCCGAAATTGCTTGGAGCCATGTGGATAAACCATCTGACGTTCTTTCCGAAGGCGAAAAAGTGAATGTTAAAGTACTGAAAGTTGATCCTGAAAAAGGAAAAATCAGCCTCAGTATCAAAGCAGCACAACCAGGTCCTTGGGAAACTGCTGCGGAGCAGTTTAAAACGGGCGATATCGTAACAGGTACTGTAAAACGTCTGGTTCAGTTTGGTGCTTTCGTAGAAATCGCACCAGGTGTAGAAGGTCTGGTTCACATTTCCCAGATTTCTCACAAACACATCGGTACTCCGCATGAAGTGCTGAAAGAAGGACAAGAAGTTCAAGTGAAAGTTCTGGAACTGAACTCTGCTGAGCAACGTGCAAGCCTGAGCATCAAAGAAACAGAAGAAGCTCCTGCTGATGCAGCACCGCGTGCTGAAAAATCCAGAAAATCAAATGCACCACGTGAAGTAGTTAACAACCCTAACGTTTCCTTGAGCAACGAAGGACTCAGCGTTACACTGGGCGACCTTTTCGGTGATAAATTAAGTAAATTTAAATAATGAAGTCGCGTTAAGCTTATCTTCATACAGGCAACACAAACAGGTTGCTAATCACGATTGGCGGATCCTTCGGGGTTCGCCGATTGTTGTTAGAACCTGTTTTTTGGATAAGGAAAGCATTAGCTTAATTATCTTTTTTTTGCTATGATGAAGCGTAAGAAGTGACAGGAGGAGTGTATTTTATGGCAAGACCCGTTGTGGCTATAGTCGGACGTCCGAATGTAGGGAAATCAACAATTTTTAACCGGATCATCGGCGACCGGTTGGCCATTGTGGAAGATAAACCGGGAATTACGCGTGACCGTTTATATGGTGTGGCGGAATGGAACGGCAAACCTTTCAGTATTATTGATACGGGAGGAATCGAAATTGATGGTGAAGATATCATTCTGAGATCCATCCGTATGCAAGCAGAGCTCGCTATTGAAGAAGCTGATGTCATCGTATTTATGTGTGATGCGAAGACAGGAGTTACGCAAGCTGATGAAGAAGTGGCTCAAATTCTGTATCGATCCGGTAAACCGATCATCGTTGCAGTTAATAAAGTAGACAATATGGGTCGAAGCGACCTCATTTATGAATTCTATTCTTTTGGATTTGGTGATCCGATTGGTATCTCGGGAAGTCATGGTACTGGAATTGGTGACTTGCTTGATGCGATTGCTAGTAACCTCCCTGAACTCGAGGAAGATGGGTATGATGAAGATGTAATTAGAGTTGCTCTCATCGGACGACCAAATGTGGGGAAATCATCGCTAGTCAATGCAATTCTTGGGGAAGAACGCGTTATCGTAAGTGATATAGCCGGAACAACAAGGGATGCGATTGATACTCCGTTTGAAAAAGATGGTCAGCGTTATGTCCTTATTGACACGGCAGGTATGAGAAAACGCGGCAAGGTATATGAAACTACCGAGAAATACAGCGTAATGCGTGCAATGCGTGCGATTGAACGTGCTGATGTTGTACTGATTGTTATTAATGGCGAAGAGGGAATTATTGATCAGGACAAGCATATTGCTGGTTATGCTTATGAAGCAGGTAAAGCTTCCTTATTCGTGGTGAACAAATGGGATGTTGTAGATAAAGACGACAAAACCATGCGTGAATTCGAAAAGAACATTCGGGATCATTTCCTGTTCATGACCTATGCACCGATCGTATTCCTTTCTGCAAAAACTAAACAGCGCTTACAAAAATTGCTTCCTGTAGTACAGCATGTATCGCAGCAGCATGTCATGCGTGTTCAGACTCATTTACTTAACGATGTAGTATCTGATGCAGTGGCTATTAACCCGCCGCCAACAGACAAAGGAAGACGACTGCGCATTAATTATGTAACACAAGTAGCAGTGAAGCCTCCTACAATTGTTGTTTTTGTAAATGATCCGGAACTGATGCACTTCTCTTATGAGCGTTACCTTGAGAATAAAATACGTGCTGCTTTCAATTTTGAAGGTACGCCTATTCGTATATTTACTCGGCGTAAGTCCGACGAAGGTTAGGGGAGAAACAATGTGATTTATGCTATCATGGCTATAATCATCAGCTATCTTCTAGGTTCCGTAAGCTTTAGCTTTTTGCTTGGTAAACTAACAAAAGGCATAGATATACGGGATCATGGAAGCGGCAATGCAGGCGCAACGAATACATTACGTGTCCTTGGAAAAGGGCCGGCTATTCTTGTGCTTGTACTTGACGTTGCAAAAGGGGTCGCAGCGGTATGGATCGGCAAATGGCTTGGCGGTGATTCACAGTGGGTTCCAGCGCTGTGTGGAGTCGCTGCCATTGTTGGTCACAACTGGCCCGTATTTTTCCGTTTTCGTGGAGGGAAAGGGATTGCAACCGCCATTGGCGTGCTTGCAACCCTTTGTTTATTACCCGCTTTATATGCAGGAATTATAGCGATTATGTGTATTATAATTACTAGATACGTATCCTTAGGTTCTTTAATTTTCGTATTTTTAACTCCTGTGTTCTTATTTATCCTTCTTTATCCATGGCCATTATTTTGGTGTAGTCTCGTGATTTGTATACTAGCCTTCTGGAGGCATCGGACGAATATCATGAAACTGATACGCGGGGAAGAGAATAAGCTGGGATCTCGTTCATCAAAAGGGGGTAAACGGGTTGTCTAACAAAGTAACGTTACTGGTAGCTGGAAGCTGGGGAACTGCACTGGCAAGTGTTCTTGCAGACAATGGCCATGATGTGTACATGTGGACACGAAGTAACGAGCAAGCCGCTGAGATTAACGAACAGCATACGAATGCAAGGTACTTACCCGGTATTATTTTATCCGAACGAATTATGGCTACAAGTGATATGAAAGAAGCGGTAGAAGGCAGTCAGGCTATTATTATTGTAGCTCCTTCCTCTGCGATGCGTTCCGTGGTACAACAGCTGCAGCCTTTTTACAAAAAAGGCACACTTATTGTACATGCAACGAAAGGCTTCGAGACGGCAACTCTAAAAAGAATGTCTGTCGTCATTTCGGAGGAACTCGGCTGTCCTGAGGGAGATATTGTAGTGCTTTCAGGTCCGAGTCATGCGGAAGAAGTCGTTCAGAAAAAACCGACCACAACTGTGGTGGCATCCTTAAATGATGAGCTTGCTAATCGTGCTAGAGATTTGTTCATGAATGTGAACTTTAGAGTATACACCAATCGAGATTTGCTTGGTGTTGAACTAGCAGGTGCGTTTAAGAATATCATTGCTTTAGGTGCAGGAATGTCGGACGGTCTTGGATTTGGCGATAATGCCAAAGCAGCGATCATAACCCGCGGCCTTGCGGAGATTGCGCGAATTGGTGTAGAGATGGGGGCTAACCCGCTTACCTTTTCAGGACTCGCTGGCGTAGGGGATTTAGTCGTGACCGCAACAAGCAAGCATAGCCGTAACTGGCGTGCTGGATATGCGCTTGGACAAGGCAAACCGCTGCAAGAAGTACTAGATGCCATGGGCATGGTTGTGGAAGGAATTCGTACTACAGAAGCAGCTCATGCGATATCACAAAAGTATAATGTTCAAATGCCGATCGCTGATCAGCTCTATAAAGTGCTCTTTACAGGCAAAGACAGTCGTACTGCGGTAGAAGCACTGATGGGCCGTGATCCTAAGACAGAGATGGAAGTCATGAGACTCGAAACATGGGAGCAGTGGCACACTTAGATTCATGGGCTCTTTTCTCATTTCTTCCGTTTCCATCACCCTTCGATAAGACAGCTCATATAATATGTTGAGTTTTTGTCTTAAGGAGGGGAATAAATGGCTGACAATATTTCTAAAGATGCTTTAAATGCAATCAATAAAAAGACGGGGAAGAAGATCTCGGAAGGCGCAGTGAAGAAGCTCGCTAGTACGGTGAAACCTTCTACTTTACAAAATGAGGATCAGCTGAGAACGCTGATCAAGCAAGTTTCTGCAATGGCAAAAATACCTGTTAGTGAAGAAACGATCCAGGAAATCGTCAATGCGATCAAGAAAAGCGGTATGAATCCGAGTAACATGGAAGCAATCATGAAAATGATGATGAAAAAGAAATAATATATCCAGTTAAGAAAGAGATATTCACCTCTTTCTTGCTACGAAGAACAAAGATGGGCCCATGCCTATAATCTTTGTTCTTTTTCTTTTTACAAGGAGGAACGGTTAAGATTTCATGTTATAATCACTTTATCTGAAAAAAGATGGGTAATACATTATTTTCTGGGATCGATAGATGTATTGGAGGATGAAACATGGATGCAATGGACAAGATGTGGCTTTCGATTATCGCTGTTCTAATTATGGGATTGTCTGTCTTCTTGATTACTTTTGCACGTGCGAAGACAAAGGGTATAATAAAAGGAGTTTTATCTTTCCTTGCTTTTATAATTATGCTGCTCGGACTTCTTAGTGGTCTGGTATCTATTATGTAATTATAACAAGGAAGTCTGAATTCATTAAACGATTGGAGTCATGATAAGTGCTTGATACAGCTTTAAACGTCTTAGGTAAGGCTTGGAACCCAAAGCGATACAAATGGCTGTTAGGAGGAAGCTGCAGCCTTCTATTGCAGGGTGTAGAACTAACGGACCCGCCGAATGATATTGATGTATATGCTGATTTTGAAACCGCTAAACCATTACATAAAGAGATCAGTTCATTTTCAGTGGATGAGCAGCGTCTGGATCGAAGCGGCACCTATACTTCTTTGCTCAGTCATTATCAGATCGGTGAAGCATCTTTGGAATTATCCGGAGGGTTTGAAATTTGTACATCAGACTCACTTTATCGAACAGATATTGCTTTTTTGATTCCTTATGCACAGAAATATAATATTCCGGGTACGCATCATTCCATTTTTATGACACCGCTCAGTCATGAGCTCATGTTTAACATCCTTCGTGAGCGGGCAGATCGATATGATCTTATAGCAAAGAAAATGAATGAGAATATAGACGCACATACCCCTTTATTAAAGGATCTGATTCGCCGTAATGTGTGGTCAGCAGCACATCTGGAACAGTTGGAGGATGTACTAGGAGTAAATGGTGATTCACTACGAGAACAGGGGCGGCTCTGATACAGCTAGAATGTGTACGGACAAGCAGGGGGCAAGTGATGAAGGTAACCTTTTTACCAAGTGGCAAACAGGTTGAAGTGAAGCAGGGAGTTACTTTGCTTCAAGCAAGTCGTTTAGCAGGGATAAACATCCCTACAAGGTGCGGAGGTAAGGCTGGATGTATGATGTGCAAAGTCGACGTTCCCGAGGGAGAAGAAGGTCATCTGAGTAAGCCAGGGGGAGCAGAACGTAACAAGCTCGGCACATGGCTCGATCGTGGGACACGTCTAGCTTGTCAGGCTACTGTTCAGGACTCGGTCACAGTTCAAGTACCTGAGGATAAGCTGAAAGCAGCGATCCGCAAACAGCTCGAAAGACAAGCGGAAGAAGATACACTATGGTAAGATTCCGGAAAATGATAGCTAGATTCTAATAAAGGATGGGCTTAATTTATGAGGAAAGTATACGGAATCATAAGAAAACAGCGTGTTTTCCTATGTGCTGCTATAACTGCGCTCATGTTGTTACTGTCGGGCTGTATGCACTCTTCAGGGGAAAGTAACAAAGAAGCGTGGGCTACGAATTATGACGGGAGTGTCTCGAGGGTTCAGAATGCAATAGATGCCTTTCAAGAATCGAATGGTGTCTTGCCGATTATTACGGCTGGGGCTGAAGTCCCGATTTATGAGAAGTTTCGAGTTGATATGAGCAAACTTGAACGAGAAGGATATGTTGACGATATTCCAAAGACGGCCTTTGAGAAAGGTGGAAGTGCGTATTTTCTCGTTCAAAATGAAGAAGTCGATCCGGTCGTTAAAGTGATGGATCTTTTAACCGTCCAAAAAGTAACTCTAGTTCAGCGTCTAGTTGATTCTTATTATGCCTCTCATGGAACATGGCCAGTGAAGGAAGAAATGTATCCGAACATTCATCTAGTGGACATAGAAGCCATTCAAAATTCGGGGAACCGGGTTGAAGATTTGGCAAGTGTGTACTCTGGTGAAATACTCCCTTACATCATAGACCCTGAAGGAACGGTGTATGCAGATTATGCTTTTGACATTATGCAGCTCATCGATCGAAAAAAAATCAAGCCGATAAGATCTGAAGACTTAAGGAAATACCTGACGGAAGAATCTCATTTTGTGCCTGTAAAATCACTTCCTTATACGTGGGATGGTGGTCAGCCTATCGCTGTCCCAACCCTTTCGTAATCATGATCTAGCATTAACACCGTCCCTTTGAGGGGCGGTGTTTTTATATATTAGAGAGCCATTCGTCATAATTGATAGCTAGCATTCATATATTTAGCGTGGATGGTCTTCAGGAGATCGTGAATCTTCTTAAAAAGAGAGTGCTTCAAGAATAACCAACCAAAAAAATAGAAAAGACGTCATACTGCAAAGGTCATGTACATACTATGATACTAGTCCAAAAGCATGTACGAGTTACGCCGCTCATCTTTCTTTCATCAGAATGTGATATGTCGGCGGCGGACGACTTCCGGGCAATCGTTATAACTGCTCTACCGTTGCAGGGATTAACGTCTTCTGATTGAAAACGAAGCGGATGCTCTTTAGCATTTTTCCTTCGGAGTATGTTTAGGAGGGGATTTCATTTGGAAAAAGTAGACATTTTCAAAGACATTGCTGAGCGAACCGGTGGAGACATTTATCTCGGAGTAGTCGGTGCAGTTCGCACAGGGAAATCAACATTCATCAAACGATTTATGGAAACTATTGTTTTACCTAACATTACTAACGAAGCAGACAGAGTAAGGGCGATTGATGAACTTCCGCAAAGTGCAGCAGGAAAAACAATTATGACCACTGAACCTAAATTTGTACCTAACAGTGCTGTACAGATTAAAGTAGCAGATGGCCTTGACGTTAATGTCCGTCTTGTGGATTGTGTAGGATATGCCGTAGAAGGAGCCAAAGGATATGAAGATGAAAATGGCCCTCGTATGATTTCTACCCCATGGTTTGAAGAACCCATTCCTTTTCAGGAAGCAGCAGAGATTGGGACACGAAAGGTCATTCAGGAACATTCTACACTCGGTGTAGTGGTCACAACCGATGGCACGATTGCGGAGATTGCACGTGAATCCTATGTGGAATCCGAAGAAAGAGTCATCGCTGAACTGAAAGAAGTAGGTAAACCTTTTGTTCTCATCATAAACTCAACGAAGCCTAAGGGCGAAGAAGCATTACAGCTTCGTGCTGAACTTGCCGAAAAATATGATGTCCCTGTTATGACATTAAGTGCTGCAACAATGACAGAAGAGGATGTTACCGGTGTACTTCGAGAAGTACTTTATGAATTCCCAGTTCACGAGGTAAATGTAAATTTACCAAGCTGGGTTATGGTACTGAATGAAAATCACTGGCTGCGTGCAAGTTATGAGAACTCAGTTCGGGATACGGTAAAGGATATTCGCAGACTAAGAGATGTGGATCACGTGGTGTCTCAGTTTATGGAATATGAATTTATTGACCGGGCGGGACTCAGCGGAATGAATATGGGGCAAGGTGTTGCAGAGATTGATCTCTATGCACCAGATGAGCTTTATGATCAGATTCTATATGAGGTAGTGGGAATTGAGATCAGAGGTAAGGATCATCTCTTGCAACTAATGCAGGACTTCTCCCACGCCAAAAAAGAGTATGACCGTTTTGCAGAAGCACTGGAAATGGTCAAAACAACAGGTTATGGAATTGCTGCGCCATCGCTTGCTGAAATGGCTTTGGATGAACCCGAACTTATCCGTCAAGGAACTAGATTTGGGGTTAGGCTGAAAGCGACAGCACCATCGATCCACATGATCCGTGTCGATGTAGAGTCTGAATTTGCACCCATCATTGGTACCGAGAAACAGAGTGAGGAACTGGTCCGATACCTCATGCAGGATTTCGAGAATGACCCAATTAAGGTATGGGATTCAGATATGTTCGGCCGTTCCCTGCATTCCATTGTAAGGGAAGGAATTCAAGGTAAAATTGCCATGATGCCGGATAATGCAAGATATAAACTCCAAGAGACGCTCGGACGGATTATTAACGAAGGTTCTGGCGGACTTATAGCAATCATATTGTAATTCATGGCCTGGCCCATAGATTTACCACCAAAATAACCGCAGGGGTTTCTCCCTTTCGGTTATTTTGTGTATCTTAGCTCCCTACCAAAATAGGGAAAATAATCAATTAGTAGTGTGGCTTTTTATCAATTTTGTCCCGAGAACGGTGATTCTACTTGAAATTGTGTCCTGACTGTATTACTATAAACCTTGTTCCGCTTGAGGGATAGAGATTCACTTGAAGTAACAAAGATGAACCTAGTCTCTTGCGGAGAAAGTATGAACCTATGAACAATATTACTTGGGAATAGGTATATCTTATGTATATTTTGTGATGAAACGGGAACAAAGTATAACACTTAGATAATAATATCAGGAGGTGAATTGACTTGAATAAATCTGATCTGATCACACAAGTAGCTGAATCTACTGAACTCGCTAAGAAAGATGTGACGAAAGCGGTTGATGCCGTATTCGAAGCTATTTCTGAAGCATTGCAAAAAGGTGACAAAGTACAACTCGTTGGTTTTGGTAACTTTGAAGTACGCGAGCGTTCTGCACGTAAAGGACGTAACCCGCAAACAGGTGAGGAAATCGAAATTCCAGCGAGCAAAATTCCTGCTTTTAAACCAGGTAAAGCGCTCAAAGACGGAATCAAATAAGATTTCTACATACTTTTATGTAATCGAAAAGTCCGTGAATTCGTTCACGGCTTTTTTCTTTTTAGTAGGAAGGGGTGAAGTTCATGGAAGGTCCAATCAACAACGGGGATTATATCGTAATCAAGGCACAAGAAAACGGTGTTCATGTCATTGGTTTGACGCGAGGTCATGATACCCGGTTCCACCATACGGAGAAGCTCGATAAGGGTGAGGTTCTCATCGCACAATTTACAGATCATACCTCTGCTATTAAAATTCGCGGCAAAGCAGAAGTCATGACAAAACACGGTGTTATTGAATCAGATCAATAAAAAGAGCGGGAAATTAGAAACCGTCTTTTCATTTTAAAAAGCAGGCATAGCCTGTTTTTTTCGTTGTACAATAGAGTATGGGCCTTCTGTTAGATGTTTACACTAAGAAGGACAGGAGGTCTATCTATTGAAAAAGAGAAGAATATTATCCCTTGTTCTCGTCATGTCTCTTGGTGCAGCGGTACTTTTGTCAACGTTTGTTACGGGGCAAAGTAAAAAGTGGATAGCAGAAGAATCAAAAGAAGTGCTTTCGGCAAATGAACAATTAACACTAACTGATAAAAATTTGGTTGACGCTTTGCATGATCTTTCTTTACATACGCCGATCAGTAAAGTGAAATGGAGTAAAAATGTGCTGACCCTAGATCTCAAAGTGACAGGGAACTCCATCATACCTTCCGAAATTTATATAGATATTGCGAGTATCGCATCCTTTTCCATGGAGCGAACGAATAACGTAAGTCAGCTTATGCTTCGTGTGCTTGCGGAAGATGAATGGGCAGGGAAGAGGCATTTACTTCTCTCTGCAGATATAAAACGCGCTGAATGGGACAGACAAGCATGGATGAAGTTAAGCGAATGGAAAAACGCGGCGCTACCTGATGAACTGATTCAAAGGTTTCATATGACAGAGACAAATCTATGGCGTGAGCAGTTTATTTCCTCTGAAAACGGTTATTGATGCCCTGTGCGGGTATAAGAAACATATGTTATAATAGATAAGATTGTGACGAAGATGCTTGATTATTTTTGAATGAACGCTCGGAGGATTTATAATGATTTCATACCGCGTAGCAAATCTTGCAAAAAAATATACGGATTATGATATGATACAGCGGCATACGGAATTGCCGACGTTTCCTAATGGCCGTGTACAGTTGCTTTACACGTTTTTGAACCAAGGGCAGAGACATTCAGTTGAGGACAGCGAACTCTTTTCCTTAGTTACAGCACTTGTACAAATGGGACTAGATACGCATGAGATGATTGATGTTCAGGAAGAAGATCTTGGAGAGCAGGATATGCGTTCTCGTCAGCTTAAAGTGCTCGGAGGCGATTTTTTTAGTTCACGGTTTTATCAATTGCTAGCCCAATCCGGTCATATATCGGTTATTGCTTCGCTCAGTGATGGGATCTGCCGATTGAATGAACGGAAAATGAGCCTTTATGACCGTATGAAGAAACACAAGGTTTCCTCCGAAGATTATGTGCAAGAATCGGTACAGCTGAAGAAGCAGCTGTTTCTTTCTTTTCAAAACATGATTTCGGAACAACAAGCGGGGCTCTATGACCAGTTTCTAACCTCATTTAGTCTGTTGGATATGCTTGTTGAAGAACGGGAAGCTGCAAACGACGTTGAACGTTCAAAATCAAGATTCGCTTATTTACATGTTTATGAAAACGAAAGTTTGGATGTGCGCTCTGCCTTGGCAAAAGGGATGGTTACGCCATCCGAATGGAATGAACTGATTAGTAAGCATAAAACAATCGAAGTGCTGACGAAGAAGATAGACCAGTCCGTGCTTTCGGTTCAAGGTTTATTAGAGAATCATGTGCACGATCATGTGCTTCGTGAAGAACTAAAGACCCTCTTAGAACCCTATTTCTTACATAGGGCAAGTGCATAAGTTTATTGTTCGATGAAAAGTGAATAAAGGTGGTATTTATACATGCAGCATGGGGGGAACAAGCCGAAGGAACAGTACGTCCATTCGGTTTTTCAGAGTATTGCTGGTAAGTATGATGTAATGAATGACACGCTTAGCTTTAGACGTCATAAGGCCTGGCGTAAATTCACAATGAAAAAAATGAATGTACAGCCTGGACAAACGGCATTAGATGTCTGCTGTGGCACTTGTGACTGGACGCTCGCACTTGCAGAAGCAAGTGAAACGGGTCACATCGAAGGACTTGATTTTAGCAGCAATATGCTGGAAGTAGGTCAGCGTAAAGTTGAAAAACTAGGCCGCAAACAGCAGATTACGCTCATTCAGGGGAATGCGATGAGTTTGCCTTATGAAGATAATAGCTTTGATTACGTAACGATTGGCTTTGGTCTTCGTAATGTGCCGGATATCAAACAAGTATTAAACGAAATGCAACGAGTAGTAAAACCAGGAGGGAAGGTCGTCTGTCTGGAACTCTCTAAACCTACCTGGCAGCCGTTTAAAGGTTTGTATTATTTTTATTTTAGAAATATGCTTCCTTTTATTGCCAAGCTGTTAGCAAAGCGTTACGAACAGTACAAATGGTTACCTGACTCCCTTATGATGTTTCCTGGAAGAGCGGAACTCGAACAGATTTTCAAAGAGACCGGCTTACAAAACGTCACTTCCTATGCCTTGACGGGCGGAATAGCAGCATTACATATCGGGATCAAGGAGAGTCAGCATGTTTAAGAAAATTGGTATTTTTCTAGAAATGATTAAAATTGAGCATACGCTGTTTGCGTTGCCTTTTGCATTTATGGGTGCTGTGCTGGGATCGACAGAAATAACAGGCCATTTACCGAGTTGGGCTCAGATTGGCTGGGTACTGCTCGCTATGATTGGTGCGCGAAGCGCTGCCTTTGGACTCAATCGAATGATCGACCGCGTGATTGATGCCAAGAACCCTAGAACGGCTGGACGAGCCATTCCAGCAGGACTTCTCAAAATCAGCGAAGTTGTTGTTTTTGTAATTATCTCTTTTATTTTATTATTTTGGGCAGCATCACAGCTTAATCCGCTTTCGGTAAAACTCCTTCCGATTGCTGTATTTATGCTCGTTATTTATTCTTATACAAAACGGTTCACATGGGCTTGCCATATTGTACTGGGTTTTACCATTGCCCTTGCTCCGCTTGGCGGATGGGTCGCAGTGACAGGAGAAATTAACCTGAGCAGTCTTGTACTTTTTGTAGCGGCCGCTTTTTGGACAGCAGGTTTTGATATTATTTATGCGTGCCAGGATATTGATTTTGATAGAGAAGAAGGCGTGTACTCGATTCCTTCGCGTTTTGGTATCGCTGGGGCATTGACTATTGCAAAAGTATTTCACATCATTACTGCAGCTGGCTTTATTGCCTTATTCTTTATCACAGGTTTAAGCTGGATCTATGCAGTAGGAATTTTGATCTCTTGTGCGCTGCTCATTTATGAGCATTACATTGTGACACCGAGTGATCTAAGTCGTTTACAGACGGCTTTCTTTACTCTGAACAGTGTAGTCAGCATCGTAATCTTTGTCTTTACTTTGATTGATGTGGTGGTGTTTTAACTTGACAGCAAACCGGTTGAAAAGACTTGCCGTTGGCATTACAGGGGCAAGCGGCAGTATATACGGAATACGGCTGATTGAAACTTTACTTGATCAGGCCTATGAAGTTCACCTTGTCGTATCAAATGCAGGCTGGCGTGTCATAAAAGAAGAACTAGGCTGGAACGTTACGGACCGGGAAGGGATTTTGAACGAGAAGTTCGGGAGCCGTCCCGGTTCTCTTGTTTATCATCCCGTAAATGACATCGGGGCTTCGATCGCAAGCGGTTCATTTTTAATGGACGGGATGATTATCATGCCATGTTCCATGGGTACCTTATCAGCCATTGCTCATGGAGCCTCAGATAATCTGATGGCTCGCGCGGCAGATGTGATGATGAAAGAGGGCCGTTCCTTAGTTTTGGTTCCGAGAGAGACGCCGCTTCATGCGATACATCTCGAAAATATGTTGAAGCTGTCACGCCTTGGAGTCAAAATGATTCCTGCGATGCCGGCCTTTTATTACCATCCCAAAACGATGGATGATTTAATTAATTTCCTTGTTGGAAAAGTACTTGATACTCTTCATATTGAGCATGATCTGTTTACGAGATGGGGGGAGACAACATGAATACTCACAGCAAAACCGTTCTCGGTAAGATTAGTTATACCAATGCTTGGCCTATCTTTCATTATTTTGATCCCAAGAAACTTACCCATCCGGTCGAGATGGTTACAGAAGTCCCCGCTGTACTGAATCAAAGAATACATGAAGGTACACTTGATCTGAGTGCGATGTCTTCTTTTGCTTATGGTATGGAATCAAGGCGCCTGATGGTATTGCCTGATATATCGGTCAGCAGTAAAGGCGAAGTGAAATCGATTCTGCTCTTCAGTAAAAAGAAGATAGAAGACCTGGGCAGTGGAACAATCGCTCTGACAAATACGTCGGCTACTTCTGTGAATTTATTGAAAATACTAATGACGAAGTTCTACAAATTGAACCCAGCGTATATTACACAGGAACCGGATCTGCCTTCTATGATGGAACATGCAGATGCAGCTTTATTGATCGGCGATTCTGCGATACAGGCATCTTGGACAAATCATGGCTATTATGTGTATGATCTGGGCGAGAGATGGCACTATTTCACGAACCAAAGTATGACTTTTGCGGTATGGGCTGTTTCATCCGATTATGCCAAATGTCATAGTGAAGTGATTCATGAGATCACAGATGCTTTTATATCAAGTAAAGAAAAGATATTGTTAGAACTTACTCCGGTTATAGATGAAGCGATACAAAAAATCGGAGGAACGAAATCTTATTGGTATGATTATTTTACGAATTTATGTTACGATTTTGGTGAAAATGAGTTGCAAGGCCTGCAACTGTATTTCCGTTATGCACATGAGCTTGGTCTCATGGAGCATGAGGTCCGGCTGGATCTCTGGAATGAGAATAAGCTGATACGGGTGACGGAATGAAACTACTGGATATATTGACTGAACTAAAAAAAGATATGAAGTACATCGAGAAAGAATTGTATAAAAGTGTGGAAACGGATCAGAAGCTGCTTGCTGAGACTTCCTTACACTTGCTGAAAGCAGGCGGTAAAAGGCTGCGTCCCGTCTTTGTTTTGCTGGGCGGTAAATTTGGAACCTATGATATTGAAGTGCTGAAACATATCGCTGTTCCGTTAGAACTCATTCATTCTTCATCTCTAGTTCATGATGATGTGATTGATAACGCGAAGACACGCCGCGGACAATTGACTGTGAAATCCAAATGGGATAATCGGATTGCGATGTACACAGGAGATTACATTTATGCCAGAGCAATGCTCATGATTACGGAACTCCCTAATCCGCTGATCCATCAGACCATGGCAAAAGCGATGGTTCAGATGACCATTGGTGAAATGGAACAAATCCGGGATTTCTTCAATACGGATCAGAGTATTCGGAATTACTTACTTCGTATCCGCCGGAAGACGGCTCTGCTGATTGCGATCAGTTGCCAGCTAGGGGCCGTGGCTGCGGGAGCTTCCAGTGACATTTGTAGACGCTTATACAGCTACGGTTACAATGTGGGGATGGCATTCCAAATTCAGGATGACCTGCTGGACCTTAGAGGAACAGAGAAGCAGCTTGGTAAACCGCCGGGAAGTGATATGCTTCAAGGCAATATTACAATACCCGTCATTTATGCGTTACAGGATGAGAAGATTAGAGCTGATTTGTTGCAGCTGATCGCTAACATTCGTGATCAGAATGATATTGGTAGTGTTCGTGCTGCAGTGGGTATGATTAAAGAGAGTGCGGGAATGACTAAAGCGGAGGAGCTTGCTGACCGATATATGAATAAAGCTCTTGATGCCTTGGAAGGACTTCCTGATATCAAGACAAAGAAAAATTTGCGGGATATCGCTCATTTTGTCGTAAAACGTTCATATTAATCAGGCAGGAAGATGTTCTCACGAAGTCGAAAGCTTACGAAGCAGCGCATTCATAATTAAGCCTGGAGGAGAATACACATGGAACGTACTTTTTTGATGGTGAAACCAGATGGCGTACAACGTGGACTAATTGGACGAATTGTTAGTCGGTTTGAAGATAAGGGGTTTAAACTGGTTGCAGGTAAATTCGTACAGATGACTGACGAACAAGCAAAACGTCATTATGCGGAACATGAAGGTAAGCCTTTCTTTGATGAGCTCGTGTCTTTCATTACTTCTGGGCCGGTCTTTGCCATGGTATGGGAAGGCGAAGATGTAATTGAACTTGCTCGGGTGGTCATTGGGAAAACCAAAGTGAAAGAGGCGCTCCCTGGAACGATTCGCGGAGATTTTGCGGCAGTTACTCCGCATAATCTCATTCATGGTGCTGATTCTCCTGAAAGTGCAGCTCGTGAGCTTGCTAACTTCTTTAATGAGGCTGAACTGGTATCTTACAGTAAAACGATTGCTGCCTGGACATAAACGAGTGATCTTTCCGTAAGAAGGAAGGAATCAAATGTCACTGTTTGAAAAAGGTTCTGAACAGGATGACTATGTCCTGTTTATTCATAAGATCAAGGCAGCTACTGGAATTGATCTTGCCCAGTATAAAGAAACTCAAATGAAGCGGCGGTTGACTACCCTTAGGTTAAGACATGGGTACGATTCTTTTGCCGCTTTTTTTGAAGGGATGGAACAAAACAAAGCACTTTTTCTAGATTTTCTAGATCGAATGACGATTAATGTGTCTGAATTTTGGAGGAACCGGAATCGGTGGGAAGTACTGCAAAACACATTGCTTCCTTCCCTTACTTCCCATCTTCCGCTTAAAGTATGGAGTGCCGCTTGTTCTACGGGAGAAGAGCCCTATACAATCGCAATGATTCTTGACATGGCTGGTTTGCTCTCAAGCAGTACAATTATGGCCACTGACATTGATGATGGTGCTTTGGCGAGGGCTGGGCAAGGTACATATTTGGAACGTTCCTTAAAGGAAGTTCCTGAGCAGGTAGTCAAAAAATACTTTAAACCTGAGGGATTGCATTATAAAATCGATCCTAAACTTGCGGAAGCTGTCCATTTTAGTAAACAAAACTTACTTATGGACCCCTTTGAGGATGGGTTTGACTTGATTGTGTGCCGAAATGTGATGATCTATTTTACAGAAGAAGCAAAACATGTGCTTTATCAGAAATTTGCAAATGCACTTCGTCCTGGCGGTATTTTATTTGTGGGAAGTACAGAACAAATTTTCTCACCGGGAGAGTACGGCCTTGAAGGAGCAGAGACTTTTTTCTATCGTAAAAAATAGATGCATAAAAAACAGCTAGAATGTCTCATACTGTAGCAATCAGATGTTATGGATAGATCTGGAGGCGAAAGTTATTGACAAGCAAGTTGTGATTACTGCCTACCGGCAGGGAATGATCAGTATTATGCAATGTGCTCAGATTCTTGGACTGGATCCTTCTCAAATGAGACAGGTCCTTGGCAGCATAAAGCCCGATAGTAATCTACAGAACAGCAATAGATCCAGGCAGACCAGTCTGATGGGAAGCAAGTAAACTTACGCAATAGAGAACACGCAGATTCGTCCATTTGAATCTGCGTGTTTTTTTATGAATGAGAACATTTCTTGTCAAAGATAACATGCTATACTATAATGATCAAAGATTAAGGATTTTAGCAGTTTAAAGCTTAACAGTATAAAGGGGGAACGTATTATGAGTCTTCGTTATTTAACCGCAGGGGAAACGCACGGACCCCAATTAACCGCAATCGTTGAAGGTCTTCCGAGCAATATGAAGGTGGATTTTGAGGAACTGAATTTCCAGCTCCATCGCCGTCAAAAAGGATATGGCCGAGGACGTCGTATGCAAATTGAGAAAGATACCGCTGAATTTGTGGGTGGAATTCGTCACGGATATACAACAGGAGCACCAGTGGCGCTCGTAGTTGAGAATAAAGACTGGACGCATTGGCGTAATATTATGAACATTGAACCGATCGAAGGTAATGATGAAGAGAAACGCAGAATGCATCGTCCACGTCCAGGTCACGCAGATTTGAATGGCGGACTTAAATATAATTTGAAAGATCTCCGTAATGTACTAGAACGTTCTAGTGCAAGAGAAACAACGGTACGTGTTGCTGTGGGCGCGCTTGCACGCCAACTACTCTCCGAGTTTGGAATAGAGGTTGCCGGCAGAGTGCTTCGGATTGGGGAGATTGAAGCTCCTTATGAAGACCTTCCGCTTGAAGAACTTCGTGCTCGTACAGAAGCCTCATCGGTTCGCGTTACGGATGAAGAAACAGAGAAGAAGATGGAAGCTTATATTGATCAGATTAAGCAAGAAGGCGATTCAATCGGCGGGATCGTAGAATGTATTGTGGAAGGTGTTCCTGTTGGTCTTGGAAGCTACGTTCAATATGACCGGAAGCTTGATGGACGTATTGCCCAAGGGGTTATGTCAATTAATGCATTTAAAGGTGTAGAGATTGGAATTGGGTTCGAGGCGGGCACGATTCGTGGTTCCCAGGTACATGATGAAATTCTGTATACGGAAGAGAAAGGATACCACCGTGCTACGAATCGCCTTGGCGGATTTGAAGGCGGGGTAACGAATGGTATGCCAATAAAAGTGCGCGGTGTAATGAAGCCAATTCCGACGCTTTATAAACCGCTGCAAAGTGTAGATATTGATACAAAAGAGCCGTTTACCGCTCAGGTTGAACGTTCGGATGCATGTGCTGTACCTGCTGCGAGTGTGGTAATGGAGCATGTGGTTGCTTTTGAAGTAGCTAAAGCGTTCTTGGAGAAATTCGGCGGAGATTCTATAGAGGAGATCCGGGCCAACCTCGATAACTATAATGCACAATTGGAGCGTTACTAGTGATGAGGGAGCTAAAGGTTGATCTCGGTGAACGATCGTATCCAATCTATATTGGCAGTGGACTTCTTGAAGAAGCAGGACATTATATTCAGAAGCATGGAATTAGCGTAAAAAGTTCTTTGCTTGTTATTACGGATGAGAAAATTGCTCCTCATTATCTTGATACACTTCTCACTTCTCTGGAAACGGCAGGGTATGCTGTAGCATCTGCTGTGGTACCAAGCGGTGAAACTTCTAAGTCGCTGAAAGTTTATGAAGAGATGATGACAAGTGCAATTGAAGCAAAGCTGGATCGCAGCTCAGCTATTCTTGCGCTTGGAGGCGGAGTGGTTGGAGATTTAGCTGGATTTGTAGCCGCTACTTATATGCGAGGAATCAAATTTGTGCAAATTCCGACTACCATCCTAGCTCATGATAGCAGTGTGGGCGGAAAAGTAGCGATTAATCATCCACTCGCTAAAAACATGATCGGTGCTTTTCATCAGCCAGAGCTAGTCCTTTATGATGTAAACACGCTGCTCACACTACCGCGTCGTGAGGTATCTGCCGGGCTTGCAGAAATGGTTAAGCACGGACTGATCAGGGATGCAGATTTTGCCCATTGGTGCGAGGAGAATGCAGATCAGTTATTAGCTCTTGATAAGGATGCTTTAGCGTATGGACTACTCAAAGGTTGTGCGATCAAGGCAGAGATTGTTTCTCAGGATGAGCAAGAAAACGGAATTCGCGCGATCCTGAATCTTGGTCATACCATTGGTCACGCGATTGAAGCCATTGCTGGTTATGGGGAGTTCCTTCATGGAGAAGCCATATCCATCGGGATGGTTGGATCAGCTAAGCTTGGTGTCATGAGGGGAGCAGATGCTTCGCTATATGAAGACACCAAACGGATGCTTAAGGCGATTGGACTACCGACTTCCCTCCCTGAGCATCTGAGTACTGAGGATATTATGTCTGCGATGATGCATGACAAGAAATTCAGAGAAGGCCATATGGTCTTTATCATTCCAACAGCGATTGGTGAGGTCACCATTGCCAAAGATGTACGGGCCGAGGATGTTCGTCTGGTGCTTGAGGAACTGAAGAAGGAGGTGTAGGATCGGATGTACACAAGAGGAATTCGCGGTGCAACAACGGTTGCAAGCAATACGGAAGCAGATATTGTGAATGAAACGAGCAAACTTCTCAAAGAAATCGTTCAGAAGAATTCACTTGATCCTGAGGCGATATGCAGCGTATGGATTACGCTGACGAAAGATCTTGATGCTGCATTTCCAGCCAAGTCTATTCGAGAATTACAAGGATGGGAGCTTGTTCCCCTCATGTGTTCCCAGGAGGTACCTGTCAAGGGATCACTGGAGAAATGTATTCGATTCATGATTCATGTGAATACAGACAAAACGCAAAAGGAAATGGTTCACGTATATTTGAATGGAGCCAAGGCTTTGCGGCCGGATTTAGCAGAATCATCGAATACATAGGTGAAAATGGCTTCTTGCCAAAACCTGTAGATGTAATGTATAGTGATTGTTAGCAGAGATGAGAAGAGTTTAGAGTTTAGATAAAACTTTAATTGAGTAGAGTATAGCAGAGCTGAGACGAGTTCCTATGATTTATGGCTTATGTGCGGTAGCGCATATGGGTAGCATAAAGAGTGAGGAACAACCATGGATTCATACTTTAGTGTATGGACCCATATGGAGAGATGAACATGGATTTTTGCAATATCTTGTACATATGAATCACAGCATGGGCCATATTTATAGAAATATGGATGCTGCGGATAAGAGTTCATATGCTTCCTTAGATTACGTATCTTAGGATAAGACTCTTTCTTTGTACATAGATAGATGAACCTCCATGATCGGATCATGCTGTTTACACTTCACTTTATTATTGTTTTTATGAACCTCTACGTTCTCGTAGAGGTTTTTTTGCGTAAGCATATCCCTACTTCCATCCATCTACACTCTGCCTATCTCAATGAAAAAGGAGTGTTTTATGATGAATAGCGAAGCACAGCAAGTATTAAAATTAGCAACAGAATATAATCTAATTCCTGTTGTAAAGCGGATTTTGGCTGATATGGAGACACCCATTCGATTGTTCAGCCGATTTGCAAATGAGGAATATGCATTTTTACTGGAAAGTGTGGAAGGAGGCAGCCAGTGGGCTAGATATTCTTTTATTGGCACAGCTCCTTTTTTATCGATAGCAGGGAAAAATGGTGTGTTAACACTCACGCATAAAGGTGAAAAATCACAAATGAAAGGAAAACCGATTGAAGAATTGAAGGCTTTGCTGAGGCAATACCGCAGTCCGAAAATAAAAGATTTGCCTCCCTTTACAGGTGGAGCTATTGGATTCTTCGGATATGACTTGCTTCAATATTATGAAAAACTTCCGAAACATCAAGTGGATGATCTTCAAATGGAAGATATTCAGTTTATGTTCTGTGATGAAATTATTGTTTTCGATCATGTGAAGCAGCAGATCCTGCTTGTTGGCAATTTACATGTGAATCCGGGAGATCTGGATCAAGATATTCTTGAAACTTATCAAAGAGTGACAGATCGGCTGGAACAGCTCGCAAGCCAGCTGGCAGAAGAAGGACCTTCGGAAAATGTGAATCGTCGATCGATTCCAGACGGTGTGGAGCTGGGGACGGTGCACTCGAATCTAACGAAAGAAAAATTTCTCGAAAATACGGAGAAGGCAAAGGAATATATTCGGGCCGGAGACATTTTTCAAGTTGTATTGTCCCAGCGTTTTCATATCGAAACGGAAGTATCGCCTCTTCAAGTATACCGTGTACTTCGAACACTAAATCCTTCTCCTTATATGTATTATCTGAAAATGGAGGAAGAGATCATCGTCGGCACTTCACCTGAACCGCTTGTAAAGGTGGACGGAGATCGCGTGCAGACAAGACCGATTGCGGGAACCAGACCTCGAGGCAAGACAGAAGCACAGGATGCTGAATTAGCACAAGATTTACTTACGGATGAGAAAGAACGTTCAGAACATCTTATGTTAGTGGATCTTGGTCGGAACGATATTGGGAGAGTCAGTGAGTTTGGTAGCGTGAAGTGCGATTCCTATATGGAAATCGAGAAATATTCACATGTCATGCACATGGTATCCAATGTCTCCGGTACACTTCGTGAAGATCGTGATTTCTTTGATGCATTTCTGTCATGTCTGCCAGCAGGTACGGTATCGGGGGCTCCTAAACTGAGAGCAATGGAGATCATTGCTGAACTGGAACGTGAAGCGAGAGGGGCCTATGCAGGCGCAATCGGGTATCTCGGTTTTACAGGTAATATGGATACTTGTATCACGATCCGTACCATTATTTTCAAAGAAGGTAAAGCTTACGTGCAAGCAGGGGCAGGGATTGTATGGGACTCGGTACCAGAAAAAGAATACGAGGAAACTGTAAATAAGGCAAAAGCTCTGCTGACCGCCATTCGCTACGCAGAAGCGATGTTTCCTGTAGAGCCATCAGCTCCAGCGTATGCTAACCAAGACTATATTTGTATGTCATCCAATCTTAAAGGATAAGGAGGAGGAGAAAACATGAATATGCTAAGCAGCGTAACTGCTATCCAGCAGGGTCTAAATAAGATATTAGGTGGAAATCATCTGTCGCAGGAAGAGTCAAGACTTGTGATGTCTAGTATCATGAACGGGGAAGCAACATCCTCGCAGATTGGCGGATTGTTAACAGCACTTCGCATGAAGGGCGAAACGGTAGATGAGATTACAGGTTTTGCTCAGGCGATGCGAAGTTCTGCTAATAAGATGATAACGGATCAAGAAAATTTACTGGATACTTGCGGTACCGGAGGCTCTGGTATTAGTAAGTTTAATATATCCACAGCTTCAGCAATCATTGCCTCCTCCGTATCGGTACGGGTAGCTAAACACGGCAATCGTTCCGCAAGCAGTAAAGCTGGCAGCGCGGATGTACTTGAAGCATTAGGCGTAAATATTCACCTGAATAACACTCAAGCTAAGGCTTGTTTAGATGAAATTAATATTTGTTTTTTATTTGCTCAGCTGTATCATCCTTCGATGAAGTATGCGGCAGCACCGCGTAAAGAACTCGGTTTTCGCACCGTATTTAATATGCTTGGTCCGCTTACCAATCCAGCTGGAGCAGATCGGCAGGTATTAGGACTATATGATATCAACAAGACAGAGATTATTGCTGAGGTACTAGGAAGACTTTGTCTCAAAAGAGCACTCGTAGTAGCAAGTTATGACGGGCTTGATGAGATCAGTATTTCAGACAAAACAAAGGTGTCGGAACTTAAGGATGGAATAGTTCATACGTATGATATTCATCCGAGCGACCTTGGCCTCCGTGTACATCCGCTGACTAGTGTGCTTGGCGGCAATGCGGCTGAAAATGCGGAGATTATAAAAGGTGTCTTATCGGGTGAAATGAGCCCTTATCGTGATATCGTACTTGCAAACAGCGGTGCTTCAATCTATGTAACGGGCCTTGCAGGAAGTTTGGCCGAAGGTGTTCATATGGCGAAGGGTGCTATTGATTCCGGCAAAGCCTATGAAAAGCTCACACAACTTATTCAGAAAACGGGGGAGTATGACCATGAGTACGTATCTTGATCGCATTGTAGCTACCAAAATAGATGAAGTAGCAAAAATTAAGCAAAGCTTTGACCTTACTGCAGCAGAGAGAAAGATTGCACAAATGCCGAATACGAAAGGATTTGAGCAGGCTTTATCGAGATCGCACAGTTGCGGGATGGGACTTATTGCCGAAGTAAAAAAAGCATCCCCTTCAAAAGGGCTAATTCGCCCTGATTTTGATCCCGTACGGATTGCTAAGGCCTATGAAGAGGCAGGAACGGATTGTATATCCGTTTTGACAGACGAATTATATTTTCAGGGCCAGGCCGCCTATTTAACGGAGATTAGAAATGCAGTGAACGTTCCCTTACTTCGTAAAGATTTTATTATTAGTGAGCTTCAGATTGCGGAGGCACGCCTAATCGGTGCGGATGCAGTCTTACTTATTGCCAGCATACTGACACAAGAACAGATGGGAGCCTATCATCAGTACGCTAAAGACCTTGGTCTTGACGTTCTGGTCGAAGTGCATGATGAGCATGAACTTACACAGGTACTTGATCTGAATGTTGCCACCCTTATTGGAATTAACAATCGGAATCTGAAAAGCTTTGAAACGGATCTGAATACAACCGCACTTCTATCACAGCAGGTTCCTGCGGGCATCACCTTAATTAGTGAAAGCGGCATAAGAACCAAGGCGGATGTTGAGTTTTTAAAAACAACAGGGGCAAAAGGAATTTTGGTCGGAGAACAGTTTATGCGTAACGAAAATGTTGGTGAAGCAGTGCTTGAGATGATGGGAACGGGGAACTAAAATGATGTCTATTTCTAAAGTGAACGAGAAGCCGCTTGTAAAAATATGTGGACTTCAGGACGTTGAAGTGCTAAAATCTATGAAACACTTAACTGTCGATTTTATTGGATTCGTTTTTGCAAGATCAAAGCGTCAGGTGACTGCAGCACAAGCAGCAGGCCTGGTGAATGTATTGTCAGAATGGGATGTGCGTCCATTACCCAGATCTGTTGGGGTATTCGTAAATCCCTCAGTGGAGGAGATTGAAGAAATTCTTCGTCAAGTATCGCTGGATGTAATTCAGCTGCATGGTGATGAATCTCCAGCATTATGCCAAGAACTAAGAGCTAAGTTTGGTGTGAATGTATTCAAAGTGTTTTCTTTGAATAACGATCCTAACCAGGCGGCTGAAGATATAGATAGAAGTCTCGCTCCTTATGAAGGAGTAATAGATGCCGTTCTTATAGATACCTTTGATCCTGTATACGGAGGCGGTTCTGGCCGGACTTTTTCCTGGGAACGAAGCATTCCCTATCAGTTATGGGCACGGAACATGCAAATTCCGCTCTTTATAGCGGGAGGGTTAGAACCTGATAACGTACATGAACTTGTGAATGGGTATGCACCGGGTGGTGTTGATGTATCCAGCGGTGTAGAGACAAATGGAATCAAAGACATAAATAAAATGACAGCTTTTGTGGAAAGGGTGAAGAAGGCATGACACTGGTACCGGATGTATATGGTCGTTTTGGACCTTTTGGAGGACGTTATGTACCTGAGACATTGATGAATGCCCTGATTGAACTGGAAGAGGAATTTAAACGTTTTTCCGAAGATGATGAATTTAATGAGGAACTCCGTTATTTGTTAAAACAATATTCAGGCAGAGAAACACCTCTCTATTACGCTGAACGCCTTAGTCATCATTTAGGCGGTCCGAAAATTTATTTGAAGCGTGAAGATTTGAATCACACAGGCGCTCATAAAATTAATAATGCACTCGCGCAGGGGCTGCTTGCAAAACGGATGGGCAAAAAGAAAGTCATCGCGGAGACAGGAGCAGGACAGCACGGAGTTGCTACTGCCACCGTTGCAGCACTGTTAGGTCTGGAGTGTAAAGTATTCATGGGTGAAGAAGATACAAAACGGCAGCAGCTGAATGTGTTCCGTATGAACTTACTCGGAGCGGAAGTCATTCCGGTTACGTCAGGTTCTCGCACGCTGAAAGATGCGGGCAACGAGGCCTTAAGATACTGGGTGAGTAACGTGGAAGATACGTTCTATATATTAGGTTCTGCAGTTGGACCTCATCCATACCCGCTCATGGTTCGTAACTTTCAGCGTGTGATTGGTGATGAGACCCGTCGTCAAATCCTGGATACCGAAGGCAGACTTCCGGATGTGGTGGTTGCACCTGTCGGCGGCGGAAGTAATGCGATCGGTATGTTTTATCCTTTTGTTGAAGATGAAGATGTGCAGTTGATTGGCTGTGAGGCTGCTGGTAAAGGGGTAGATACGGAATTCCATGCCGCAACGATGAGCAAGGGAACACAAGGGGTGTTCCAAGGTTCGATGAGTTATTTACTTCAAGATGAATTTGGGCAAGTCCAAGAGGCTCACTCGATCTCAGCTGGACTAGATTATCCGGGTGTAGGTCCAGAACATTCTTATTTGAAGGATATTAAACGTGCACAGTATGTGCCTATAACAGATCAAGAAGCGCTAGATGCACTACAGCTACTCAGCAGAATTGAAGGGATTATTCCTGCACTTGAATCCGCACATGCGGTTGCAGAAGTTGTGAAACTAGCTCCAACCATGAAGAAAGATCAGATCATTGTCATCTGTCTATCAGGCCGGGGAGACAAAGATGTGGAATCCATTATGAAATATACGGGAGGTGGACTCGCATGAGTATCCGATTAAACCGGATGGATGAGACCTTCCAAACCCTGCAGATGAGCGGCAAAACAGCACTTATTCCTTTTATAACAGTGGGAGATCCAGATCTGAGCACGACTGTTGAGATCATTATTGAACTCGAGAAGGCAGGGGCTGATGTGATTGAACTAGGCGTGCCTTATTCTGACCCGCTTGCAGATGGACCCGTCATTCAGCGTGCTTCTGAACGAGCACTAAAACAGCAGATTACGATTCGTACATGTATGGAGACAGCTAAACGTGCACGTGCAGCGGGAGTGAAGCTGCCATTTGTGCTCTTTACATACTACAATCCCGTGCTTCAGACAGGTCTGGAATCTTTCTTTGACTTGTTAGTAGAGCATGATATTAGCGGTATGATCATTCCGGATCTTCCGATTGAAGAATCCGCACAGATTCGTGAATATGCGGATCGTGCTAATATTCACCTTATTCCCTTAGTTGCGCCAACATCGAAGGAAAGAATAAAGAAGATCGTCTCGAGCGCAAGAGGATTTATTTACTGTGTATCATCACTAGGTGTAACAGGAGAGAGAGCTGCATTCCACCAGAAAGTAGATGAATTTATTACAACGGTAAAATCATATACAACGCTTCCCGTTGCTGTTGGCTTTGGGATATCCAGTCGTGAACAGGTAGAACATTTTTCTGGAATTTGTGATGGGGTTATCGTAGGCAGTGCCATTGTGAGAGAGATCGAACATACGATTCCTTTGTTATCAAATCCAGATACGAAAGAAAAAGGACTTTTGCAAATACGCCAGTTTGTGGCACAATTAAAAGTATAATTTTGGATATTTTTTTCATTATCCACAAGGGAGGGCTTGTTTATGAAACATAAGTCTACTATTGGCAATTTACCCGTATATAAACCAGGAAAGCCCGTTGAAGAAGTGAAAAAAGAGCTGGGACTCAGTGAAGTGATTAAGCTTGCATCGAATGAGAATCCTTATGGCAGTTCGGCACTTGTGAAGGATGCAATTCAGGCAGAACTTGCAAATCTGAGTATCTATCCAGACGGTTCAGCAGGAGAACTTACAGCTGATTTGGCCGTACATCTGGGTGTGCGTGATGATCAAATTATTTTTGGCGCAGGTTCGGATGAAATCATTGCCCTGATCGCTAGAGCCTTTCTCGTTCCAGGTGACGAGACAATTATGGCGGATCAAACTTTTTCAGTATATAAGAGTAATGCAGATATTGAAGGAGCGGTAAGTATCGAAGTTCCGCTTGTTAACGGTACGCACGATCTGGAGGGCATGTTATCAAAAGTCTCTTCCAAAACAAAAATAATCTGGGTATGTAATCCGAATAATCCAACAGGTACCATTATCACTGAGAAAGAGCTTATTTCCTTTATGGATCGTGTCCCTTCCGATGTGATGGTCGTTCTTGATGAAGCTTATTATGAATTTGTTACGGATGAATCCTATCCAGAGACGATACCTATGTTGGAGAAATACAATAACCTTGTCATATTACGAACATTCTCCAAAATTTACGGACTTGCGTCTTTACGGATCGGCTATGGGATCGCGAGTTCCGAAGTAATCTCTTTAATTAATCAAGTCAGAGAACCTTTTAATACCACAAGATTCGGTCAGGTTGCTGCTCGTGCGGCTCTTCAGGATCAAGACTTTGTAAAAGATTGCCGTGATAAGAATCGCCAAGGTGTTACTTATCTGCAAAGCGAATTTGATCGTTTAGGTCTTCACTATTTCCCTTCACAAGGTAATTTTATACTTGTACAAATTGGCAGACCGGCTGCCGAGATGTTTGATATCTTACTGCGACAAGGTATTATTATCCGTTCTGGGTTCCAGGTTTATCCTGACTACATCCGGGTATCTGTAGGTACACCAGAACAGAATCAAGCGTTCATCAAAGCGCTAGAGCATGCGCTTACCCCTGAACGCTCGGAAGTATAGTGGACTCGGAATGAGAACAGAAGGAATAAACTGCAAAATTGCAATCTTTGGCGTGGGACTCATCGGAGGGTCTCTCGCCCTTTGTTTTAAAGGGAAGCCGGGAATAGAAGTAGTCGGTTATGCGCATGAACCGAAGATTCAAGAAAGATACCTAAAGAGCGGCGTACTTGATCATGTGACCTTATCCATTGAAGAGGCGGCACTGGATGCGGATTTCATTTTTTTAAGTGTACCGGTCGGCATGCTGAATTATTATCTTCAGGAACTAAATAAGCTCCCGCTAAAGAAAGGCTGTATTATTACAGATGTAGGCAGCACGAAAGCCTCGATTACAGCAGCTGCGAAGACACTCGATTTTCGAGATGTATATTTTATTGGCGGGCATCCGATGGCGGGTTCAGAACGGTCTGGCGTAGAGGCGGCTTCACCGCTGCTATTCGAAAATGCTTACTATGTTCTTACACCTCAGCCGGAGATTGAGGAAGACGTCTATAATAAGCTTCATCATCTACTGTCTTGTACAAGAGCACAAGTCATCCGGGTAGAACCTGAGCATCACGATGATATCGTGGGCGCTATTAGTCACTTGCCTCATATTATTGCGGTAGCACTGGTTAATCAGATCAGCAGCTATAACCAAAATGAACCTTTATATCAGCTGCTTGCAGCCGGCGGTTTCCGTGATATTACCCGTATTGCGTCGAGTGATCCGGTAGTATGGCGTGATATTTTACTGAGTAACCGTGATGTATTACTGCGACTTCTTCGAGACTGGAATAAGCAAGTAGGCCAGTTCACTCAGGTGCTGGAGGAAAGTAATGGGGAAGCGATTGAAGCTGCTTTTCGTGAAGCCGGTTCTTTTCGAGATCAATTACCGGAGCGAAGAAAAGGAATCATCAATGCTTTATTTGACATTTATATTGATGTTCCGGATACCCCAGGGATTATTGGCCGGATTGCTACGGAACTGGGGACGGCTCGGATTAATTTGAGCAATATGCAGATCATTGAGAGCAGAGAAGATGTACCCGGCATTCTCAGGTTATCCTTCCGACAGGAAGATGATATGGAGAGAGCAATTGAACTTCTTACTAATCTGGGTTATACCGTACGAAGCTAAGAGAGAGGGGAAGCCCTCTTTCTTTGTTTATAAAACCGCTTTATTTATGTAAATATGCAAGATCCTAAATAAATGTATAATTATGGTTGACAGAATGAAAACGGATACATATAATAAAAGTACAGTATGGTTTCTCTCCACTCCTATCCAATAACTGGTTGTTCTGAAAGATGAACAACGGGCCGCGATGATTCGCGGCCTCTTTTTTTTGAAGAGAAAGATGTGCTTCTATATGTGAAGGTGAATTTTCTATAACAATATTGAATTTCTTTCAATCTTTGTTTTCAGTGCATCCTCGATTTTTGAGAAAGTTGAAATATTGTTCTGTATTTCTTTAATAGCAATGACTGTCTATATTTTTTCTAATAAAAATCAATAATTTTCAATCATGAAATTTTAATAACACAGATTTTGAACAACGGGCTGCAATAAATTCGCGGCCTATTTTTTTTGCTTACATGACTAGATCAAACCGGTCCACTTAGTCTTAAAGTATCATAGACGTAAAATAAATAACAAATTTTTCATAAATTAAAAGGGAAACTTTGGTTGATTATATGGTATAATGTTCCTTGGAATTATAGGAATGATTAGGAAAGTGTTACTACATAAGGATTTACAAGCAAGAGAGTAAGAACTAGTTAGCTATTTACAACCTAATAATAAAAATTACATTTCTGTAATTATATTCAATCATAATAATAGGTTCCCGCTCTAAAAAGTGTTGTTACAGGCATTTTCATATACCTGGGCACTATGGAACTGCAAGGAGGAGCTTAGACCTAATGGATGATTCAGAGTTGATTAAAGAAATAAAAGCAGGAAAAGTCGAGCTATATTCTGAGCTCATGGGAAGATATGAAAGAAAGATGTATGCTTTTGTCTACCACATGCTTCGCAGTTCTGGACTTGAACATATGTCAGAAGATTTAGTATCAGAAACATTTTATAAAGCTTATCGAAGTCTAAATTCCTTCCGCGAGATTGATGCATCTTTCTCCACCTGGGTGTATACTATTGCTAGAAATACGGTTCTTAGCGAACTTCGAAAACATCGAGGAAGTAATATTCCGCTTGAAGAAAGTGGAGTTATTCCTGTTGCTTCTTTGGATACAGCTCCTGAACAAGCGATGCTGAGAAATGAACGTGTCATTAAAGTGCGTGAAGCAATTAATAATTTGCCTGATAAGCAGCGAACGGCTCTTATTCTCAGAGAATATGATCAGCTCGAATATCAGGAAATTTCGGATATTTTAGGGCAGACCGTGAGTTCCGTCAAATCTTTATTGTTTCGTGCACGGATGAGCGTCAAGAATCAGTTGCATTCGTATTTCTTTGAACCGATCTATGAGGAATATGAAGGGATGAAAAGTCAATGAATTGCAACGAAGCCCAGGAGTGCATGGCGCAAGTTTGGGATTTGTCCGCACATCATCCGGTACGAGTTGAACTGAATAAACATATAGAAGAATGCTCTGATTGTGCCTTTGAATATAGCAGGTGGGAGGAATTATATGACCTGATTCCCGAGACTTTAGATCCTGTTCCCGACAAGTCGCTTCAATCGATGCACGGTAAGGTAATGGACAAGATATACAGCGACCATCCGCATATTCAAAGAACAGATATCAAACCCTACAAATGGACGGAAACAACGGTCACTCGTTTTTCAATCTGGATTTCTGCTTGTTTAGCCGTGTTGTTGTGCAGCATCGTGCTCATGGTATGGAAGGTAAGTACTAGTAGCGATGCTGGCATGAATAATGGTGCTGGAATTGTTCCTACTGGAGTAGCGAGTAATACACCGGCTTTCAGCTTGTTTTACCATGATACTAAAGGTGCTTCTGGTATTATTGAACCCTTTGTAGCAGGGATTCCCGCTTACCCTGAGTACTGGATATTCATATCTTTGCTAGCTTTGGGGATGGCTTTATTCTCTTTACGCAGAATGCATCATATAACCAAATAACAAAAAGAGAAGGAGGCATATCTTGAAATGAGAATTGGTTTAATACGTCATGGACTTACGGATTGGAATGTAGCTGGACGAATTCAAGGACGCAGCGACATTCCTCTGAATGATGAAGGCAGACTGCAGGCAAAGTTGCTTGGAGAACGTCTTCTAACTGAACCCTATGAGTGGGACTATATTATAACGAGCGGATTGTCTCGCGCACAGGAAACAGGAGAAATCATAAGCCGTATTATTAATGTTCCTATGCTTCCGCCTGATGAACGACTTCAAGAAAGATCTTTTGGGCAGGCCGAAGGCCTAACGCAAGAAGAACGAGAAGCAAAATGGGGAGTAGACTGGAATTTATTAGACTTAGGGCAGGAAAAAGAACCTGATATGCGGGTAAGGGCCCTTACCTTTATTAATGAATTGGCACAGACACATCCTCATCAGCATATTCTTGTCGTTTCTCACGGGGCTCTGCTTGCTCAGTTATATAAAGCACTTTACGAAGATCGATATAACGAGAGAATTGGAAATTTGTCTCTTACCATACTAGAGAACGAAGAAGAAAAATGGAATCCGTTGCTTTATAACTGTACGAAGCATTTAATGGAATGTTCGTTTGAAAAATCAAAAAAATAATTGCTGTGTAAATAACCCGAATGCAGATTCGGGTTATTTTTTTTGCCGTAAAGGAATAAATGTTGCAATAATTCCCATAATGGTAGTAAAACGGCGAGGCGATGGGACAATGAATTTAGCGGATCTACTTACGTATGCTGACATTGGTCAGCTAAACCGCATTGCAAACCATTATGAATGCAGCAGCAACACCCATTCCAAACATGAATTAATTCAGAGTATTTTAGTTACACTTGGTAATTCCTCCTTTATTGAAGAACTGGTATATGATCTGCCAGAGGGTCAGCTTAGCTTTCTAAATGCACTACTGTTTGATGGAAGGGTAAATTACAGCATAGAAGAACTTACGGCCCTTGCAAAGCAAGCAATGGAACCCAAGGGAGAACGTCCTGCTGCCTATTTTCGCGATATTGTTGTTCAGTTTACGAAACGGGGCTGGTTATTTAACGGTTCAACACAGCAAACGAAATATTTGTATCGTGTTCCCCAAGATTTAAAAATGAAATTTATGGGCGTAATACGTTCAAAATTTATACAGCTTGCTGAGGTTGTCCCTGAACCTTCCGTCTATCGTGAAGAACATCATTTAATGTTCGAGGATATGAAATTGCTGCTTAAATTCACTGATCAGTATGAAATTCCTCTGAATCAGGAAGGATTTATGTATAAGAGAACGCAGCAGCAGCTGCTGGATTTTCTACATGTAAAAGAACCATTGGTAGGAAAAGCAGGATGGCGTTTCGGATATGGGAGAAGCTATAAAGAATACCCTGATCGGTTAGCTCTACTGTATGATTATGCGATTCATCAGCGGTATATAGCAGAAAACAATGGAATTCTTGCTATTACCGATGAAGGCACTCATGTTTTTGAGAAGTCATCAGACGAAGAGTTGATGCAGATTTTTCGCTATTGGTTAAGACTTTATAAAGGAGCTATTCCAAGTCTTGCTTCTGTTGTGTATTGGATTGGGGAGTGTGCGAAGGAATGGATTACTGTTTCCTCCTTACTGGAAAGCATGGGTGAGATCATTCATCCCTTCTACTACGATACGAATGAGGCTGTTCTTAAACAGCGAATACTTCAAATGATGATGCATCTAGGAATGGTTCGGATCGGAGAACATGAGGAGAAGGGACAGGTTGTTAGAATGACACCTTGGGGAAACCGGTTAACGGTAACCTGTAATGCGGTTCAATATACATCCCGTTAACCCGTGAAAATAATTTAGCTTAGCCTGAAAATATAACAATTGGTTGGAGGTGCATCCTATGGATAAAATGAAAGTTACTTACGAGGTCATGTTAGGACTGGCTGCAGAAATGGTCTGGGACGCGGCATTACGCAAACATCGGAGTGAACAATTGTATGATGAAATTGACAAAGCACTGGCATCGGGGGATGAAGTGGCTTTCCGCAGCCTGACGGATGAACTGAGATTAATTATTTCGTAAGACAACCCTACGTTAAAAAAGAACCCTTCTCTGAAAAATGAGAAGGGTTCTTTTTTGAATCTATAGAAAGTCTTTCCAGTTATGGTTTCGAACCTTATAATAGAAGTAATACATAAAGAGGAGGCAGGGTCTTGAAATTCAGCGAGATTACATCAGAAGATTGGGTAGAATTGCAGTCTTACCTAGATACATGTCTCATACCATACACCGCACTTACGGGACGGGAATCCCCCTGCGAAACGGTAATTGCGCTTGAAAGGCTAAGAGATTTTCTGGATTATGTTGAGATTCCTTTCAACGGACGAGTAGTCACCTATCCTGCCGTTCATTATAGCCAAGCTTCGGAATTAGAGCATTTAAATGAGCTGTGCTCTCATCTAAAAGCAGGCGGATTCAAATATGTCATTGTGATGACTGCTGACGAAGCATTGGTTCAAGCTGATCTTCCTAAGGCAGATCTAGTCTTTTCTTTAGCTGCATTATCTCTTGGGAAGGAAGAATGGGAACACGCTATTGAAAACGAATTCAAGAAGGATATCCAGAGTCAAATCTATCAGATGTGGAATTAATCCATTTCATAGGGATATGTGACAAATTACCAACATTTTCATTGTAACGCTTCCATTCCCTGTTTGAAAATATGTGACAAATTCTTGACGGTCCTTGTAGGCTACTATATGATAATGTATGTCATAGTAATTTGTGGAATATTTTAAGAGAAGAATGAAATATTTGGATGAAAAAGGGGGTCGGAAGAGGATGAGCAATCACAATGACAATGAGCATAATGTGCCTAAGCCACCCAAGCGGAAAGAGATGTCACGCAGACAGTTTCTGACGTACACTTTGGGCGGAGCTACCGCATATATGGCTGCAGGTGTCGTATTGCCTATGGTTCGATTTGGTGTGGATCCAATATTGCAAAAGAAAGATGATGGCGCATTTGTGAAGGCAGTGGAAGTGAGTAAAGTGACTTCGGAGCCTCTGGAAGTCCATTTTGAACTGAAACAGCAAGATGGTTGGTACACTAACAATTCTTCACTAATTGCATGGATTCGCAAAGGGGAAGACGGCACCATCTATGCATTGTCACCGATATGTAAGCATCTTGGATGTTTGGTTGGTTACAATAACAATCCTGAATTTCAAAATCAATATTTCTGTCCTTGCCATGGTGCACATTATACACAAGAGGGGAAACAGTTAGCTGTAGCTTCCAAGCCGCTTGATGAGTACACCGTCAAGGAAGAAGATGGATGGATATACCTTGGGGAGATTATTCCGAATCAGAGAGTCCAATAGGAAGGCGTGAGTAGATGTTTAAAAATATTTACAACTGGGTCGACGAACGTCTGGATATCACTCCTATTTGGCGTGACGTTGCTGACCATGAAGTTCCTGAACACGTAAATCCAGCCCATCACTTTTCAGCGTTTGTATATTGCTTTGGCGGACTTACGTTCTTCATCACGGTTATACAGATTCTTTCAGGAATGTTTCTAACGATGTATTACGTACCCGACATTATTAATGCGTATGCTAGTGTAGAGTTTTTGCAAACCCAAGTTGCTTTTGGTCAGATTGTACGGGGAATGCACCACTGGGGAGCCAGCTTGGTCATAGTGATGATGTTTTTACATACGATGCGGGTGTTTTTCACAGGATCCTATAAAGCCCCACGTGAGATGAACTGGGTGGTAGGAATGTTAATCTTTTTCGTTATGCTTGGACTTGGATTAACAGGTTATCTGCTGCCTTGGGATAACAAAGCTTACTTTGCGACCAAAGTAACACTCGAGATCGCGAATACGGTTCCTTATTTGGGACCTATTATCAAAGAACTTTTACAAGGCGGTACGATTGTTGGAGCTGAGACATTAACGAGATTCTTTGCCCTTCACGTGTTCTTCCTTCCTGCTGTTCTGCTTATTTTACTTGTAGGCCATTTTATTATGATCCGCCGACAAGGTATCTCCGGACCACTATAATAGAAGGGGGGAAACGCCTATGGCACACGGGAAAAAATCAGACGAAAAAGTTGTTTTTGTTGGAGATTCCAGGGTACGTAAGGGTATGGGATTTGTTACACCGCCTGACTACACTTCATATCCGGGAAAATCAGAGGCTTTTATACCAAACTTCCTTTTAAAAGAATGGATGGTAGGGGTCGTTGTTCTTGTTGGCTTTCTGGTACTTACGATTTCGGAACCAGCACCGCTTGGATATCCTGCTGATCCTGGTGCATCGGTAATACCGATGCCTGACTGGTACTTTTTATTCTTATATCAATATCTGAAGTATCCTTATGCTTCTGGTGATTATGTTGTACTTGGTACACTCGGTGTTTCAGGTGTAGCATTTGGAGCTTTACTTCTTGCACCTTTTCTAGATACGGGGAAAGAACGCCGTTTCTATAAGAGGCCGATTGCATCAACGCTTATGCTGTTATCCATTGCTTCGGTCTTCTATCTGACCAATGTAGCATGGACTCATTACCAACATGAGCTTGAAAAGTCCGGTCAAGTTCCAGAACATATCGCACGTGAGGAAGAAGCGCTTGAGAAACATAATGCAGGGCTTCCTACTTCAATGGCACCTACTACAGAAGAAGTAGCCATTGTAGATCCAGATGGAGCAGGTGCTGAGATTTACAAAAAAGCGACCTGTATAACCTGCCATGCTGCGGATATGAAAGGGCAAGGGGGTCCTTCACTTCGGGGGATCGGCGATGCTCACAGCAAAGAAGAACTTCTCGGTATCATTCATGACGGTATTGGTGGAATGGGACCTCAATATGATGCCAACATCGCAAAAGGTTTAACAGACAAAGATATTGACACTCTTGCAGACTGGCTTGCTTCCCAGAAAACGGCAGAGTAATATTAGAATACGGGTTACCGAAAAAGGGCCTGACTGCTTCTATGAGCAGTCAGGCCCTTTTTAGAGAGAACTCAATCACAATCATTCTATTAAAGTGAATATCACATGATAAAGGAGGATGTACGGCACGTGTTATCCCTATCTTTTTTTTGGAGCCGTTCTGTGCTGATGAACCGCGGTTTCTTATGGCTCTTATTTTGGTGTAATTTGCTAGGTACAGTATATGGATACATATGGTATGATGATCAGCTTCTTTTCACACTTCAAAATTATCCGGCAGCTCTCCTTGTTTTTGTACCGGATAGCCCTACCGCTAGTTTATTTTTTACGCTATCCCTATTATTTCTGTTATATCCGCCATCCGGGCGTTCACTTAAGAATGCAGGGTATGTGATTCAAGGGTTAGCTGTCGTTACATCGATCAAATATGGAGTGTGGGCAGTGAGCATGATTGTAGCAGGATGGTCCTTCGGAGGAGATATGATCTGGCAGGATTTTATGCTAATCGCTTCTCACTTAGCGATGGCAGTAGAGGCACTTCTCTATGTTCGGTTCTTTGGATTTAGAATGGTTAGTCTGATTGTAGCAGGAGGGTGGACCCTCTTAAATGATGTCATGGATTACACATTTGGGATTTATCCGTATCTTCCTTATGAGCTTCATAATTACGTGAGTGAAGTACGAACCTTTACCTTCACACTGACGATTCTTAGTTTTATAGCAGGCTGGATCGCCTTGAAAAAGGCGAAACGGTTATAGTTCTAGGTGGACATCTCTCTTCATACGATACAGTAGGAGGGGATGTCCTTGTTTTTTCGAAAAAAACGTTCTTCCTTATTAATGGTTGGTCTACTATGTTGTACACTACTGAGTCAGACTTTCTTGCTGAACACCGCATATGCGGAAATTTCGGATCAAGCGAGTCCAAGCCTTGTAAACAATGCTGAACAACTCAATCAGATCGCAACCTCCTTATATCGGAATGCGCTCGACTATAATCTTTCTGCGGTACGTGAAGATGTAGAGGATTTAACGAGGCAAGTAGAGCGGTTCTCGTTCGATGGGTTAACTACAGTAGAAGGGATGCATGCCCTCACGGAGACGATTGTGGAAGTGAAGGAAGCTACAGCCAGTGTGCAGGCAGCGTCGGAATCTTTACAGCATGCGTCTGCGAAACTGAGACTTGCGGTGGATAGTTTGGCTCATCCGGATAAACCGCTGTGGCTTCAATACTACAAGATTTTGAAAGAAGACTTATCATCTATTGAACAAAAAGTAATGAATGAACCAGGAACAGATATAACTGCAAATTATATGGAACTGGAAAGTCATTATGAAACGATTCGTCCTGCAGCCATCATTCGAAGACAACCTTATGAAATTGAAAGATTTGATTCCTGGATGTCTTATCTAAAGGGACTGACAATGAGTAATGGAGCGAAAGGACAAGACATTCTAGGTACCCTAAAGCAGGGGGATGAATTTGCCAATGCTTTGTTTGGCAGGGAGAAGGATGCGACCGCTTTTGTTCCATTTGCTGCAGGGCCTGAACCTTGGGCAGCCAATTTATTCCTTGGTTCTGCGATTGTGGCGGTGCTTGCGTACGTCGGTTACCGTAAGTACAGGGGGAATCACCAATCCTATTTTTAGCCAGGTAAAATAAAAAGGGAAAATAGTCCGGATTTCCGGGCTATTTTTCTCCTTCTTTGAAGCCTTCCCCATGAACATCATGCACCTCATTAATAATGAAAAATGCTTTCGGATCAATGGATCTTACAATCTGATGGAGTTCTCTAATCTCTTGTCTAGAAACAACAGAGTACACAACATGTTTTGCTTTTTTTGAGTAGGCTCCAATCGCTGGAATCAGCGTAACTCCGCGTTCCATCTGTTTGGTTATTTTATCCGCAATTTCAGGGCCGTAATCACTAATGATCGTAAACGCTTTTGCAGCGTATGCTCCTTCTTGAATGAAATCAATAACCTTGGATCCGATAAATACGGCAATGAGCGTATACAGAATTTTTTCAATAGGTATGTAAATAAGGGAAGACCCAATAATAACAATATCAATGGCGAGCATAACTCGTCCAATACTGAGCCCCGTTTTCTTCGACAGAATTCTTGCGATGATATCAGAACCCCCGGTTGTCCCCCCTGCACGAAACACAATCCCTAAACCAAGACCAATGGTAACACCGGCATAAAGTGCAGCAAGCAATAGATCATGTTCCGTCTGCAAAGGAATGATATATCCTGCATCAATTAATCGTTCGAATAAACCGAGGAAAATGGTAAGAGCGACGATTCCGACACCGGTATAAATGATTTGTCTTCCGCCAAAAACTTTCCATCCCAGCAGAAACAGCGGGATATTAATAATGAGAGTAGAAATGGAAGGAGAAATACCAAAAGCATAATTTAGAAGCACGGTAATACCCGTGACTCCGCCTTCCATCAATTGATTCGGAATAATAAAATACAGGAGACCGAACGCAAAAATGGCGGTACCCAGGAGGATTGGTACAATGATCTTAAGTTGTGCTGTAATCTTATTCATTTGAATGAATCCCTCACTAGTATTAGATTTGCCTGGATGCTCAAATGTAGTATGCCTTTTTGATGGGAAGTTTAAAAAATGATTTGTTTTCACTTTCTCAATACGTTAACATATGGATGAAGTGAGTTGTAAACATTGGTTAGTAAGGAGTATGCTCACATGGAAAAAACTTTATCAGAAATGCAAAAAGAAGTGGACGATTATATCTCCCAATTCAAAGAAGGTTATTTCAGCCCGCTGACGATGCTCGCTCGAATGACGGAAGAAGTCGGAGAACTTGCTCGTGAAGTCAATCATGAGTATGGAGAAAAACCTAAAAAAGCAACGGAAGCGGATAATTCCATTGAACTGGAGCTTGGCGACATCTTGTTTATTACCATTTGTTTTGCCAATTCGCTCGGAATTGATCTAACCGAAGCTCATGATAAAGTGATGCACAAATTTAATACGCGAGATAAGGATCGCTGGACGAAAAAGGACACCGATTAGGCCATTCTTACATATGCTGTACTGACCGACGATACGGGAGGTGCAAGCTAACGTGAATGCTGACGACTACATTCAAGAAGCGTATAAAGCCATTTTTCATAATGACTTTGAACGGGCTGTCTACTGGTTTGAAACTGCAATAGCAGAGGAACCAAATAATCCAGAAATTCATTATCGCTGCTCGATTACGTATGCTCGTAATGGAAAGCTTGATCAGGCTTTTGTTCATGCGAACAAAGCAGCTGAGATGGCACCAGGGCATATTGAATATCTCATCCACATCAACCGTCTCCAGTCCAAAAAGCTGACTGCCCTGTCTCGTGTTCTCATTGAGTCGGGAAATGCAGATCCGAAGAAGAATTACGATAAGGCGCTGGAACAATTGAAACAGGCGATTACGCTGGATCCGCTCTATACAGAAGCGTATGTATGGCTCGCAGTTGCTTATGCCGAGATGAATGAATATATACTGGCTATTGCTGTATTAAAGGAAGCAATCGCGATGGAACCGCAAAATGAACAATTAACAGATCTGTTGCACGATTTTAATAAACGGATGAGAATATATTTCCAGAAACCATCAACCTAGTTAATCTAAGGAGTGTTCGTTTTGGCTGATAAAATTAAAGTTATTGTTGTAGGTGCAGGGGGGCGCATGGGGCGCGAGGTTGTTAAACTAGTGCTTCAGGATGAGGAATTAGAACTTGTTGCTGCAGTTAACCGTTCCGAAGCAGGTACGGATGCCGGCAAACTGGTAGGACTTGAACCTTGCGGGATTATCGTTATGGATCAGCTTGAAAAAGCTCTGAGTCAGACCGATGCTGATGTCATGGTTGATTTCACAACGCCTCAGTATGCTTATGAGCATACCTCCCTGGCTATTTCTCATGGGGTAAGACCTGTAATGGGGACAACTGGTTTTACGACCGAACAGATTACGGAACTGGACAAGCAATGTGAAAAACAAGGGATTGGCGGCTTAATCGCACCGAATTTTTCAATCGGAGCTATTCTGATGATGAAATTTGCTGCACAAGCTGCGAAGTATTTGCCAAACCTCGAAATTATTGAATATCACGGAGATCAAAAACTCGATGCACCATCGGGAACGGCTGTAAAAACAGCTGAGATGATTGCAGAGAATCGCAAAGAAATACGCCAAGGAAATCCAAAAGAAGAAGAAACAATAGAAGGATCACGCGGCGGGTACTACAATGGTTTCCGTATTCATAGTGTTAGACTTCCGGGCGTGTTTGCGCAGCAAGAAGTTATTTTTGGTGACTTCGGACAAACGCTGAAGATTAGACACGACTCCTATGAGCGTGCCGGTTATATGCCAGGTGTTAAGATCGGGATTCAAAAAGTAATGGAGTATACGGGAATGGTCTATGGATTCGATCATTTTATAGACTAGTTGTTTGAAAAGCCTCAATTTATAGACATAGGGAGAGAACAGATATGTTAAAAATCGCTTTTATTGCACATGACCGTAAAAAAGATGAAATGGTTAACTTTGTAACAGCATATGAACACGTATTTGTTGGACACCAGCTTTATTCAACGGGGACAACCGGACAGCGTATCATGGCAGGTACAAATTTGGAAATTCATCGCTTTATGTCAGGCCCGCTTGGCGGTGACCAGCAGATTGGTGCACTTGTTGCTCAGAATGAGATGGATTTAATTATATTCCTGCGGGATCCATTAATGGCACAGCCGCATGAACCGGATATCAATGCATTACTTCGTCTATGTGATGTTCAAGGGATTCCGCTTGCCACCAATGTAGCTACGGCTGAAATTTTGGTGAAGGCGCTGGATCGCGGAGATTTCGCATGGCGTCAGCTTGTACATAAATACAAACCAGGTACCGATGGTACAGATTCCGAATAATACGGAAATAATTTCACTATTCTTAAGTAAAAGGAGGCCCTTCTTTGAGTCAAGCGGGTAAACACTTAAAAATCGGGATTACCTGTTATCCGTCTCTAGGCGGTTCGGGTGTCGTAGCAACTGAGCTTGGAAAAAGGCTCGCCGAAAGAGGGCATGAGGTTCATTTTATTGCGAACAGTATACCTTTTCGACTTGGACAATTCCATAAAAACGTATTTTATCATGAGGTGGAAGTGAACGATTATTACGTCTTTCGCTATCCTCCTTATGACTTGTCTTTAGCTACAAAAATGGCTCAAGTAGCCAAAGCACAGCAGCTCGATCTGCTGCATGTGCATTATGCGGTACCTCATGCGGTATGCGCCTACTTGGCTAAACAAATGGTACCGAATGATTTGAAAGTAGTGACAACTTTGCATGGAACCGATATTACGGTACTTGCACAGGATGAATCGCTCAAAGACTTGATTCAGCTGGCTATTAATAAGAGCGATGCGGTAACAGCCGTCTCAAACGATTTAATTCGCGAGACACATGAACTGCTCGATATTACGCGAGATATTGATCTTACGTATAATTTTGTGGATGAGAGAGTGTATTATCCAAGAGAAGTCTCATCCCTGCGAAGAGATTATGTAAGTGATCAAGAGAAAGTGCTCATGCATATTTCTAACTTCCGTCCAGTGAAGCGAACCCTGGATGTCATTGATGTGTTTGCAAGAGTTCAGCGAGAGCTTCCTGCGAAGCTTATACTCGTTGGTGAAGGACCAGACTTACCTAAAATTCAATGTAAAATCCAGGAGCTCGGTCTATCTGAAAAAGTTCTCTTTCTCGGAAAGCAAGATGACGTAGCACAGGTGATTTCGATGGCTGATCTACTGTTACTTCCATCCGAAAAAGAAAGCTTTGGTCTTGTTGCTCTTGAAGCAATGGCTTGCGGTGTACCAACGATCGGATCTACGGCGGGCGGAATTCCAGAACTCGTATTACACGGACAAACAGGGATGTTATCCCCGATTGGAGATACGGAGCAAATGGCAAAAGATGCTGTCCGCTTGCTAACGGATGGTGAACTTATGAACAAATTCAAAAAGGCTTGTCTTGAAAGAGCGAGCGTTAACTTTAATATTGATAAAATAACGGAACAGTATGAACGAATTTATGATCGGGTACTAACACAAAAACCGGCATCAATTTTATAAAAAGTCCCTGTGTGGATGAGGTTCGGTAAAGGAGTAAGTGGGAATGAAGAACTGGGATTATACGCTTCCAGCAATGGCTGCTGGTGGAGAACAAGTGCTGCAAAAACTAAACGACCATGGTTACGATGCCTTTTTTGTTGGTGGATGTGTGCGGGACGAGCTAATGCATAGAACGGTTACGGACATGGACATAACGACTTCGGCAACGCCTGAACAGGTTATTACTCTTTTTCCGGACTCCATTCCTACCGGGCTTCAGCATGGGACAGTTACGGTGCGAAGTAACGGACATCATTATGAAGTAACGACTTTTCGTACTGAGAGCGGGTATGAAGATTTTCGACGCCCGACCGAAGTCCATTTTGTGGATCGAGTAGAAGATGATTTAAAAAGAAGAGACTTTACGATGAATGCGATCGCCCGTAATGTACACGGCGATTTGCTTGATCCTTTTCACGGTCAAGAGGATATTAAGCAAGGTATTGTGAAGTGTGTCGGGACCCCAGAAGAAAGATTTGAAGAAGACGCCCTTCGCATCATGAGAGGCGTTCGTTTTGCTTCGGTTTTCAATTTCGGACTGGAGACAGATACCTGGTCGGGAATGATTCGTCAGCGTGATAAACTCGCTTACATAGCAATGGAACGAGTTCGTACGGAGATGGATAAAATGATGGCAGGTCCTTTTCCTTCTAAAGGTGTGCAGCTTCTTATGGACAGCTGCATCTTAGAATATGTGAAGGCGCCGGTAAGTTTCACCCTATTAGACCGTAATCTTACTGGATATTTGGATAAACTTCCGCAGCAAGCAGTTTATCGCTATGAAATGTTGCTGTTGTTACTTCAGATGGGTTCATCTGAGGCTAGTACCTTACTTCGTGAATGGACATTTTCAGGCGAATCACGTGATCGAATAACAAATATGTTAGCCTTTCATGAACATATGATGAGTTTATTTGAGAAGCTCGCCTTAAACATGAAGCAGATGGAGAAAACAGAACTTTTGAGTTTGCTGCGATCAGACTGGATACCTCTTGTCCTTCGGTTTGGAAGAGAAGCGGCTCAAGACTGGATTTTGATCAATAGGGAAATAGCGGTAGAAGGGGATATCTTTTCTCCTGCGTATAGCAATCTTTGTCCCTTGCTGCTTCTGAAAGCGGAAGATTGGACTGCTGAAATGAATGTATATCATGTAAAAGATCTGGCACTTGGAGGGGCTGACTTGATGAGAGTCACAGGGCGCAAGGGCGGGCCTTGGCTCGGTTTAACCATGAAGAGACTTTTACATGTTGTAGCACTTGGACAGATCCCTAATGACCATGATTCTCTAATAGATGCAGCGAAGAAGGTGATTGAAGATGAAGTTTAAATTGTTGCTCGATTTATTTGATGAAAAGTCGAATAGCTTTGTTTCCGGGGAAGAAATCAGTAACCGATTATCCATCAGCAGAGCAGCGGTATGGAAGCAAATTAACCAATTGCGTGAGCTCGGTTACGAATTCGAAGCGGTGTCCCGTAAAGGATATCGTTTATTGTACAAACCAGATAAGTATGAGCATAAGGATCTTATGCAAAATATAAACACAGCCGTTTTTGGAAGCAGGTTTCATCTTCTGGAATCGACTTCCTCTACGCAGATCGAAGCAATCAAGCTTGCAGAAGAAGGAGCCGAAGCAGGGACTCTGGTGATTTCGGATATGCAGACGAGTGGGCGAGGGCGTCTTGGACGCAACTGGTTCTCTCCTGCTGGAAAAGGCATCTGGATGAGTCTTGTTTTACGCCCGGAACTGCCGGTTAGATTTATGCCTCAGTTAACGTTGTTAACAGGTGTAGCGGTATGCAGTGCGATCCGAAAAGTTACAGGAGTGGAAGCGGGGCTCAAATGGCCAAATGATATTTTGATCAGCGGCCGTAAAGTGTGCGGTATTCTTCTCGAAGCAGCTACCGAAGATAACAAAGTAAGGTATTGTATTGCAGGGATAGGCATCGATGTTAATTTGTCTGAACAAGATTATCCAGAAGAACTGCGAAGTATTGCTACTTCTTTGAGAATGGAATCTGGAACTTCTGTTTCTCGGTCGAAACTGATCGGTGAAGTGATGAATGAACTCGAAGCGAGATATTTGCAGTATGAGAAGGAAGGATTTGCTCCGATCTTGAAAGAGTGGGAAGCCTTGTCGGCCTCTTTAGGGAAACAAGTGCGCTCGGTAACGCTCAACCAGGTAATTGAAGGAACGGCTATCGGTTTATCCGACAGTGGAGGTCTTATCGTTTTGACGGAAGAAGGAAAGAATTCTACTATTTTTTCCGGTGAAGTGGAGATAATACAATAAGGGCAGCCGTCCGAGTAAACAGATGTAAAAATCGGATGACTTCTTCATTAATCTAATGATGGTTCATCCTGTATGCTTTAGATTAATTATTCCGGGGCATAGACATTTGGTCTTTTTTTGGTATACTTTCTTCTTGAGGCGGTATTAAATTATTGCAATTTGAACTGCACTCAATAAGTTAGTCTGCTTTAAAAATTATTATTTTATAGGTTTGTTGGATTCTGCTCTGAGCCGAAGAGGACCGAGACAGAAGGGACGATCGTTAAGTGACTCTTTTTTGACTTTTGGGACCTTTTTAGTGACAACTAAAAGGTTTTTTTGTGTGTTCATCATCTAAACCTCCAGGGCCCAGCTGATGAGAATCCGTAGGAATTTCACATTTTTCAACATCTCAGACTTACGGTCAATATCAGAACAGAAGGGAGCCACATCCAAATGGCTGCAGTAAAAAAACCACTTAATATTGTTAAAATGAAAAAAATGAAAGAAAATAAAGAACCGATCACAATGGTGACTGCTTACGACTATCCTTCCGCGTTACTTGCTGAGGAAGCGGGAGTAGATATGATTCTTGTAGGAGATTCACTTGGTAACGTTGTGCTTGGATATAACTCCACAATTCCTGTAACACTCGATGATATGGTTTACCACAGCCGCTCTGTTGCACGCGGAGCTGAGCATACATTTATTGTTGCCGATATGCCTTTTATGACGTATCACGGCAGCATTGACGAAAGCTTGCGCGGTGTTCGCAGATTAATGCAGGAAGGGCATGCCCATGCCGTAAAACTAGAGGGCGGAGCTGAGATTGCGGATACCGTTCGTACCATTGTTTCCGCAGGTGTTCCTGTTCTCGGACACATTGGACTCACGCCTCAGTCTGTGAATCAAATTGGTGGATTCCGGGTACAAGGAAAAGACGCACAAGATGCAAAACGATTGCTTGAAGACGCTAAGGCTCTAGAAAAAGCGGGTGCGTTTGCAGTAGTACTTGAGCTGGTAACCGAAGAAGTAGCGGAAGCAATCTCTCGTGAGCTTAGCATCCCAACCATTGGTATTGGTGCAGGTCGAGGGTGCGATGGGCAAGTTCTAGTGTTCCATGATATTGTTCAGTATGCTTCTCCTTATATTCCGAAACGATTTGTTAAAACGTACAGTGATGTAGGGTCCATTATTCGTGAGAGTATTGCAAACTATGTGAAAGAAGTAAAAGAGAAATCTTTCCCAGCACAGGAACATGTATTTACGGCAGAAGACGGTGTCGTTGAGTCGCTATACGGAAATCGTAAAGCAAAGGTGGATAATTAAGATGATTACCGTTCGTAGTATTCAGGAACTAAGATCTCAAATTGCAGGGATGAAAAAGCAGATTTCTAAACCGGAAGTAACGGTTGGATTTGTGCCTACAATGGGTTTCCTGCATGAAGGTCATGCCAGTTTGATGAAACAAGCAAGAAACAAAACCGATATTGTTGTGCTCAGTATTTTTGTGAATCCGATCCAGTTTGGTCCGAATGAGGATTTCGAAAGTTACCCGCGTGATGAGAAGAGAGATCTTGCGGTAGCTGAAAAAGAAGGAGTAGATATTGTATTTATTCCTTCGGTTGAAGAAATGTATCCAGAGCCTACAAAGACGACGATTCAAGTCGCTGGCCTGACAGAAGGCCTATGCGGTGCTTCTCGTCCAGGTCACTTTGACGGGGTAACTACGGTTGTCGCCAAACTTTTCAATATAGTTCAGCCTGATTTCGCATTTTTTGGTATGAAAGATGCACAACAAGTTGCAGTGCTGTCGCAAATGGTTGCGGATTTGAATATGCCTGTAACCATTGTTCCTTGCCCAATCATGAGAGAGGACGATGGGCTGGCTTTAAGCTCTCGTAACGTCTATTTAAGCAGTGAGGAGCGTTCGCAGGCACTCTGCTTGTCACGTTCACTTGCTCTTGCTGAGAAAGCAAGTAAAGAACGTGCTGATATTACCATTGGTGAGCTTCGCAGCCTGGTTATTGCAGAAATCGAAAAATCACCAATTGCGGTAATTGATTATGTGGAAATTTTGACGTTTCCCGGTTTACAACCACTAGGTGAGGAACACAAGCTTACCGATCTAGAAGATGTAATTGTGGCATTAGCCGTTAAATTCGGCAAAACTCGTCTGATCGATAATCATCGTTTACAGAAAGTGAAGGTGGTCTCGCATGTTTAGAACTTTAATGAAATCAAAAATACATCGTGCAACTGTAACAGAAGCAAATTTAAATTATGTAGGAAGTATTACAATCGATCGCGATCTAATGGAAGCAGCGGATATTTTTGAGAACGAGAAAGTACAGATTGTGAATAACAATAATGGAGCCAGACTAGAGACTTATGTCATCCCTGGACCACGCGGTTCTGGAACGATCTGTCTCAATGGCGCAGCAGCTCGTCTCGTTCAGCCGGGAGATACGGTTATTATTATCTCTTATGCGATGATGGATGCAGCGGAGATGGCAAGTCATAAGCCAACCGTCGTATTTGTTAATGATGCGAATAAACCGGTTCAAACCGTTCAACAGGAAGTTCACGCCACGATCATGTAATCCATGGGAATAAGGAATGAAAACTGCCCATTACGCAGAAAATGTGATTAGGTTACTGCACTAATCCATTTTACCGAGGGTGGGATGCAAGCCATGTTTCAATATTTATTCGCCGAAATGAATGATGCGCTTGACGAGATTGAGAAGTATTATTCTGCTGCACCTGCCGTTAAGAAACAGGAATTGTTACGAAAGTGGAATTTGCTAAAACAGATGAGCGATGGAATTATGGATGAGTGGATGTCATTCGAAGAAAAGATGGCTCGGATACGGGAAAGCGGTTTGTTCCGCGGAACGGATCCCTTTACCATGATTCCGGAACTCAAGTTTCAATCTTTTGTCAAAGGACAGGGTTATTTTAAACTTCTTATGTACAAACACGCGGCTGAAGAATTTAACAAAGTCGTTGAATTGTACCCGGAAAGTTTAATGTCACGTCTGTACTTAGCTGTGTCGTATCTTCATTTAGAAGAAACACATGTCGCTGCAAAGGAACTGAATCGAATTTTGCTGAACAGCGATCAGCCTAGATTAAAAGCGCTGGCATATAATGCACTTGGCTGTATCCATGCCAAACATACGGATCTCGAGAAAGCTCTTTCCTGTTTTGCACTTTCTCTAAAGCTTGATCCTAGTTTGCAAGAGCCGCTGTATAATCTGGAAGCATGCAGATCAAATAGCGGAAAACTCCATTATGGAACCCAGTTGCTTGCTCTCTCCTAGAGATGCATCAAAAGGCAGTGCATCAAAAAGGCGATGTCTCTTCATTTGGCATCGTCCTTTTTTTGTGCTCTAATGTTCAAAAGTCTTTTTTTTTGCTATGCTACTAAAGAGACTGGATGAAGGGAACGTTTAATTGTAATGAAATTTGCCGTGCTTGATTTTGAAACAACAGGTACCCAGTCTGATGGTGAAATTACCCAGGTTGGACTTACCATAATAGATCATGATTTAAGTATAAAAGAGACATACAGCTCTTATGTCAATCCCGGCGTTCCCATTCCACCTTTTATAACTGGACTGACTGGAATTTCGGATGACGATGTCAAAGATGCACCTCATCTTGAAGAAATGATGATGGAACTTGTTCCATTGCTAGATGACGTTGTACTCGTTGGGCATAATGTAGCTTTTGATTTTTACTTTTTGCAAAATGCGTTAGATCGATGCGGATACCTGCCGTTTACAGGCCGTATTTTGGATACGATGGACTTTATAAAAGTTTGTTTTCCTTCGCTTTCCTCTTACCAGCTGGGTTATGTTTCAACTGAATTTGGATTTGAACATGACAGACCGCACCAAGCGGATAGCGATGCACTGGCAACCGCCCATGTATTTCTTAAAAGCATTGACGAACTGAGAGGCTTACCTTTGATTACACTGCAGCGTCTCTCGGACCTCTTTCCTGCAGAGGAAAGTGATTTCGGCTGGTTTTTGGATGGACTGCTGACAGAGAAGGAAAGCGAGCCGATTCAGGATCTGGATGGTCAGAAATACTACAGGCAACTTGCGCTCGCCATTGATGATTGGTCTACGATTGCTCCGCCACGGGACGAGCGTGCACCGAACCCTTTGGAAAATGAGTCGTTCAGCGAGTATATGGAGAAGGTTCAACAGAATTTGAAAGAAAAACTTCCCAACTATGAACAAAGGGAAGCGCAAAATATGATGTTTGACGAAGTCAATAAAGCTCTTTATGAGGACAAGCATTTATTGATTGAGGCGGGAACAGGAACAGGTAAATCACTCGGATATTTGTTGCCTTCTATTTACCAAAGTGTAAAGCAGGAGACTAAGGTTACGGTAAGTACACACACCATAAACCTGCAGGAACAATTGCGTGAACGTGATCTTCCTCTGTTAACAAAAGTCGTTCCTTTTCCTTTTAAAGCTGCGATCTTCAAAGGTCGTGGACATTATCTTTGCCTGCGTAAGTTTGAACAGAAGCTGAATAATAAAGAATTTGCTACACCCAAAGAAGATGTCTTTACTGCTGCTCAGATGCTCGTCTGGCTCACGCAGACAGAAACCGGAGATGATGAAGAACTAAACTTAAGCCACCGGGGAACAGATTTCTGGGAAACCGTGCAAAGCGAATCTGAATCCTGTTTAGGACGGAGCTGTCCGTGGTTCAAAAAATGTTTCTATCATCGTGCGCGTCATGAAGCGGGGATTGCAGATGTTGTGATTACCAATCACTCGAAACTGTTTACAGATGTGAAAGCCAGCCATCAACTGCTTCCAAGTTATGATTATCTAGTGATTGATGAAGCTCATCATCTAGAAGACGTAGCTGGTAAACATCTGGGGATGCATATGAAATATTTCTCAGTGGTCCATACTCTAACGAGACTGTTTAAGGATAGTCGTAACGGTCAATTTCCTGCACTTCGTCAACAAATCAATCAGTCAGGACATGAGAAATACGTGGAATGGACTTCAGCTATTGACGAGTTGTTCCCATTTGCTCTGGAAGCGAAGGAAGAATGGGATACACTGAGTGATATGTTATTTAAGCTATTACCAGAGAGAATGGATGCTGCGCCAGGAGATTCAGGACAGTTTTCACTAAGACTGAAGCCGCAGGCGAAGCCAAAAGCATGGGACAAAATCTCAAAACATGAAAATCAGTTTTATGTCACAGTAGGCGAAATGGTGCGCAAAGCAGATAAGCTGCTTGGAGAAGTGAGAGAAGAACTAGACGATTATGCATCAGATAGTCTGATTACGGATATCACAGGTCTTGTCAGAGACTTAGCAGAGCTTAGGGATAATTTGAGACTCTTTATGCGGCTTGACGATACAGGCACCGTATACTGGCTTGAAGCAAGCGGTCAGTTTAGAAGTAAGTCCCTTCAGCTATATGCAGTTCCTGTCGATGTAAGTTCACATTTGAAGGAACTGTTTTTTGATAAAAAACACAGTGTGATTCTGACCTCTGCTACGTTATCTGTAGACAAGTCATTTCAGTTTATGATCGATCAGCTGGGACTATCGGAAGCGCAGGAAAAGGGCAGGCTTATGACGTCCTTGCTGCCATCGCCATTCAATTATAGGGATCAGGCACTTCTTGTCATTCCACGCGATTTTCCAAGCGTAAAAGGAAGTGTAGGGGATGATCACTTTGTAAGTATGCTTGTGACTTCACTTGCAGAGACAGCGAAGGCTACCAAAGGCAGGATGTTAGTGTTGTTTACATCCTATCGAATGCTGAGACAAGTGCATGAACCACTAAAAGAAGCACTTGCAGCTAGTGACATCACGGTGCTTGGGCAAGGAGTAGATACAGGCAGCCGGACAAAACTTACTCGTCGGTTCCAAGAGGCTAAGGCTTCTGTTTTGCTCGGAACAAGCAGCTTCTGGGAAGGTGTAGATATTCCAGGAGAAGCTTTAACTTGCCTTGCGATCGTGCGACTGCCTTTCCAGCCGCCTAGCCATCCGGTGGTGGAAGCGAAAAGCGAACTTTTGGAAAAAGAAAAGAAAAATCCTTTTATGAAACTTTCTGTTCCGCAGGCAGTGATCCGGTTCAAACAAGGTTTCGGACGGCTCGTTCGTACAGCACAGGACAGAGGTATCGTTATCGTTTACGATACAAGGGTTATTGAATCTTATTATGGAAAGTACTTTTTGTACTCCTTGCCAGGTCCAAAAATGGAACATATGGTTACGGAGAAGATGGTTCCAAGGATTAGTGAATGGCTGATGGAACATGAAACGAATAATGAAACAGACGGAACATAAGAAATTGTGTTTTGATGTAAGGGGGAGTTAACATTGAAGTCGGATAAAATTTCAGAGGCAGTCGTTCGTCGGCTGCCCGTATATCTGCGTTATCTGCAGGAGTTATACAAAAGAGAAGTTACAACGGTATCATCTCAAGAACTCGGGCTTAAACTGGATCTAAATCCAGCTCAAATCCGTAAAGATTTAGCTTATTTTGGCGATTTTGGACGGAAGGGAATCGGATATGACGTCGCTTATCTTATTGATAAAATCCGTCAAATTCTCAAAATTGATCAAGTCATCAATGTTGCCCTCGTCGGGGCAGGTAATCTCGGTCAAGCTTTATCTAACTATAACCGCTATGTAAAAGACAATATGAAGATTGTTGCCGTATTTGACTCCTATGATAAAAAAATTGGAACGATGATTAATACACTTACGGTACAGCCAATGGAAGAGTTACAGGATACAGTGAAAGAACGGAATATCCGGATTGGGATCATTACGGTGCCTGATTTTGAAGCTCAGCGTGTAGCGGATTGCATGGTTGAAGCAGGTATAGAGGCTATACTTAATTTTGCACCGATTATTATTAAAGCTCCGCCGCATATTCGGATTCATACGGCCGATTTCACAACAGATCTATTAAGCCTTGCTTATTATCTGGAAAGCGAAGAAGGAAAGGAAGAAACAGAAGATGAAAAGTCATAAATGGCTTATTAAGAATGGACAATTTGCAGTTAGTGATCCAGAATGGCGAATCGTTAAAGGTTATATGCTTGTGGAGAATGATAAGATTGTCTACATAGGCGAGAAACTCCCTGAGGGTGAAGAAGAAACGACCGTTTTTGACGGGAATAATCTACTCTTTATTCCTGGTCTAATCAATACGCACGGTCACGCTGCAATGTCTCTTCTGCGAGGTTATGGGGATGATCTTGCACTCCAAATTTGGCTTCAAGAAAAAATGTGGCCAATGGAAGAGAAGTTCACGGCAGACGATGTATACTGGGGAGCGTCCTTGTCGATCCTTGAGATGATTAAAGGGGGGACAACCGCTTTTCTTGACATGTATGATCAGATGAATCAAGTGGCTAAGGTAGTAGAGGAGTCGGGAATACGTGCAAGCCTGATGCGCGGTGTAATTGGATTCGGTTCAGATGAACTGCGAGCTTCTAAACTTGCGGAAGCGACTTCTTTTGCTAAGGAATGGAACGGACAAGCGAGTGGCAGAATTACCACGATGCTGTCTCCTCATGCACCGTACACATGTGGTCCTGAGTTTATTGAAAAATTTGTTCAGGCAGCACATGACTTGGACCTGCCGCTTCATACACACATGTCTGAGACAAAGGCAGAGGTAGAACAGAACGTGAAAGATTATGGGCTCCGTCCGGTTGCTCACTTAGAGAAATTGGGCTTCTTCTCACGTCCATCCCTCGTGGCGCATGCGGTTCATTTAACTGACGAAGAAATTGAAATTCTTGCTAAATATAATGTTGCTGTAGCTCACAATCCAGGAAGCAACTTGAAACTTGCCAGCGGTGTAGCTCGAGTTCCGGATCTATTAAAAGCTGGGGTTGTTGTATCGTTAGCAACGGATGGACCTGCAAGCAATAATAATCTGGACATGTTTGAAGAGATGCGTCTGGCTGCCCTTATCCATAAAGGAGTCTCTGGTGATCCAACGGCTGTTCCAGCGACAGAAGCTCTTCGCATGGGAACGGAATATGGAGCAAAATCGATCTATGTTGAAGACACGGGGACGCTTGCAGTAGGCAAGAAAGCAGATTTTATAGCGATTGATTTAGATCAGGCGCACTTTTTGCCGTATTCAGATTTGATCTCTCATGTTGTATACTCGGCAAGTGCTAAAGACGTAAAACATGTTTGGGTGGATGGCAAACAGTTGTTAAAAGATGGTGAAGCTCTTACTTTAGATGAAGAACGTATTAAGCGAGAAGCAGAATCTGCATTTAAAGGACTGAAAGCCCGCTAACGGACCAAGGGTGAGAAGGGAGTCCCGCCTTGAGAAGGAATCGAAAAAAATGGATATACATTAGTATTCTTACCGTATTACTAATTTTATTTGGGATTTATCAATTTTATGTTTACGTAATGAAAGATCAGTGGGCGGAAAGAGACCTCGCGGTGTCGATTGCAGAGCAACAGGCACAGCTTACGTCCGTTACAAAAACACAAAAGTCGGTTTGGGGAGAAGAATCGATTTATTGGACGATCGAAGGCATGAGCAGCGAGAATAAGCCGATTATGGTCTGGGTCCAGTTCGGAATGGATCATAAGCCAGTTAGTGGTAAAAATAGTGTTCATAGTGAACTCATTGAGAATAGCTTTTCTGAAGATGAAATGTACGCCAAAATCGCTTCAGAGTTAGGCAATATAGAGATTATTCATTTGCATCCAAGCTACTACAATAAAACGTATGTATGGCAGCTCTTTTATAAGCAAGATGGCAAATATGTGTATCGGTTCTACCAATTCAGCGATGGAACCGAAATAGGTAATGGTTATCAATTACCCGATTAAGAAGTAAATTGATATAACAAATAACCCCCGAATGGTCGATATAGATCACTCGGGGGTTATTTTATTTGGTAACATAGAAAAATGTTTCATAGTTTAGATTTCATGCTTACGATATGTTATGCTATATTTATAGATTTTATTTACAGCAAAAAGACTAAAAGTAAGGGAGGTTGTCACTTGAAATTGCGTCCCATCCCAATTGCAGTATCTTTGTTCGTTACTGCTACACTGCTGTTTGGCGGTTGGTTTGCGTACCGTCAGGTGGCTATGATTAAACCAATTGATAAGTTGGTTTCAGCATACGAAGGTGTCAACAATGTTCAAATAGATATTACCCCAAAGGAAGTGACTTTGAATCTCGATTTGGAGCCTCAAACGAATCTAAGGGGTCTAGTTGAACTTATTCATACAGATGGAAATCCGTATTTAAAGGGAAAGAAACTTAAACTTGACGTAAAAAATCATTCCACAGAGGAACTCGATGAATTTTGGTCAACTGCCTTGTTCACGGTAGCAGAAGCAATGGAAACAAGACAATATACTCAGATTCCTGAAGAACTGCAGAAAATGAGTGATGGCAGCATACAAGTAGATTACGACATGGATGATCAGAATGTGTATGTAAGTCTATCTGACGGAGAGGCAAGCAAGTTTATTATTTTGCCGAGACAGTCGGCAACGATGGGGGTATGGCCAAATGCCTAAGTGGACCAAGGAAATCTTGATTGGCGCAACGCCCGTCATTTTCTTATTTCTCGTCTATATTGGGGTTAATGTAGTTCCCTTATTGCTTATGGGGCTTCTTGTTGGAGGTGTATTTCTTCTTATGCAGATGCGCGGCGGTCTGACCGTCGGTGCAAGCAGTGAAAGAAAGCGAAAAAAAGCAGGTCCGAAGAAGCTCACTTTTGAGGAAATAGGCGGTCAAGATAGTGCGAAACAGGAGCTTAGAGAGGCGCTTGATTTTTTAATCAGACATGAGGAAATACAGAAATTTGGTATCCGTCCCTTAAAAGGGATCTTGTTAACCGGCCCTCCGGGAACAGGTAAAACACTCATGGCCAAAGCAGCAGCACATTACACGAATTCCGTGTTTATTGCTACATCAGGCAGTGAATTTGTAGAAATGTATGTTGGTGTGGGTGCGGGCCGTGTTCGGGAGCTGTTCCGTGATGCGAGAACGCGAGCAGCCAAGGAAAATAAAGAAAATGCAATCATTTTTATTGATGAAATCGATGTTATTGGCGGTAAACGAGAAGGCGGGCAACAACGTGAATACGATCAGACCCTAAATCAGCTTCTGACGGAAATGGATGGGATCTATACATCCGACGCACCGCGTATTCTAATCATAGCTGCAACCAACCGTAAAGAAATGCTGGACAGCGCTTTGCTTCGCCCAGGACGTTTTGATAGACATATACAAGTGGACTTGCCGGATAAAAAAGGACGCAGACATATTCTTGAACTGCATGCCAAAAACAAGCCGCTTGATAAAAACATTAACATGGATAAAATTGCGGAAGAGTCCTATGGCTTCTCTGGTGCCCAACTGGAAAGTCTAATGAACGAAGCAGCGATTTATGCGATGCGGGATGATAGTAGTTATATTTTGCAAAAACATCTTTCCATGGCCATCGATAAGGTGATGATGGGTGAAAAAACAGACAGAGAATCAAATGAAGAAGAGAAAAAGCGGGTAGCAGTGCACGAATTAGGACATGCCATTGCGGCAGAAGCAGTACGTCCAAATAGTGTCGGCCAGGTTGCTTTAAGTCCTCGTGGACAAGCGTTAGGCTATGTAAGACATAACCCGCAAGAAGAACAATACTTATACACCAAAGAGTTTTTAGAAGCTCAAATTATGATTGCGTTAGGCGGTGCAGCAGCAGAAGAAATTTACTACGGAGGCCGCAGTACGGGTTCAAGAAATGATTTTGAGCAAGCATTAGATATTGTTAAAACAATGATCAGCTCTGGACTTACGGGACTCGGGATTGTGCATCTTGAGATGGTCTCACAGGCCGAGATGTCGAAAGAAAACGCAGCGATATTAAATGACCTTTTCTCCCGTACAAAGCAGCTGTTGATCGATCACGGTCCTATCTTTGATCAATCATTAAGCATCCTGCTTAAAGAAGAAGTGTTATCTGGTGATGAATTTCGCAAATTATTCAAAGAAAGTACATTATTGCCAGCATAATCTATGATGCTGGTTATTTTTTTTTACTTTTGTTTCGTGCTAAGATATTATTAGATGTTGGGTCATAAAATGTATTTTTCGACAAAGAAGAATACAAAATATTACTAGAGACCAAGAAAGGGATGGAGCAGTAACCATGTTGTTTAAAAAAATAGGAGTTATCGGCGGAGGTACAATGGGCCAAGGTATAGCAGAAATGCTTGCAGCCAAAGGCCTCGACGTCTTGCTCGTAGAACAAACCCCTGAGAAATTAGATCATTCAGTAGAAATGATTGAAACAGGACTCGATAAGAAATTAGAGAAGTGGGCTATCACCCAAGCAGAGAAGAAATTAATCTTGTCAAGAATCCATAAAACGACAAGTTATGAGGAACTTTCTGTTTGTGATTTGATCATAGAGACCATTACAGAAGATCTGGAAGAGAAAAAAGTTCTCTTTAGAAAACTGGAAGAAGTCATTGGTAACGATATTATTCTGACTAGTAATACTTCTACTCTTAGCTTAACTGAGCTTGCAGGTGCCACTAATTCTCCTGAACGTATGATCGGACTTCACTGGACACATCCGGTTTCCAGCATTGATATGGTTGAAATTATTCGTGGTCTTAAAACTTCTGATGAAACGTTCAATGCTACAAAACAGTTTGCAGAAGAAGTGCTTGGCAAAAAAGGGATCATGGTTTATGAGTCTCCTGGATTTGTTACTTCTCGTCTGATCTGCCTTCACATTAACGAGGCTCTTCATCTACTTGAAGAGGGAGTTGCTTCTGCAGAAGATATCGATGAAGCAGTACGTATTGGTTACAAATTCCAACATGGACCGCTTGAAATGGCGGATCGTTTCGGACTTGATTCTGTTCATGCAGCGCTTGATGGGATGTTCCGCGAGTTTGGTGAACTGAAGTATAGACCGTCTACTGTTCTGAAGAAAATGGTTCGCGCTGGACAACTCGGCGTAAAAACAGGAGAAGGCTTCTTCAAGTACGACAAGGATGGTGATCGAGTATGAAAATTTTAGTTATCAATTCAGGGAGTTCTTCTCTGAAATACCAAGTATATGACATGACGAATGAATCTGTTCTGGCAAAAGGACTTGTAGAACGGATTGGTATGGATTCTTCAATCTTGAATCACAAACCAACAGGTAAAGAAGAAGTTACAGAAGTAAGCGAAATTCTTGAGCACACAACTGCTATTCGTAAAGTGCTGGATAAATTGACTCATGAAGTTCACGGTGTAATGAGCTCGATTTCAGAAATCCAAGCAGTAGGTCACCGCGTAGTACACGGCGGGGAAGCTTTTAAAGAATCGGCTCTCGTAACGGATGAAGTAAAAGCTGAGATCCGTCGTCTGATCGACCTTGCACCGCTTCATAACCCAGCTGCGATGATGGGAATTAACGCAGCAGAGCTAAATATGCCGGGTATTCCGCAGGTTGTCGTATTTGATACTGCATTCCATCAAACGATGCCTGAACACGCATACCTGTATGCTATTCCACGTGTTCTTTATAACAAGTACAAAGTACGTCGTTATGGTGCACACGGTACTTCCCACGATTTTGTAAGTAAAGCAGCTGCTGAATTCCTTAATCGTCCGATCGAAGACCTGAAGATCATTACATGTCACGTAGGTAACGGGGGCAGCTTAACAGCAGTGAAGAATGGGGTTTCCGTTGATACTTCGATGGGTATGACTCCTCTTGAAGGTCTGATGATGGGAACACGCAGTGGTGATCTCGATCCAGCGATTGTACCTTATGTGATGAACAAAGAAGAACTTACGATTAACGAAGTAAATTCGATGCTTAATAAACATAGTGGACTGCTTGCCATCTCCGGTATCAGCAGCGACATGCGTGAGATTACAGAAGGAATGGAGAACGGTGAGCCAAACTCTACACTTGCTTTCAATATGTATGAGTACCGTCTTCGTAAATACATTGGTTCCTATGCTGCAGCGATGAACGGTGTTGATGTGATCGTCTTTACAGCAGGGGTTGGAGAGAATTCCGTTGTACTTCGCCAGCGTGTTCTTGAGCAGCTTACTTATCTTGGTGTTGAAGTAGACGAAGAGCTGAATAAAATCCGTTCTGGTGAACCGCGCCGTATCTCTTCAGCAAATTCTAAAGTAGAGGTTCTTGTGATTCCAACGAATGAAGAACTTGTGATTGCACGCGATACACATCGTATTGTAGGAGCAACTCAATAATTAATATTATATAAGCAGGGAGAGATCGGAATGAGCACGAAAAGTGACATTCGCAATGTCAGCAAGCACGTTGGAGAGACAGTAACGATCGGTGCTTGGATCAATAACAAGCGCTCCAGCGGTAAAATTCAATTTTTACAGCTTCGCGACGGTACAGGCTATATCCAGGGGGTTGTGGTGAAAAGTGAAGTTTCTGAAGAAATTTGGAACAACGCCAAAAGTCTTACCCAAGAAAGTTCACTTTATGTAACAGGGGTGGTTCGTGAAGAGCCGCGCAGCCAGTCTGGATATGAACTTACGGTAACAGGAATTGAAATTATTCATTTAACTGAAAATTATCCAATTACGCCGAAAGAACACGGTGTTGATTTCTTGATGGATCATCGCCACTTGTGGCTTCGTTCTAACAAACAGCGTGCAATTATGGTGATCCGTGCGGAAATTATCCGCGCAGTTCAGGAGTATTTTGATACCAATGGATTTACGATTGTAGATCCTCCGATCCTGACACCTTCTTCTGCTGAAGGAACAACCAACCTGTTCCACATCAAATACTTTGATGAGGATGCATACCTGACACAAAGCGGTCAGCTTTATATGGAAGCAGCTGCAATGGCTCTTGGTAAAGTGTATTCCTTTGGTCCTACTTTCCGTGCAGAAAAATCCAAAACTCGCCGTCACTTAATTGAATTCTGGATGATTGAACCGGAAATGGCATTTGTGGATCATGAAGAAAGCTTGCGTATTCAGGAAGAGTTCATTTCACATGTAGTACAGTCGGTAGTGAAAAACTGCCGTAAAGAGCTGGAAAGCATCGGCCGTGATATCTCCAAACTCGAGAATATCAAAGCTCCATTCCCGCGTATTACGTATGATGAGGCAATTACATTCCTGCAAGGAGAAGGTTTTGATATTCCGTGGGGTGAAGATTTTGGTGCTCCTCATGAAACAGCGATTGCCGAAAAATACGACAAACCTGTATTCATTACTCACTATCCAGCAGGAATTAAAGCTTTCTATATGAAACCAGATCCGAACCGTCCAGAAGTGGTATTATGTGCAGACATGATCGCACCGGAAGGATACGGCGAAATTATCGGCGGGTCCCAGCGTATTGACGATCCGAAACTGATGGAAGAGCGTTTTGAAGAACATAATCTTTCCCGTGAAGCTTATCAGTGGTACTTGGATCTTCGCACCTATGGATCTGTTCCTCACTCCGGATTTGGTCTTGGACTTGAACGTACAGTAGCTTGGATTTGCGGACTTGATCATGTACGTGAAACGATCCCATTCCCACGCACACTGTATCGTCTTTATCCGTAAGGATCGTAGGAGGTATGTTAATGAGCGAACCAGGTGAGGGTACATGGGTGAAAGGTATTGCTTACGGGATGTCTATGGGGAGTGTTCAGCTCCCTTATGCACTGCTCCGTTATTACACCCGGCTTGGTTTGTCAGATGGAGAGATGCTTCTAATTCAACATCTGATATCATTTCAACAGCTGGAAGGAAATGATTTTCCAACGCTGGAGGAATTGGCAGTTCGAATGAACATACCGCCGGAACAGGTTGCTCGTGGCTTGCAAAGGCTGATGAGAGATGGTTTTGTTAGTATAGACGAAGATTTGGATGAAGCGAGTGGCATACAATATGAGCGGTATAATGTGCTTGGATTATATGTAAAACTTGCGGAATGTCTTCAAGAAGAATCATCTGCTCCAGCGGTTGCTCGAAAATCAGCAGCATTACCTTATCAGCAGAATTCAAGACAAACGATGGAAGAAGTCGAAGAACGTAACATGTTTCGGATTTTTGAGAATGAGTTCGGCAGACCTCTATCTCCCATGGAATATGAAACGATCTCTGGCTGGATCGATCAGGATCGATACCCTGAAGAGTTGATATTGCTTGCTCTGAAGGAAGCTGTGTTTGCTGGGAAAGTACATTTCAGATATATTGATCGTATATTACTGGAATGGAGCCGCAATAGGGTTAAGACAACCGAGGATGTAAAAGCATACGCCGCCCGCTTCCGTAGTGGTGGACGTTAATTATATAGGTTAATATAAGGCACTCCTTTATAAGGGGTGCCTTTTTTCGCTCTTTTCGCGATAATAGAAATGAAAGGTTGATCGAATTCAGAAAATTTAATTATTTTATATGAAACTTGCAGGGATGCGCTTCGTTCATACGTCTATTTATATGGGGAAGGAGGAGAGAGACCATTGATGAAGCAAGATTGATTGAAGACATTGTTCAAGGAGATCATGCGAAATACCGTGAACTTATTAATCAATATAGTAAACATATTTTTCAAGTTACGTATTCTGTTCTTCATCATGTTCAGGATGCGGAGGATGCCGCACAGGAAGCTTTCGTTCAAATCTTTAAATCTCTCCCCCAGTACCGATCGGAAGGATTTAAGACTTGGATTACACGAATTGCACTAAATAAGGCGATTGATATGAAGAGAAAAGTGAGCCGAAGAGTGGTAACCGAGACGGGACATGAGAACGATGTAATACATATACCTGACCGGCAGGCGGATACGGTGTATCAATTGATTAAAAAAGAAAAGAAACAAGAACTGCTGAAAAAAATCAGAATGCTTCCTCCCAAGTATCGTGATATTATCATTCTTTATTACCTAAAAGAAAACAATTATGAGCAGATAGCGGAGGAATGCAGTATTGCTGTGAAAACCGTAGAATCCAGGTTATACCGAGCGAGAATATGGATAAGGCAGCATTGGAAGGAGGAAGAATGGCGTGAATAACCAAAATGAGGACCGCTTTACGGCTTATATCAAAGGGACACTAACCCAAGCGGAGAGAGAAGAGATAGATGAGCAGCTCCTTACTGATGAAGAAGCGCTCGCCTCCTATCTGATGTCTCTTCAGTTATTGAATCAAAACGAAGGTTTGGCTCATCAAAAAAACAACAAGACGTTTACTTTCCCGCAGATTCCTAATCAAAGAGAATTTACCAAGGAGATTATGAAACAGGTTGACTCTTCTGTGAGAAGTGAAAAAAGAAAGAAGAAATCGGGTAAGCTTCCGTGGCAGCATCTCCTCAGTCATAAAATGATTCACTATACGGTAGCTGCTTCGATAACGGTGATTTTTATATCTACAGGTGTATTTGACCGGTTAGCACCTGGAAATATATACAAGAGCGAGACCCTAGCAACAACAACTTATAGTGAGATTATGGTGAAAAAGGCGACTGGCTGGCTAGATACGTTAAAGCCTAAACCGTAATGAATAGATATACATTCGATTTAAGAAAGGAAGACAATGAGATGAATATACAGCAAGACAGGAGTAAACTGCTTGCCTTTTTACTTAACTTTGTGCCGGGGCTCGGACATTATTATTATAAGAGCCGGGTAAAGGGTTTTATCTATGGATTCCTATTTTTTGGAATAGTAGGATTGGCTTTTTTAGCTGCTCTCGGAAATGAAATGGAGTTTGCTCTAGTTTTGTTACTAGGGGCTGCCTTTCTATGGATGGTCAGTATGTTTAGTCTGGTTTTTAAACTGCTTCGTGCACCCGAACATTCTCCATATCCGCCGGGTTATCCTAACTATGTTCCAAATGCTGAGGCGTACGGGCAAATGGGACCCGCAGTAGATCCAAACTTAAACCCTAATGAGTCCTTTTACGGCATGCAGCACGATCAAGGACCTGGAATGGAACCTCCTTTTGGTTTTCCACCGCACGAAGGGTATGTGTATCCGAATCAGGGAAAAGGGAAAGAAAGCGAACGATTCTTTACGATTCTCTTATCGTTCGTACCAGGGCTCGGACACTTGCACATGGGACTATTGCAACGCGGATTATCCTTTCTAATCGGTTTCTTCGGACTCGCTATTATGCTGCTATTCGTGGCGGCTATTTCGGGGGAAGGAGTTATACTTCTTTTTTTGCTTCTACTGCCGGTGATGTGGCTGTACTGTATGTTTGACGCGGTTCAGCATGTACATCGCAAACAAGCGGGGGGAATCCTAGAAGATAAGACATTGTTCGAGCAGATTGAACATGGTCGCAGTCATGGAAAGCGGAGTAAAGTGATCGCTACGTTACTTGCGGTTTTCCCTGGGGCAGGTCAGATGTATCTGGGGCTTCAAAAAAGAGGTCTTCAGCTTATGGTGATATTTTTAGGGAGTATTTATATATTGGACTTGCTGAATTTGTCCCTCTTTCTCTTTCTAATACCAGTAATCTGGTTCTATAGTTTCTTTGACGGTCTTCAGCAGGTAAGCAAGTACGGCAGAGAGCCCTTATATGATAAACCGGTGGTTGAAGCGTGGACGCGTTATCAGCGGTGGATCGGTGCAGCACTATTATTCCTGGGTGTTTATTATATTTTGCTGAGACTGGTAGTTCCAGAGCTTGAGAGCCGCTTTGAGTCCTTACAGTTCTTTTACAGTCTTCAGTCTTATATGAACACGATCGTCGTATCATTGATCTTCATCGGGGGCGGTATAAAGCTGCTTTTCTCACCAAAACCGAAAGAGGATGAAGGGGAGCGTCTGCTCAGAGAGCTTGAGCGGGATATGGATCTATCTCCTTATCAAGACAGAGAGTTGTAGATTCTTACTGCTTATGAGAGAGATATGAAAGAGATATTAAAAAACCGTAGATTTGCCGAATTAGGCGTTTCTACGGTTTTTTCTATGCTTTATTTTTTAAGTAAAAGTCCGCGGTACATCACTTCAAATAAAAATTCAAACGCCTCAAGATGCTTTCTCGCTTCAAACGCGTTCTTTCCCCATACATAAATGCCGTGATTGCGAAGAAGAATCCCAGGAACTTTCTCTTGAAGCACACCAGGTACCAGCTCGGCAATGGAAGGAATATGCGCATAGTTAGGAAGAACAGGCACCTCAATAACAGCATTCTCTTCCCAGATATTAAAAGCTTTAATCAGTTCGATCCCTTGGATAGGTACATGACCTTGATCCCCGTAATATTCACTGATCAGGTTATTGAACACGGTATGTACATGAAAGACTGCCCCGCATCCAGTTAAGCGATAAATTTCGCAGTGAATTAATGTTTCCGCACTCGGTTTTAAGCTCGTTGTTTCGCAAGCTTTTCCATCCTTATCTACAAAGAGGAAGTCTTCGGGTGTGCGAGCTGCTTTATCTTTACCGCTGGCGGTAACTGCAAAATGGAACTGTTCAGCATCAAAATCTCCAACACGCATGGAAAGATTTCCGCTGGTGCCGGGAAACCAGCCTCTTTTTGCAAAGTCATCTTTTACATCGGCTAGTTCGGAGAGAACACGGTTTTTTTCTTCTGTGGTGATATCTGAAAAAGTCATTTTACTGCCTCCTGAGCGCGTTTCGATTGTAAGTCTTTTAAAATATCGAAGAAAGTAGTAAACGGTACGTGAGGAACCTGCAGTTCTTCACATTTCTTCGTTAAGATCGAACGAGAATACACTAGGTCAGCAATTTTAGCACCTTGGAAGTCGGTGAGACTGTCACCGATGAGTATACGTTCATAAGAATTAGGATCGAAATTACGCATAATAGTTGCTTTACACATTCCACAATCATTCGTACATGGGGCTTTACAAGGATGAGGCCACAGGATCTGAATATGATCTCCCGTAAAATCAGCACGGTTACAATAAACATGATCCTTTGGAATTCCAAATGGAGCAAGCAGGGGATCAATAAAGAAATCCATTCCGCCGCTCGTTACATAAAACTCGATACCTTCTTTACGTACATAGCTAAGGAACTCGGCAAAGCCATCCCTAATTCCTGCTTGCCCAAGAACAAACTCGATCACTTCATTCTTTTGCTTAGAAGGAATGAGACCGAACAGTGCGCTTACCCCTTGCTGTAAAGAAATTTTCTGATCGACTATATCTTTCATAATCGGCTCATAACCGGCAGGCTGAAAATGCTTCATGATGGCTACGATATTATCGGATAGCGTAATCGTTCCGTCAAAATCGCAGAATATGACTGTTTTTTTACTCACTTATTTTTCTCCTCCCCAAAGCTGCAGGGCACTTGCAAGTTCAGGATGGGCAGAAGCATAGTCTGAAAGTGAAATCCCTTGCTGTGCTGCTTCAATAGCTTGAACAAATGCACGTCCTCCGGCTTCTGTACCCATCGGATGACCGTGAATTCCACCGCCTGCATTAACAATGACATCCGTACCGAAATCTTGTAAGATCAGCGGAACAAGCCCAGGATGGATGCCCGCAGACGGTACAGGCATACTTTGTTTTACTGGCAGTGCTGAGGTTAACAGCTGCTCTTTAATTCCCATATTTTCTTCCCGCGGCATCGTTACTGAACCGTAAGGTGAAGGGAAAAGGACAAGATCTGCCCCCGCAAGACGCATGAGCTGACCCAGCAGGACGGAAGCAGAGATACCGTGATAAGGAGAAGGATAATAGGCACCGGCAAGGGCTGGATGGGCCATGATCGGTACTGTAATCTCTGGATCTTTACTCAGTTCGTGCAGGACGTCATACCCGTAAGATAGTACATTAAAGAGAAGAGCGTTAGCACCTGCGTCAATCGCTTTTCGAGCTTGCTCATGTAGACGGGAAGTCGGACCGGTGAGATTCGTCGCATAAAGTAACTTTTTCCCGGTTTCTTTACTTGCTTCTTCCGCAGCCCGAATACATACTTCTACTCGTTTTTCAATGGGAGTCAGTTCATTCTCAAAAAGAATTTCATCATCTTTAATTAAATCTACACCGCCAAGTGCCTGGCGCAAGAATTGTTCGCGCAGTTCAGAAGCATTGAGACCGATAACGGATTTAAAAATACTCATCAAAAGCGGACGATTCGGTACACCTAGAAGATCCCGTACGCCTTGTATACCAAACTTTGGACCAGGGAAATGGGAGGCAAAAGCATCAGAGAAACCAAGCTGCATGAGCTTAATTTTGCCGTCCATTGATATTTTTCCAAATACGGTAACGAGCAGTGCCGGAATGTCCTTGCTGAAGTTAATATCGGGATAAGCGATCGTTACATCTCCGTAGCGTTCTCCGGACTTCGCATTTTCAGGTTCATGGACCTTAACTTCAAGCACTTGTCCTAAATGTAATTTCATTGCGTCTCTTTTTGCTTCCGGTAATTCTGTCCAGCTTCCCACCGTCATACCAACGGCAATGGACTCTGCTTTTTTGTGGAAATTCGCTTTATCATCGTAAATCCGGTACGTTGCTGTACAATAACTCAATTGATTTCCTCCTTCAAGGCATTACCCATTTCGCGTGAACGTTCTGCACAGCGATCCACCGCAGCAATGACAGTCTCTTTGAAATGGCCTTTAGCTAACACGCCAATAGCCGCCTCCGTTGATCCATTAGGGGAAGTTACTTTTTTGCGTAAATCTTGCGGACTTTCACCGGTTTGCTGCACCATTCGAGCCGCACCAAGTACCGTCTGAACCGTTAAATCACGAGCTTGCTCTGAAGTAAGTCCGCCCCTTACACCAGCTTCGATCAAAGCTTCCATCATGTAATAGATGTAGGCAGGCCCGCTTCCCGAGATTCCAGTTAAGGTTTCTATTGTAGATTCATCGACGATCGTGACAATGCCTACGGCTTCAAATAAAGTACGGACTAACTGTTGCTCTTCATCACTAACTTCTTCTGAAAAAGCGATTCCGGTTGCACCAAGTCCAATTGTACTGGACGTATTTGGCATCGTGCGAACAACCGGATGTTTTTTGCCTAGAAGCGTCTGCATTGTTTCTATGGTCATTCCGGCTATAACCGACACCACGAGTTGTCCTGGGGATAGAAGCGGACCTAGATAACGGAGGGCTTCCGCTGCATCTTTGGGTTTCATCGAGAGGACAATGACATCGGTCGTTTGCAGCACATCTTCTTTGGCAACCGTTTCACGTGCCGTAATGACTCCATATTTATTTTCAAGTTCCTGAAGTCGTTCTTTATTGCTGCGGTTCATCATGGTGATGGAGGAAGGAGAGAGTACACCCCTTGATATGAGCCCTCTTGCAATGGCTTCTGCCATGGACCCAGCTCCGTAAAAAGCTACTTTTTTCTGAATGAGTGTACGAATTCCGCTCATAGATCTAATTCCTCCTGACCCACTGTAATTTTATTGTCTGATTTGTCCAGTTCCGTAAATACGATATTTTGTTGAGGTTAGTGCAGGAAGACCCATAGGTCCGCGCGCATGCAGTTTTTGCGTGCTAATTCCGATTTCTGCACCATAACCAAATTCAAAACCATCCGTAAAACGTGTTGATGCATTGTGATAGACTGCTGCTGCGTCTACCTGTTGCATGAACTTCGCCGCGGTAGCCTCATCCTCAGTGACAATACACTCGGAGTGCATCGTACTATACTGTGCGATATGACCCAGCGCTTCCCCTAGATCATTAACGATCCGCACATTAAGTACATAATCGTTATATTCCGTACTGTAATCAGCCAAAGTAGCGGGTACAGCCCATGGAACAAGCTTAACAAAGGAAGGGCAACCGCGAAGCTCAACAGAAGAGTTTTGAAATGCTTCCGCCAGCTTTACAATTTTCTCATTTCCATAATCCTTATGAATTAAAAGTGTCTCCATCGAGTTGCATACTGATGGACGTTGCACTTTTGCATTAAGAGCAATATCGGTAGCCATTTGCTCATCAGCGTCCGCTGCAATATAGGTATGGCAGATTCCAGCACCCGTTTCAATAACAGGAACCGTCGCATTTTCAACTACATTTTGAATGAGAGAGGCGCCGCCTCGTGGAATAATGACATCAAGCAGACCTTTGCATTTTAACATTTCATTTACTGAAGCACGATTTGAATCTTCAATCAGCTGGATCGCTTCAGATGGAACCGGAGTAGATTTGAGCGCCTGTTTTAATACTTCTACGATCTTTTGGTTTGATGAAAGAGCAGAGGAGCCGCCCCGCAGCACCACAGCATTTCCCGTCTTGAGGCTTAGTCCAATTGCATCTACCGTAACATTGGGTCTTGCTTCGTAAATGATTCCAATCAGTCCAAGCGGAACGCGTTCCTTTTCGATGCGAAGACCATTAGGGCGATGAATGACTTCGAGAATGTCTCCAATAGGATCATTCAGCTCAGCAATCTGCCGAAGTCCTTCTGAAATACTGTGAATCCGTTCTTCATTTAGGCTGAGGCGATCAAGCATAGCAGCAGGAGTACCGTTTTCCTCACCACGTGCAAGATCGAGCTTGTTGGCTTCAATTATAGAAGACTGCTCCTGAATCAGTGCATCTGCCATGACAAGAAGGGCTGCGTTTTTAACGTCAGAGGATAGACTTGCTAGTATTGCGGTCGTTTCCTTAGCCTCTAATGCTTTTGTTTGTACTTCACTCATTGAAATTCACTCCTTTAGGTAATTTTAAGTAGAAAAAGTTTATGGGAACATTCATCCGTTATTTCAGTGTAATCCATTCATCTCGATGAACCACTTCCAAACGACTCATGTTTCCTTCAAGTTTTTTGAGAACTTCCTGACTTGAAAGTCCTCTAATCATGCGCAGTTGTTCTTCATCGTAATTTACGATACCGCGTCCGATGATATCACCTGTTACATTAATAACTTCGATGACATCACCGGCTTGGAAATGACCTTGGACTTCTTGTACCCCTACAGGGAGCAGGCTGTGACCGTCGTGAAGCAATGCCTTTTCTGCTCCTAGGTCGACCTGTACAGAGCCGAGTGGGGATGACATGAATCCAAGCCACTGTTTTTTACGAGGCAGAGAATTTAGGCGTGTATCAAAATAGGTACCTTTTCCTCTATCATAAAAAGCTGCTTTCATGTCCCCCTGTTCCAGGACACGCCCTACAAAGACGGGGACTCCGCCTCTAGTAGCAACCTTGGCTGCATCAACTTTGGAACGCATACCGCCTGTTCCGACGGCAGAACCGCTTCCGCCAGCAATCGCATAGATTTCATCCGTAATTTCATCAATTCGGTCATATTTGACTGCATCGGCCTGTTTCCGGGGGTCAGCAGTATATAGTCCATCGGTATCCGTTAAAATGAGGAGCTTACTCGCTTTAATAAATCCAGCTACAAGCGCTGACAGCATATCGTTATCCCCGAATTTCAGCTCGTCAACAGATACTGTATCATTTTCGTTGATGATAGGGATCACTCGCTGTTTTAACAGCTCATCAATCGTCATGATGGCATTTCCCATCCGTTTGCGGTTTAGGAAATCGGTTCTTGTCAGCAGGATTTGTGCTGTCTTGATTTCATGACCCGCAAAAGCTTGTTGATATGCTTGCATAAGAAGAGCCTGCCCTACAGCCGCAGCCGCTTGTTTTTCATGAAGCAGCTTGGGCCGGGATGTGTATCCAATGTGACCGAATCCAGCAGCGACTGCTCCAGAAGTGACAAGAAGAACTTCATGGCCTTCGGCGTGGAGTGCAGCAATCTCAGCTGCGAAGAATGCAACGGCTTCTTTATGTAATGAGCCTGTGTCGGTGGTTAAAGAACTGCTTCCAATTTTAATAACAATGCGAGAAGACACGCCTGTATTCACTTCCTTTTTAACTGAATGAATTTCATGATTTATTTAATGAATTTGAAAATAAATATACTCTTCATTGATGCAACGGCAGATAGTATGAAAGTGGTTCTTTTAGAAAAACAAAAAAACTTTCGTCCTTGTAATGCAAAGGACGAAAGTTAAATCTTCCGCGGTACCACCTTTGTTGATGATCTAGATCATCCAACTCGTAGACCTTATAACGTTAAGGGAAACGTCCTGTTTTCTTAGTTAGGCCGCTCAGGGGTAGGTTTCAGAAATGTCCGTGGTAAATTCTTTCAGCCTCTGGAATTTACTCTCTGAACACGGAGGAGGTTTCTTACTGGTCCCGTCAACACGTTTGCGATTTTAAATTACAGATAGGATACCACGGAAGATAGACCGTTGCAAAGAGAAATAAGCGTAGATTTTGTAGTATTCCTAAAACAACCCGAGCTTTCCGATTCGTCTCGCTGCTTCCCGCAGTCTTTCTTCATCACTCAGCAGTCCTACGCGGACGTATCCTTCCCCGTGATGTCCAAAACCAATGCCTGGTGCTACAGCTACTTTTGCCTCTCGAAGCAGAAGGTCAGCGAACGAAGCGGAAGTATAGCCTTTAGGCACAGGAAGCCAGCTAAAAAAGGAACCGCCTGGTTTTTTAGCGTTGTACCCTATATTTTCGAGTTCACTATATAGCGCATTTCGCCGAGATTCATAGCGGGCCACAAGCTCAGTTACACAATGCTGAGAAGAAGTCAGTGCCGTCTGCGCGGCTGCCTGAATGCCTCCGAATAAGCTTACATACATATGGTCTTGTAGTTGATTAATAAGTTTAATAATCTCAGCATTTCCGAGAGCAAAACCAACTCTCCATCCTGCCATATTATAGGTTTTGGATAAAGTGTAGAATTCAACGCCTACTTCTTTGGCTCCGGGTGTCTCTAAAAAACTGATAGGACGATGTCCGTCAAAACCAATAGCGCCATAGGCAAAATCACTTGCAACAACAATACCATGCTTAGCCGCGAATTCTACCGTATCTTCATAGAAAGAGCTTGGAGCAATGGCAGCTGTCGGGTTATTCGGATAATTGAGAAACATCAGTTTTGCTTTATTGGCATCTTGCTCTGAAATCGCACTGTAATCAGGTAGGAAGTCATTAGACGCAAGCAGCGGCATAAATGACATTTCTGCCTTGGCAAGAGCGACTCCGGACCAGTAATCAGGATAACCAGGGTCGGGGACGAGACACACATCCCCGGGATTAAGTAGAACTTGTGGAAGTTCTACAAGCCCTGTTTTTCCTCCAAACAAAATGGCTACTTCCGTTTCAGGATCGAGCTGAACACCATAATCCTCTTTATAACGGTGAGCAATCGCTTCTTTTAGAAAGGGAAAGCCGCTAAATGGTGAATATTTATGATAAAGCGGATTATCCGCTGCTTCTTGCAAGGAAGATACGATATGCTTTGGAGTAGGTCTATCGGGATTTCCTTGTCCCAGATTAATGACATCATGTCCTGCCATGATCTCACGGTTTACATCCTGAACAAGCGTAGCAAAAAACTGAGTAGGCAGATGATTCATAATCTCAGCAGGTTCGATCGTAAATCTGGACTTTGCAGGCTGAACATGAGAAGAGTTCATTTCATCACTCCGGTTTCATCATAGTAAAAAGTATTATAAATCTATCATGATTTTTCCTAGCTGTATAGATGGAATTCGCATAGATGACTTGTATGATTTGGAAGAAAACGTCTATGATAGGATGAACTTATTTTATATGAATCTGGTTGAAGTGTAAAAGGAGAATAGATGATGACAAACTTGAATCGTGAGATTAGTGATGTATCGGAAAAAGCGGAAAATTCATCCGTTCAGATTGTACTGCTTCAGAGTGATATTCAGATTGGAAAGCCAGATGTTAACCGTAAACATATGCAGGAGCTTATAGAGCAGGCGATGAAGAAGAGTCCGAATACGGATATCATTGTACTGCCTGAGATGTGGAACACAGGATATGCACTTACAGAGATTCATGAACTGGCTGACGAGCATGGAAAGAGGGAACGAGAGTGGCTGCAAGAATATGCTGCTCGATATAAAGTGAATATTGTGGCAGGTTCTATTTCTGAAATCGTGGATGGAAAGATTTATAACAGTATGTACGTATTTAATAAAGAAGGAAAAGAAGTAGCACGTTATGCAAAAATGCACTTATTTAGGCTTATGGATGAAGAGAAGTACCTTGCATCCGGAGAAGAGCCGATTACTTTCAGTTTTGACGGTAACTGGACTGCCGGAGCTTCGATTTGCTATGACATCCGTTTTCCTGAACTTGGAAGGACGCTTGCCTTAGCTGGGGCAAAGGTGTTATTTGTGCCGGCGGAATGGCCGCATCCACGTTTGCATCACTGGCGAACCTTACTTATGGCCAGAGCAATTGAGAATCAGATGTATGTGGTATCCTGCAATCGTGTTGGCGTTAGTAAAGATACGTCTTTTTTTGGACACTCCATGATCATTGACCCGTGGGGGGAAATTGTAACTGAAGGTGGAGATCAAGAGGAGATTCTTACGGGTACGATTGATCCGGCCCTGGTAGACGAAGTACGTGGAAGAATTCCGGTTTTTGAAGATCGCAGACCAAACCTTTATTTTTCTTAAAAAAGTGGAATGAATTGTTTCAAACCCTAGGTAGAAGGTTAATAGATAATATCCCGTCACCAAAAGGAGATGATCACCATGGATGACCGTAAGGCTAACCATTTGGAAGAGAAACTCAGGCGACAAGTTCACAAGTATGTGAGGGATGACAGAGAAAGACCTTTTCTAGAAAGCAGAGACGGAGATTTATCTCCCCCCAGAGACTGACCGAGACTGGAAACAGGTAAGTCAAGCAGGCTGGATTCCAATGCATGAACCTAACAAACATGTGAAACAGTAAAGCGTAAGCGTACAAAGTATATTTGGTCCTTCTTGAAGTAGTGAATAATTACTGTAAAAAGACAGCGAAAGCAGCCCGGATGATCCGGGCTGCTTTTGTGTTCATTTTTCCCATTCGGTAGACATTTCCTTAATCGTTGATCGAAAGGTCTCTATAAAAGCTTCCGCAGCTCCGGAAAGATAGCGGCCTTTACGGTAAGCTATAACGAGTGTGCGACTAGGAGTATCTTCAATTGGCAGGTATACAGGAATAAATTCACTGCGCGGCGCCCTTGCGATAAACCTCGGGACAAGAGTGATTCCCATGCCTGTAGCCACAAGCGATTGTACGGTTTCCATGTTATTGCTCTCGAACACCACTTTTGGTTCAAATCCCGCTGCTTGGCACAAGTCGAAGGTCAGTTTGCGAAAACCCTGGCCTTTTTTTAGTACCACAAAAGATTCTTCCGCGAGTTCTTCTAACCTCACTTGAGACGAAGAAGCTGGATCACGGAGTGCGAGGGGATGATCTTTAGGTACGGCTAGATCAATCCTTTCTTCGCCAATCTCGATGTAAGATAGGGAAGGCTCTTGAAGAGGAAGGGATAACAAGCTGAGATCACTTTTGCCGCTGGCTGTTAATTTTTCAAGATTCATAGAAGAGTCCTCTAGCAAAGTGATTTCGATATCAGGATAATTTTCACGAAAAGTAGGAAGGACATGCGGCAACAGATGGGAGCCTGTAATCGGCATACTCCCAACAATGACTTTTCCTTTACGAAGCTGAGAGATATCCGACATCTCTTGCTTAAGAAGTTCAACAGCATCAAGGATGTCACTTGCTTTGGATACAAAAGAAGCACCTGCATGAGTTAACTCCACAGAACTAGTGTTGCGCTGGAAAAGTAAAACCCCCAATTCTTTCTCAAGCTTAGACAACTGTTGACTTAGGGAGGGCTGAGCAATGTGAAGCTTTTCAGCAGCTCTTGAAAAGTTTTTTTCTGCTGCAATTTGAAGCGCATATTGTAATTGTCTAAGTTCCATAATGATTCACCTCATGTTTATAAGAAAATACATATCCTAGAAATATTCTGTTTTTAGTATATAGGTTTTTCCTTTAATGAGATATCTAATTTATTGAAATGAACAATAAGCGCATAGCGTGCTAGTCATTGTTGAATAATGAGAAGGACATGAAATCTCTATAAAGAGAATAAAAGAAGGAGATGCTTAACCTTTGAAAAATTCACTTACCAGTAAAATAAAGAGAAGGGTTGCTGCAGGCTCACTCCTGCTCATTCTATGTTCCTCAAGCATATGGTTTCCGTATCAGATGCCTGCTGCTCATGCTGAACCTGCTTATGCAAAGTGGGGTGTCATTGCTGTAAAGAAAGCCGAGACCAAGTATGGTGCTCCTGTGAAGGATTATGCTCACATGGGAAGAACCGTTATTTCGGAATCTATAGCGGAAGAGAAATTTCGTCTATTAATACAAAAAGATAATAAGGAATTGACGGTTGAGGTCACGGTCCGATTTAACCCGCAAACCGATGAATTATTAAATGTTGATTTTACAGCTATTCATTAGCGGTGCGGAGCAAATTTATGAATACCAAGGTTAAGTGATGGTGCAAAGTTCCTATAAGATGCACTTTTCACTTAACCTATGGAATTTGTGCATGGCACCACGAAATAGTCTATAGGGTAATCCTATCAGTTCTATAGTTTTTATATCTTGGAACAATATGTATTTCTCATGCTATATTGAGTTCATTAATAGAAGCGGCATGTGATGTCCTTCTAAATTGAGAACGAAAATTTAGCTGAGGTGAATATAATGAGCAAAAAGACGATGTTCGAAAAGATTTGGGATAATCATGTGATTACGCAAGAAGAAGGAAAGCCAAGCATTCTCTATATTGATTTGCACCTCGTTCATGAAGTTACCTCTCCGCAAGCATTTGAGGGTCTGCGTCTCAGCGGACGCAAGGTTCGCCGCCCTGAGCTTACTTTTGCTACGATGGACCATAATGTACCGACGAAAGATCGTTATAATATTACGGATCCGATCTCAAAACAGCAGATTGATACCCTCTCTGCAAACTGTCGTGAATTTGGCGTTAAGCTGTATGACCTAGATACCCTCGATCAAGGGGTCGTTCACGTAATGGGCCCTGAACTCGGTTTAACTCATCCTGGAAAAACAATTGTATGCGGTGATAGTCACACTTCCACACATGGTGCATTTGGTGCACTTGCCTTTGGTATTGGAACGAGTGAAGTAGAACACGTACTAGCTACCCAGTGTTTACAGCAAGCAAAAGCAAAGACAATGGAAGTTCGCTTTGTCGGCCAGCGTAAACCAGGCGTAACGGCTAAAGATATGATTTTGGGTGTTATCGCTAAATACGGTACCGATTTTGCTACAGGGTATGTTATCGAGTATACAGGAGAAGCCATTCGTTCTCTCAGCATGGAAGAACGTATGACCGTATGTAACATGTCGATTGAAGGTGGAGCAAGAGCAGGAATGATCGCTCCAGATGAAACGACTTATAATTATCTTAAAGGTCGTCAGTATGTACCGAAAGACACGGATTTTGAAGCTGCTAAACTTAGATGGGATGAACTTACAACGGACGAAGGAGCAGAATTTGATACGGTTCTGGAGTTTGATGTAGAGTCACTTATTCCACAAGTAACCTGGGGAACAAGCCCTGGTATGGGAACAGATATTTCCTCTCGTGTTCCAGTTCCAGCTGAACTTCCGACGGAAAACGAACGTAAAGCTGCTGAAAAAGCAATTGAATATATGGGACTTATCCCAGGAACTCCGATGGCTGATATTGAGATTGATTATGTATTTATTGGATCTTGTACAAATGGCCGTATTGAAGACCTTCGGGCAGCAGCCGATATCGCGAAAGGATACAAAGTATCTGATCGTGTTACCGCAATTGTTGTACCCGGTTCAGGCCGAGTGAAAATCCAGGCAGAAGAAGAAGGACTGGATAAAGTATTTATAGAGGCTGGTTTTGAATGGCGTGAAGCGGGATGCAGTATGTGTCTTGCTATGAATCCAGATGTGCTTCAACCCGGACAACGGTGTGCCTCAACATCTAACCGTAACTTTGAAGGTCGTCAAGGCCGAGGTGGACGGACTCATTTGGTATCGCCAGCAATGGCAGCAGCAGCAGCAATTAAAGGACGTTTTGTAGATGTTAGAGATTGGAAACTGAAATCAGAAGTTGCGAACTAACGCGGAGAGGAGCTATTAACATGGAGGCTTTTACTAAATTAACAGGTATTGTAGCACCCGTTGACCGGGTAAACGTGGATACAGATGCGATTATCCCAAAACAGTTTTTGAAACGAATTGAGCGTACAGGATTTGGACAATTTTTATTTTACGAATGGAGATTTGACCAAGAAGGCAATGAGATCACTTCATTTTCATTGAATCAGCCGGAATACAAGGGAGCTTCAGTTCTCCTTTCCCGAGCTAACTTTGGATGTGGTTCTTCTCGTGAACATGCGCCGTGGGCTATTATGGACTTTGGATTTCGCTCTGTCATTGCCCCTTCTTTTGCAGATATTTTCTATAATAACTGTTTCAAAAATGGAATTCTTCCGATCAAATTGTCAGAAGAACAAGTCGAAGATCTATTTCAACGTACAAGTCAGCATGATGGCTATCAGTTAAACATTGATTTAGAGAATAAAACGATTACGGATGCCTACGGATTAGAGATTCATTTTGATCTAGATGAGCACCGAAGACAGTTCCTTTTGCAAGGGCTTGATGATATCGGTTTGACTTTACAGCATGCAGATGCCATTTCGGAGTATGAAAACAAGCACTCTTCCATTTTGTTCAGCTAAATTTCAAAACAGAGAAAAGATTTGATGGTCCATGTGATCCTCAGATCTTTTTTTTTATTTTTCGTGAACTGAATCAATTTCAATTATTCTCTATTAAAAGTGCAACTAACAAAAGACAATTTTAATATTTTTATCGGAAAATGTTAAGAAATATGCTAAAATGTTACAGTAAGACTGGATGATTTCCCTCATTATTTCAAAAAAAGAGGCGATAATTCGCAACTTTCACACTTTTCTCTCGTCTATTATTAAGTTATTAGTAAATTTAGCTAATTTATTAGCAAATGTTTACTAGAGCGAAATAATACAGAATTGGAAGGGTGAAGGATGAAAAAGTTAAAAATTTTGGTTGCGTTGCTCTGTTTTGTATGGTTATTTCCTGGATATGGACAAGCAGCCGCCAACATCAAGATTTATCTCGATGGTAGTCAGGTAAGTTTATCTTCTGGTGCAAGTGCTGAGCTCATCAGTAACAAAGTCATGATACCTATTCGTGTCGTCTCAGAAAAACTAGGATACAGCGTCGGTTGGGAACAGAAGACGAAGACGGTTACTATAATTCAAGATGAAAAAGTAATAAAAATGGTAGTAGGGAAAAAAACTGCCACCGTTGACGGTTCCAAAATTAGTCTCGATATGGCTCCTATGATTAAAAAAGGGACGACGCTTGTTCCGATTCGTTTTATTGCAGAGGCAATGGGAATGAAAGTGAGTTGGAACAACCAAACGAAGTCCGTTTATCTTGTATCTCAAAATAGCGGATCTGGCGGTGAAACGATCCAGCCGCCCGCTGCTGGTAATGAATCCGATTTAACTCAGGTGAATGGGATCAGCTTTTCAGACAGTAAACTAATGATCGCAACAAGCGGAGGAGCTGTACCTTCTGCCTTCGCAATGACTTCACCAAATCGGGTTGTCGTTGATATTCCTCATTCGGAATTCAGCAGTCTTTTTGAAGGGACACAAGCGCTTGATCTGACAAAAAGTACAGCAGGACAGATCATTGTGGATGGCTATCCAGGTGTGGAAAAAGTAAGATACTCCCTCTTTAGTGAAAGTCCATCGACCGTTCGTGTCGTAGTGGATCTGAGCAAAGCCATGACGTACAAGCTCTCAACAACCTCAGCAGGTCTCATTACCGTAACGTTTAACACAAGCGGAGGAGAAACAACGCCGACACCAACTGTGAAGAAAACGGTGGTCATTGATGCAGGTCATGGGGATCAAGATCCAGGTGCTATTGGTGTAACAGGCAAGAGAGAAAAGGATTTTAATCTATCCCTTGCACTGAAAATTGAACAACTATTGAAAAAAGAGTCGGCTATTAAAGTCATTATGACGCGGGATGATGACAATTTCCTTAAACTATCTGAACGTGTAAGTCTAGCGAATAAAGCGAAGGCAGATCTTTTCCTATCTATTCATGCGAATAGTGGACCGGCTGCTGCGACGGGTTCTGAAACCTATTACTATCGTGCAAACAGTAAATCTCTTGCAAGCACTGTCCACAAATATATGGTACAGGCGGCAGGACTAAAAGACCGCGGCGTAAAAACAGGAAACTTTGCAGTTATCCGTGATACAACAATGCCCGCTATTTTGCTAGAGGTTGGATTCCTATCCAACAAAAATGACGAAGCAGCTCTTTTTAATGAAACATTCCAGAACCGAGTTGCTGAAGGTGTTGTTAAAGGCATGAAGGAATACTTAAACGTGAAATAAGAGAAATGAAGGGGGATTTGACTAATGAACAATAAAAAGTGGTGGATGATCACTCTTCTTGCAGCAATGCTTTTGGTAGTAACGGCTTGTGGAGCCGACAAACCTCCGTTAGCTCCATCCGGGCAGCAAGGCAACGGTGCAGGAGAATCGGGGGTAGATAATTTACAACCGACTGAAGATCCCGTTAATACAGAAGAACCGGGTGATGATGTGACAAACGGGGATCCAGAGGGTACTCCTGTTACTGGGGGTACAACGGAGGGACAAGCGAACGGCGGGGCAACAACTCCTTCTGAAGAGAACAAGCAAGAAACGATCACACTCTTTTACACAGACCCCGAACAGTTGGAATTAAAAGAAACAAAAGGTGAGATCACCTTTAAAACGGACTGGAGTAAATATGAGTCGGCTTTCAAAGCACTACAGAAAAGTGATAGTGAGGAATTAATTCCTCTTTGGTCCGAAGAGATTACAATAAATAAACTCGAAGTGGATGGCGGAAAGATTACCCTTGATCTTAAAATTCCAGCAACTGCTAATCTTGGTTCGGGCGGAGAACAATTTGCACTTGATGCTCTTAAACAAACCTTCTTCCAGTTCGAAGAGGTTACCTCCCTTGAACTACTCGTCGATGGTGAACAGAAAGAAAGCTTGATGGGACATGTTGAACTTGAACACCCCATGACAAAAGAATAGGGAGCAGGACAATCGTTTGTTCGGCTGCCGACATGGCAAAAGATTTGATGTGCATATAAGAGAGGAGAAATTACTTTGACTTTCAAACCTAGCAATATCAATTCCATTCCTTCTAAAAAAATGGTATCTGCCATGCTCGCCAGCCTGATGGCGCTTAGTGCCTACGCAGGAGTAGCGGGAGCTGAAACAGCTCCCGTTTCTGTTACGGCTAAAGCGGCAACAGGTATGTTCAGTGATGTAAAAAGCGGGTATTGGGCAGAAAAGCATATTTACAAGTTAGCTTCACAGAATATTCTTCTAGGTAACAACGGATTGTTTAGACCAGGTGATGCAGTAACCCAGCAAGAAGCGATTACGATGGCTATTCGATTTGTGAATAGAGAATCAGAGCTTCCTGCCGCTGATAAAGCAAAACTTCCCACAGGTATTTCAACAAGCAATTATTTTAAATCCTATGTTTCCTTAGCATTTGATCTCGATCTAGTTGATGAGAAAGAAGAAGCAAAAGTAAAGATTGATAAAGGGACTTGGGGAGAGAAAAAAGCTTCTCGTGAATGGATTACAAAGTTGTTAATTAGAGCCATCGATAAAGAAGCAGAAGCGAAGGCAGCAGGAAATGCGCCTACCGATTTTGCGGATAATGACAAAATATCGGATGGTGTGAAAGGCTACGTAAGTGTAGCGGTTGATTTGAATATTGCCCAGGGAATATCAGGCAATAAATTCAATCCACAGGGAAATGTAACTCGTGCTCAGTTAGCGACGTTCTTTAGTCGTGGCGGGGGATACAAAGATTATTCTTATGCAGGACAATACAAGGGATACATAACCGAACTGACTGACAGCAAAATAACCTTGTACACCGGCAGTACATATGTAACATTCACAAGAAATGCAAATACGCCTTTCTTTACGAGTGCTTCGGAGCTGAAGATTACTGCGGCTGACATTGCATTATACAGCGAAGTCATGGTAGCCGGTAAAAACCAAACGGCAACTTATGTAGAGAGCTTAGATAATACACCGAAGACGGAATCCGTAGAAGGCAGCTTTGAACGTCTGTCTGGAAACAAACTATGGTTATTTGCCGGAGATACGTATCAAGAATACACATTCACAGATAAAACGGTATTCTACGATCAAAATGGAAATGTAATTAAAGCCGCAGACTTAACTGCGGGAAGTGTTATAGAGATTCAGAGAGAAACGTTTACTGCACAAAAAAATCCAGTTGCTGTTCGTGTGAAATCTGGCGTGGTAAATAAGACAGCTACGGGTAAAGTTCAATCGGTTGATCCAACATCTAAAACAGTTACCGTGGTGAACGACTCTGGGACAATCGATGTACTCAAAATTCAAGATGGAATTAGTGTGATTAGATATCAAAATGAGATCGTAGCTCTATCTGAGTTGAAGATCGGAACCGCAGTGAAATATACAATTAAAGATAGTATCGCTCAATCGATTGAAATTACAGCAGGTGTAGAACGTACGGTGCGAGGTACTCTGTATGAGCTTGGTGCAAATCATTCGACGGTTACTTATATGAGAGATGGCGGCTCACTAGAAGTGAAGATCCTGGCTTCAAATCCTCAGATTGTAATCAGTGGAATAGAGCAGCCGATCATCAGCGATCTGCTGGCAGATGGAAAATCAGGTGATGTAGTAGAAATTACACTGAATAGTAATGAAGAGGTTACTAAGATTGAAGTGCTCAATCGCCAAATGGAACGAGTGAATTTGGCTACGGTTGTTTCATACAACAATAAAACGAAACTACTTACCGTACTTGACGCGAACAAGAAACCTCAGGTGTTTACACTTGATGAAAAAACAAAACTCGAGTACAATACAACGTCTCCAACGCTGGCAGGTATTGAACCTTATCTGACAGATGGCCGTAAAGTGAACCTTAATACCATCGGGACACGCGCTTTGTCTTTGTCGATCGTTTACAAGTATGAAGGAACAGTTACGGAACTGAGTACAAGCGCGAAGAACGTGAAACTGCTTCAGACGAATGGTGAAAGCATCACTTTGCCTTATCAAACAACTCCTTCTGTTGAGTTATATGGGAAGAGCAGTGCTTCCTTGTCTGATGTAAAAGCAGGCGATCAGATTACAGCTATGCTAGGTGCAAATCAGGACGTTATTAGTAAAATTTATGTGAAATCCGCAGTGCAATTTGAACTGCAATCACTGAATTTGTCTACCTACCGTGCTGAGGTGAAAAAAGATGGAGCTACAAGCCAAATTTATGTAGACAAACTATCCATTACAGGCGATAATGGAGCAGCGTTGAAACCAGCTGATCTAAAATTAGGTTCGCTTATCAATGTATCTTTTGATGGCAATACGCCGCAGTCCATCCAAGTTGTAAAACAAACATGGGGCGAAATTAGCAGCATCAGTGGAAATACAGTAACTTATAAGACTGCTTCGGGTTCTAGTGAATCTGTGAATACGAGTAAGGTGAAAGTAGTTAAGAATGGCAGTACGTCTACCACACTTAGTTCGCTTACTACAGCTGATCATGTTATCTTGACCAAAGATGCAGATGGAACACCCGTTTTTCATGTGCTTTCACCTGTATCCAAAGCATTTTGGACATATAGTGCGTCTACCAATGAACTACAAGTGAAACGTACTTCTACGACAGACACTAACTATCGCTTTCAATTGTCACCGAATGTTTACATTCATCAAGGTGATAGTACTTTGAGCGTGCAATCTCTCAAAGATAATGATAATATTGTATTGTATCTGCTCAATAACGTAGTAGTTGAGATTTCCAAACCGTAGTCATTTCTTTAAGCAGTAAGAAGAATGACCGTCTTGATACGGACTAGCCGTATCAAGACGTTTTTTTTGTAGGGGGTAAGCTCATCAATGAATGCAACGATTGTACGTCACATTCTTGATACCATCGCAACCATGTTTCCCGATGCACATTGTGAACTAAAGCACAGCAACGCGTTTGAACTTACCATCGCGGTTTTGTTGTCTGCACAATGTACGGATGAAACGGTAAATAAAGTGACAGTGGACCTGTTCCAAAAATATAAAACTCCTGAAGATTATATTGCTGTTCCTCTAGAAGAATTGGAACAAGATATCAGAAGAATCGGTTTGTATCGCAACAAGGCGAAGCATATACAGAATATGTGCCGTATTTTGATAGAGCAGTATGAAGGAGAAGTGCCAAGTGAACACGATCGCCTGGTTCAGTTACCAGGAGTAGGGCGAAAAACTGCAAATGTGGTAGTCTCCAACGCTTTTGGAGTTCCAGCGATTGCAGTGGATACCCACGTAGAGCGTGTATCGAAACGATTGGGCCTTGCAGGATGGAAAGATTCTGTTCTTGAAGTGGAGAAAAAGCTGATGAAAAGAGTACCCATGGATGAATGGACGATTACCCATCACAGACTCATCTTTTTTGGCCGATATCATTGTAAGGCACAGTCACCTAAATGTCAGGTCTGTCCGCTTCTGGACGTCTGTCGTGAAGGGAAAAAGCGTATGAAAACGTCCCAAATCAGGAAAGATAAGGAACGAGGATCATCTGCTTTAACCAAGAGAAAATAGTAAACGAATAGTAGAGGATGAGAAAAATGAAATGCATTTCCGTGTACACAGACAAATTTGACGCTTTTTCTGATATTTTTGAAGAAGTAGTGACAACTGAAATGAGTGAAAATGAGGAAAAAGAAATCGAAGGAATTACAGTAAGCCATTCCGGCGATGTTCCTGAGCATTATCTTGAGCGTATGTCTCAAAAGACTGAAGTGGTTGTAATGAAAGATAAATTGAGAAATATCACAATCCTGCAGCATGGACAAGTATTTGAAATCTTGCTTCCTACGCTTGAGAATGCAGTTCAATAATGAATTTCTAAAACCCAATAAATAGGCTGAGTATTCTAGGAAACGAATTATTCAGCGAATCAACCGAGTCCCACGTTCCGATAAGAAAGTGATCTTTCTTATCGAGCGAGGGAGTCGGTTTTATTTTTATTCTGAAAGATTTTACGAAATTAGGTTCAAATCTCCAGTTCTGAGTGATAAAATGTACATATTTGGTTGAAAAGATTAGTTGAGAAGGAGCCTGACTAGGACATGCTGACACACAGGAGCAGACAGAATGAAGAAATGCGAGAGCGTTTACAAGAACTGCAACAGTTTTTTATTCAGCACGAGGACAAGACAGCATCATCTGCCATGGAAGATTTACTTCAGAAAGCGGCCGTAGATGAAGTGACGATTGCTTTTTGCGGTCATTTTTCAGCCGGCAAATCAAGTCTGATTAATAGTCTATGTGGTAAAAAAGTACTCCCAGCAAGTCCTGTTCCTACGAGTGCCAATGTAGTGGCTATTCGAAATGGACCGAAGTTAGCTAAAATATATCAAACGTTGCAAGAAGGGGAAGGACAAATCTCTTCCGACGAAATAAGTCCCATCGTAGCAATGCCTGAAGAATTAGATGAGTATTGTAAGAATGGTGAACAGTACTCTTATATCGAGGTATGGGATGAGGTTCCTCTTTTGCAAGAGCATGCTGTTCTACTGGATACACCTGGTGTAGACTCGACCGACGACGCTCACAAGAAAGCAACGGATTCAGCTTTACATCTGGCTGATGCTGTTTTCTATGTGATGGATTATAACCATGTGCAATCGGAGAATAACTTATCTTTTGCAAAGAGCTTGTCCGATTGGGGTAAGCCCCTTTATTTAGTTGTGACGCAGATTGATAAACATCGTGAACAAGAGCTCAGCTTTTCAGCGTACCGAAGTGCTGTAGAGGATGTGTTTGCTGCGTGGGAAGTTACCTATGCGGGTCTCTTATTCACAACGTTGAAACAGAAGGCACATCCATATAATCAGTGGAATGAATTAGTTCAACTCGTTAAAACAATCCCTGATCTCCGATCAGACCTTATTCAGCACAGTATTGCCTCGTCTACCCGTCATGTAGGAGAAGAATTTATCAAGAACTGGCAAGCAAAACATGAGGACATGAAAGAACAAATGCTAAATGAGCTTGGAGGAGAAGAAGGTGCGGCTAGACTCGCTTCAGAGACCTCACGTTTTAATCAAGACATTGCACAGATAAGTGAAATGACAGGTGAAGAAAGAAAACAATTTCGAACGGAGACAGATCAGTTGCTGTCTTCTGCCAACATCACGCCCGCAGACGTGAGATCAGCTGCTGAGAGTTATCTAGAAAGCCGGCGCCCAGGGTTTAAAGTTGGTTTTTTATTTAGTTCAGGGAAGACAGAGCAAGAAAAAGAAGCACGTCTGCAGCAATTTTGGGATCTTTTTACGAGACAAGCGGACGGGCAAATTGCCTTCCATCTTCGGAGTCTGTTAAGGGGACTCGGGCAGTCTCATGGATTGTGGAATGAGGAGTGGAACGAGAAACTAGAAGCGAATCTGTACACTCCTGAGATAGAACTGATTACGAAACGTAAAGCACCTGATACGCAGATCACGGGGGAATATGTACTAAATTATTGTAAAGATCTGCGGGCAGACCTAATTGCATCCTACCGGAGGTCCGCTCTTGAATTGGCAGATGATCTGCTTCATGAGCTGTCTGAGAAAAATGCACCTGTCCTTGTGGCTTTGGAGGAACAAAGAAAACAGCTGGATGTGAAAAATAAGGTTGCTAATCAGTTATCCCAGTTGGAGCAGCATATTCAGGATACGGCAGCGGCAGTGCGTGTGATGCTCCCGGCAATGACAACACTGACCTCGGAGCTATTACCAGAGGTCAGTCACAGGACTGCTCCGGTGGAAACAGCAGCAGATCTAACCGGAACCGGTGTAGAACGAAATGTAACGGTTTCCGAGGATAAGGGCTCCCTTACTGTGCGCAAGGAGCGACCGGCTCTTGCTGCTCGCAGGTATGAGCGTTTGTCTGCCGCTGCAACAAGATTACGCGAGGCCGCAGCCCATCTAGCTCCCTATTCCGCTATGAACTCGGCGGTACGGGGGCTGAATACACGCGCGGCATCCTTTGACAGGGGAACATTCACTTTGGCGCTGTTTGGTGCGTTCAGCGCCGGCAAATCATCATTCGCCAGTGCTTTGCTTGGCGAGGCCGTACTTCCGGTATCGCCGCACCCAACCACGGCGGCAATAAACCGGATTATGGCGCCGCCAGAAGACATGACGCACCGGACAGCACAAGTGACGATGAAGTCCAAAGCCAGCGTCTGGGCGGATTTGACGTTTTCTTTTAATCTGCTGGGACTTGGTGTTCCAGACGAGAAGACATGGAGGGCGGCCGTGAGTGCGGTAACTCCGCAGCAAGTACATCCGGCGGGCCGTCCGCATTATAGTTTTTTGAAGGCGGCAGCCAGTGGATATGATGATGCTTTGTCCAAGCTGGGACGATCTTTTGTAGTGAATATGGAAGAATACCGTGCTTATGTTGCTGAAGAATCGAAATCCTGCTTTGTAGAGTCGATTGATTTGTATTATAGCTGTGATCTAACCAATCAAGGGATCATCATCGTCGATACACCGGGAGCAGACTCCATTAATGCAAGACATACCGGAGTAACATTTAACTATATGAAGAATGCAGATGCTCTCGTGTTTATAACGTATTACAACCATGCTTTCTCTCAGGGAGACAGGCAGTTCCTGAATCAACTGGGCCGGGTTAAGGACACGAAGTCCCTTGATAATATGTTTTTTGTGATCAATGCAGCGGATCTTGCAGCTTCTTCCGAAGAACTGGAACTAGTTAAAGAGCATGTCAGCGAGAAACTACAACAAAATGGGGTGAGGTCTCCCCACCTATATGCAGTTTCTAGTCTGCAAGCCCTTGATGCCAAGCAAACGGAGAATGAAGATAAGCTTGCTGAGTCAGGTTTTACGGAGTTTGAACAAGCGTTCAGCACATTTGCAGGAGAAGAGTTACTAGATATAGCCCTGCTTGAAGCAAATAAAGATATTCAAATTGCCCGCAAAAGAGTAGAACAGTGGGTTCAAGATGCGCGTCAGGGAGCAGAAGTGAGAGAACGTCGTAAAGAAGAACTAGAAAGGGCACTCGCACAGGGAGAGCAGCTTCTTCAGCGGCTATCAAATCAATCAAAAGACCACGAGATTGCTCAGGAGACTCAGGAATTAATCTTTCATACAGGACAGCGTATTGGTTATCGCATTTCAGAGTTTATGTCCGAAGCCTTTCACCCCTCTGTACTTCGAGAAGATGCGGGTGACTTAAAAGCCATATTTATCTCTTCAGGCCGGGAACTGCTTCGAATGCTGAATCTTGAAATGCAGCAAGAGCTGCTTGCAACGTCCATTCGGTTAGAGAACAAAGGGAAACAGCTGGTGACTTTCGCTGCAGAGGAAATGGCTGACGAACTCAGTGGGCTGACACCAGGCATCTCACTGTCGGTCAGTTTATCGAAGGGTTGGGAAACTCCGTCTCTGGGGACGGGGGAAGAACAGGAGAGTATAGAATTTAAACTGTTTTGGAAATATTTCAAGAACCCAAAATCCTTTTTTGAAGGCAACGGTAGAAAAGAGCTACAGCAAGTCCTTGATCCAGAGCTTAAACAATTCATTAGTAAACAGTTACAGGGGAATGAGTCTCTGCTGAAAGACTACTATCAATCACTTATTCGGACATCGTTTTATGAGGTCTCCCTAGATCTCAGTGAGCAGTGGAAAGAGAATATTTCTGGACTAGTTGCAGCCCTGGATTTAGCAGATGATTCAGAAAAGTTAGTCCTGCTTGCCCAAAAATTATCTTCACTCGAACAGGAATCACATATTTAAGAGTACAGAAAACACCCTTCCTATGCTTTTTTCGCAGCGGGGGTGTTTTTTTGCGCATATGACCCTGAATAGGGGAGGATTGCTGACCATTTAATTGAGAGATGGTGATTAATTCCTGTTATTGCCCAATCATACGAAAAGAAGGCGAAATATGAGTTGATTCTCGCTTTGCCGAGGTGGTAATGCGGTGATAAACTTCATTAATGTTCGTAAAAAAGTAAATATTTTGAAGGAGGAGAAACATGGATGTTCTCAGGCAGCTGCAGAGCTTCTTCTGGTCCAAACGTATTTTGTTGTTTTTATCAATATTTTGCTTGGCCTTAGCGACTGCACTCGGGCTTATATACCCGAATCTACTGAGGGTACTCATTGATGATATGATAACGCCTCGTAATTTTGAAGGCGTTCCCATGCTTGCCCTAACCGTACTCGGAGTGGTCATCTTAAAATCATCATTGCAGTTCTTGCACGGCTTTTTTGGCGCTAGGCTTGGTAACTATCTTGCTTATCGTTTACGTAATGCATGTTACGAAAAACTACAGTTTTTGTCTTTCCGCTATTATGATACGGCTAAGACAGGGGACCTGATGTCACGGCTAACCGGTGACCTCGAAGCAATTCGTAACTTTATCGGGTTCGGTTTTGCCCAGATTTTAAATATGGTTCTCATGGTTCTGTTTGGGTCGATTATGATGTTCTCAATTAATTGGCAGCTGACCTTAATTACGATGATCTTCATGCCGATCCTTGTGATGGTTGCTCTAAAATTTGAAACACAAATCCACCCTGCTTTCCAAGAAATGCGGCTGGCAATGAGTTCACTTACCACAGCTGTTCAAGAAAATGTGACCGGAGTGCGTACCGTTAAATCGTTTGCTCGTGAGCCGCATGAGGTAGATAAGTTCTCCATTCGGAATGAACGCTACAAGACGAATCAGATTTTTGCATCATCGTTATGGGCTAAGTTTTTCCCGATCATGGAACTACTGGCTTCGATGAGTGTAATATTACTTCTTGTTGTAGGCGGCAGATTAGTCATACAAAAAGAATTATCATTAGGCCAACTTGTTGCTTTCTTTAGTTTAATTTGGTACATAATCGGACCGATGTGGAATATTGGTTTCCATATCAATAACTATACACAGTCCAAAGCCTCCGGTGAACGCGTACTGGAGTTACTTAATCAGCCTATTGATGTTCAGGATACAGAGGATTCTATTATTCTTGCGCCCGAGCAGGTTAAGGGGCATGTCTCTTTTGAGAATGTGACCTTTGCTTACGGAAACAAAATAGCAGCTGTTACAGATATTAATCTGGATGCACCACCGGGAACGGTTATTGGTTTTCTGGGAGGGACAGGATCGGGTAAATCAACAATTATTCAGCTGTTAATGCGTGCCTATAACATTAATTCAGGTTCAATCAAGATTGACGGTATGGAGATTAAGGATATCAACATTCGAAGTTTACGCAGTCAGATTGCGGCCGTGTTCCAAGAGACATTCCTGTTCTCATCCAGTATTCGTAATAATATATCATACGGTTTAAAAGACGTATCTATGGAGGAAATCATTCGCGCTTCTAAACTTGCAAAAGCCCATGATTTCATCATGGAAATGCCACTAGGCTACGACACGATTGTCGGTGAGCGGGGAATGGGCTTATCTGGAGGTCAAAAGCAGAGAATTGCGATCGCGAGAGCGCTGCTCAAGAATCCTAAAATCCTCATTCTTGATGATGCGACAAGTGCGGTTGATATGGAGACAGAACATGAAATCCAGTCGGGATTCCAGGAAGTTATGCGAGGAAGAACAACATTTATTATTGCCCATCGGATTTCTTCATTACGACATGCGGATGAAATATTGGTGCTTAACGAAGGACACGTAGTTCAGCGGGGGACGCATGACGAACTGATTAAAGTTCCTGGTCAATACCAAGATGTCTATCATATTCAGTATGCGGATCATATCGCTCGTGAGCAGCGGGCACCCGGAAAGCAGGTGAACTCATGAGTGCAGATACAGCAGCAGAAAGCAAGAAGATTCCAGGTACGAAGGAAAATAAGAACCAGGAACGATTTGTCTATCAAGATGATGAGGTGATAGAAAAGCCGTTTAACTGGGGAGAGTTCACTCGGTTGTTCTCTTATATGAAACCTTATGCAAAACAGTTACTGCCGATCATTATTGTTATGATGATCCTCGGAACAATTACAAAATTGACCGTACCTTATCTTACAAGTCTTGCCATCGATAAAGCGATCGCACCGGCTGAAGGGTCGCCGAGTCTCAGACTGTTATACTGGATTGCAGGGGGGATTTTGCTCCTATATATTATTCAGTGGGCTGCGGCTACTTACCGAATTAAATATACGAATATTATAGGACAACGGGTTATTTACGACCTTAGAACGGATTTGTTTAAACATATACAGAAATTATCATTCTCCTTTTTTGATAAAAGACCTGCCGGTTCTGTTATGGTTCGAATAACCAACGACATCAACTCATTACAGGATTTGTTCACCAACGGGGTGGTTAACCTGATGATTGACTGCGTACAGCTCGTTGGGATTATGATCATTTTGCTCTTTATTAACTGGAAACTGGGGCTCGCCGTGATTCTAACGGTACCGGTAATGTTCCTTATATCGACGAAACTCAGAGTTCGAATCAGGCGGGCCTGGCAAGATGTACGTATGAAAAATTCACGAATTAATTCACATCTTAATGAATCCATTCAAGGGATTCGTGTTACTCAAGCTTACACACAAGAAGATGAGAACATGAAGTTCTTTGATCAAATGAATGCGACGAGCCGTAAATCCTGGAATAGAGCTTCGACAATGAACCAAGCATTCGGACCGCTGATCGAAATTACAGGCGGGGTAGGTTCCTTAATCTTATTCTGGTACGGGGCGTTTCTTATCCAATCAGGTGAACTCACCATTGGTCTTCTGGTCGCTTTTGCTAACTATGTCGGAAACTTTTGGGATCCGATTAACCGGTTAGGCCAGATGTATAATCAGCTTCTTGTCGCTATGGCATCTTCAGAACGTATCTTTGAATTTATGGATGAAGAACCTGGCATTGCCGATAAGCCAAATGCGGTTCCAATTCCGTCAATCAAGGGCGACATTACATTCGAACATATTGTTTTTGAATATGAAAAAGGACGTCAGGCGCTCAAAGGAATTGATCTTGACGTCAAAGCAGGGCAGTCTATTGCGCTGGTTGGCCATACTGGTTCCGGTAAAAGTACGATTATTAATCTGCTTAGCCGATTTTATGATGTGACCGATGGCAAGCTGACGATTGATGGTTATGATATCAGGGATGTGACGATTCGCAGTCTGCGAAGCCAGATCGGTATTGTGCTTCAGGACACCTTTATCTTCTCCGGCACCATTCGGGATAATATTAGGTTCGGGCGCCTGGATGCGACCGATGAAGAGGTAGAGGCAGCCGCGAAAGCAGTTAATGCTCATGAATTTATTGTGAAACTTCCCGGCGGATATGAAACAGAAGTGGAAGAGCGGGGAAATGTATTATCCATGGGCCAACGTCAGCTGCTGTCATTTGCGAGAGCCTTGCTGGCAGACCCGAGGATCTTAATCCTTGATGAAGCAACTGCGAGTATTGATACGGAGACAGAACTGAAAATACAAGAAGCACTGAAAGTGCTTCTAAAAGGCAGAACTTCATTTATGGTCGCTCACCGTCTTTCGACGATCCGGAATGCAGATAACATTATCGTGCTGGATCATGGTGAAATTAAAGAACAAGGAAATCATCAACAACTCATCCAACAAAAAGGAATTTATAATGGATTGATTGAAGCGCAATTCAGATTTTTGTAAATTTTGTTCGTTAGAAAACGAAAATCCATGTAATATTCACAAGAAAAAAGTCGAGCACTCTTGCATTCTGCCGCAATAACCCTGAAAATAGAGAAATGTAATAGATTTCTCACATAGGGGGATGGGAGAGAATGTGGGGTGCTCCTTTTTCGGCTGAAGCCAAAAAGTTGCTGCTGCTTGGCAGCGGAGAGTTAGGAAAAGAAGTCATTATCGAAGCCCAAAGACTTGGTGTGGAGACCATAGCGGTTGATCGCTACGATAATGCTCCTGCGATGCAAATCGCCCATAGGTCATACTGTATTAATATGCTGGATGGAGAATTGTTACAAGAGATCATCCGGAAAGAGCAACCCGACGTAATCGTTCCTGAGATTGAAGCAATTGCAACCGATGCACTAATTCAGCTTGAAGAAGAAGGATTTTGTGTAGTTCCAACCGCTAGAGCAACAAAGCTGACGATGGACCGGGAAGGAATCCGGCGCCTTGCAGCAGAGGACCTTGGTATTGCTACAGCTGCTTATCGATTTGCAGACAGTCTGGAAACTTTGCAAGCTGCAGTTCGTGAACTGGGAACTCCTTGTGTAGTAAAACCGCTGATGAGTTCTTCAGGTAAAGGTCAAAGTGTATGCCGTACCTATGAGGATGCTGAATCTAGTTGGAATGCTGCCTTGGATGGTGCTAGAGCGAAAACGACTCGAGTAATTGTCGAAGCATTTGTTGAATTTGAAAGTGAAATTACCCTGCTGACTGTCCGTTCTGTATCTGGAACGGTATTTTGCCCACCTATTGGACACATTCAAAAGGATGGGGATTATATAGAATCTTGGCAACCACATCCGATGAGCGAAGAGCAGCTGAATGAAGCAAAAGAAATCGCAAAGCGGATTACAGATAAACTTGGAGGCTACGGTTTATTTGGGGTTGAACTTTTTCTGACGAAGGATGGAGTTGTATTTAGTGAGGTTTCTCCACGTCCCCATGATACCGGAATGGTAACCATGGTTACGCAGGACCTATCTGAATTCGCACTTCATGTAAGGGCAATTCTTGGTTTTCCAGTTACGGGAGTGGAGTTGTTAACACCAGGAGCTTCTGCTACACTAAAAGCAGATTTAGAGACAGCATCCTACAAAATTCTTGGCGTGTCTGAAGCACTATCTTTACCAAGAACTCAGGTTCGTTTATTCGGAAAACCTGAGACTAAAGTAGGAAGAAGAATGGCAGTAGCTTTAAGTGCATCACCCAATGTAGAGAGTGCACGAGATACGGCAAAACAAGCCGCAAATATGTTGAAAGTGGAGGTTAACCATGTTAAGTAATGTAGAGGCCCCAGTACTGACGATTCGAGCATGCGAACTGTACGATGTGGATGCGGTAACGAGTCTGATGCATGAGGTCAGATATCCAGCTACCCCTGGAGTCATGAGGGAACGCATCCAGATGAGTCAAACGAGCGAGAAAGCTTGTATGTTGGTAGCGGAAGTAGAAAATGAAGTAGTTGGTTTACTAGGTTTGCAGTGTATTCAATCTCATGCAAGCCGTAATCAAGCAACACAAATTACTTCCCTTATTGTCCGTCATTCACACCGAGGTGAAGGAATTGGGCGTAGACTACTGGAGCTGGCTGAGAGCTGGGCACGTGAACATGGAAGCGAAAAATTGCTTATTATCGAAGGCAATCGGGATCAACATAAGTCTTCATATCCATTTTACGAGCATATCGGTTTTATCAAACATGGGTATCGGTTCAGCAAGTCGCTGTAATCTATATATACGAGACAGACTCCATTTTTAATGAATTCATAATAAAAATAATGAACAACCTAATGGTTTTTTCCATTAGGTTGTTTTGTTATGTTTTTCTTTTTCGTTATATCATCGTTTAATTTGGAATATTTTTCTGTGTTTTTTATTACAAACGATTCTGATTCTATACTCTCAAAAAGTTACGACTTTTTAACTATTTCCATTATTTATGGGTTAACAAATTCGAAAAGTGCTGATATAATCCTAAACATAACAGTTACAAAATTGTAATAATTAATTTAGGAGTTGAATTATTTTGAAAAAGAACGTTCTTAAAAAAACAATCATTGCAGGAAGTCTTTCCGCTGTTCTTGCAGCTGGAATGTTGATTCCTGGAACAGGAATTGCTTCCGCTCATTCTCTATCTACTCAAAAAGGTCAAAGCTATAGCAAATATATTCAGCAGTGGTTGCAGCAGAATGGTTACATAGGAGGGACCGTACAAAAACCCGAATCAGGTTCGGGTAATAACAATTCGAACAGTGGTACGGGCAATAACAGCACAAGTCAAGATCAAAGCAGTTCTTCTGTCGTATCTGCTTATGCGAAAGAAGTGGTGTCACTGGTAAATAAGGAACGTGCGAAGGCTGGCCTCAAACCGCTTGTTATTCACACGAATCTTACTAAAATGGCTGTAGCCAAAGCCCAAGACATGAATGATAACAACTATTTCAGTCATACCTCTCCAACTTATGGATCTCCATTTGATATGATGAAGAAGTTTGGAATCACTTATAAATATGCGGGTGAAAACATTGCTAAAGGGCAAAAAACGCCTGCAGAAGTGGTAAAAGCTTGGATGAACAGCCCAGGTCACAAAGCAAATATCATGAATAAGAATTTCACGTTGATTGGCGTAGGATATGTTAACGGGTACTGGGTACAAGCTTTTGTCGGAAAATAATTTATTTCTAACCTTTGACTAATATCATCACCTTATGAGATTTACCTTTACATGCAAGATGCCATATTTTTTAGGTGCCATACTATTTTGAAGTTATTTTGAGATCTCCACGATTGTTGGAGGTCTTTTTTTTCATTTTTGGCAGATAGTAAAGAAGAGAGAGACATTGATTTGCAAATAGGGACTGGAAGTTTTATGGTTACTGTAAGTAAATACAGCGTGAAGGGAATGTTTTTGTGAAGTCATCAAGTAAAATTTGGATCACTGTAAGTACGGTATCCATCATTGTGACGTTCGTACTTATATATGGCTTTATTATAGCCGTTCAGGATATAGTGAATCCGTCAGGTGACACTGATTTCATATCTGAACAAAAAGAGACGACTACTGCTTCCCCTATCAAACAATCCAAAGAAATTAAAATTGCTGCTATTGGTGACTCGCTTGCCAAAGGTACTGGAGATGATGAGGGAAAGGGGTTTGTTCGCAGGGTTGTCAGTATGCTTAAAGAAGATGGAAAAGAAGTTAGAGTTACAGCAAATTTAGCGATCAATGGACTTACTGCTGAGAAACTTCTTCCTGAGCTAGATGAAGCAGGTGTGAAATATACGCTGGAACAATCTAATCTTATTCTGCTCTCCATCGGTGCAAATGATTTGTTTCAAGGTGCTCAGGCGGGTCAAGGAGCAGATATCAATATTCCGGACACTGCTGCACTATTTAAGCTTTTGCCCAAAGCCTCAGGTTCGCTCGAAGAAGTGTTGAAAAAAATAGCGGAGATTAATCCTAACGCCGAGATTGTTTATGTTGGTTTATATAATCCATTCAATGATTTGCAAGATCTGAAACAAGTTGGGAATGCTGTAGTAACTACATGGAATAGTAAAGTACTTGAGCTGATAAGTACCTATGATCAGATGGCTCTTGCGCCTACATTTGACCTGTTTGAGAACAATGTGCCGCAGCTGCTTGCCAGTGACCATTTTCATCCGAATGCACAGGGTTATGAAGAGATGGCAGAGCGAATTGTAGAAGTACTTGGCATCACTGATCAACATGGAAAAAAGGTGGAGATGGGCGATGAGTGAATATCTGTCGCAAGAAATCGTATTGTCTGTGAAGCATCTGAAAAAAAAGATAGGGCGTAAGTGGATTATTAAAGATGTTACTTTTGAAGTGCACGCTGGCGAAATCTTTGGGTTTTTAGGTCCGAATGGAGCTGGGAAGACAACGACAATCCGAATGCTTGTTGATTTAATTAAACCGACAGAAGGGGTTGTGGAGGTGTGCGGATACCCTGTGCACCAAAAACCCGAGCAAGCACTAAGATATGTAGGATCTATTGTCGAAAACCCTGAGATGTATAATTATCTAACAGGATTTGAGAATTTGGAACACTTTGCACGAATGCTTCCGGACGTCACGGAGGAGCGGATCTATGAAGTTACGAAGATAGTGGGACTGGATCAGCGAATACATGATAAAGTGAGCACATACTCTTTGGGGATGCGTCAACGCTTAGGTATCGCCCAAGCGCTTCTTGGAAATCCAAAACTACTTATATTAGATGAACCAACGAATGGTCTTGATCCCAAAGGGATCAAGGAACTGAGGGCTTTTATTAAAAAACTGGCAGAGGAAGGTTTAGCCGTTCTTGTCAGCAGTCATTTACTTAGTGAGATCCAGCTTCTGTGTGATCGAGTGGCTATTATTAATAATGGTGAAGTGCTCACTGTAGGTAAAGTCGATGAACTAATTGGAGACTATAGTAATATCACGGTCTGGCATGTAACACCAATTGATGAAGGATCACGCTGGTTAACGAATCATCCGCGGATTAAGAGACTGCGAGATACATCCATGTTAGATGACACTTTGATCGCGAATCTTGGACCAAATGCGATTATTACTGAAATGCCGGAGGAACTCGTATCACAAATGGTGAAAACCATGGTCATTGCAGGAGTAAAAGTGGAGGGAGTACAAAGAGTACATCCTACACTTGAACAGTTATTTTTACGAATGACAGAAGGTGAATCTATTGAATAGTCTCTTGCCCTTAGTTAAGAACGAGACCATTAAAATGATCAAGAAAAAAAGATTTTATGTGATTATACTCGTTTTGCTTGTATTAACGCCGATGTTTACCTATGCTCAGATGAAAGAGTCTGAAACAAAGCGCGAAAAGTTTGGAAATGACTGGCGACTTGAAATGCAGCAAGCGATCACGGATAATCAGAATTCACTCGGAAGTGATCGGGTACCAGAGGAATGGAAGAAATATCGCAGAATTTATATTCAGCAGCTTCAATATTATCTCGAACATGATCTTAATCCGAATGAGCCTAGCGGGGTTACGTTTACAAGAGAGTTTATGAACAATTCCATTAACTTGTTTATTCCTTTGCTTGTGGTTGCAATGGCCTCAGATCTTGTATCTGGAGAGAGAACATCGGGAACGATTAAAATGCTGCTAACGAGACCTGTCCGAAGGTGGAAAATCCTGTTAAGCAAACTCCTTACCTTATTTTTATTCGTTTCTCTTCTTATTCTTGCTGTATTTGTTATATGCTATCTTATAGCAGGACTCTTTTTTGGATATAAAGGATTTACGATGCCCATCTTTACCGGTTTTCAAATCCATGGTTCTGATGTGGATATGTCAAAAGTACATATGGTGCCCCAGTGGAAATATTTACTAATGCAATCTGGGCTCTTATGGTTTGTCAGTATCATCGTGGCGATCCTGTCTTTTATGGTGTCTACTCTAGTAAGGAGTACTTCTGCGAGTATTGTCATTATGATGGCTGCACTGATTGCAGGAAGTATTTTAACGAATATGGCTTCGTCTTGGAGCACTGCCAAATATTTATTCATGGTGAACCTTGGTCTCACCGGTTACCTATCAGGTACTTTGCCGCCGATTGAGGGAATGACTTTAGTATTTTCACTTGGAGTTCTTACCGTCTGGGGACTCATTGCACTGGTTGTTTCATTCCTTGTCTTTACGAAACGGGATATCTTGAATTAAAATGGACAAGGATAAGAAAACATCTGTTTGCATTTTTCGAAGTTTTAAGGTAAAAACAGAATAGGTTTCCAAAATTTGTCTATAGATTTTTTAGGGATTTCTATAGAGAAGATCCGCTTGTACTGTGAAATATATTAATATTCTAAAAGTGTGATCATTCATAAATGAGTGAAGGCATAAGAGGGGGAGCATTTATGGCCCAGGAAATGGATCTATCTGCTGGAGTTTCCGGCAAAGATATAGAAGCCGGTTATGGCGCTGATGATATTCAGGTGCTGGAAGGACTTGTTGCAGTACGGAAAAGACCAGGGATGTATATTGGTAGCACAAGTAATTCAGGCTTGCACCATTTAGTATGGGAGATTGTCGACAATGCTGTCGATGAACATTTAGCTAAGTATTGTAACAAAATTGAAATATCGCTACATAAGGATGGTTCAGTTACCGTTTATGATAATGGACGCGGTATTCCGACAGGGATGCACAAGACAGGAGTACCTACTCCGCAGGTCGTATATACGATTCTCCATGCTGGCGGTAAATTCGGCGGTGGCGGATATAAAAAATCGGGTGGCTTGCACGGCGTAGGCGCATCGGTTACTAATGCTTTGTCTGAATGGCTTGAAGTTGAGATTTATCGTGAAGGTAAAATTCACCGGATGCGCTTTGAATACTGGGTAGATAAGAAGGGAAAAGAGCATGTTGGTGAACCGGTAACAGGGCTTGAGGTGCTTGGGAATACGAATCGTACCGGAACGAAAGTGACATTTAAACCGGACAGCAGGGTATTCAAAAACGGGATTGCACTAAGCTACGATACGTTGTCGGAGCGTCTTCAGGAGATTGCTTTCCTGAATTCAGGTTTGCGGATCGTACTGAAGGATGATCGCTCTGGCAAAATGGATGAATTCTATTACGAAGGTGGAGCAAAGCAGTTTGTTGAATATTTGAACGAAGGCAAAGACGTCTTAAACGAAGTCATCCATTTTAATGCGGAAAAGGATGATATCGAAGTCGAAATTGCGATTCAATATAATGCTGGATATACCGAAACCATTGCTTCGTTCGTAAACTCCATTCCAACCAGAGGCGGGGGTACGCACGAAACGGGATTTAAGACGGCGTACACACGGGTGATGAACGATTATGCCCGTCGAACAAGTATGATTAAAGAAAAAGATAAAAATTTGGAAGGTAATGACTTAAGAGAAGGTATGATGGCAGTTATCAGCGTCAAGATGTCTGAAGTTGAATTTGTAGGACAGACCAAAGACCAGCTCGGAAGCGCATCAGCACGAAGTACAGTAGATCAGGTCGTGACCGAGAACTTACATCGGTTTTTAGAAGAAAATCCACAAGTTGCACAGACACTGATTAGAAAAGCAGTGCAGGCTTCAAAAGCGCGCGAGGCTGCTCGTAAGGCAAGAGACGATATGCGTACCGGTAAAAAACGCAGCGAAAGTTCAAATCTAGGAGGCAAGCTGACTCCAGCCCAATCTAAAGATTTTACAAAAAACGAACTGTTTATCGTTGAGGGAGACTCTGCTGGTGGTTCCGCCAAACAGGGTAGAGATTCGAAGATCCAGGCGATATTGCCACTTAAAGGGAAGCCGATGAATCCCGAGAAGGCGAAACTTGCTGACATTATGAAAAATGAAGAATATCGTGCCATTACAGCAGCAATTGGTGCAGGAATTGGAACTGAATTTGCCGTAGAAGACAGCAATTATTCCAAAATTATCATTATGACGGATGCAGATACGGATGGAGCGCATATTCAGGTCCTCTTACTTACATTTTTCTATCGTTACATGAAACCGCTCATTGATGCAGGCAGAGTCTATATTGCTCAGCCGCCGCTTTATAAAATTTCTCGTAAATCCGGTAAGCAGCAGACCTCAAGATACGCATGGACTGACGAACAACTACAAGATTATTTAAAAGAATTTGGAAAAGGTTTCGAACTGCAAAGATACAAGGGGCTGGGTGAAATGAATCCGGATCAATTGTGGGAAACGACAATGAATCCAGAGTCCAGAACTTTATTGCAAGTGCAGATCGAAGATGCAGCAAAAGCAGAAAAAAGAGTATCCACCCTGATGGGTGACAAAGTAGATCCACGTAAACGCTGGATTGTAGAAAATGTTGATTTTACAGAGTACGAAGAATAGAAGGTGCTTTGAATGAGTTTACCAGAACAATTTTTGCCGGCATTTTTAGAAGAAGTCGTTGGTGATCGCTTTGGCCGGTATTCTAAATATATAATTCAAGATAGAGCCATCCCCGATGTACGAGATGGGCTAAAACCTGTGCAAAGACGTATTTTGTATGCGATGTATGATTCCCATAATACGCCTGATAAACCGTATCGGAAATCAGCAAAAACAGTAGGGGACGTAATGGGGAATTATCATCCCCATGGTGATTCCTCCATCTATGATGGGATGGTACGTATGGCACAGCCATGGAAAATGGGCCATGTGCTCGTTGACGGTCACGGTAACTGGGGTTCACAAGATGACGATCCGGCTGCGGCGATGCGTTATACAGAAGCCAGATTATCACCCATTGCTATGGAAATCTTGCGTGATATTGAGAAACGTACCGTTCTTTTTAAAGACAATTTCGATAATACGGCGAAAGAACCTGTGGTGCTTCCTTCCCGCTATCCAAACTTGTTGGTTAATGGGGCGAGCGGGATCTCATCAGGTTTTGCAACCGAGATTCCTACTCACAATTTAAGAGAAGTCATTGATGCTTGTATTGCGGTGATGGAGAAACCTTCGATCGAACTTGATGAGATCATGACCTTCATTAAAGGTCCAGATTTTCCGACAGGCGGCATTATTATGGGCGGCGAAGGAATCCTTGATGCGTATCGTACGGGAAAAGGTCGTATCTATATCCGTTCCAAGACAGATATCGAGAATCTTCGCGGCGGTAAACAGCAAATTGTGATTACGGAAATCCCGTATCAAGTCGTGAAATCACGCCTTGTTACCGCGATGGAGACGATTCGTTTAGAGAAAAAAGTCGAGGGAATTGCAGAAGTTCGCGATGAGAGCGGCCGAGAAGGTTTGCGAATTGTTGTTGAACTTAAAAAAGATGCAGATGCACAAGGTATTTTAGCTTACCTGTTCAAAAAGACAGATCTACAGGTGACTTATAATTTCAATATGGTGGCGATTGTTAATAAAGCGCCGCATCAACTTGGTTTGAAACCAATATTGGAAGCTTACATTAAGCATCAACGCGAAGTGGTAACCTATCGTACCAAATACGATTTGGAAAAAGCAGAAGACAGAGCACATGTCCTTGAAGGATTGGTAAAGGCTCTGAATATCCTTGATGAAGTGATTGCCGCAATCAAAGCCTCCAAGAATCGCCAAGATGCACAAAACAATCTGGAATGGATGTTTGGATTCTCTGAAAGACAAGCGGATTCCATTCTAACCTTGCAATTATACCGATTAACGAATCTTGAAATTACAACACTTCAAAAAGAGCTGGATGAAATCCAGAAAAAAGTGAAAGAGTTACGTAGTATTTTAGAGAGCGACCGTAAATTGATTGGTATCATACGTAAGGAACTGAAAGAAATACGCGATAAATACGGGATAGATCGTCGTTCAGCAATTCAAGAACAGGTAGAAGAGTTGAAAGTAAATCTTGAAGTATTGGTGAATTCAGAAGATGTGCTGGTGACCTTGTCAAATGACGGATATATCAAACGGACGAGTATGCTGTCATTTACTAGATCAGGAGCAGAGCGCACAAGTTCAGGTGTCAAAGATGGTGATCTGATCACCTCAATTCTTGACGTTAATACACTTGATAACTTGCTTGTTTTCACACAGCGGGGACAATACTTCTTGCTTCCCGTCCATCAGATTCCTGAATTTAAGTGGAAGGAACCTGGGACTGCCATTGTCAATGTAATTCCTCTATCCAAAGAAGATAAAGTAATTGGTGTCATTCCTGTTCGTAATTTTGAACAAGAAGGATCAAGTCTCGTATTTATAACCAAACGCGGTCAAGTAAAACGTACCGAACTTAAGGAATATGCGACAAAACGTTCATCCGCGGTAGCAGCTTGTAAAGTAGCAGCAGGGGATGAGATCATTCAAGTACAATTAAGTACAGGTAATAGACATATTCTTCTCGTGACGAAAAATGGAATGAGCATACGCTTCTTAGAAAGTGAAGTCAATTCTATGGGCCGTGTATCTGGCGGAGTTAAAGGCATTCAGTTAAAAGACGATGATGAAGTAGTAGCAGCACTATGGGTCGACGAAGATGAGGGTGAAGTCTTCACCATCACGGAACTTGGATATGGTAAGCGTTCATTGTTACTTGATTATCCTCTGCAAACCCGTGGAGGTAAGGGAGTCATTACCTTTGAATTCAAAGAAGGAAAAAGAGTAAGATCCAATGGAACCCGAATCGTTGCCGCTTATCATGTGAAAGAGCCTAAATCATTACTAGCTTGGACTGAACAAGGAAAAACACTTCCGTTCTCGACGGAGTCAGCACCGATATCTGACAAGAAAAGTGTCGGTAAATCGATTGCAGCCGCTGATAAGACAGATTTGATTGTGAAAATTCTACAATTATCTGAGTAGGTTTAAAATAGATGTCATAACAAGTCCTCCACATGCCAAAATACGGCATGGAGGACTTTTTTTGATGCTTTTTTGGGAAGATTAAGAACCTTCGTCGATAAGGGTCGAGTGCCAAAAATGGGGAAGGATTCTTATCTAAAACAGCGAAATGTTCATCTAGCAAAGATAATTCAGCTGGTGAATAGTAGACCATGTAAATCAAAGTTCATTGTGTACATTTTGTACCTAATCCATGGAAAGGGGAGGAAATGAATGCATTCTTCCGAATTTGTAAAATTGTGGTCCATACTAACGAAGGATTACAAATCACATATGGAACAGGAACTGGCTCCTGTATTGACCGAAGCCCAACTTACTGTACTGGAACTTTTGCTGGAACACCCAAGAATGAAACCTTCTGAATTTACGCCTTATTTAGCTACTACACCTGCAGCGGTTACGATGCTGCTTGATCGAATGGAGAAACATGAGTTAATAGAACGAAGAAGAGATGATCGCGATCGAAGGGTCGTGTGGATAACATTAAGTGAAAAAGGGAGGCTCGAAGCGGTACGCGGGACGACGATCAGAGAAGAATTCATAGATCAGACATTAAGTAAGATTTCATCGCATAATCAGCAGTTGCTGGTGTACCTCTTGTCAAAAATCACAACCCAAACGGCAACAACTAAACAATCTTCTTAAACAATCTTCTTAAATAAACGGACTTAAACCAGGAATATATTATATTTCTGGTTTTATTTATGTACATATTTAATTAAGAAAGTAATTACATATGAAAATAGTTGACTATTTTCATTAACGGGTTATAATATTACTTTGTAACCCTTATATTTCGTATACGAAATATTATATATAATAACTAATTAGGGTGAATATAATGATGGCTTATGATGAGATGTACCGTATTTTCAATTCTTTCCGCCAAGTATCACAGACGTTTCACCGTAACTTTTGGGTTGATGAGGGTAATGGGGAGATCGAAGTAACCAGGATTCAACTCCTCGTATTGTCCATTCTGGTTGAACATCCGAATATTGGTCTTTCCGAACTCGCTGAACTTTGTCATATGGGAAACAGCACGATGAGTGGAGTCATTGATCGTCTGGTTAAAGCAGGGATGGTTGTGAGGGAAAGATGTTTACAGGATAGAAGGTCACTCGAGCTTCATGTAACGGAGAAAGGCAAAGAAACCCAAGAAAAAATGTATCAATTGTTTATGAAGCGGGTAGCTCCGATGATGGATTTACCCAAGGAAGATATTGAAAATCTTTTACGCATTCATTCACTTATGATTCAAAAGATGGAGAAAGAGAGATGATTTATTTTTATGAGTAGTATTGCTGCGAACCAGCCTTCTAGTGCTGGAGAAGTAAAGAAAGGTCCCATTTTATTTGCAATGCTGCTAGGTGCGTTTGTTGCATTTTTGAACCAAACATTGCTTAACGTTGCATTGCCTAGTATTATGGGAAGCCTGAATATTACAGAAACGACTGTACAATGGTTGTCTACCGGGTTTATGCTTGTTAATGGTGTATTAATGCCGGTGACTGCCTATCTGATGGCTAAATTCACCACCAGACAAATCTTTATTACGGGTATGAGTCTATTTACGATCGGTACCCTGTTATGTGGCATAAGCCCTAATTTTGCTGTTCTGATGACAGGACGTGTTATTCAAGCAGCGGGCGCAGGTATTATGATGCCTTTGCTTAACGTTGTGGTTCTCAACATTTTCCCAATAGAACAACGGGGAAGAGCAATGGGGACCATCGGGATTGCCATGATCTTAGCTCCGGCTATTGGTCCTACACTTTCGGGTTATATTGTTGAAAATTACGATTGGAGAACTTTATTCTGGATTATTCTTCCGATTGCGATCATCTCCATACTTATTGGTATGCGTTTCGTGAAAAATGTAACTGCTACTAGTAATCCTAAGCTTGATATGGTTTCTGTTGTTTTATCTACATTGGGATTTGGTGGTTTACTATATGGATTCAGTGATGCTGGTTCAAAAGGCTGGGGAGACCCGGTTGTCATCTCCTGTCTTGTTGTTGGTGCAATTGCATTGCTCATCTTTATCTTAAGACAGTTCAAACTAGAAACTCCGTTACTCGAGTTCCGTGTATTTAAGAACAGCATGTATTCCTTGAATACGGTAATTCTCGTTGTAGTGAATATGGCGATGTTTTCAGGTATGATTTTGCTTCCTATTTATCTACAGAACACACGCGGTATCAGTGCATTTGATTCCGGTCTCCTCATGTTACCGGGTGCGATTGTAATGGGGATTATGTCTCCGATTACTGGTGGATTATTTGATAAGTTTGGTGCCAAGTGGTTGAGTATTATTGGTTTGGTAATCACCGCAGTGACAACCTATGAATTCAGTAAATTAACGATGGACACTTCCTATAATCATTTGATCCTGATGTATACATTCCGTATGTTTGGTATGTCACTGCTTATGATGCCAATTCAGACGGCAGCGCTTAATGATATTCCGCAAAAGTTAAACGCGCATGGTACGGTTATGTTAAATACGATGCGTACGGTATTTGGTGCGATTGGTACAGCCGTTTTCGTAACCATTTATAGCAGCTCGCTCAAACAATATGTTTTTGATCAAGCTGGTGTAAATATGAATGACCCAGCAGCCGTTGGAAAATTGGCACAAGAATCTCCGCAAGTACTGGCGCAAGCTAGTATTCATGGTATTAATTTTGCCTTTATCATTGCTGCCGTTCTTACTGTAGTGGCTCTTGTTCTTGCTTTCTTCATTAAAAAGTCTGTTCCTAAGGATAGTAAAGGGTTTCCTGTGGGTAAGCCGGAAGTTAGCACAAGTCAATCAAATTAAAAGCTAAACAAAAAACCGTTCTGCTAATGCAGAGCGGTTTTTTGTTGATTACTTTTAAACAAAGGGCTGACGTGCGGCACTTTGATATATACTTTCTTGCCATTCACTCCAAGGATATTCTCTTGGTGGAATCGAGATAAGCTGAACATATTCTTTCGTTACCGGATGAGGGAAACCGACAGAACAAGACCATAAGGAGAGTTGCTGCCCGGGCTTATTTACAGAGGAACCATACTTCTGATCCCCATATAAAGGACAGCCCATTTCTTTACACTGTACTCTAATTTGATGGGATCTCCCTGTATGGAGAACGACTTGAATTAAGCTGTAATGATCATTTTGGCCTAATACATAGTAGTCAAGCACAGCATCTTTACCGCCTGGTGTTCCTTTAGGAACAGCCTTAACGATATTTGTCTTCTCATCCTTGAGTAAAGTATGTTCGAGTCTACCCTGGCGGGCAGGGGGATGACCATGAACAACAGCTACATAGGTCTTATCAAATTTTCTGGTCCGAACTGCATCCGAAAGTCGGGAAGCCGCTTTAGAGGTTTTTGCAAAAATCATAGCACCTCCAACGGGTCTGTCCAATCGGTGAACAAGACCAAGATAAACATTACCGGGTTTGTTAAACCTGATTTTTATATCTTCTTTTAGCAGATTCAGCATGTCCATATCACCCGATACATCTGCCTGTGTAGGGACATTAACGATCTTCTCGACACCTAATAGGTGATTGTCCTCGTAAAGAATGGTGATAGGAGGTAAATTATGACCATGTACCATCATTTATGATTCCCAGCGTCCCAGTATACCGCACGGCAGAGTCATACCGGATTTCGTAATCGGTAGACCGATCTCACCTGCTGATATTTTACCGCCATACTTATCCGTCATTGTCATGTTCAGCATGTTGGATAGAACCGTAGGAGAGATTCCTGTTGTATAGGAGTTAATCAGCATAAACAATGGGTTATCCGACAAAATTTCGGTGCAAGATTCAAGGAATGGATAGAGATTTTGTTCCAGCTTCCAAGTTTCCCCGTTTGGACCGCGTCCATAGGATGGAGGATCCATAATAATCGCATCATAACGGTTTCCGCGGCGCTTTTCACGTTGTACAAACTTAAATACGTCATCTGTTATGAATCGAACCGGGCGATCTGCGAGGCCGGAGAGCTGAACGTTTTCTTTAGCCCATTGCACCATACCTTTTGCAGCGTCTACGTGAACGACACTTGCACCTGCATAGGCAGAAGCAACAGTAGCTCCACCTGTATAAGCAAACAGGTTCAGCACGGAAATAGGTCTTCCTGCATTTTGAATCTTGTCCATCATCCAGCGCCAGTTGGCTGCTTGTTCTGGAAACAAACCTGTATGTTTAAAACTCGTAGGTTTAATATAAAATTTAAGCTGATCGTAAGAAATCGTCCAGCGGTCCGGGATCGGTTTTTTCATATCCCAGTTTCCTCCGCCAGAAGAACTGCGATGATAATGACCATGCACATCGCGCCATGCACCGGTCTCTTTTTTTAGGGGCCAAATAATTTGCGGATCGGGTCTTCTAAGGATGATATCTCCCCAGCGTTCCAATTTCTCTCCGCCGCCAGTATCAATAACTTCATAGTCTTTCCAATCTTGAGCTGCGTACATGTAATTAATCCATCCTTCGTTTTTAACATTTAGATACTATTGTACAACAATTCTATGTTTTCATGCCAGTATTCCACGGAATACTGCGGAAAAAACAAAACGAATTCCCTGAAGAAATGGTCTGATTCGCTTTTTTTGGGTAAACTTATGATATAGGAAGAAGGAGGAGAACCATGGGAAACAGCAAAGTTTGGATTTTATGGACGCTCATTAGTCTTGGTTTGTTTTCGATTTTACTATATATCTATTCCTTTAACGTATATCATTCAGGGCTTGATTTCGGGTTTCTGATCTTTGGCGTACTTCCCCTCAGCATGGGATTATATGAACAATCTCGTATGAAGAAAACGAAAAATAGGAGGATGGAAAAGCAACTCTTAATGCTCGCTATGGAGCAGGATCAGCTGCTTACGATCTCCGAAATTGTATTGTATACAGAGATGGATCAGAAAACGGCAGAGCAGGTTCTAGAAGAATTGCGTAAAAAAGGACTCGTAAAAATAAAAGTTGCTGATAACGGAGTATGGGTATATGAATTTGAACCGTTGTTAACGAAAGAACAGAAACTTTCCGCTGAAAGAGTATAGTGGCGGAGCCAAAGAGGGAAACCCTTTCGACTTACATAGAAAAGTAAGGAAACCAAATATGAAAATACGTCTTCAGTTTTGAAGGCGTATTTTTTTGCATCTACAAAGGCGATAAAGAAAACAGAATTAATACATTGACAATGATAATCATTATCAAATATGATGAGGCAATAACATGATAAAGCGAGGGATATTGCTATGGCTAACATCTTGATTGTATATGCAAGTTTAACGGGAAACACAGAGGAAATTGCAGAATTAATTGCGGAAGGAATAAAAAAACAAGGCCATACAGCAGTTCTGAAGACGGCTGAAGAGTGCAGGGCTGATGAAATGCTGAATTATGACGGGTCACTGATTGGACTATACACGTGGGGAGACGGGGATTTACCAGATGAATTCTTAGATTTCTATGAGGAACTTGATGAAGTGGATCTTACAGGATACCCCGTTTCTCTCTTTGGAAGCGGGGATACTTCATATGATTTATTCTGCGGAGCAGTTGATACCGCAGAGGCGAAGGTTAAGGAACGAGGCGCAGTGATCATGGAGTCGTCATTGAAGATCGAATATAGTCCTTTAGATGAAGAAAAAAACGATTGCCGCGCGTTCGGAACGCGTTTTGCGAATCGTTTAGCTAGTATGATGAAGGAGGAAGTACAGAATGGAACATGCTCCTGATAGCAGGGTGAACAGGATTTTGAATGACTATCAATTAGAAGAGATGTTATGGTCTGAGAAGTCATGGAACCGGATCAGAAAGGATGAAATGATACCTGAGAAGTATGTTTGGAGACATCGTGTACAGTATGCGGTCAGTCACGCTGTGAATCAGTATTATACGCTTCTTCCCGAGGTTCGTAGAGAAGTGTCTATTCCGTATTTACTTGAAAAACGCTGGCCAAGGCAAATCTCTGATTTTGATTCTGCTGACCATTATTGGCATGTGAAATCCCAGGTTACGGATGAACTTACCCGAGTGCTATCCCAAAGAGCAGAGTTTTTATATCCGACTCTGCTCTTTGAAGAGCTGAGTATTTTTGTTCCGGAGCTGCAAATGGACTTATCTGTTATATTTCAAGCCACATGGCAGCTTGATACGAATGCTGCTACACAATTAACCATACACAAGTACATGGTCTCTTATCACCCTGAGGTTATTAAGGCTTATCAACATCTTGCTACGGTTTTCTGTGTTCATGCTTTTGGGGAACTTCCGTACTCTATTGAAGTAGATTGTCTGATGGAAGGGAAGAAAGAGACCTATGTGCCTAACGATGAAGATTATTTTCTTGCACTAGATTATATAAAGCTTGCATCCCCGCTCTGTAGTTCTGAGGGGAGGACGAAGGAATCTATTTCTTTGGTTCTATAACCATTTACTTCAAATCATTGGTCGTCTTCGTCATCTGTTTTCTTCTTTTCTATTCCTAAGAAGTCATGAATCAACTGCTGATAATCTTCATGGTTGTCGTAACTGTTAAACATCCGGAAATTGACGGTTTGAGCATTACCGAAGAAGAAGCGCTCAAACTGACTTTGCCGTCCCCCGAATGAGCCAGCTCCAAGTTCCCATGCCAGTCTGAATAGAGCGATACGATCTTTAGATGTGGACTCCAGACCGTGTAAATACTCATAGACATAGCTTCCAACCTCTGAAGAAAGATCTTCTTCGTAAGGAATCATAATAATACCACTAGAGCCTAGCCGCTGAATCATATCCACCATTTCTAAATAGAAGGACGGAAACAGAATACTGGAAGCAAGAAGAGGACTTGATGCTGGAACATAATAACCATACTTGTTTTGTTTTGCGCCTTCTTCTGCTGCAATTCTAAGAGCTTTAAACGTTTCAAGCATGGTCATAATCTTCGCTGTTTGACCAATGATGTTAGCATCAAAACTTACATTCTGTTCTTGTGCCAGTGATTCTACAAGTCCGAGGAAGAATTCTGTTTTTGCTATATACCGAGATACAATTTGATGCCCGATATGAGTATGGAAATTTCCATCACTGAATAAACGATAACCGACATTTTCATCGCCATAATAGAACATTCGGTCATGTGGTACAAGTACACGGTCGAAGATAACAAGCGTATCCATCTCTTCATATCTTGCACTGAGCGGGTGATTGTAGAAAGACTCGGAAGTATTGCTTTCTCGGCAAATAAAGGTTATACCTTTCAGATCATTGGGGATGGCAAAAGCAAAGGCATATGGATTTTTATCATCAAGAGGATACAGTGTTGGCGTAGGAAATACGAGCATTTCGTCACAAGTGACTCCTTGTGTTGCCATCATGAAGGCACCGCTGATGATAAAACCTTCTTCATTTACTTCTATAACTTTAGCTGTAATCGAATTCTCTAGCGAATCCACTTGTCCTGACACTTTACTGGCGAATGGCTGAATAAAAGCGTGAGACAAAGTGATATCATGTTCTCTGCAGTAAGTATAATAATTACGAAGGTTCGTTGCGTAAGCAGGGTTATGCTCTTCTAAAATATCAGCTGCCGTATATAAAGACATGAGAGCTGTATTCATATAGTCTGGAGAGCGGCCCAAAAAACCATGATGCTTCGCAGACCAGAGGTCCATCATGCGTTTTCTCTTTTTGATATCATCTGGATGAACAGGGGGGAGAAAAGAAAGCCCGACAGGTTCTCCCGTGAGTGGAGATGGATAAGTCATTTCATCTTGAAACTCAGAATCACACTGTAAGTCGTATAATGCAGCCTGTGTTTTGATGAGTCCGCTGAACAAAGGGTGCTTTGAGTAAGGTCCCGTGATTCTTTTTCCTTGATACCATAGGTTTAAATTTTGTTGATCTATTCGCTCGATATACTGAGTGCCATTTTTTATTGGCATAGTTTTCACCTCTTACGGTTCGACTAGGAAGATAGACGGACATCTACCTGCTGTTAGGATACTGTACGAAGAAGAGGTTTTAAAAGTACCTTGTCCAGAGCGGAACAGGTAAGATTGGGCGATATGTTGATACTGTTATATGCAAGATAGATGGCATTCGAAAAGAAAGATAGGAATAAATAAAAAAAACCGTCTCGTTACATCCAAAACTTGGACAACTTGAGACAGTTCTCTATGTAAGCGGTTGTAGAATAAGTGTTTCTTACTGTACAGATTATAGATCTTCTTTATCTGCAATCATGATCTTAGGTAGAGATACGGTAAAAGTGGTACCCTGCTCAAGAATGCTGTCTACTGTAATTGCTCCGCCATGATTATGAATAATATTTTGTGTAATCATAAAACCAAGGCCCGTTCCTGTATCTTTCGTTGTATAAAAAGGTTTTCCTAGGGCCTCAATCTGATCCTTGGTCATGCCGTATCCTTGATCCTGAACATGGATTTGGACTTCGTTATCATTGACTTGGAGATAAACATGGATCGTTCCTCCATGATTCATCGCTTCCAGTGCATTTTTAAGTAAGTTAATGAATACTTGCTTCAGTTGATTCTCCACACCCATAATTAAAATGAAGGGTCTATCAGGGTATTGTGTAACAATCTGGATGTTTTTAAGAGAAGCTTGTCCATTCATTAATGTAATTACTTGATCTATTAAAGAAATTACATTTAGGGGTGTACTGGTATGATTTCTTTGAGGCTTGGATAAGACGAGCAGCTCATTCACGATGAATTCAATACGTTTCAACTCCGATTCAATAATCGAAATATATTGATCCGACTTGTCCTTAGAGGAGCGGAGCAGTTTCATAAATCCATTGATTGCCGTAAGTGGATTACGGATTTCATGGGCAATTCCCGCAGCTAATTGGCCGGCAGTAGATAGCTTTTCAGATTGCATCGTGCGTTCTTTCTCTGCTTCTTGCTTTGTGATATCTTTGAAGATTCCGATGATGGCATCTTGACCTTTGAAGGTAATCTGTAATGAAAATCCTTCAACATATTTCTTGTGTCCATTCAAGCATCGGATTAGATAGCGAACAGATCCTAATTCCTTGTTATTATAATAATTTTCCCTACGTTCCAATAGAGTACTCTGACTTGAGGTATCTACAAACTGATCTGTACTCTTCCCGAGTATTTCATCCATACTTTCAGCACAGATCAATTGCAATCCAGCGGGATTCACATACTTAATAATTCCGTGTTTCGTAATCAGCACAGTGAGAGAAAGCTCTTCTAACATCTGTTGAAGAAAGTTCTCATTATCATGTAAAGCGGTCTTCGCTACCTGCAGCTGCTCTTCGATATATTTAATCTTCGTGTTATTCTCAAATTGAGCCAAATAGTGTATAGGAACTTGATTGTTATCCAAAACCATGGAAACATGGATGCGAAGAGAAACTTTTTGGCCTGAAGGATGATCGTATTCTTGTTCGAACTGTGTATGACTGGGGGTACGATGATCAGATTGAAGGGACTGTCCCGCTTGAATGATATGAATAATAATGTCGTCTTCCATGAAATGAAGAGGGGGAGATGAAATGATATCGGGCCGAGTGTATCCCAAGAGATCATAAAGTGCCGGATTTGCATTTAGAATGGTTCCATCTAAGGAAATGAGAGCCATACCTATCGCTGCTTGTGTAAAAGCAAAGTCATAACTTAGTGTTTGTGGTAGCACTGAATGTCTCCTCTCTTGTGACAGGATATATATGATTTTAATTATAGTCTTTGAAAAGAAAACGGCAACATTTATCTTGTGTAAATAGTGAAATAAGCTAAAAGTCTCTATTAAAACTAGTAATACTACATGTAATTGACCTGTTGTTATATGTAATGTAAAATATAGTAAAAATATGATATTAAATAGTGAGGAGGGAAATAATGCACGAACATTATCCTTATAACGAATCTCTCGACTTAGACACACTCGTGAAGTTGATTCAGATCAACTATACATTAGAGAATTGGGAGGAAGTGCTTTCGTTCTCAGACGAATTGATGACTTTGGCAAAAGAAATTCACAAGGAACTCGTTGAAACGGAGTCCACTTCTCACGAATTTAAACAACATATCATTTATTATTTTGGTTATAGTTCGTTGATGAAAAGTTTGTCCTATCAGAAATTAGGTGAACTTAACAAATCAAGAGAGTACATATCATTTTATGCGAATCTTGATTGGCTTAATGATTCTACGGAAACAGGAACGTTTATTATAGAAGATTTCAAATTTTTTGCTTCAGCAAATACATTACAAATTGATGTACTAGATGGTAAACAAGAAAGAATACCTGAGTATGTTGAGTTTTTAGTTAAAACTCCCGAACAAGCACTACAAGGATTAATAAATATCCTTCGTTCCGCGAATCAATACAATTACGATGTGGAATCAGAAATTAATCAGTTAAAACAACACATAAAAGACTATACTCACTACAAAGAGAAGGTTAAGGCAGCGCATTACTTGGCTTATCAGTATCAGTTAGCTTTGTATAGACACAAAAGACAAGAACACTCCGTTGCAATTGATCTAACTCTGCACATTCTTTTTGCAGCGGATCAGTTAGGCAATGATAAATATTTTAAAAAAGCAATATCATTATTTGAAGTAATTAGAAAATTTGGTAGTGTTTCACAGCTAAAGCTATGTTATGATATATTAAACGATATCATTATGAGAGGAGACTTATCCGATGAAAAAAGCCATTCTTTCCGTAGCACTCCTACTGGGACTAGCAGTAGTAACTTTTAGTTACACTCCAATCCAGTTGGATCTAGCAGATCATGGATCTGAGTACACTGGTAGATAATAACTGATTATAACTAACATACATAAATACATTTACTTGAATCCATTTTATAATTCTCTAAATGAGTTTTGAAATTGATTTCTACACAAGAACTTTAACGATTCCCACCAGCTTCACTAGCTGATGGGAATCGTTTTTTTATTCTTAGTTCGTTAGAAAGTTCGCTACATTAAGAATCGCGTGATGTAAAATAAAAAAGCGGTCTTAGCGTCATTGACATGACACTAAGACCGCTTTTTCTACTGTATACCGAGATCATACTACCTTGTAATGATTAAGTACGAATCGTAGCCGTAATTTCTTCATCAAGTTCAAGGGTAACATCTTCACGATAAGCACGAATGTTATATTCTTGGTGAACATATCGCAAGATCGCTTCAATCATATTTGCTTCAACGATGAACTGGCTGCGACCTTGAGCCCATACCTCTGCACTGTAACCAGTATCTTCATCCCAACTAAGTTCAACTTGAACATCTGTTGGCTTAATTTGTTTACGTTCTGCAGTGTGGATGCATATTGCATTCACGATCTCATCCATTGTAATAACCATATTTCTTAATACCGTCCGTTTCCGCCGTTGTTATTACCTGATCTTTCATTCTCGAGGCGACGTTTCTTAATAGATCTATAGATACCTACTCCAAGCATAACAATGACATAGATTGCTAAGAGGTTAATTGCAAGTCCTAGAATGTCGCCAAGGAATCCCATGTTACCGAAAAGACCTCCGAACAGCATTCCTGCAAGACCACCAATCATCAGACCTTTCATCAAAGATCCACCGCTGAAAAATCCTGGCTTTTTGGCTGCTGTGTTTGCTGAGTTATTTGCAGCATTACTTTTTGTAGTAGAGTTCGTACTGTTATTAGAACGGCTAGGATTACTTTGATAAGACTTGGTACCTGACTTAAATCCACCACCGCGGCGTGCATCGGCATGATCCGGAATTGCTAGAGTAGAGAAAATCAGTGTAAAAGCCATCATTACCATTAATAGACGTTTCGAGCTGAACCATTTTTTCATATGAGTGAAAAACCCTCCTGGAATGTGATTTTTGTGACATAAGTTATTTACGTTTGAGAAAAACATTGGTTTCATTTTTTTCGATCATTAATGTGTACGGGTTGCTTCGCGTTCTTGATAATGAGCATTCATGAGGCCATTTACCCAATGGCACCATTCAATACCGGTTTTTGCCGTCATGGTTCCTTTCGTATTTACAATGTATTCCCCAAAGTAGGGGCTGCCTGGCTGTACTGCTTCTTCTGGTAAATTGGCAAGCAATGCTTCATAGTATGCAAGCCGAGATTCAAACCAATCTCTGCGTTCATCTACCCATCGCTTCATCACAATAGGGTTCGTGACTTGAAAGCAGATCATACGAAGATTGAGTTCATCCCTTAAAGCAGGGGTGGACACGGGAGTGTACATCCAGTCCAATAATTTCTGAATACCTTTGTCTGTGACACGGTACATTTTTTTATCCGGTTTGTCTGTTTGTTCAACCCAGCGAGCCGATAACAGTCCATCATCTTCCATTCGAGAGAGAATGGGATAAATTTGGCTATGCTTTGCTTGCCAGTGTGGCTGAATTCTTAGCATAAGATCATAACCGGAAGATTCGTCACGTGTGAGTAACCCGAGCAAACCATAGGACAGTATGTTCAAGTGGACATGTCTCCTTTACTAAGTTATAGCTACATCAAACATGGAATTAAGCGTTTTCTATAACTATAATATGAATAAAAGTGTACACTAATACTGTATGGTTTGACAACCGTTCTTCGTTTTCCACAGGAAGATTGTATAAGGTGCGTCACGAAAATGTAATAAAAAAACAAGACCGTACATTACGAAGTGCAATGTACAGGGTCTTGTTTTTTTATAAATTAAGATTTTTCTATTAATTTAAGATTTCACTGCAAGATTTTTATTTCCGTCGACTAAGAGATCCAGCGCGCCTGTTTTTGGATCGATAATCATACCGTGAACCGGTACATCTGCAGGAAGGAGAGGGTGGTTGCGAATCAGTTCTACCGTTTCCATCAATCCTTCTTGTACGTTATCAAATCCGCGGAGCCAGTTTTTCAGATTGATTCCAGAATGTTCAATCGTATCAAGAACCTTATCGGAGATTCCTCTTTCCGTCATATGATGGAGCATATCATCACTATTAAGTGCTGCCATACCACATTCATGATGCCCAACAACAATGACTTCTTTTGCGCCAAGCTCGTACAAGCCAACAAGAATACTGCGCATTGCACTGCCGAATGGATGAGAGATAATAGCACCAGCTGTTTTAATGATTTTTACATCGCCATTACGGAAATTCATGGCTTTAGGAAGAAGTTCAACGAGTCGTGTATCCATACAAGTAACGATCATCATTTTCTTTTGAGGAAACTTATCTGATATGTAAGCCTCATAGTCCCGGTTTTCTACAAACTGCTTGTTATGTTCCAGAATATCCTTGATGTTGTCCATGTTACATCCTCCTTGGTATTTACTAGCTATTGATAGGGTTTAACTAATTAGTCCTGAGTTTCTTGTATACGAGTATCCTTCGGAAACAGGTACATCCCATAATGTTGTCCGTTGCTGGATAGTCTCAAAGAACGATCACCAGGATCTGTGGATAAAATAAGTTCTTCCTCAAAAAAAACAGCCTTTGAGCCGTCAAGAATAAAGGTGAGCTCCGGGACATTGCTCTCAATTGTAATATCCAAAACTTCCGTGTTTGAAACAATATGAAATGCAGGAACGCCGCTTACTACACAACCGCAGCCTTCCGTGTCGTAAAACAAACGAATGACACCGGGCTTATCGCCAAGCTTTTTTTTAAGAAGCTCTTCTGCAGCCTTGTTTACTTTGATTTTCATAGTCACTCGTTCCCTCCTATATAACAAGATAAGTAATCTGGTCTGTAAAGTTGATTATACGACTTACAAAAAGTATGATCAATAGGAAGAGATTATATTGTAAACGAGGTGCATTGACATGAATCACGATATTCAAGCTAAATTCGAAGTTTTTTTGAATATGAATCGGAAAATAAAAAGTTATTACGAAGCTATCGGATTGCTTGATTGGGATCTCGCTACGGGGGCTCCACGTAAGGGCGTAGATACACGTTCTGAGACCATTGGTATGCTGGCAACGGAAGCATTCAAAATTTCGATCTCGGATGAAATGAAAGAACTCATCACTTATTTAACGAACGAAGATGTATTTAAGCAGCTTCAAGAGCAAGATCAGCGTCTGATTGAGGATGTAAAGCTGGAAATGAATCGTATGCAGTCCGTCCCGCCGGATAAATTCCACGCTTTTAGTGTGCTTGCGCCTAAGTCACAAGTGCAGTGGGAGAGTGCGAAAGAAAGCGGAGATTTCTCTGCTTTTGAACCTTACTTATCCCAAATCGTAGAAATGAAGAGAGAATTCATAGATTATTACGGCGTGAAAGATACGCGCTACGATACGCTGCTTGATATGTTTGAACCGGATCTCACGGTAGCAAAACTGGATGAAGTATTCAGTAGATTAAAAGCGCGTCTTGTTCCCCTGCAAGAAAAAATCAAAAATTCCGTACATAAACCGGATACTTCTTTTCTAGATCAATCTTTCGATATCAAGAAACAAGAAGAATTTAGCCGCTATATTCTTGGGGAAATGGGCTATGATTTTGAAGCCGGAAGACTCGACGAAAGCGTACATCCATTCGCTACAGGGCTTAATCCAGGGGATGTACGTATTACCACGCATTATTATGAAAAAGATGTGGCAAGCGCCGTATTCAGCTCACTTCATGAAGGCGGTCATGCGCTATATGAACAAAATATCGATCCGAAACTTGCAGGGACCCTCCTTGCAGAAGGAACTTCCATGGGAATTCATGAATCTCAATCGAGACTGTGGGAAAATATGATTGGCCGTAGTCTTCCTTTTTGGGAGCGTTACTACCCGGTATTACAGTCTTACTTCCCAGAGCAACTGAAAGATGTGTCTGTCAAATCTTTTTACCGCGCAATTAATAAAGTAGAGAGTTCACTCATACGTATTGAAGCAGACGAACTAACTTACAACTTGCATATCATCATCCGCTATGAAATAGAGAAAATGTTATTTAACGAGAATTTACCTGTTTCAGACCTTCCTGCCGTATGGAATGATAAATATAAACAATACCTCGGTGTGACACCTCCTCACGATGGATTGGGTGTTTTGCAAGATGTACACTGGTCGAGTGGAGATTTTGGTTATTTTGCGTCGTATTCACTGGGGAATATGTATGCTGCACAGATCGTTAACACGATGCGAAAAGAAATGCCAGAATTTGATCGTTATCTTCGAGAAGGAAATCTTTCACCGATTAAAGAATGGCTTACTGAAAAAGTATATCAATACGGTAAATCCCGTAAACCTTCTGAACTCATTCTTGCTATTACGGGAGAAGAGCTGAATCCAGATTACCTTGCAGATTATTTAGAGAATAAATATAAAGAGATCTATTCTTTATAGAGCTTAGATAGAGAGAGATATACTTGAAATATCGTTCTGATGAAAGCAACGAAATGTATTGAAATGAATTCACTTCGCTTTTAAAAAATAGAAAACAAAGCTGACGGTCATTATGACCTGTCAGCTTTTTTTACATAACGATGTAAAATATATGGAAACGGGCGCGATGATCTCCCGAATTCATTAACCATTTGTAAGTTCATTGCATACGTATACTCATAAATTGCATTGCTTACTTAGGGGAGGGTTCTAAGATGAAAGGAAAAGGATGGTGGAAGCTGCTTGTGCTGCCGGTTCTCCTGTTGAGTGTTGTTATGAGCGGGTGTACGGGCGGAAAAAGCAGCGGGGATGTAAAGGTAAGAGTAGGAGAGGTTACTCGTTCCGTATTTTACGCACCGGAATATGTAGCTGTCGCTAAAGGTTTTTTTAAGGAAGAAGGACTTGATGTAGAGATTCAAACGACCGCTGGTGGAGACAAGACAATGGCTGCTCTTTTGGCAGGATCCATTGATATAGCCTTGGTTGGGGCGGAAACGTCGATCTATGTATATCAGCAGGGAGCAGAAGACCCTGTCATTAATTTTGCCCAAGTAACGCAAACCGATGGAACCTTCTTATTCGCAAGAGACCAGCAAGGTGACTTTGACTGGTCGCAGCTTAAAAATAGTGAATTTCTCGGCCAGAGAAAAGGTGGCATGCCGCAGATGGCGGGAGAGTTTGCACTAGGTAAAAAAGGGATCAATCCTCACCAGGATTTGACGCTGATCCAAAATATCGATTTTGCAAACATTGCAGCTGCCTTTGCTTCGGGAACTGGAGATTATGTGCAGCTTTTTGAACCGCAGGCATCCATCTTTGAAAAGGAAGGTAGAGGGAAAGTAGTGGCTTCTTTCGGGGTGGAGAGCGGACATTTGCCTTATACGGTATTTATGACAAAGCAAAGCTATATAAAGGCGAACCAAGAGACGGTAACCAAATTCACTAGAGGTCTTCATAAAGCACAGACTTGGGTGAATGAGCACTCATCCGAAGAAATTGCGGAAGTGATCATGCCTTATTTTAAAGATGCAGATCCATCGATAGTTACCAGCAGTATAGAGCGATATAAAGCTCAAGAAACTTATGCCACTGACCCAATCATTGATGAGGAAGAATGGAATAACTTGCTTGCAGTTATGAAAAATGCAGGAGAGCTGAAAGAGGAAGTTCCCGCTTCTGCCATTGTGAATAACGATTTTGCAAATGACGTTATCTCTTCCAAGTGAAGCCTTTTTATCAAAGGAAGTGAGTAAATGAATTTAATAGAGATGAAGGATATTACCCATGTCTATGTGACCGAGAGAGAAGCAAAACTCGCCATTGAATCACTTCATTTAGAGATAAATGAGGGCGAGTTCATTAGTCTTGTCGGTCCAAGCGGCTGCGGCAAAACAACGATACTCTCTATGATCGCAGGACTTCTCTTTCCTACAAAAGGAGAAGTCAGGTTATCTGGCGATGTGATCAAGTCCCCCTCCCCCAAGGTTGGATATATGCTGCAGCAGGATTACTTGTATCCCTGGCGGACCATTAGGGAGAATATACTCATTGGTCTTGAAATTACAGGACAGCTTACGAAAGATTCTGCGCAAAAAACAAGCGAGATGCTCGCGAATATGGGCCTCGCAGGGACAGAAAACCTCTACCCTTCGTCCTTATCAGGGGGGATGCGCCAGCGGGTAGCACTTGTGCGAACGTTGGCAACAAGCCCTGACCTGCTCCTGCTGGATGAACCTTTTTCAGCACTAGACTATCAAACGAAACTTCAACTTGAAGATCTGATCTCTGACATACTCCGAGAACAGGGGAAGACGGCGATCCTGGTAACACATGATTTATCTGAAGCGATTGCTGTAAGTGATAAAGTGATTGTACTCGATAAAAATCCGGGGAGAATTCGCAGAACATTCCTGATTCCAGATGAAATTCGAAAGGCGCAGCCTTTTTATGCGCGGGAACAGGCAGGATTTAATGAACTATTTAATGAGATATGGAGAGAACTGGAAGACACAGATGGAAAGGAGGATAACAGATGAAGGAGCAAGAAGGTTTGAATCCATCTCAAGGGCAGGACTGGCTTGGGCAAATTCATGGTCAGTACAATCGCAAACGAAAATCCTTGCGCCGAAAAGTCAGTCTTACCCAGATTGGTATTCTCATTATCATGTTTCTAACGTGGGAAGTCGCTGGAAGAATGAAATGGATTGATGTACTGCTCTTCAGTTATCCTTCTAAAATCTTTGGACAGCTTGGTAAGGATGTAGCCAGCGGTGAAATTTGGAGTCACTTATCCGTTACGGTATTTGAGACGGTGGTTGGGTTTCTGCTTGGAACTATTCTAGGAACGCTCATTGCCATCTTGATCTGGTGGTCCCCTTTCTTGTCCAAGGTTCTTGATCCATACCTCGTTGTATTTAATAGTATGCCTAAAGTAGCCCTCGGGCCCATCTTTATCGTCATGTTTGGGGCTGGTTTTACCGCGATCATCATGACCACCATCTCCATTACCGTCATTATTACAACGCTCGTTGTGTATAACAGCTTTAATGAAGTAGATCCGAATTATGTGAAGGTTGTTCGTACTTTTGGAGCAAACCGCAAGCAAATCTTTCGAAAAGTTATTTTTCCTGCTTCGTTTCCGGCGATTGTCTCTACTTTAAAAGTGAATGTGGGGCTTGCTTGGATCGGGGTTATCGTCGGAGAATTTCTTGTTGCGAAGGAAGGGCTTGGATATCTCATTATTTATGGTTTTCAGGTATTTAACTTTACGCTCGTCATGTCGAGTCTTATCGTCATCGCCGTTGTTGCTACGATGATGTACCAACTTGTAGCCTGGCTTGAACGTAAACTGATGGGAGGCCGTGAATTATAGCACGAATGGAACAAATAATGTAAAAAAGACACGGAAATATGTAGATTTAGCGTCACCCGAATAAGTTACATTGTTCGGCTAACAAAAATCATGTACGATAAATACCTACGATCCGTTTGGGTAATAACAAGGTTGTCTGCATTCGTGTAGAACCTAGATTGCCGATAGAGATAGAGGAGAGATATCATACATGGGGTTTCGCGTTATTAAAACAGCTATTGCAGCTCTTATGGCTGTTCTGATTGCTGATGCGGCGGGCTTGCATAGTCCGACCTCGGCAGGTCTACTCGCTATACTTGGAGTGGACGTAACTCGCAAAAGAAGCCTGAAAACCATTTCGGCACGTTTTTTCGCGTCGGTAGTCGGGCTTCTTTTTGCATCTGTTCTGTTTGCAGTATTGGGATTTCATTACTGGGTGCTGGCAGCATATATACTAACCGCTTTTCCTGCGATTGTACGAGCAGGGTTTAAAGAGGGCATCGTCACCGGCTCTGTTGTTGTATTTCGGGTATTTAACGGAGGGGAGATCAGTTTTGAAGTCATCGGAGTTCAGATTCTGATGCTTATTATTGGTCTGGGTTCGGCTATGGTTGTGAATATGGCTTACATGCCGAAACCGGATAATAAACTATTAAACATAAGACACGACATTGATGCATTATTTTCTGTGATTTTCAAGGAATTTGCTAACACCTTAAAGGATCCTTCTTATGTTTGGGGCGGGAAAGAGATTATTGAAGCAGAAAAAGTGATATCAAGCGGAATTGCAGCTTCTAAAATGTATCTCGAAAATCAGGTTATTCATCCAAACGAAGAATGGACGGTTTATTTTTACATGCGAAAGACGCAGCTAGATTCAATTCAGCATATGATGCATCTGATATCACAAGTATATACAACGATGACACATGCCGAGATGGTAGCAGAATTATTTGATCAGCTAAGCGCCGATGTTCATACCGAGTTCTATACGGGACGTACCGAAAAACTGTTGCAAGAGATGGAAGAACAGTTTCGCGTTATGGACCTTCCAACCACAAGGGAGGAATTTGAAATACGTTCAGCGATTAGACAACTGTGCAGAGAACTTGGATTATATTTAAAAATTGCGAAAAAAGATAAAGCTCCTTTTCCGTGTCAGCAAAAGGAGAATAGCTTTTTATAAATAAATCTTTTATTAATAGAAAAAATAAGTGACTTAATCAATCAACAAATGCCCATGTCCTGCATACATATAAATGGAATGATTGTATGGAGGAGGTTCAAAGATGTCATTAGGTCATAAACAACAATGTAGAGAGATTATAACGAAAGCGATCTGCGGCAAAGGTCGTAAGTTCTCTACCGTAACACATACTGTGACTCCGCCACATAATCCTACCAGTATTTTAGGTGCATGGATTATAAATCACGAGTACGAGGCGGTTGCGGCTGGTGACGGAATTGAAGTGATTGGTACTTACGATATCAATATTTGGTATTCTTATGACCAAAACTCTCAAACCGACGTTGCTAAGGAAACAGTGTCTTATGTAGAGAATGTTCCACTGTCGTACCTTGATCCGAAACACCGTGCTTCTACTGTAGAGGTTTCTGCGGAGTCAACACAGGAGCCGAGCTGCGTAGAAGCAAGTGTATCTTCAAATGGTGAGAGTGTACTTATTCGGGTGGAACGCGAATTCGCCGTCGAACTGATTGCCGAAACTAAAGTCAATGTGCTTGTTAGTCCTCATGGCTGTGGGGACGATGACAAAGATTATGATTTTGGTACAGTCGAAGCAGATTTTGATGAACTTGATCCAGACTCACTGGATGATGAATTGTAATTGCTTTTTCGATCTGTATAGTGCATCATATGCGCCGAACTCTTCGGCGTAGAGGGCGGCAGCCCTCCTTTTTTTATTTTTTTTAGCCTGAAGGAGAAGGGTGGAAGCGGGATGGCAGTAATCCGGAATTTGCCTTTATATGAGCAGATGTCTATCGCAGAACGAACTGCGAGACTAAAACGTTCGGGTCTCGGTTCCGCCCTCTCTATACATAGAGAGCAAGAAAATCATTTTAAAGTATATTATGAAGTGCTAGTTAGTCAGCTGAAGGCATTGCGAGTTCGGAAGGTAGTATACACAGGAATAAAACAAGTGAAAGAGATATCCGTACTAAAAATAGAAGAAACGTCCCGTTATAGAAGAATTGAGCGTGCCGCTGTAAAGGCAGCATATGCACTGAATTTAGTGCACGCAGAGATTGTGCTGGAAGCATCGGAGAAAGGAGCTGTCGTTACGAGTGTCAACGATTATCCTTGGCTCCTAAGTGATGACATTCGTCAGATGTACGAACAGGCTGTAAGGGAAACAGAACTCGCTTTGGAAGCAGAAGTAGAAGCGGGCACTGTACCGGTACTTGGTATGGACCCTGAGTTTTTACTATTACGTGAAGACAGATCTATGGTTCCTGCTTCTCAGTTTTTGGATCGTCAGGGAGAAGCGGGATGTGACTCGATTTCTCGGGAAGGAAGAAGGGTTTATCCTGTAGCCGAACTCCGTCCAAGTCCGAGTGCGGAACCGAGAGAACTCATAACACACCTTATGCATGCGTTTCGTACGGCTTCTTCCCTAATTACTGATCGTTCTTTAATCTGGTGTGCAGGAGGAATGCCTGTAAAAGGGATTCCTCTAGGGGGACACGTACATTTTAGCCGGGTGGTGCTTAGCTTTGAGCTCCTAAGAGCACTCGACAATTATTTAGCGCTGCCTGTTGCTATACTGGAAGATCCGAGAAGTGCCGGAAGAAGGCCTCGTTATGGATACCTGGGAGATTTTCGAGTTCAGCCCTACGGAGGATTTGAATATCGTACGCTGCCGAGCTTTCTAGTCTCTCCCATGATCGCAAAAGGGGTCGTGGCTATGGCAGGACTTATTGCTTCTCAGTACCGGAGACTAAACCTGCGGCCGCTGGATCAGCCAGTGATCCATGCAGCTTTTTATGAAGGGGACCAGGTTTTGCTGCGTTCTGTTATGGAGCCCCTTTTGCAAGAAATGATTCTCCTTCCTGAATACCGCAAATTTCATAAATATATAAGTCCGCTAGTGTCTGCCTTATATGAAGGAAAGACGTGGGATGAAACAAGGGATATCCGGCCTTTGTGGAATATTCCGCTAGAGCCATGACATGCTTAGTCTTTTTGTTATAATAGAGATCTGAACGATAGAAAGCCGTATCTTAGATAAAAGATATGTAAGCTTTACAACGTGTAGCAGGAGTGGATAAATATCATGGCACAATATACGCCGATGATTCAGCAATATTTGAAAGTAAAAGAGCAAGCGCAAGATGCGTTTCTTTTTTTTCGTTTAGGCGATTTTTATGAAATGTTTTTTGAAGATGCAATACTTGCCGCTAAGGAACTAGAGATTACACTTACCGGCCGGGAAGGCGGAGTAGGTGAAAAAATTCCGATGTGCGGAGTGCCTTATCACTCTGCTGATAACTATATTCATCGTTTGATTGAAAAAGGATATAAAGTAGCCATCTGTGAACAGATGGAAGATGCGGCAACAACAAAAGGGATGGTACGCAGGGAAATTGTGCGTGTCATTACGCCGGGAACCGTGATGGAAGGCAAGACGCTTGGCGATAAAAGCAATAACTATATGGTCTGCCTCACACAGAAAAACGGAATGATCGCCATTTCCGCATGTGATCTATCTACGGGCGAACTTTATTTAACATCAGCCCTTTATTCTGAAAAGTGGCTAAAAGATGAAATTGGGATTTATGAACCGTCAGAGATTCTTGGTGACGCAGCCCTTCTCCATACGGTAAAGAGTGAACTGATGACGGGGAATCGTCCTGTTACCTATACGGAATATGAGAAGAATAAAGCTGACTTCGTTATTGAGCAGTTTGGAGAAACGGTATGGGCAAGACTTGGTGAAGAACGTCAGCACTGTCTCGCGACTTTATTCTCGTATCTTCATGAGACGCAAAGACGCTCTCTTGGTCAGCTTACAGAGGTATCGACTTATGAACCTGATAACTATATGATCCTTGATCCTTTTACTAGAAGGAATCTAGAACTTGTAGAAACGGTGCGCGATCGGTCGAAGAAAGGCTCCCTTCTGTCTCTCATTGATAAGACGGAGACCTCCATGGGTGCAAGAATGCTCCGCCGCTGGATCGATAAACCTCTTTTGCAAAAAAACAAAATTGAAGAGCGTCTGGAAGCGGTAGACAAGTTGTATCATCAGTTTATCTTACGTCAGGATATTCGGGAGCAGCTGCAAGAAATCTATGATCTGGAACGCCTAGTCGGACGGATTGCATTTGGGAATGCGAACGGCCGGGATATGAATGCACTAAAAGTATCACTTACAAGGGTTCCTGCTTTGATTGAATTATGTCTGAACTCTCCATCTGAAACATTGCAGAAGATCGCGAGTTCCTTAGATCACTGTTCTGACCTAAAGGAACTGATCGAGGAAGCTATCGTGGAGGAGCCGCCCGTTTCCGTACGGGACGGGGGAATGATTCGTGAAGGGTATCATGAACATCTTGATGAGCTGCGTTATGCGAGTGTGAACGGGAAACGTTGGATTGCTGAACTTGAGGCCAGAGAGCGTGAAGCAACAGGTATTCGCTCTCTTAAGATCGGATACAACAAAGTATTCGGTTATTACATTGAAGTGACCAAATCGAATGTTGCTTCCTTGCCAGAAGGAAGGTATGAGCGGAAGCAGACGCTTGCGAATGCGGAACGTTATATCACTCCGGAGCTGAAAGAGAAGGAGTCACTGATTCTTGAAGCCGAAGAAAAAATGGTAGGACTAGAGTATTCTCTATTCATTGAACTTCGGGATAAGTTGGCAGGTGAAATAAAAAGACTTCAGCGTCTCGCTGAACAAGTCGCAGAGATTGATGTCTATCAATCCCTTGCTACGGTGAGTGCGGAACGAGGTTTTGTAAAGCCTGTTATTACGGATGCATTTAATATGAAGATTAAGCAAGGCAGACACCCTGTCGTAGAATCCGTCATGAGAGATGGATCGTTTATGGCTAATGATACCTTGATGGAACAAGAAGATCCGCGTATTTTGCTAATCACTGGACCTAATATGGCAGGGAAAAGCACCTATATGCGGCAGGTTGCTTTGATTTCAATTTTGGCGCAAATGGGTTCGTTTGTACCTGCTGCGCAGGCAGAAGTTCCGATTATGGACCGGATTTTTACAAGAATTGGCGCAGGTGATGATCTCATTGGAGGTCAAAGTACATTCATGGTTGAAATGGCTGATATTCAGATCATGACAGAAAAAGCAACACCGCGGAGTTTAATTATTATTGATGAGCTTGGCCGGGGTACCTCTACAAGTGAAGGAATGGCCATTGCTCAGTCTGTGATTGAATATGTGCATGATCATATTGGTTGTAAGGCGCTTGTATCGACTCATTTTCATGAGCTGTCTCATCTGGAGGATAGTCTATCTTCTCTTCGCAACTACTCGATGGCAGTTCAGGAGAAAGAAGATGAAGTTCAGTTCCTGCGCAAATTAATTCCGGGGGCTGCGAGCAGCAGTTACGGTATTTATGTAGCTAGACTTGCAGGTCTGCCTGGCTCAATTATCGAGCGAGCAAAGGGTCTCATTCATGAGACGATGGGTACGATGGACAAGCATGATCATGAGAAGAATGCACAGGCAGAGTCTGCTGCTGGCAGAGAACAAAGCGCGGCAACTTCTGAGGATAACACGCATTCTGATCTAAAATCCGAGCTGGATGGACGTAAGACAGATGAATATGTCATGGAATCACCGCTATTCGAGACAGCGGAAGAGAATACGCAAGATACAGAAGTAGTTCAGCTTTCGATTTTTGATGAAGAAGACATGATACCGAAGAAAAAAGCAACCCACTCAGAGGTAGATCCAGCTGTGAAGCAAATCATCAAGAAACTAAAAACAGCGGATTTAATGAATATGACCCCGCTGGAAACAATGCAGTTTGTGAATGACCTGAAAATGAAAGTAAATGATCTATAATTTAAAATATAGTTTGAAATAAAGGGAGGGTTAAAAGGTGGCTAAAATTCATGTCCTGGATGAACATATTGCAAACCAGATTGCTGCAGGTGAGGTTGTAGAAAGACCCGCTTCTGTAGTAAAGGAGCTTGTAGAAAATTCGATCGATGCAGGCAGTACTCGAATTGACGTCTCTGTCTATGAAGGGGGACTTCAAACGATTCGTGTCACGGATAACGGCGGCGGCATAGATCCCGATGATATGGAAACCGCCTTTTACCGTCACGCAACAAGTAAAATCGAGAATGGCAGAGATCTGTTTGAAATTACGAGTTTAGGATTTCGAGGAGAAGCACTTCCGAGTATTGCAGCCGTGTCTAAAGTTCGTCTTGTCAGCTCGAATAAGGACGATGGGCGGGGTAGAGAGATTGTAATTGAAGGCGGTAAATTAATAAGGCATGAAGATATCACCGCTTCTCAAGGTACTGATTTTACGGTAGAAGAACTTTTCTATAATACACCAGCAAGACTGAAATATATGAAGACCATCCAGACAGAGCTCGGTCATATCTCAGATGCGATATACCGTATGGCGTTGTCGCATCCCGATATCGCATTTACCCTAAGACATAATGGGAATATGCTGCTGCAGACGATTGGAAACGGAGACTTAGTTCAGGTGATTGCTGCCATATACGGAACTTCTGCGGCCAAAACCATGCTCCCGGTAAACGGAGAAAACCTGGATTATAAGATTAGCGGATTTGTGAGTCGGCCCGATTTTACGAGAGCCAACCGTAACGGAATATCAACGATTATAAACGGAAGATATATTAGAAACTATGGACTGAACCAAGCGCTTCTTAAGGCGTACCATACACTACTACCTATTAATCGGTTCCCGCTGGCCGTATTACAGCTTGAGATGCATCCGTCGCTAGTTGATGTGAACGTGCATCCAGCTAAGCTCGAAGTGCGATTTAGTAAAGAAGCTGAACTTTACGCTTTTGTAGAGGAGATTGTACATGCTGCTCTGCGGCAGGAAGTGTTAATACCGCAGGTGGTTAAGCAAACGATTGGTAAGCCGGGCAGCACTTCTATTGTGCAGGAACAATTCCATTTTCCAAGAGGAAAGATTGAAGATCGTGCGGAAACCAAGCAGTTCTCTGGTTCTTTTGCGAAGCAGTTACCTTTTTCTGAAGAAAAAGAGTTACCTGCTACTGAAATGAGAGAGAGCGCGGTTCATTATGATGGGCAGGTTCAGGCTAAGGATCAGATACTTCCTTCCAAAGGTTTGAAAGATGATCTTGATGAAGACTACATTCAGCCGGATGGGAAGCAGGAGCGTCTTTCACCCTTTAATTATTCAGAAGCTTCTTCAGAAGTGAGAAATGAGCGTCAACAAGTAAAACAATCTCAGCTCAATAAGTCCTTTAAAGACTATTATCGTGATATCGCTGCATCCAAAAGTAACAAACCAGACGATCCTCATCATCAGTCTTCGGAGAGACCAGAGCTTCCTGAGTTTCCAGAACTATCTCTGATTGGTCAACATCACGGAACGTATTTGATAGCGCAAAATGATAGCGGGCTTTATTTGATCGATCAGCATGCTGCTCATGAGCGAATAAATTATGAGTTTTATTATAAGCAGTTTGGTAATCCAGTAGAGGCATCTCAGGAGCTGCTGCTTCCGATCACCCTTGAGTTTACCCCTTCAGAAACAGAACAGCTGAAAACGAAGCTTCCGTGGTTTGAGAAAGCAGGTGTATATCTGGAGCATTTTGGAGGGCAGACTTTTCGTGTTACTTCCTACCCTTACTGGTTCCCAAAAGGAAGTGAAGAATCAATTATTCTAGAAATGGCAGAATGGGTGTTATCGGAAAGGTCCATTGACTTATCAAAACTGCGGGAAGCATCTTCTATTATGTGTTCATGTAAGGCATCAATTAAGGCAAATCAAAAATTGACTGAAAAAGAAGCCGAGGTCTTGCTTCAAAGACTCGCTGCGTGTAAGCAGCCATACACATGTCCACATGGAAGACCTATAGTCGTTTCCTTTTCAACGTATGATTTAGAAAAAATGTTTAAAAGAGTTATGTAAATTGGAATAAGGAACGGAGAAATTATGTTAATTACAACTGGGGAAACAAAAAATGGGGATCTAGTGAAACGAGCAATGGAGTTGGCAGAAGCCACTGGATCTTTATATGTCCCGCGAAATAAAACGTCTCTAGCCCGGCTTGCAGAAGAGTACAAGGATGATGAGATTGTTGTGGTCGTAAAGGAAGGAGCACGTCTTAACCGCCAAAACGAGCCAGAGCTTTCTTTTCACCCGAGTATGGGGTATGTCAGAGCGAAGCGGATTCTACGGGGGGAAAGTGATCCGATGCTCACGGCAGGTGACATCAAGGAAGGAGATACCGTGCTTGATTGCACAGCCGGATTAGGTACGGATGCCCTGGTTTTTGCTGTAGCTGTTGGAAAAAGCGGTCACGTTATTGCTTGTGAAAGCTCGCATTCCTTATATACCTTATTACTCGAAGGAATGAAGTACTACCGTACAGGCAAGCCTGAGGTAAATGAGGCCTTAAGATCGATTGAACTAAAACATAGTGATCACCTGAGTTTGCTCAAGCAGATGGAAGATAAGAGCGTTGACGTTATTTATTTCGACCCTATGTTTCGTCAGCCGATGCTGGATTCGAGCGGAATAAAGCCGCTTCGTCCATTCGCAAATAGTGCTGCGCTGCAGTTAGAGAGTATAATAGAGGCACGCAGGGTCGCAAGAAAGCGAATCGTAATGAAAGAAAAAGCCGGAAGCGACGAATTTACAAGACTTGGGTTTCGTGAACCCGATCGTTCGAGGTCGAAAATAGTGTACGGAGTGATAGAACTTGACAATGAGCAATAAGCCCAAGCTGCTTGTCCTTGTAGGCCCTACAGCGGTGGGAAAGACAAAAATGAGTATAGAACTGGCCAAAACATTTAATGCCGAGATCATTTCAGGTGATTCTATGCAGGTATATCGGCAGATGGATATCGGAACAGCGAAGATTAAACCAGAAGAAATGAATGGAATTCCCCATCATCTCATTGATATTCATGAGCCTGACTATCCTTATTCGGTAGCAGAATTTCAAGAGAACTGCCGTCACTTGATCGAAGATATTCATGCGAGAGGAAAGTTGCCTTTTATCGTAGGAGGCACAGGACTTTATGTGGAATCCGTCTGTTATAATTTTCAATTCTCGGAAGTGGGCTCTGATGAAGAATTCCGTAAGGAACAATTTGATTATGCGGATGTACACGGACCTGAGAAACTCCATGAAAAATTAAGAGAAATTGATCCGCCGAGTGCCGAAAGATTACACCCTAATGATGTTAGACGTGTGATTAGATCGCTTGAAATTTATCATATGACAGGCATGAGACAATCCGATCAGCTTGCAGCACAAAAAAAGGAATCTCCGTATGATCTATGTATCGTCGGTTTGACAATGGATAGACAAATGCTATATAAACGTATTGAAGACCGTATTGATGAAATGATGGAAGAAGGTTTAGTACAGGAAGTAGCTGCGCTGCTAGACCATGGTGTGGGACCAGGCTGCATTTCTATGCAAGGTCTCGGATACAAAGAGATAGCTTCTTATCTTCGAGGAGAAGTTCCGCTAGAAACCGCAGTAAGTGAACTGAAGAGAGATACGCGTCGCTTCGCCAAACGACAGCTATCCTGGTTCAGACATATGAAAGATATTCATTGGGTGGATATGACGGATACTGCAAATTTTTCTACGAGTTTCGCTATGATACGTGATATAATAGCTGAAAAGCTGAATTTGAAGTAACATCATCTTCAAAACAATCTAATAGAATTATTGGGGGTACGGCTAAATGACCAAGTCCATCAACATCCAGGATACGTTCTTGAATCAAATGCGGAAAGAAAATATTCCAGCAACCATATTTCTAGTCAACGGTTTTCAAATTCGAGGTACGGTAAAGGCATTTGATAATTATACGATAGTTGTCGATAGTGACGGACGCCAACAAATGATCTATAAGCATGCCATATCCACATTTACACCTCAGCGCAACATTTCACTGATGCAAAATGGAAACAATGAAGAATAAAGCATGAAACTTTCTTAAAATGAAATCGTTAATAGTGATAAGGAATTGGCGGAGCAACCTGTAAAGGTTGTTCTTTTACTTCCTGCGGTATTTTTCCATGTTTCTACAAATACTAAAGAAAAAGACATAAGGTAGCATGCATTATGCGTACCGAAAAAGGAGTCAGGGAGGTATCATGTCAAACGATACACTGTCCAGATCCGGCAATCGCAACAATAAGAATAATAAAAAGAAACCAAGCGATAAGAAAGCCGGATCTAAGAAGAAGAAATTTACACGTAAACGCGTAGGTTGGACTTTATTTTTCACCGCAGCTTTTGCCATATTCATTGCACTGGCTGGGTACTTGTTCATCATGGTTAGTGGAGAACGCATTTTAACTGCAAACCTAGATAAGATGACTGTGAACGAAACATCGAAAGTATATGACTCAGAAGGAAATGAGATTAGTGAGCTTTCGATAGAAAACTGGGAACCAGCTAAAGAAGATGAAATTCCTCAGCTCGTAAAAGATGCATTTGTCGCTACAGAGGACCGCAGATTTTATGAACATAATGGTGTAGATCTATGGTCCATTGCCCGTGCGGCGGTAAAAGACGTTATGGCGCGTTCATTAGTTGAAGGGGGCAGTACAATTTCCCAGCAGTTAGCGAAGAACGTATTCTTAACTCGGGATAAAACGTTCTTCCGTAAAGCTACAGAAGTGTCTATTGCTCTCGCGATTGAGCGGAAGTATACCAAAGATGAGATCCTTACCATGTATTTGAATCGTGTGTGGTTTGGATATCAGGAGTATGGAATTAAAGCAGCTTCGCAGTTTTATTTTGGTAAAGATGATCTAGAGAAACTGGAACTATGGGAAATCGCGACACTGGCTGCTATTCCAAAAGGGCCGTCTGCTTATAATCCTTCAGGAAACCCAATCGATTCCAAAGCACGCCGGGGTGTAGTTCTTGATCTGATGTATGAACAAGGATATATCTCGAAGGAAGAGATGGAAGAAGCGAAGGAAGTTGAGTACACATACGAAAGACCAAAAGAAGAACGTAAATATGATTCGTATGTCGACTATGTTCTGAAAGAAGCCGAAGAGGTAACAGGCAAAACTACCGATGATTTGAATATTGGCGGATATCAGATTTATACAGCGATGAGTACGCAGGCTCAGGAAGCGGTCGAAGAAGCTTTCAAAAACGATGATCTGTTTGAAGATAGTCCTGATGATGAGAAAGTTCAAGGATCTATGGTTATTATGGATCATGAGACAGGAAGTATCGTTGCTCTTCAAGGAGGACGCGATTATCAGCGTCAAGGCTTCAACCGAGCAACTAGCAGTTATCGTCAGCCGGGATCGGCATTTAAACCGATTGCATCTTATGCACCAGCCCTTGAGACAGGGAAATTTACGAAAAACTCTAGTTTGAGTAATGAACAGCAATGTTTTGGTAATTACTGTCCGAAGAACTTGCACGGATACTCCAGCACCATTGGAATGGCAGATGCGATTACAAAATCAGAGAATATCCCTGCAGTTTGGTTGCTTAACCAAATTGGTGTAGGTACAGGTTACGACTTTGCTAAAAAACTTGGTATTACGATGACCGAAGATGATCGTAACCTTTCGATGGCGCTCGGCGGTCTGAATAAAGGGACGAATACACTGGAAATGGCTGCAGCCTACAGCGCATTTGCCAATCGCGGTCAATACCAGGAAGGTTATGCAATTACGAAGATCGTAAATAGTGATGGCAAAACAATCTATGAGCATAAAGATGATAAAGAACAAGTGATGAGCGAAGAAACAGCTTATCAGATGACTGAAATGATGCAAGAAGTAGTAAACAGTGGGACAGGTACAAGTGCTAGACTGAGCCGTCCAGTTGCTGGTAAGACAGGTACGACCCAAAGCGGTATTTCTGGAAACAGTGCAAACCGTGATGTATGGTTTGTTGGTTATACACCGGAATATACGGCAGCCGTATGGATGGGGTATGACGAACCAGACTCAGAACACATGCTGAAAAACAGCAGTAAACTTGCTGCTACCTTCTTCAGTACAGTTATGGAAAAGGCACTGGAAGGGGTAGAACGGAAAGAATTCTTTACACCAAAGAATGAAATTCCTGACACTCCAGTGGCTCCACCGGTAGAAGAACCGGAAGTAGATGTATCCGTCAGCGGTCTGAGTGCTTCGTATGATGTTAACCAAAAAGCGGTATCTCTTAGCTGGAAAGGTTCATCGGCAGAGGGTGAGAAGTACCGCGTGTATCGTAAAGAATCTTCAGAAGGTTCATTTACCCGGATCCAGGATGGAATCTCAGAAACAAGTGCAACCGATACGGGAGCATTACCGGGGCTCACTTATGAGTACTATGTAACAGCCATTAACCCAGTGAACGGAGAAGACTCAGCTCCGTCGAATACAGTTACTCTCTTCATTGAAGCAGAAGAGGTAATACCAGAAGAGCCAGAGCAGCCAGAAACCATTCCTGATGAGGAAGATGAAAACACTGGCGAAAACCAGAATGGTAATGATAATGGTGAAAATAACGGAAATGGTAATGGAAATGGCACGGGTAATGGAACTAATGAAGGAAATGGTAATGGTAATGGTAGCGGGAATGGCAGCAGCACCGGTAACGGTAACGCCAACGGCAATAGTGATGGAAATAATGCAGGAAATGAAAGTGGCGGCGGAGAAACGGAAACCCCTGATCGTGGTGATAACAGCGAATCTGGTGGGGGAAATGAAACTACCACTCCAGAGGAAACGGTTCCTCCTGCTAGTGAAACCCCTCCTTCTACTAATGGAGCTACCACTCCTCAAGCCGATACAAATAAACAAGATGGAACTACACCCTAAATAAATCATTTTAATTCAAAAGAAGCCAGCAGGTGATGACACCTGCTGGCTTCTTTCTGTTCTATGGGAAGCGACTTTGAGTGTATATCTTAAATATGGTAAGCTGTAAATACCTTGTAGATCGTTCTTGATTGAGATATGAAATTATATGAATTAAGAACTTGGATGTAGTGAAGGGATCACTTTATCCATAATGAAAGGCATCCTACTATGGATGTGAGTAATGAATGAAGAGGGATGAGGATGAAAAGAAAATTCGGAGATCGAGCCAATTGGCGAAGAATTACCAATCGGCAATTTGCTTGCCGATATGTGGAGAGCGAAGAATTCACAGGATATTTATCCCTTTATACGATTCATGATTTGAAGGAACCGCTGTGGAAGACTTATGGTGGATACACGTTTTGTACTGCAGATAAAGGCTACTCTTGGCTTCAGTATTTTCCCAAAGACGAACATTATGTTGTGACAGCTATGTTTGATGATGAGGATCAAATTGTTGAATGGTACATTGATACATGTCGTAATCAGGGGATTACGGATCAAGGAGTACCTTGGTTTGATGATTTATATCTCGATGTGATTGTCCTCAAAGATGGAGAAATATTTTTGCTGGACGAAGATGAACTGGATGATGCACTGGAGAAAGGCCACATCACAACAGCAGATTATGAATTATCAACGAGAACGGCTCAGTATCTTCTTCAGACGATCGATGCTCATTCCTTTCCTTATTTCAAAATGTCCCTGGAAGATCGGGCGAATTTATTTGAAAATGGTGACTTTAAGGAGTAGACATGAAGATAGAGAAGATAAGAAAGAGACAAAGAATAAAAGATGTTATCTACGCCACGAAAGCTAGAAAGCGATTTTTTAAGATAATCCTCTTGTTGGCTGTTCTCTTTATACTTTGGATCGGGTATACCCAGTGGAGAATTCTTACGCCAAGCGAATCAAATATAAGCGGACAAAAGGTAGATGTCGGAATTGTACTTGGAGCCTCGCTTTGGGGAGATGTACCGAGTCCTGGTTTACAGGAACGATTGGACCATGCGCTGATGTTATATGAAAAAGGGACTTTTACTTATTTCATCGTGAGCGGAGGGCTTGATAGTTCTGAGCATAGATACACGGAAGCTGAAGGGATGCAGCAGTACCTTGTTCGGCTGGGAGTAGATCCTAAATATATTCTTTTAGAGAATGAAGCTACGAGTACTTACGAAAATTTACTATACAGCAAACGTATCATGAATGAACATGGCCTCCGTTCTTCGGTAATTATTACTCATGATTTTCATGGTATGAGATCGCTTGAAATTGCTGCATTCCTTGATTATGATAAACCAATGATTTCACTAGCTGAATCCGTCGTCATGCCATTTTGGCCTAGCCAAATAAGAGAAACGCTTGCTTACTCGAAGTGGAAGATGGATCAGATTGTGCTCTCTTTCTAACAACCTACTTTCGCAAAACTTCTAATAACATCCGCTTCGCTAGAATACCTTAAGTAGAGGAAGTTAAGCCCCTGAAGAGTAGAGGTGAGCGTTTGATGAATGGAAGAGCGATGGCAGCTGGAGGGGGTCAGGAAGGTAGACCTTCCCGGCAGATTAATGTGGTGCTTCGTAATCACACAGATTTGTATAGTGTACAGGGCGGCCCAGCAGCAGAGGCGGATACAACGCAGGCTCAGATCAAGGATAATCCTCAATTCGCCATGTACCAGGATATTCAAAAAGAGTTAGACGAACTTGTGGGACTTGAAAGTATAAAAGATTTTGTGTTCGAAATCTATGCGTTTTTGCAAATTGCACAGATGAGGACCCAAGCTGGCCTTGTGAGCGGCTCTCATGTTTACCACATGGTCTTTAAAGGAAATCCGGGTACAGGTAAAACAACGGTGGCGCGAATCGTTGCGAAACTATTTCAGAAGATGGGGGTTCTCACCAAAGGACATTTGGTTGAGGTAGAACGGGCCGATCTTGTGGGTGAATATATTGGACATACAGCTCAAAAAACGCGAGATCTCGTGAAAAAATCGCTCGGTGGTATCTTATTTATTGATGAAGCCTATAGTCTGGCTCGCGGTGGAGAGAAAGATTTTGGTAAAGAAGCAATTGATACATTAGTAAAGGCAATGGAAGATCACAAAAATCAATTTATCCTCATCCTGGCCGGATACTCAGAGGAAATCGATTTTTTTATGCAAACCAATCCTGGTTTGCCTTCTCGTTTTCCCATTCAGATTGAGTTTCCTGACTACTCCCTTGATCAATTGATCCAAATATCAGAACTTATGGCGAAAGAACGGGATTATATTTTAATGCCGCAGTCCATACTCAAATTAAAACAACATTTGCTAGAAGAAAAGAATGATACCTCTCAAGCATTCAGTAACGCAAGATATGTTCGGAATATTATTGAAAAGTCGATTCGTCATCAGGCGGTCCGGCTGCTAAATCAATATTCGTCGGGAAGCCCGGGAAAGCTTGAGCTGATGACGATACGAACAGAGGATTTAAAACTTGAGACAAAATAAATAAAAAGACAATAATACAAGCAAACGATATGAATAATAAGGAGCAAACATGATGGCAAACTCCACGCACGAAACAAATATGGATATTAAAGATAAAGCAATTTTGGTTAGTCTTGTGACAGATCAAGTAAAAAAAAGCGGGATTAATCCAGAGTATTCTCTGGAGGAACTTGTTAAACTGGCTGAGACAGCAGGGGTTGAAGTACTTAGCGTAATTTCGCAGAACAAGGAAAAAGCGGATACCAAATGGTTTATCGGAAAAGGAAAAGTGGAAGAACTTAGACTCGTTGCGGATGAGCTCGGGGCGACTACAGCTATTTTTGATCAGGATCTCTCGGGTGCTCAAGTAAGGAACCTGGAAGCAAGCCTTGATCTCAAGATCATTGACCGTACTCAGCTCATCCTTGATATTTTTGCTCAAAGGGCAAATACAAGAGAAGGTATTATCCAAGTTGAACTCGCACAGCACTCTTATTTACTTCCGCGCTTGTCCGGTCATGGCAAGAATTTATCACGTCTAGGCGGCGGAATCGGTACCCGTGGACCGGGGGAAAGTAAGCTTGAAACAGATCGTAGACATATTCGTAATCGAATCAGCGATTTGAAACGTCAACTGGAAGAAGTGACGCGTCATCGTAAACTGTACAGAGAGCGCCGCAAAAAGAGCGGAGTGATTCAGGTTGCTCTTGTTGGTTATACGAACGCGGGAAAATCAACCCTGCTCAAACAACTGACGGCAGCGGATGTGTATATTGAGAATCAATTGTTCGCAACACTAGATCCTACTTCTCGTACGATGGAACTTCCAAGCGGCAAGGAGATTGTTCTAACGGATACGGTTGGGTTTATTCAAAATTTACCGCATGATTTAGTCGCTGCATTCCGCGCTACTCTCGAAGAAGTGAATGAAGCAGATCTTATTCTTCATGTAGTGGATGCATCATCCGAGATGAGAGAAGATCAGATGAAAGTCGTTCACAAGATCCTTGAGGAGCTAGGAGCGGCGGATAAACCGCAGATTGTTCTATTTAATAAAAAAGATGCATGTACACCAGAACAGCTTCAAATGTTGCCATCAGGTAAAGGGTATAAGAAGATCAGTGCCTTTGATGAAGCGGATTTACTCAGCATTCGCGAGATGATTCAAGAGGAACTGGCAGGAGATACGGTGAAGTTCCGCATACCTGCAGAAAGAGGAGATATTACTTCTGTTATTTACCGTGTGGGTGATGTAATTAATACTGAATATGATGAAAGTGATGTTATATATGAAGTACAGGTTCAGCAAGGGGAATATGAGAAGCACGGATATTTGCTGAAAGATTTTATTGAAGTTTAATCATTTGACGTGATTTTACCGGATAACGATATAACAACTAAAGTGCATATCATGTCAGATTTGTACGCATGAGGAGAGAAGAAGAACATGAAGGCCGTTTTTTCAGAAGAAATTGTTCGCTTAGGGCAAGAGATTGAAGAGAAGATTGAAGGTAGACTCAGAGAAGTCGACCGGATCATCGACAAGAATCAGTGGAAAGTCATTGAAGCTTTTCAGAAGAAGCAAGTAAGTGATTATCATTTTGCAGGTTCCACTGGGTATGCTTATAATGATCGCGGTCGTGAAGTGCTGGATGAAGTATATGCTGAAGTTTTCGGGGCAGAAGCAGCATTAGTGCGGCCGCATTTTGCCTCGGGGACACATACTATTGCTACAGCGCTTTATGGAGTGCTTCGTCCAGGAGATGAACTGCTATATATTACAGGAACACCGTATGATACGTTACATAAAGTCATAGGAAAAGCTGGGGATGGCACAGGTTCATTACATGATTTTGGAATTACGTATCAGGAGACTGCACTTACTGCTGAGGGTCTGATTGATTGGAGTGCGGTGGAAGCAGCCATAGGTGAACGTACAAAAGTGATCGGTATTCAGCGTTCCAGGGGATATGACTGGAGATCATCTTTTACGGTGGCGCAGATCGAAGAGATGGTTCAAAAAGTGAAGGCGTTAAAAGAAGATGTCATTGTTTTTGTGGACAATTGTTATGGAGAATTTACGGAAGAGAAGGAACCTACAGAAGTAGGCGCTGATCTAATTGCCGGTTCTCTTATTAAAAATCCGGGCGGTGGTATTGCCGAAACCGGTGGCTATATTTGCGGAAAAGAAAAGTATGTTCAGCTTGCTGCTTACCGGCTCACGGCACCAGGAATCGGCGGCGAAGTTGGAGCCATGCTTGGGACGACAAGAGGGATTTACCAAGGTTTGTATCTAGCTCCATCCACTGTTGGACAAGCAATCAAGGGAAGTATATTTGCTGCGGCAATGTTTGAAGCGGTTGGCTTTGTCACGAAACCGGCATGGCATGAGATGCGAACCGATCTCATTCAGGCTGTTTCTTTTGACGGCCCAGACCATCTCATTGCTTTTGTACAAGGAATTCAGAAAGCTTCGGCAATTGATAGTCATGTGGTACCAGAGCCTTGGGACATGCCGGGTTATGAGCATCCAGTAATCATGGCAGCAGGAACTTTTATTCAAGGTGGAAGCCTTGAACTATCAGCAGATGCACCGATCAGAGAACCTTACATAGGATATATGCAAGGCGGTCTTACTTACTCCCATGTGAAATATGGCGTTCTTATGGCACTGCAAACAATGAAAGACCGTAATTTACTGTGAGTTTTCCTTACATATCATTGACACTTCATATCATATAAATGTACAATGATGGTATATAGAATACTTGGAAGGTAGATGAACGACATGGGTGATGAAATCCGCAGAAATATGGCCTTATTTCCTATTGGAATCGTTATGAAACTTACGGATCTTTCTGCAAGGCAAATTCGCTATTATGAGCAGCATAATTTAATCGTCCCAGCGCGTACATCAGGAAATCAGCGTCTTTTCTCTTTTAATGATGTAGAACGATTGCTTGAGATTAAAGCTTTAATTGAAAAAGGGGTCAATATTGCGGGGATTAAGCAAGTAATGAACCCGGTAACAAAAGAATCAGAGGAAGCAACGGTTATTACTCCTGACACCGAAGTGAAACGAAGAGAGCTGTCGGATTCTCAGCTGCACCGGATGCTCAAGCAACAGCTGGTTGCTGGTAAACGTCCAGGTCAGGTTTCCTTAATTCAAGGTGAGTTGTCACGCTTCTTTAACAAAAAGTAAGTTTCTTAAGCCGAAACTTAGGTGATAAGTTGAAATAGGACTCCAGGTTCACTTTCTTGACATGTGGAAGTGCGCCTGTGACAATGAATGGGGAACCAACATTTTCTAAAGCAATAACAATCGTGATATTACTTTAGAAAACGGATCGGCTGTCCTGCATGCACTCATTGAAGCTGATACTTATATGAAGAAAAGGGAGAGGATTTTGTGAGTTTTACTAAAGAGGACATTATTCGTATTGCAAAAGAAGAAAATGTACGCTTTATCCGATTGCAATTTACTGACCTGCTCGGTACGATCAAGAACGTTGAAATTCCAGTAAGCCAGTTACAAAAAGCATTGGATAATAAAATGATGTTTGATGGATCTTCCATTGAAGGTTATGTTCGTATCGAAGAATCAGATATGTACTTGTACCCGGATCTAGACACTTGGGTCGTATTCCCATGGGTTGCTGAGAACCGTGTTGCACGTCTTATCTGTGATGTATATATGCCAGATGGTACTCCTTTTGCAGGAGATCCGCGTGGTATTTTAAAACGTGTACTTAAAGAAGCAGAAGAAATGGGCTATACTTCCATGAACGTGGGACCTGAACCTGAATTCTTCTTATTCCGTACGGATGCGAATGGTAATCCGACAACGGAACTCAATGACCAAGGTGGTTATTTTGACCTGGCTCCAATGGATCTTGGTGAAAACTGCCGTCGTGAGATCGTACTTACTTTGGAAGAGATGGGCTTTGAAGTTGAAGCTTCTCACCATGAAGTGGCTCCAGGACAACATGAGATCGACTTCAAATATGAAGAAGCTGTCAAAGCAGCGGATGAGATTCAAACGTTTAAACTCGTAGTAAAAACGATTGCTCGTCAGCACGGTCTGCATGCAACCTTTATGCCGAAACCTCTATTTGGTATGAACGGATCAGGGATGCACTGCCACCAGTCCTTATTTAAAGGTAATGTAAATACATTCTATGATGAGTCTGATGAACTCGGTCTCAGTAAAGAAGCCCGCCATTACATGGCAGGTATCCTGAAACATGCTCGCGCAATGGCAGCGATCACGAATCCAACGGTGAACTCTTACAAACGTTTGGTTCCTGGATATGAAGCACCTTGTTACGTAGCATGGTCAGCAAGTAACCGCAGCCCGATGATTCGTATTCCAGCATCACGTGGTCTGAGTACTCGTGTTGAGGTTCGTAACCCGGATCCAGCAGCAAATCCTTACCTTGCACTTGCAGTGATGCTGAAAGCAGGTCTTGACGGTATCAAACGTGAATTGTCATTGCCGGCTCCAATTGACCGTAATATCTATATCATGTCAGAAGAAGAGCGCATTGAAGAAGGTATCCCTTCCTTGCCAGCTGACCTGAAAGAAGCATTGCATGAACTGATCCGCAGTGAAGTGATTACCGATGCTCTCGGCGAACACGCACTTGCTCATTTCTATGAATTGAAAGAAATTGAGTGGGATATGTACAGAACTCAAGTACATCAATGGGAACGCGATCAATATTTGACGCTGTACTAGAATGGAAAACCCTTGGCGCTCTAAGCGTTGAGGGTTTTTTGTTGGTATTGGTAACAGATTTTATTTTTCTTTAACCCTCGAAATTGTCTCTGAAGTTTGAATTATCTTCATGATTTTTCAACCGAAAATGATCAATCTTTTCGAAAATATAGGCATCCCGTTTAATTGTAGAGCAAACTTTTATATAATTACTGAGTTTGTTTCATTGAATGACTTTGTAAGTGAATTAAACAGACTTATAATGGGATCCGAATGAAGGACTTTCCATACATAGACACAGAACAGATCAATTCAAATCTAAAGGGGAATGAAATGGCGATTTTACGAGACACATTTAGCGATGGTACTTATGTTGAATTCTCTTTTGTTAAGTGTATTCCAGGTAAATTTGAAGGTTGCCAAATTAATTTTAAGCATTATAAAAATCATAAAAAAATACATGATTTCGTTTTTGGTTGGACGAATCTCACCATTGAAAATTACATTGAAGTGACATCGGGTTTTCCGCTGGATATGTTAAATGACTTTATACTAAATAATTTATATTCATCTTTTGAGAATCACCTTTATGGATTGGAGTGGAAAAAGCGGAAAGAGAAAGATACATATCGATTAAGATTATATGATTCCAAAAAAGACTGCCAACTGAATGTGATAGATACTGAAGTAAGAAAATTTGGAAATGAAGTAAGGATTGAATGGGAAGGACATATCAATGTAAGGTAAGTTGATCCTAATGATTAGTAGTGGAGTAAAATGTGAAAAGCAGAGATCTGAGTTATAAGATCTCTGCTTTAAAAATATAAGTGCAAATTAAATTATTTTTATTTTTATTTTTTTAAAATTAATGAAAATCACGGAATAGGCCAATAACTTTACCTAGTATGGTTACTTTCGTAAGCCGGAGAGGTTCATATGTAGGATTCTCAGGCTGAAGACGAACATGATCTTTTTCTTTATAGAAAGTTTTCACTGTAGCTTCATCATCTTCCGTCATAGCTACGACGATTTCTCCATTGTTAGCCGTTTGTTGCTGACGCACAATGACATAATCCCCATTGACAATACCAGCTTCGATCATACTATCGCCTACTACATTCAACATAAATACCTTCTCTTCTCCAACATATTGCATAGGTAGAGGGAAATAGTCTTCAATATTCTCTGTTGCAGTAATAGGAATACCTGCGGTTACTTTACCAACGACGGGAACTCTGACAACCGTCTGCGCAAATTGGCTTGTCTCATCTAACTCATCGTGACTCAAAAGCTCGATTGCACGAGGTTTTGTAGGGTCTCTTCGAATTAAACCTTTCTTCTCCAAACGATCCAAGTGTCCGTGAACAGTGGAGCTGGACGCGAGTCCGACAGCTTCACCAATCTCTCTTACGGACGGTGGATATCCTTTTAATCGAACTTCATTTCGTATAAACTCCAAGATTGCTAATTGCCTGCTGGACACCTTCGACATACCGTATCAACTCCACTTAATAACGTTTGGGAAAATTATAGCATAGAACCTCCGTTCGTACAAACGTTAGTTCTAAAATGGGACGAACAATTGTTCTAAAAAGTTATTGTACAAAACACACGTTCGTGTTATAGTGATCAATATAGAAATGAGAACAAATGTTTGGAGGACGGTATATATGCTAAAATACAGTACATACAACAGTATCTATAGTAATACTGAAGGAGTTAAGGATCATACTCTGCTTGGTAAGTTATTTCATCAATTGATTTATAATAATAGACGTTTTTTGGTTCACCTGGTCATTATTCTTAGTGTTGCTTTTTTATGTCTAACTGGGTTTATGACGGTGCTTACCAATGCAAGTAAAATTGTTTCCTATCAAGAGTTTGTTGTATCCACAGGAGATTCTTTATGGTCGATTGCTTTGGATCATAAACCGCATCACATGGATACTAGGGAATATGTAGAACGAATCAAACAGCTGAATGTGATGGAAACGAGTGATATTCAAACAGGGCAAGTATTAAGTTTACCTCATGTAGAGTAAGGGAAGATGCTTTTTATATTTTGAATTTTATCTGTTAATTAATGAACTTCTACTTTCATTTACAGTTCATTGATGCTGTCTATATCGTTTTTTAATGGATGACCGGCAAGGGCGCAATTCACAATTGTGTCCTTTTTTTGTTGTTTACATAAGGAGGTCTGGCCATACAGGTATATACCTTGACAACCCTTTATTTACATGGCAAAGTTAAGTAGATTGTGCTTTTTTTAAGGGAGCAATTTAGATGAAGGAAGAGAATTTCCGTTATGCTAAAACTAATATTATTCCCGTGAAAAAAGTATAGGTTTAATCATAGTTATGAGTGGAGAGTTAGTATATAACTACCATGATATAATAACTGCATTGTACAGATTTTAAAGGGGGATTTACATGGCAAGTTCATTTGAAAGAGCAGTCAAAAGGAATCAACAAAAAGTAAATAAGAATCGCAAAAAAAAGGGACAACCTGTCCTTGGCTCCGGAATGGAAAATGAAGATATTTTCAAAGGAAGAGCGTTTATCTTTCCTTTCGTACTAGTCGTACTTGCTTTTATGTTTCTAACACTCAGTGGTGTTACAAAAGACGGTGTGTCTGGTTTCGATTGGTTTGTATTTATACTTTATATTGGACTAGCACTAATGTATTTCTTACGTCGTCCTTATCTTAAAGTAGGTAAGAAACGGATTAAGACCATTAAGCTGAGCAGAGAACGTTCACTTGGTGCAGAAGACATCAAACGCATTGTGGTAGATAAAGGTTCGATTATTATTGAACACAACGCTAAAGGCAGTAACTGGGCTTTCAGTCGTTTGCTTAATTTGTATGATACTGACGCAATGGGCGAAAGACTCATTACCTTTGCACAGACACATCAGATTCCAGTAGAGGATAAGAAAGCTCTTAAAGAAGCTAAATAAATCGATATACTCAAGGGGAGAGAACAAGATGTCAATTAAAGCAGTGATGTTCGACTTGGATGATACCCTGCTATGGGATGAAAAAAGTGTAGAAGAAGCTTTCTACGAAACATGTCTCTATGCCTCAAAAAAATGCGGTGTAGATCCTCATGAACTTGAAGTATCGGTAAGAAACGAAGCTAGAAAGCTATATGAATCTTATGAAACATATCCATTTACGAAAATGATTGGCATCAATCCCTTTGAGGGACTATGGGCGAATTTTAATGCTGGGGAACAGCCAGAATTCAGAAAGCTCGAACAATTAGTACCCGGATATCGTAAAGATGCTTGGACGAACGGTCTTGCGGCACTTGGTGTGAATGATAGCGAACTAGGTGCGGAGTTAGCTGATAAATTTGGTAAAGAGAGAAGATCTCGTCCTTATATGTATGATGAGACTCTCGAAGTTCTCACCGAACTGAAAGGTAAAGTGAAGCTGCTGCTTCTCACCAATGGATGTCCTTCTTTACAGCAAGAGAAGCTCGATGGTGTTCCTAATTTGGTACCTTATTTTGATCACATCGTTATTTCTGGGAAGTTTGGTAAAGGTAAGCCGGATGCTTCAATATTCCATCATGCCTTATCACAGCTTGATGTGTCTGCTGAGGAAGCGTTAATGGTCGGGGACAAGCTGACTACGGATATTAAGGGTGCGCTTTCCGCAGGAATTAAAGCAGTATGGATTAACCGTAATGAAAAAACAAACGACCAATCCTTTAACCCCGATGTTGAAATTAAACATCTTACTGAAATTTACGAACTATTATCATAAAAGAACAAATTCAGATTTTACTTCCATGAACCGCTTGGCTGTTTGATTAAAACAGAGGCGGTTTTCTTTTATCTACATATAAATCGAAGAGAGGATTTATAAAAATGAGACGATTCATTGTACTACTATGTTCTACGATGATCTTCCTTATGTTATTAAGCGGATGCCAAAAGGAAGAAAACGAATTTACGGAAATGGAATTGCCTAAGCCCATAAACGTAGAACTCGTTGTTCCTGAAGTGGAAGCAGTAACGGTCGCTGACCTTGTACAATTGGAAGCCATTGTTACTCAGCAAGATGAATACATAGATGATGCGGATGATGTAACATTTGAAATTTCTTTAGAAGGCAGTATGGGACTAGAAGTGGCGGCGACATACGAAGGGGAGGGAAAGTATACTGCAGTTTATCAGTTTCCGGTTGAAGGAATATATAAAGTTACTTCTCATGTAACAGCGAGAGGGATGCATTCCATGCCATCGAAACAAGTAGAAGTTACTGAAAAATAGCCATAAAAAAACCACCCTAGGATGAACTGCACCCCAAATGTTAGACATCAACTAACATTGGAGGTGCAGTTTTTATATGGCTAAGTTTAGTTCAGATGAAAAATTACAAGCAGTTATGCGCTATCAAAATGGATCGGAAGGTATAAAAT